>NZ_JAMMIN010000001.1:0-883732 GCF_051702785.1 Salmonella sp. NW722
AGGGAAGGTGCGAGTTTGAAGTTGTACAGGTCACCGATACCACCCTGAGAGGCCGGGGTGTTGATCAGGATACGCGCAGTTTTCATCATCTGACCGAAGTAAGCAACGCGTTCTGGCTGGTTATCCTGGTCAGTGTACAGGCAGGAGGTGTGACCGATACCGCCCATAGCGACCAGTTTTTCTGCTTTTTCTACCGCTTCTTCGAAATCTTTCGCACGATACATCGCCAGAGTCGGAGACAGTTTTTCGTGTGCGAACGGTTCGCTTTCGTCAACGACTGTAACTTCACCGATCAGAATTTTGGTGGTTTCTGGTACGGAGAAGCCTGCCAGTTCAGCGATTTTGTAGGCTGGCTGACCGACTATAGCGGCGTTCAGAGCGCCATTTTTCAGGATAACGTTTTGAACCGCTTTCAGCTCCTGGCCCTGCAGCATGTAGCCGCCGTGGCTGGCGAAACGTTCGCGAACGGCATCATAGACGGAATCAACAACGACAACAGACTGTTCAGAAGCACAGATTACGCCGTTATCGAAGGTTTTAGACATCAGAACAGACGCCACAGCGCGTTTGATATCCGCGGTTTCATCAATAACAACCGGGGTGTTGCCTGCGCCTACGCCGATAGCAGGTTTACCGGAGCTGTATGCTGCTTTAACCATGCCTGGACCACCTGTCGCAAGGATCAGGTTAATATCCGGGTGGTGCATCAGCGCATTAGACAGTTCTACGGAAGGTTGATCGATCCAGCCAATCAGATCTTTCGGCGCGCCGGCAGCGATAGCCGCTTGCAGAACGATGTCTGCCGCTTTGTTGGTTGCTTCTTTAGCGCGCGGATGCGGAGAAAAGATGATGGCGTTACGGGTCTTCAGGCTAATCAGCGATTTGAAGATTGCGGTAGAGGTTGGGTTAGTGGTTGGAACGATACCGCAAATAATGCCGATAGGTTCAGCAATGGTGATGGTTCCGAAGGTGTCGTCCTCAGACAGCACGCCGCAGGTTTTTTCATCTTTATAGGCATTGTAAATATATTCAGAAGCGAAGTGGTTTTTAATCACTTTGTCTTCCACGATACCCATACCGGATTCGGCGACGGCCATTTTGGCCAGCGGAATGCGGGCATCAGCGGCGGCCAGAGCGGCGGCGCGGAAGATTTTGTCGACCTGTTCTTGAGTGAAACTGGCATATTCACGCTGGGCTTTTTTTACACGCTCTACGAGTGCGTTAAGTTCAGCGACATTAGTAACAGCCATAATGCTCTCCTGATAATGTTAAACTTTTTTAGTAAATCATCTGCGCGATACGTGAGTATAGACAGATCGACGATACTTTGTATAAATGCCTGAAATTCAGGTGGTTACTTAACGTCCGTTTCGCTCTGATTTACTAAAAGAGCTTCTGCGTTAGTATCATTTAACTCTAACGCGTTACGTCCAGGTGGCGTAAGCAAGATTACTCACTTCTGAGTAGCGATTGTGTGATCTAAATCAAGATTACGCAAAGCTGACACCTTTCAGCAGGCCATTTTAGCCTTTTATGTAAATTGTTAAGAAATCGTTGTCATGAAGAGTGAGTGGATTAGCATAACGAGTACATATAAATAACAGCGATGAATGGATGAAATTACGTGTAGATAAGAGGTGAACTATGCGAATAAAAGGCGTATCTTCTGCGCGTTTTGATCATTAACGAACATTGACTTCATCCGGCTAACGCTTCGGAGCTAACCGTGATTCAACCGCTTTTTGATTTTCCTGTTTACTTTAAGTTCTTTATCGGGCTCTTTGCGCTGGTTAACCCGGTGGGGATTATCCCCGTTTTCATCAGCATGACCAGCTACCAGACGGCCACGGCGCGTAATAAAACTAACCTCACCGCGAATCTGTCGGTTGCGATTATCTTGTGGAGTTCCTTATTCCTCGGCGATGGCATCCTGCAGCTGTTTGGTATTTCTATTGACTCGTTCAGAATTGCGGGCGGTATCCTGGTTGTCACCATTGCAATGTCGATGATCAGCGGGAAGCTGGGGGAAGATAAACAAAACAAGCAAGAAAAGTCAGAGACGGCCATACGCGAGAGCATTGGCGTTGTGCCGTTAGCGCTACCGTTAATGGCGGGGCCAGGGGCGATTAGCTCCACTATCGTCTGGGGGACGCGTTATCACAGCATCGCGCATTTGCTTGGTTTTTCAGTTGCCATTGCGCTTTTTGCGCTTTGCTGCTGGGGCGTGTTCCGTATGGCGCCGTGGCTGGTTCGTTTGCTGGGGCAAACCGGTATCAACGTTATTACCCGAATCATGGGGTTGTTGTTAATGGCGCTCGGCATCGAATTTATTGTCACAGGAATAAAAGGCATTTTCCCCGGCTTGCTCAACTAAACTCCCACCTGTTGATTTACAGGCGGCGCCCTAAGGGGGCCGCCTTGTGACATTCCCAGTGACATTCCCACGTAACACTTCTTACTTTGATAAGCATTCAGTGTTTTAATGATAAAAAATACTAATATAATCTAACGCTATTTATTTTTATTAATCAAACTATTATCAACATTACTGAGTCCGTGAGAAGCGGTAGGTCTGTTATTTTATTCACACCATACTCTGGGGCTTGATGAAGGATTATTGAAATGTTATTAGTTGTTTCAGCTCCATCGTAGATGAATGTGCTAAATAATGAGCATTTGTTAAATTTGTGTGTGTTTTATGGCGAAGGCATAACCTACGATGTGACAGAGAGATATTTTTCTTTCAACTTGTTGATTATAAATAATAAATTAAAATTTTTTAACATTCTTTAACTGTTTTTCTGGGCAGGAAATTTTCCATAAAAGAGAATTGGTTAACAAAATTGTAAAATGAATTGGCGGTTCAGAAACGCATTTGATACTTTTCGGCCAAACATTTTGCAGAAGATTTCACATTGTTGATAACTATTTTCATTTACATGGTTGTCAGAAATAACGTGCGACGTGGGCAGGTACGTCGTATACCGAATCGACGAAAGGCGATCGAACGAATCGTCAGAATAAATAAAGTCGGTGATAGCAAAAGCAGTGACAGACCTGGCAGTACACCACCAGTGCTGTACAGGAACCCTGACGGGATTAAACAGGCTGGTAAAAACCAGTAATTATAATGAGTGGAGTACAAACACAATGTCTAACATCACGAAAAAAAGTTTAATTGCAGTGGGAATACTCACTGCGCTCATCGCCGCCAGCGCCGCGACTGCGGCAGACGTGCCCGCCGGTGTTCAGTTAGCCGACAAGCAAACGTTGGTACGTAATAATGGATCAGAAGTGCAGTCTCTCGACCCGCATAAAATTGAAGGCGTGCCGGAATCGAACGTCAGCCGTGATCTCTTTGAAGGCTTATTAATTAGTGATGTCGAGGGGCATCCTTCACCGGGCGTCGCGGAAAAATGGGAAAATAAAGATTTTAAAGTCTGGACATTCCATCTACGTGAAAATGCGAAATGGTCAGATGGTACGCCCGTCACCGCCCATGATTTCGTTTATAGCTGGCAACGCCTGGCCGATCCTAATACGGCATCGCCGTACGCCAGCTATCTGCAATACGGTCATATCGCTAATATCGATGACATTATCGCCGGTAAAAAACCCGCCACCGATCTGGGGGTAAAAGCGCTTGATGATCACACCTTTGAAGTGACCTTAAGTGAGCCGGTGCCTTATTTCTACAAATTGTTGGTCCACCCTTCAGTGTCTCCTGTACCGAAATCGGCGGTCGAAAAATTTGGCGATAAATGGACACAACCGGCCAATATTGTCACTAACGGCGCTTATAAGTTAAAAAACTGGGTGGTGAACGAACGTATCGTGCTGGAGCGTAACCCGCAATACTGGGATAACGACAAAACCGTCATCAATCAGGTAACTTATTTGCCTATCTCTTCGGAGGTGACGGATGTTAACCGCTACCGCAGCGGCGAGATCGATATGACTTATAACAATATGCCGATCGAATTATTCCAGAAACTGAAAAAAGAGATCCCGAATGAAGTCCGCGTAGACCCTTATTTGTGTACCTATTATTACGAAATTAATAATCAAAAAGCGCCATTTAACGATGTCCGCGTGCGTACCGCGCTGAAACTGGCGTTAGATCGCGACATTATTGTTAATAAGGTTAAAAATCAGGGCGATTTACCCGCTTATAGCTACACGCCGCCGTATACCGATGGCGCAAAACTGGTAGAGCCTGAGTGGTTCAAATGGTCCCAGCAAAAGCGTAATGAAGAAGCGAAGAAATTGTTGGCTGAAGCCGGCTTTACGGCGGATAAGCCCTTAACATTCGACCTGCTGTATAACACCTCCGATCTACATAAAAAACTGGCCATTGCCGTGGCGTCTATCTGGAAGAAAAATCTGGGCGTCAATGTGAATCTGGAGAATCAGGAATGGAAGACCTTCCTGGATACCCGTCATCAGGGCACCTTTGATGTCGCCAGAGCCGGGTGGTGCGCAGATTATAATGAACCGACCTCATTCCTGAATACTATGTTGTCCGACAGTTCAAATAACACCGCGCATTATAAGAGCCCGGCGTTTGATAAGCTGATTGCTGACACGCTGAAAGTGGCGGACGATACGCAGCGCAGCGAACTCTACGCTAAAGCGGAGCAGCAGTTAGATAAAGACTCGGCTATTGTGCCGGTGTATTACTACGTTAACGCGCGCTTGGTGAAACCTTGGGTGGGCGGGTATACCGGTAAAGACCCGCTGGATAATATTTATGTGAAAAACTTATATATTATCAAACATTAATGGCAAGACATGGGACAACTGCGGTTGTCCCATGGTGTCTTTTTTCATCGCACTATAACTTTCCCTGGCGGATCTTTTGTCACATCCGGGAAGTAAAGGCACAGGCCAGAAGGTACGGGCAATGTTGAAATTTATTTTACGCCGCTGTCTGGAAGCGATTCCGACGCTGTTTATTCTTATTACCATCTCTTTCTTTATGATGCGCCTCGCGCCGGGTAGCCCTTTTACCGGCGAGCGCGCATTGCCGCCGGAAGTGCTGGCCAATATTGAAGCAAAATATCATCTGAACGATCCCATCATGACGCAGTACTTCAGCTACCTGAAACAGCTGGCGCATGGCGATTTTGGACCATCGTTTAAATACAAAGATTACACGGTCAACGATCTGGTTGCCGCCAGCTTCCCCGTTTCGGCGAAACTTGGCGCCGCCGCTTTTTTGCTGGCGGTCATTATTGGTGTCAGCGCTGGCGTGATTGCCGCGCTAAAGCAAAATACGCGATGGGATTATACGGTGATGGGATTTGCCATGACCGGCGTCGTTATCCCCAGTTTTGTGGTGGCGCCGTTACTGGTGATGGTCTTTGCGATAACCTTGCAATGGCTGCCTGGCGGCGGCTGGAACGGCGGGGCGTTAAAATTTATGATCCTGCCGATGGTCGCGCTTTCACTGGCCTATATTGCCAGCATCGCTCGTATTACGCGCGGCTCAATGATTGAAGTTCTGCATTCGAACTTTATTCGTACCGCGCGGGCAAAAGGATTACCGATGCGCAGAATCATCTTCCGCCATGCGTTAAAACCTGCGCTGCTGCCGGTTTTATCCTATATGGGGCCAGCCTTTGTCGGCATTATTACCGGCTCAATGGTGATTGAAACGATTTATGGCTTACCGGGCATTGGGCAGCTTTTCGTTAATGGCGCGCTCAACCGCGATTACTCGCTGGTGTTAAGTTTGACCATTTTAGTCGGGGCGCTGACCATATTGTTTAACGCCATTGTCGATGTGCTCTATGCCGTTATCGACCCGAAAATTCGCTATTGATACTGGAGCTCGCGATGATGTTAAGTAAGAAAAACAGCGAGACGCTGGAAAATTTCAGTGAAAAGCTGGAGGTGGAAGGTCGCAGCCTTTGGCAAGATGCCCGTCGGCGCTTTATGCATAACCGTGCGGCGGTGGCCAGTCTTATTGTCCTGTTTCTGATAGCCCTATTCGTGACAGTGGCGCCTATGCTGTCGCAATTTACCTATTTCGATACCGACTGGGGCATGATGTCCAGCGCGCCGGATATGGCGTCCGGCCACTATTTCGGCACTGACTCTTCCGGGCGCGATCTGTTGGTGCGCGTTGCCATCGGCGGGCGTATCTCATTAATGGTCGGGATTGCCGCCGCGCTGGTGGCGGTCATTGTCGGAACGCTGTATGGCTCGCTGTCCGGCTATCTGGGCGGCAAAATTGATTCTGTGATGATGCGGTTGTTGGAGATCCTCAACTCGTTCCCGTTTATGTTCTTTGTGATTTTGCTGGTGACGTTTTTTGGGCAGAACATTCTGTTGATTTTCGTCGCCATCGGCATGGTCTCCTGGCTTGATATGGCGCGTATCGTGCGTGGCCAAACCCTAAGTCTTAAACGTAAAGAGTTCATCGAAGCCGCGCAGGTGGGAGGTGTGTCGACCGCCAGCATTGTGATCCGCCATATTGTGCCTAACGTCCTGGGCGTAGTGGTAGTGTATGCATCGTTGCTGGTGCCCAGCATGATTCTGTTTGAGTCTTTCCTCAGTTTCCTGGGGCTTGGGACGCAGGAACCGTTAAGCAGTTGGGGAGCGTTGTTGAGCGATGGCGCAAATTCAATGGAAGTCTCACCGTGGCTGCTGCTGTTTCCGGCTGGCTTTCTCGTGGTGACGTTATTCTGTTTTAACTTTATTGGCGATGGCCTGCGTGATGCCCTCGACCCGAAAGATCGTTAAGGAGTACAGCCATGAGCTTATCAGAAACCGCAACTCAGGCGCCGCAACCGGCGAATGTACTGCTGGAGGTAAATGATCTTCGTGTTACGTTCGCTACGCCTGATGGCGATGTGACGGCGGTCAACGATCTGAACTTTACGCTTCGCGCTGGAGAAACGTTAGGCATTGTTGGCGAGTCTGGATCGGGGAAATCGCAAACGGCGTTCGCATTAATGGGACTGCTGGCGACGAATGGTCGAATCGGCGGTTCCGCGACCTTTAACGGACGTGAAATTCTTAATCTACCTGAGCGCGAACTGAATACGCTGCGCGCAGAACAGATTTCGATGATTTTTCAGGACCCGATGACCTCGCTAAATCCTTATATGCGCGTTGGGGAGCAGTTAATGGAAGTCCTGATGCTGCATAAAGGGATGAGCAAAGCGGAAGCTTTTGAAGAGTCCGTCAGAATGCTGGATGCCGTAAAAATGCCGGAAGCGCGCAAACGGATGAAAATGTACCCGCACGAATTTTCCGGCGGAATGCGTCAACGTGTGATGATTGCGATGGCGCTGTTGTGCAGGCCGAAACTGCTTATTGCCGATGAGCCTACCACCGCGCTTGATGTTACCGTGCAGGCGCAGATTATGACCTTGCTTAATGAGCTAAAGCGCGAATTTAATACCGCCATTATCATGATTACCCACGATCTGGGCGTGGTCGCGGGTATTTGCGATAAGGTCCTGGTAATGTATGCCGGGCGTACCATGGAATACGGTAAGGCGCGCGATGTTTTTTATCAGCCCGTCCATCCGTATTCGATAGGACTGCTTAATGCGGTGCCGCGTCTGGATAGCGAGGGGGCGGAAATGCTGACGATTCCGGGCAATCCTCCCAATTTATTGCGTTTGCCTAAAGGTTGTCCATTCCAGCCGCGTTGTCCTCATGCGATGGAGATCTGCAATAATGCGCCGCCACTTGAAGCGTTCAGTCCTGGTCGCTTGCGCGCCTGTTTTAAACCGGTGGAGGAACTGCTATGAATGCTGTGATTGAACAACGTAAAGTTCTCCTCGAAATCGCCGATCTGAAAGTACATTTTGATATCAAAGAAGGGAAGCAGTGGTTCTGGCAACCGCCGAAAACTGTGAAAGCGGTGGACGGCGTTACGCTACGCCTGTATGAAGGCGAAACGCTGGGCGTGGTGGGCGAATCCGGCTGCGGCAAGTCGACGTTTGCGCGCGCCATTATTGGTCTGGTGAAGGCGACAGACGGTAAAGTCGCCTGGCTGGGAAAAGATCTGTTGGGCATGAAAGCGGATGAGTGGCGCGAGGTGCGCAGCGATATCCAGATGATTTTCCAGGACCCGCTGGCGTCACTCAATCCGCGAATGACGATTGGCGAAATTATCGCTGAACCGCTGCGCACTTATCATCCTAAACTTTCGCGCCAGGACGTGCGTGACCGCGTGAAAGCCATGATGCTGAAAGTGGGGCTGCTGCCGAATCTCATCAACCGTTATCCCCATGAATTTTCCGGGGGGCAGTGCCAGCGCATCGGTATCGCCCGGGCATTGATCCTGGAACCTAAGCTCATTATTTGCGATGAGCCGGTGTCGGCGCTGGACGTTTCTATTCAGGCGCAGGTGGTGAATTTGCTCCAGCAGTTACAGCGAGAGATGGGGCTGTCGTTGATTTTTATTGCGCACGATCTGGCGGTCGTAAAGCACATATCCGATCGTGTCCTGGTGATGTATCTCGGTCATGCAGTAGAATTGGGCACCTATGATGAGGTGTACCATAATCCACTGCATCCTTATACCAAAGCGCTGATGTCGGCGGTACCGATTCCCGATCCCGATCTGGAGCGAAATAAGAAGATACAATTGCTGGAGGGCGAATTACCTTCGCCCATTAACCCGCCTTCCGGCTGCGTGTTCCGTACACGCTGTCCGCTAGCCGGGCCAGAATGCGCGCAAACGCGACCGGTGCTGGAAGGGAGTTTTCGCCATGCCGTTTCCTGCCTTAAAGTAGACCCGTTATAATCGCAAGGGCTGACAATTCGTCAGCCCTTCTTTTAGGTGAGGTTACCGTGTCACTTTCTTTGTCGTCGGTTCGCCGTCGTCTTTATCATAATCTGTTCGATTTGACTACGCGCTCAGGTCGCCGTTTTGAAGGGTTATGCGCGCTGTTTGCGCTGCTTAGCGTACTGGTCATTTTTGTTGAATCAGGCGTAGGAACGGAATATCACCTGACATTTGATGAATGGCATATTTTTGTCTGGCTGGAGCTCTGCGTTACCCTGATATTTACCGGTGAATACTTGCTCAGACTGTTTAGCTGGCCCGAACCGGCAAAATACGTTTTTAGTTTCTGGGGATTTATTGATCTGGTGACGATTTTGCCGCTGTACGTCATGTGGCTGTGGCCGGAAATTAGCCTGAACTATATGTTTGCCTGGCGCGCAATGCGAGCGATTCGCGTGCTGCGTATTCTTAAACTGCTACGCTTTATGCCATCTCTGCGGGTATTCTGGAGCGCCATTATTAGCGCGCGTCATCAGCTTATTCTGTTCTATTCATTTATTGCGATCGTGATGATTATTTTCGGTGCCCTGATGTATCTTATTGAAGGACCGAAATATGGCTTTACGACGCTTAATGCCTCGGTGTATTGGGCGATAGTGACAGTCACAACCGTGGGGTACGGTGATATTACGCCGCATACGCCGCTGGGACGTATTGTCGCGTCGGTGCTTATTTTGATTGGCTATTCGGTGATTGCGATTCCTACAGGACTGATTACCACGCACATGAGCAGCGCGTTTCAAAAACGTCACTGGCAGCGAAAATGTCCGCAGTGCCAGCAAAGCCAGCATGAACATAGCGCGCAATATTGTAACCGATGCGGCAGTAAGCTACCGGATTAAACAGGCTTGCCGGAGGGCGCAATCAGACGCCATCCGGCCTGAACCGCTTATTCGCGCCAGAGAATATGGCACAGCTTGTGGTCCTTTTCCCGGCACAGCAGAACGCGGGCAAAAATGTCGTTAATTTCGCCGTCTTCGGTATCCGCCAGGCCAATCACCACCTCGGCAAAAAAGTCTGGATTCAGGTCAAAATCGACGTGCTCTTGCCAGTCTTCAGCGGGATCAAACAACTCCGCGCCGCCGCGCTCCTCGAATTGCAAATTGAACAGAATGATATCAGCCGGATCAAGATTATCCGCCGCCAGCTCAAGAAAAATATCGTAAGCCTGCTCAAGTGTTTCGTCTTCAGTCAGGCGATTGTTCAGATCCATTTCCATAGTGACTACCTGTTTACTCATGTTGGTCACGTTTTACAGCAATGGACTAAAGAAGTAAAACAATCGCTCGGTAATACGCTGCCATAACGGACGTTTTACCCACAAACGCGCATCTAACAGGCGGGAGCGCGAAATATAATCGTCCTGTACCGCAGCCAGATCGGCGCCGAAACCCGTATCATCAATGACCAGCGTAATCTCGAAATTAAGCCACA
Organism: Salmonella sp. NW722; assembly: GCF_051702785.1. Lineage (NCBI taxonomy): Bacteria > Pseudomonadati > Pseudomonadota > Gammaproteobacteria > Enterobacterales > Enterobacteriaceae > Salmonella > Salmonella sp. NW722. The sequence goes on from NZ_JAMMIN010000001.1 coordinate 10,244, forward strand.
GGCTACGCATGTCGAGATTCACGGTACCGACCAGGCTCAGTTCGCCATCGACCAGCACGCTTTTGGTATGTAACAGCCCGCCTTCGAACTGATAGATTTTCACGCCCGCCGCCAGTAACTCGCTAAAAAAGGCGCGACTGGCCCAGCCGACGAGCAGTGAATCATTTTTACGGGGCAGGATAATACTGACATCCACGCCGCGCTGCGCAGCGGTACAAATAGCGTGCAGCAGATCGTCGCTGGGGACGAAATATGGCGTGGTCATAATTAAATATTCGCGCGCAGCATAGGTGGCGGTTAATAGTGCCTGGTGAATGAGATCTTCCGGAAAACCAGGTCCGGAAGCAATGGTATGAATGGTATGCCCGCTGGCCTGCTCAAACGGCATAATATTCACATCCGGCGGGGGCGGCAGAATGCGTTTACCCGTCTCGATTTCCCAATCGCAGGAGTAAACAATCCCCATTGCTGTCGCCACGGGGCCCTCCATCCGCGCCATCAAATCGACCCATTGTCCAACGCCGGCATCCTGTTTGAAAAAACGCGGATCCACCATATTCATACTGCCGGTATAGGCGATGTAATTGTCAATCATCACCATTTTACGGTGCTGGCGAAGATCCATACGGCGTAAAAAGACGCGCATCAGATTCACCTTCAGCGCCTCTACGACTTCAATGCCAGCGTTACGCATCATGGCCGCCCAGGGGCTGCGGAAGAAAGCGACGCTACCCGCGGAATCCAGCATAAGCCGGCAGTGGATGCCGCGGCGGGCGGCGGCCATTAACGATTCAGCGACCTGATCCGCCATGCCGCCTGGCTGCCAGATGTAAAACACCATTTCGATATTATGCCGCGCCAGTTGGATATCGCGAATAAGCGCCTGCATGACATCATCGGAGTCGGTAAGCAATTGCAACTGGTTGCCTTTGACGCCCGCAATCCCCTGACGTCGTTCGCACAGCTTAAACAAGGACGATGCGACGCTACTGTTTTCTTGCGCGAAAATGTGTTTGCAGGCTTTGAGGTCATTCAACCATTTGGCGGTAGACGGCCACATGGCGCGGGCACGCTCGGCGCGACGTTTGCCTAAATGCAATTCGCCCACGGACAAATAGGCGATGATCCCGACCAGCGGAAGGATATAGATGATTAACAACCAGGCCATTGCGGAGGGAACTGCGCGCCGTTTCATTAGAATACGTAATGTGACGCCGGCAATGAGAACCCAGTATCCCAAAATGACCAGCCAACTCACCACGGTGTAGAAGGTTGTCATAACTTTAAAAATCCTTTAGAAAGCGTGTTGTTAAGAGTTTACGCGTCAGGATTCACATGGCAAATAAAAACACGGGAAAAGCGCTGGTCTGCATCCGGCGAGGGGGTATAATGGCGCTTCTGTTACAGTGAGAGTCGTAAACATGAAGCGTAGTAGAACGGAAGTGGGGCGCTGGCGAATGCTACGTCAGGCGAGCCGCCGTAAAGCGCGTTGGCTTGAAGGGCAATCACGCCGTAATATGCGTATCCATACCATCAGGAAATGCATCTTTAATCGTCAGCGTAATTCATTACTCTTTGCGATTCACGGTGTGTGAGCCAGAAAGGGCACCGTATGCGGTGCCCAACAGGCCATCCTTTTCAAAAGATCTTCTTATACGGTTTGACCGAAACCTGCGCATAGACGCCCGCTGCGACGTAGGGGTCCGCATCAGCCCAGGATTGCGCCGCTTCTAAAGATTCAAATTCAGCAATCACCGTTGACCCGGTAAATCCAGCTACTCCAGGATCGTTACTGTCCACTGCGGGCATCGGCCCGGCAGTTAATAATCGCCCTTCATCATGCAGAAGTTGCAGGCGCGCCAGATGCGCGGGCCGTACCGAGAGGCGTTTTTCAAGCGAGTTGGCATTGTCCTGAGCGTAAATAACATACAGCACGGGTAGAGCTCCTTAATCGGTAAAAGTTGCTGATTACGTTATTGGAAAGGGCATTTAACTGCAATGTAAAGATACCGACTTTGTTAAACATGCACATTTTGTGTGGTGTTTTTGCGCGATATCATCTTTTAAATGCCGCTATCGGCAATGCCTTATTGAATATGATTGCTATTTGCATTTAAAATTCAGCTCTGGTTTTTCAACTGAAACGATTATGACTTCAATGACCCTTGATTTACCTCGTCGCTTTCCCTGGCCGACACTCCTTTCCGTAGGCATTCATGGTGCTGTAGTGGCAGGTTTGCTCTATACCTCGGTACATCAGGTTATTGAATTGCCTGCGCCAGCGCAGCCTATCACGGTGACAATGGTTTCACCCGCCGACCTGGAGCCGCCCCAGGCGGTTCAGCCGCCGCCGGAGCCGGTGGTTGAACCCGAACCGGAGCCAGAGCCGATCCCTGAACCGCCTAAAGAAGCGCCCGTGGTGATTGAGAAACCCAAACCTAAGCCAAAACCCAAGCCGAAGCCGAAACCGGTGAAAAAGGTTGAAGAGCAGCCGAAGCGCGAAGTCAAACCGGCCGCGCCGCGTCCTGCCTCACCGTTTGAAAATAGCGCCCCGGCGCGGCCAACAAGCAGCACCGCCTCGGCGACCAGCAAGCCGGCGGTGAGCCTGCCCACTGGACCTCGCGCTCTGAGCCGTAACCAGCCGCAATATCCGGCGCGAGCACAGGCGTTACGTATTGAAGGCCGCGTAAAGGTGAAGTTTGACGTGACCTCTGCTGGGCGAGTGGAAAATGTACAGATTCTGTCCGCGCAGCCAGCCAATATGTTTGAGCGTGAAGTTAAGAATGCGATGCGCAAATGGCGCTATGAAGCAGGCAAGCCGGGTTCCGGGCTGGTGGTCAATATTATCTTCCGTCTGAACGGTACGGCGCAGATTGAGTAATCTCTGGCGCCGCCAGCCAGGAATATACCATCACCTGCTGGCGGCGTAAGCGGGTATACTTAACCCTGAACCGGGAGCGGGCGAGGTTTACCGTCCGGATCGACGGCAACATAAATAAACAGCGCCTCGGTGGCCTTGTAGCGCTGTCCAATCGGTTCTGACGCGACTTTTTTCACCCAGACTTCAATATTGATGCTAATAGACGTCGTACCGCGTTTAACGCAGCGCGCGTAGCAGCATACGACATCGCCAACCGCGACGGGGCGCAGAAATGTCATTCCTTCCACGCGTACGGTTACAACCCGACCGTGCGCGATCTCTTTGGCCAGTATCGCGCCGCCAATATCCATTTGCGACATCAGCCAGCCGCCAAAAATATCGCCGTTCGCATTGGTATCGGCAGGCATGGCCAATGTACGTAAAACCAGCTCGCCCTGAGGAGTATTATCCATTGTTGTCATTGTAAAACCGACTATCAGAAAAAATTACAGCCGCGATGCTACTATGAATTTTGTGTGGAGAATAGTGGGAATAAAGGTACTGACGGGAAAGCGCAGGGCGTCAAGGCGAAGAAAATATCGCCAGGCGTTCGCAGTCTGGCGATGATAAGTCACGGGAGGGTTATGATTTATCTTCCTGTGGAAGATGCCGGTAGATATAGACGCCGCTCAGCAGGGTAAAAATGAGCGTCAGCGCCGTGAGTCCAAAGACCTTAAAGTTGACCCAGATATTTTGCGGCAACCAGAAGGCGATATAAATGTTAGCCAGACCGCACGCAATAAAAAACAGCGCCCACGCCAGGTTCAGCTTTGACCAGACCTGCTGCGGCAACGCCAGTTCTTTACCTAACATACGTTGGATTAACGGTTTTTTCATCACCCACTGGCTTATTAACAGCGCGCCGGCGAACAGCGCATAAATAACCGTCACCTTCCATTTAATAAATTCATCGTTATGGAAGAAGAGCGTCAGACCGCCGAAGACGGCAACCAGAACAAAGGTAATCAGCGCCATCTTCTCTATTTTCCGATAGCGCACCCAGCTATAAATCAGCACGATTGCCGTCGCGACAATCAGTGCGGAGGTCGCCGCATAGATGTCATAAAGTTTATAAAACGCAAAAAAGACAACCAGCGGTAAAAAATCCAGAAACTGCTTCATTCTTCGATTCCATCATCAACGAGCGTCGAATGCGCCGCGTAACGGCGCATTGCGGATTATTGGCGAATCAACATATACAGGCGGAATAAGTAGATAAGCAATACTGCGGAAATCAGATTGCTCAACGTATTCGCCAGTACAGCGCCTACATTTGGGGTCAGTACAGCGAAGCTGGGCGCGAACAGCAATAGCAATGTTTTAGCCAGCAACCAGCCTATCACCGCAGGCGCGACCAGTCTCATGTTAGCCCAGGCTAAACGCATACTGCTGCGCATTGCGGCAAACACGCCCATTTTCTCTTCAACCAACATCACTGGCGCAAGCGCCAGCACAATGGCCATAATAATCCCCGGAACGACAATCAGCATTATACCGATTTGCACTAACAGGGTAGTCAGAAAAATAAGAATAAACAGTTTAGGCAATGCAGGGGCGCTGGCGCCGATAGCGCGCAGCGCGCTAACCCGATGTCCCGCTGAAACTAACTGAATCATCAGGATGATACCGCCGGCCAGAATAGCATTGCCGATAAGCCCGGAAAACGTCGAGGCGGCAGAGGCGCGCAACAGGATCTGCTGCTGCTCCGGCGTCATATTTTGTACCAGCTCAAACAGGCCAGCGCTGCCTGCCAGATGTTCTCCTTCACTGAGTTGCGCGATTTGCGCATCGCTGGGTGAAAAGGCATGACCTAAGACCACCGTGATAAATGCGCACAGCAACGAAACCAGCAAGATAGTAATAAATTGATTTCGGAAAAAATTTCCGGCGTCACGGTAAACGGACTTCGCCGTGATAGACATGCACTCTCCTTGAGTTTTGCAGGTGTTAATTTGCGGGCAATTGTACCCTGGATAACTCTACAGTGGCAGCATCAGCAGTTGTATGGAAAAGCATATCTTTGTAAAGCGGCGGTAATCCGTATCGCGCGCGGGCGCGATTGCACGCCTCATTCACTTCGCCTCCTTCGCCCGATATCGAAAATTCGCGACAGGTTGAAGGGCGGTTTTCATAAATAGCGCAACTGACGTTTTCACCCGGCGTGCCAATTAGCGCTTTACAGTGCGGCTGTTTTTGGTTGGTACCGGCCATACAACGTAAAAAAGGGGTAACGGGCTCGGTTAATGACGCCGGAACGCATCCGCTGGCATCGTCGCCTTCAGCCCAATAAAAGGAGACACGAAAATAGGCACAACAGGCACCGCATGTCATGCATGGGTTAAGAACGCTCATGATTCACCTGCAAAAACTCACGTATCAATAGATTACAACGGAAATTAATCTGTCCCGCAGTGTTCGCGAATCTTAACGCCACGCGCCATTGCGGGACATTGATTACCTTAGCCAGCCTTTATCGCTAGGGCAACAGAGCAGACAAATATTTGCATAGCGTGAATATGTCAAAATTGATCTGAATTCCTATAACCAGGATTTTCAATACAAGTTCTAAATTAATCTGGATCAATAAATGTTAAATTATAAGAACAAATGTGATCTGTGTTAGATCACTTATTACTTCATTGTGGGTATATTCATCACGCTTTTATAACCATAACGATGGAGCGGGTATGAAAAAATTTACAGTGGCGGCACTGGCGTTAACAACTCTTCTCTCAGGCAGCGCGTTCGCGCACGAAGCCGGAGAATTCTTTATGCGTGCAGGTCCGGCAACCGTCAGACCTACAGAAGGGGCGGGTGGTACGCTGGGGCATTTAAACGGGTTTGATGTGAGTAATAACACGCAACTCGGCCTGACATTCACTTACATGGCGACGGACAATATCGGGGTTGAATTGCTGGCGGCCACGCCGTTCCGCCATAAGGTGGGTACGGGCGCGACGGGTGATATCGCCACGGTCCACCTGTTACCGCCAACGTTAATGGCGCAGTGGTACTTCGGCGATTCCAGCAGCAAAGTGCGTCCTTATGTCGGCGTGGGGGTGAACTACACCACCTTCTTCGATAACGACTTTAACGATAATGGTAAAAAGACCGGGCTGTCCGATCTGAGCTTTAAGGATTCCTGGGGCGCGGCAGGGCAAGTTGGGGTAGATTACCTGATTAACCGCGACTGGTTAATTGGCGCCTCTGTCTGGTACATGGATATTGATACTACCGCCAATTATAAAATGGGCGGCGTGCAGCAGCATGACAGCGTGCGTCTGGACCCATGGGTATTTATGTTCTCGGCAGGCTATCGTTTCTAATCGCGTGATGTTGTGACGAAAAAAGACCCCGCCAGGCGGGGTCAAAAAAGGACATGACACACGGATTTTACTTGTCGGAACTCACTTGTCTTCTTTCGGTTCGCCGCAGCCTAGTTCTGCGCCAGTGAGAGGATCAACGGTGGGGTCCGATTTCGTTCTTTCTGCCATCGCTTTGAGCAGCGCCATCTGCTCGCGCGGCAATTTCACTGTCGCCAGGCCATCGCCGCCATCAACAGCAGGCATCGGTTCTGCGACATAGTTGAAGTTCTCATCGCTATTCCAGCTACCTCGCGGATCGTCGCCTTGCGACATGTTGTAGTACACGTCGGTATACTGTTCTACCGGCGGTAATTTACCCGGCGGGAAGTTGTTACGAATCGAATACAGCGCCTTTTCAAAAGAGAGCTGGTGCGCGACTTCACGGGTCATTAAGAAACTGAGCGTGTCTTTTACGCCAGGATCGTCGGTCAAATTAATCAGGCGTTCATAAATGATCTTCGCTCGCGCCTCTGCCGCGATGTTTGAGCGTAGATCGGCTGTGACTTCGCCGATAGTATCAATATAAGCCGCGGTCCACGGTACGCCGCCGGAGTTTGTCAACGCCGGGCCGCCGCCATACAACAGAGAGGTGATATGGCTGTCATTACCATTCTGCGTCAGCGAGCGATAAAGTTCCGCTTCGTTTTAGGTACCTTCCGCCAGCTCGCCTTTAGCGCCTTTATTAAGCATTCCTACCAGTGAGCCGATAATTTCCAGATGACTCAGCTCCTCGGTGGCGATGTCCATTAACATCTCTCTACGACCGGCATCATCATCGCTTAAACCTTGCGTGAAGTAGCGGCAGGCGGCCGCCAGTTCGCCCTGCGGGCCGCCAAACTGTTCCAGCAGCAGGTTCGCTAATCTAGGATTAGGTTCGCTCACTCGCACAGTATATTGAAGTTGTTTTACGTGTCGAAACATATTGCCTCCTGCTTATTATTTATTTTTTGGCTTCAACGCCATCTGCTTCAGATCGCAGTAAAAATTGTTCCGTTGTCTGCGGAATATGTTTGATAAGCCAGTCAGCCATTTGCATTTCTTCTTTCAGAATGGCTTCAATCGTTGGAATTGAGGCAGTGTCGCCAGCTTTTTTTGCCGCCGCCAGCAGGGAGGTATAACAAGCAATTTCGAACTGCTCGAAAACATAACCGCTAATTGAGCCTTTGACAATTTCATCGGAAGGGAACATGCCACCGATAGATTGCCCCATTGCTGCCATTTTACTCATGGAGTCTTTCAACACCGAACGGGAAATGCCATTACGGTCCAACACTTCCTCGAGCATGGTAATTTGATGTTTGGTTTCACTAATATGTTGTTCAATTCTGGCTTTTATATCAGGATAATTTTCAATACGGCTGGCCATAGATTCAAGCATCGATTCTGCCTGTTTTTCCATGGCATGGGCGTCACGAAGCCAGTCATGATAATGTTCAGTATAATTCATTTTACATTCCTCAATGCGTGATAATCTGCTCCGATAATAAAATCGGAATCATGCAAGCTGATAATTAAAAATATTATTTCGATTTGCGTTCAGCACTTTTATTAACATTGCTGACTGCTAAATCGGTAAGTTTTAAATCAGTTTGTTTTTCCTCGTCGAGGGTTTCTTTGAGCAGTTTTAATGCTTTGCTATAGCCGAGCTGCTCGGCCAGGGTGGCTAGCGTGCCGTAGCTGGCGATTTCGTAATGCTCGACTTTTTGCGCCGCGGCGATAAGCGCTGCATCGCGTACTTCGTTTTTCTCCGTACTTTCGATGACTTCATTGGCTTCTTCAATCAGCCCTTCCATAGCGACGCATTTCATTCTTTTCAGTTTAATGCCAGATTCAGATTCGACGATCTGATCAATACGTTCAATCTGACCCTGGGTTTCTTCAAGATGAGATTGAAAGGCCTGGCTTAATTTTTCATTGGACGTGGCTCTGGCAAGTTTAGGAAGAGCCTTGGTTAATTGTTTTTCTGCACTATAGGTATCTGAAAGTAGATGGATAAAAAGGTCTTCAACGGTTTTGATATTCATAAATCTAATTCTCCTGGGCAAAATACTGCGAGCCAGAAGACTCGCAGATTGCTTGATAAAAGCATGTGTTATAATTACATTACAGTAAATCAGGAATTATCGGATTTACGTCCGCCGTGACTATTCTGACCACCTTTTTTACCGGCTTCAGAAGCGCGTTGCGGATCGTTTTTGAAATTCCCGCCGCTATGCTGACCGCCTTTGCGGCCCGCTTCAGATGCTTTTTCACGATTCTCGGCGAAATTTCCTGAACCACCACGATGTTCGGCCATATTATTTCTCCTGTCTCGTTGCTTGCTGAAAAAATCGGTTTTAACCGTGTCGACACCCTATTAAAATTAGTTGGTTAAACCGATTAGTCAAATTGACGGAAATAGTTGTGATTTACCGCGTAAATAACGCACAAAAAATGGTTTAGAGATAATATATTCTATATTTTCTTTTAGAATAAGCGATTTAACAGAAAATGCTTTGCATTGCTATTAATAACAAGCGTCACTATCTGCGGCCATAGAAACGTTAATGCATTGTTTATTGACATTTCTTTACATAAAGGCGGGGGAAATTGACGTGAAAACGCTAAATTTTTCGGCGTGATTAGGAGTTTTCTTAGCAAAAATTGACTTCAGACTTTTTGAAAGCTGGACAGGGAACAACACCAAAAAGATTGATGATCTACGTCTGAATCGTGATTCTGGTTCGGCGCCAAGCTCTCATTAAGCCGCCAGCGTTATGCTGACGGCTTAACCCGTTATGCGCGGCTGGCGGCTTTCATCGCTGAGACAAAGGACCTGAGCTCCGCCAACATCTGTTCGGGAGACGCGTGGTTTTTCTCGATAATGTTGACAATGGCTGAGCCGGAGATAGCGCCAGCCGCCCCGGCACGCACGGCCGCAGACACCTGTTCCGGCAAGGAGATACCGAAGCCCTGTAACGCAGGCGCGGCATGGTACTCTTTAAGCTTCTCAATGAGATGATGCAACGGCAATGCGCCACGGTTTTCCGCGCCGGTGACGCCCGAACGCGAAAGCAGGTAGGTATAACCGCGGCCGTAAGATGCGACCTGGCGCAGAAGATCGTCATCCGCATTTGGCGGGCAGATGAAGATCGGCGCGATATTATGCCGTAACGCCGCCTGGCGGAAGGGGGCCGACTCTTCAACCGGGACATCTGCGACCAGCACGGAATCTACGCCAACCTGTTCACAACGGGCATAGAATGCATCTATGCCGTTATTGAACACCAGATTCGCGTACATTAGCAGGCCAATCGGAATGGTCGGGTGTTTTTCACGAATCAGCGCCAGCATTTCAAAACACTGAGCCGGCGTGACGCCAGCGGCGAAGGCGCGTAAGTTCGCATTCTGGATGGTAGGGCCATCGGCCAGCGGATCGGAGAAGGGAACCCCCAGTTCCAGAGCGTCGGCGCCAGCGTCAATCAGTGTGTCGATAATTTTCAGTGACTGTTCAATGCCAGGGTCGCCCAGAGTTACGAAGGGAACAAAAGCGCCTTCCCGGCGATCGTTGAGTTGGGCAAATAAATTTTCGTAGCGTTCCATCAGATTTCCCCTCGCGCTTTCAGGATATCGTGTACGGTAAAGATGTCTTTATCTCCGCGGCCAGAGAGATTGACCACCAGCAGTTGCTCTTTTTCCGGCTGCTCGCGCATCATTTTCAGAGCGTGCGCCAACGCGTGGGAGGATTCCAGCGCCGGGATAATTCCCTCATGGCGGCACAACGTTTTGAAGGCTTCCAGCGCTTCATCATCAGTAATGGAGACATAATCCGCGCGTCCGATGCTGTTCAGGTACGCATGTTGCGGCCCAACGGACGGGAAATCGAGCCCGGCGGAAATGGAATAGGACTCTTCAATTTGCCCGTCCGCTGTTTGCATCATCGGCGCTTTCATCCCGAAATAGATGCCAACGCGACCATGTTTAAGCGGCGCGCCATGCTCGCCGGTTTCAATACCGTGACCGCCAGGTTCAACGCCTATTAGCCCGACGTCGGTATCATTAATAAAATCCGCAAACATCCCGATAGCGTTTGAGCCGCCACCGACGCAAGCGATAACGGCATCTGGCAGACGGCCCTCTTTGTCGAGGATTTGCGCTTTCGTCTCTTCGCCAATCATGCGTTGGAACTCGCGAACGATGGTGGGATAGGGATGCGGTCCTGCCGCCGTGCCGAGCATATAGTGCGCGGTTTCGTAACTACCGGACCAGTCGCGCAGCGCCTCGTTACAGGCATCTTTTAGCGTAGCGGAGCCGCTATGAACCGGGATGACCTCAGCGCCCATCAGACGCATACGGAAGACGTTCGGCGACTGGCGCTCAACGTCTTTGGCGCCCATATAGATACGGCATTTCAGACCCAGCAGGGCGCTGGCGAGCGCAGAGGCGACGCCGTGCTGGCCGGCGCCGGTTTCAGCGATAATCTCGCTTTTCCCCATCCGTTTGGCCAGCAGCGCCTGACCCAGTACCTGATTGGTTTTGTGTGCGCCGCCGTGCAGTAAATCTTCGCGCTTTAAATACAACGTGGTACGCGTACCGGCGGTAATGTTCTGGCATTTCGTCAGTGCGGTGGGGCGTCCCGCGTAGTTTTTTAGCAGATCGGCGAATTGCGCCTGAAATTCAGGATCTTTTTGCGCGCTGACGAAGGCCTCTTCAAGCTGGTTCAGCGCAGGCATCAGGATCTGCGGCACATACATGCCGCCGAATTCACCAAAGTAGGGATTGAGAAGTGTTGTCATGTTTTTTCCTTAATATGCGCGCAGTGTCTGAAAAACTGAGGCCAGAAGACGAGCATCTTTGATGCCCGGCTGTGACTCCACACCTGAATTAAAATCGAGACCGGCACAGCCGACTTGCGCCGCCTGGACGCAGTTATCGGCCGCCAGCCCGCCCGCCAGTAATACATTATCCAGCGGTTGCCCCTGTAGCAGTGACCAGTCGAAGCGCTGCCCGCTGCCGCCTTGCCCATTGTCGAAAATGTATTTATCGACATGGTGATAATCGCGTGCGGGAAGGGCATCGCTAACGCTCAGCGCCTTCCAGATTTGCACATTGCGCGGCAACGCCTCACGCAGCGCGTTGACATACGCCTGGTCTTCGCTGCCATGTAGCTGTACGGCAGAAAGCGACAGGACGGCGGCTTTCTGGCAAACATCGGCGATATCAGCGTCCTGGAAAACGCCGACATACTGTAATGGCGCGCCGCTTATCACTTCTCGCGCCTGCTCAACGCTCACCGCGCGCGGAGATGAGGGCACAAAAATCAACCCGCCATATATTGCGCCAGCGTCACAGGCCGCTTTAGCGTCCTGGGCGCGGGTCAGGCCGCAGACTTTATTTTCGCCAAGCAGCACGCGACGGACGGCGGCGTTAAGATCGTCATGCGCCATTAACGCCGAGCCAATTAAAAAACCGTTGGCGAAGTGGCTCAGTTCGCGTACCTGACCATAGGTGTTAATCCCGGACTCGCTGATGACAGTCACGCCGTGGCCCAGTTTTGGCGCCAGCTGGCGGGTGCGATTCAAATCAATCGACAGATCGCGCAGATCGCGATTGTTGATACCTACCACTTTTGCGCCTAACGCTATCGCGCGCTCCCGTTCTTCGTCATTACTGACTTCCGTGAGCACGCCCATTTTCAGACTGTGCGCGACGGCGGAGAGTTGGCGATACTGTTCGTCATCCAGAACCGAGAGCATCAGTAAACAGGCATCGGCCTGATAGTAACGGGCAAGGTAGATCTGATAGGGATCGATAATAAAATCCTTACACAGAATCGGCTGCGGCGCGCTTTGGCTAACGACCGGCAGAAAATCGAAGCTCCCCTGAAAATATTTTTCGTCGGTGAGCACCGAGATCGCCGAGGCGTAATGTTTATAAATACTGGCAATACGCGCCGGATCGAAATCGTCGCGAATCACGCCTTTTGATGGCGATGCTTTCTTACACTCCAGAATAAAGGCGGTACGCGCGCCCTGGAGCGCATCATAAAAATGGCGTGTACTTGGCTGGATCTCATTTTGAAAGCTGGCCAGCGGCTGTTGCTGTTTGCGGGCTTCTACCCAAATCGCCTTGTCTGCGACGATTTTCGCTAAAACGGTTTGCATTATTTACCCTCTTGCCGCCAGTGCGGTGACTCTGTCATATGCGGTGCCGTTGCGCAGAACATCAAGCACGGTTTGCGCGTTGGCCTTGAGATCTTCCTGACCATGCAGACGCATCAGCATCGCCACGTTGGCGGCGACGGCGGCCTCATGCGCGGCATCGCCTTTACCTTGTAATAACCGCGTCAGAATGTCACGGTTTTCTTCCGGCGTGCCGCCAGCCAACTGATCCTGATGGTAAGGCGTCAGGCCAAAATCCTCCGCCGTAAGTTGATAGCTTTTAATTTCGCCGTCATGCAGCTCCGCGACAATCGTCGGCGCATGGAGCGAAACCTCATCCATGCCGCCGCTATGTACCACCGCCGCGCGCTGATAGCCCAGTACCCTTAAGGTTTCCGCAATCGGCAGCACCAGTTCCGGGCTATAGACGCCAATCAATGCCAGCGGCGGATGCGCCGGGTTGATCAGCGGGCCGAGTACGTTGAACAGGGTTCGCGTTTTTAACTGTTGGCGAACCGGCATCGCGTGACGGAATCCGGTGTGATATTTCGGCGCAAACAGGAAACAGACGCCCAGTTCATCTAACGCCTGACGTGATTTATCGGCGTTCATATCCAGATTAATACCGAACGCCGCCAACAGATCGGATGACCCAGATTTGCTGGACACGCTACGGTTGCCGTGTTTCGCCACTTTCAGTCCACAGGCCGCTGCGACAAAGGCGCTGGCGGTAGAGATATTGATACTGTTACTGCCATCGCCGCCGGTACCAACGATATCCGCAAACAGATAGTCCGGGCGCGGGAACGGGGCGGCATTTTCCAGCAACGCAGTGGCGGCGCCGGCAATTTCATTGGGATGCTCGCCGCGAATTTTCATGCTCACCAGCGCGGCGGCGAGCTGTTCAGGCTTAAGTTCGCCGCGGACGACCGCCGAAAACAACTGGTGGCTCTCTTGTTGCGTCAGAGTTTGCGCCTGATAGAGTTTCTCCAGAATCGGCTGTAGGGTGTTGGTCGGTTCCAGCTTTTGCTGCGCCCAGGCTAATGTTTGCTCCAGCAGACGCGCGCCCTGTGTCGTCAGGATGGACTCAGGATGAAATTGAAAACCGCAAACGCGATCCGCATCATGACGTACCGCCATCACCATGCCGTTGAAATGGGCGTTAATGGTCAGCCCGGCAGGAACATTACTGCCGACCAGCGAATGATAACGCGCGACCGGTAGCGGATTCGCCAGCCCGGCGAACATCGCCTGACCGTCATGCTCAATGCTGGAGGCTTTGCCATGCAGGATTTCTCCCGCCTGACCGACATAACCGCCGTAAGCTTCGACAATCGCCTGATGCCCCAGACAAATGCCGATGATCGGTAACTTGCCGCGTAGTCGGGTCAGCAGCTCCGGCATACAGCCTGCCTCGCTGGGAACGCCCGGACCGGGGGAGAGCATTAGTACCGGATTTTTCATTGTCGCCAGGCGATCGATAAGCGTCTGCGCCGGAATATGGTTACGGTAAATCACCACGTTATGACCGTTGGTCCGTAGCTGATCTGCCAGGTTCCAGGTAAACGAGTCGATGTTATCGAGCAGCAGAATATCAGCCATCAGAAGGTCTCCTGTGCATGATGCGCGGTGGCGATAGCACGCAATACGGCGCGCGCTTTATTACGGGTTTCATCGGCTTCAGACTGCGGAACAGAGTCCAGCACAATTCCGGCGCCCGCCTGTACGGTGGCGATACCGTTCTCCACCAGCGCGGAGCGGATAACAATACAGGTGTCCAGATCGCCGTGGGCGGTGAAGTAACCGACCGCGCCGCCATAGCTGCCGCGGCGCTGTCCTTCCGCATCGGCAATCAACTGCATGGCGCGTACTTTCGGCGCGCCGCTCAGGGTGCCCATGTTCATGCAGGCGCGATAGGCGTGCAGCGCGTCGAGATCGTGACGCAGTTCGCCCACCACCCGGGAAACCAGATGCATCACGTACGAATAGCGGTCAACTTTTGTCAGATCGGCAACGTAGCGACTGCCCGGCGTACAGATGCGCGCCAGGTCATTGCGCGCCAGATCGACCAGCATCAGATGTTCGGAAAGCTCTTTATGGTCGGTACGCATATCCAGCTCAATACGGCTGTCGAGATCTCTGTCCAGCGTACCATCGGCGCGGCGACCGCGTGGACGGGTACCCGCGATGGGATAAATCTCAATCTGACGGCTGGCTGCGTCATATTTCAGCGAGCTTTCCGGCGACGCGCCGAAAAGCGTGAAATCATTATCCTGCATAAAGAACATATACGGGCTGGGGTTGCTCTTTTTCAGCACGTAGTAGGCAGCCAACGGCGACGGGCAGGGCAGTGAAAAGCGGCGCGACGGCACCACCTGAAATATCTCGCCCGCGCGGATGGCTTTTTGCAACTGGCGTACCACCGCGCCGAACGCGTCATCGCTCTGATTGCATTCGCAGCGCATGTCCGGCACCGGCGTGACCGGCAACGGCGGCGCAGGCTGGGTTAACTGTTGGCTAAGGTACGCCAGGCGGGCGTTCAGGCGCTGTTTTTCCCGGTCGCTGGCGGTGAACAGACTGGTCTGAATACGGGTGCTTTTTTTCTGATGGTCTATCACCATCAGCGTTTCCGCTAAATAAAAGCAGTAGTCCGGGCAGTTATTGCCAGCCTCAAGGTGTGGCAGCGCTTCAAAGCCAGCGACCAGGTCGTAGGCAAACAGACCGCCGAAAAACATAGCCTCCCGCTCGTGCGTCGGTATGTTCACCACTCCCTGTAACAGGCGGAACGCATCAAATACCGACAGAGAGCATAAACGGGCGTCTTCATCTAATAATGGGCTGACGGGCGGAAAGCGTAGAATGCGACCGGCAGGCAGGACTTCGTTCTCCACGCCAGCGGGGAGGGCGGTATCCAGTAGCGGCAATAACGAGGCGCCATTATCAGATAACGCCTGAATAGTGACAGTGTCACCTAAAGCGGTAATGCGCAGCGCGCTATCTACCAGCAGCAGGCTTTTTAAATCGTCTTTACTGTCGATATCTGCGGATTCCAGCAGCAGCGTTGCCGGGCGATCGCCGCAGACCTGGTGAAAAAGCGCCGTTGGGTTTTCCCGGTAGGCGGCATCGCAGGTCAACAGTTCGAGCGTGGGTTTTGGTGTTTGCATGGTTATTCTCATTATTTTGTTCAAAAAAAAGCCCGCTTAACAGGCGGGCCGGGTATCGTTTGGCTGATTACAGCTGTTCATACACCGCCCGCTATCAGGAAGTGCGCCACCAACCGTGTAATGCAAATGTCGCTGCCATTTTAGATACCCTCTTCATGTGAACTTTCGTACTAGTTAACTAGTTCGATGGAATAATGTCAACACCTATTTCAGTATATTTGCCGGAACCGTTATGATGTACATGACATACCTTTATCTCTATGGGAGCCGCCTTGAGCGACACGAATTACGCAGTGATTTACGATCTGCACAGTCATACCACGGCGTCCGATGGACTGTTGACGCCAGAAACATTAGTACACCGTGCGGTAGAGATGCGAGTCGGCACGCTGGCGATTACCGATCATGACACCACAGCCGCGATTCCTGCGGCAAGAGAAGAAATTTCACGTTCCGGGCTGGCCCTGAATCTTATTCCCGGCGTGGAGATTTCAACGGTCTGGGAGAATCATGAGATTCACATTGTGGGTCTGAATATTGATATTGCGCACCCGGCAATGCGCGATTTTCTGGCGCAGCAGACACAGTGGCGTCAGGCACGCGGTCGGCTCATTGCGGAGCGTCTGGAAAAAGCCCATATTCCCGGCGCGTGGGAAGGGGCATTGAGACTGGCCAATGGCGGCGCGGTGACGCGCGGCCACTTCGCCCGCTTTCTGGTGGAGTGCGGCAAAGCCGCGACCATGGCGGATGTTTTTAAAAAATATCTCGCGCGTGGGAAAACCGGTTACGTTCCGCCGCAGTGGTGTACAATAGAACAAGCTATTGATGTCATTCATCATTCTGGCGGTAAGGCGGTGTTGGCCCATCCGGGACGCTACGACCTTAGCGCTAAGTGGCTGAAAAGATTAGTGGCGCATTTTGCCGACCATCACGGCGACGCGATGGAAGTGGCGCAGTGCCAACAATCGCCCAATGAACGCACCCAACTGGCGACGCTTGCGCGTCAGCATCATTTATGGGCATCGCTTGGATCTGATTTCCATCAGCCCTGCCCGTGGATTGAGTTGGGGCGTAAACTCTGGCTGCCCGCTGGCGTTGAAGGCGTATGGCAGACATGGGAACAGCCGCAAATATCACAGTGAGGGAAGTATGAGCCAGTTTTTTTATATCCATCCGGATAACCCACAGCAACGGCTGATTAATCAGGCCGTCGACATTGTGCGTAAAGGCGGTGTTATTGTTTATCCAACCGATTCCGGCTATGCCCTGGGTTGTAAAATTGAAGACAAAGGCGCAATGGAGCGCATTTGCCGCATCCGTCATCTGCCGGACGGCCACAACTTCACGCTGATGTGCCGCGATTTGTCCGAGTTGTCGACCTACTCCTACGTCGACAACGTGGCGTTTCGTCTGATGAAAAACAATACGCCGGGTAACTACACCTTTATCCTGAAGGGGACAAAAGAGGTGCCGCGCCGTCTGTTGCAGGAAAAGCGTAAAACTATCGGCCTGCGCGTACCGTCAAACCCGATTGCGCTGGCGTTATTGGATACGCTGGGCGAACCAATGCTCTCGACGTCGTTGATGCTGCCTGGCAGCGACTTTACCGAGTCGGACCCGGAGGAGATTAAAGATCGGCTGGAGAAGCAGGTGGATCTGATCATCCACGGCGGTTACCTCGGTCAACAGCCTACCACGGTAATCGATTTGACCAATGACTCCCCGGTGGTGCTGCGCGAAGGCGTCGGCGACGTTACACCTTTCTTATAAGGGCGTAAGCCTGTATACTACGCGGCCTTAAAATGGCGCGGTAACGCGCCGTTCATTCTCCTGTTCGACGCCTGTGAAGGCGACACCTGAAGGAAGCTCTATGAGCGAAAAGTTACAAAAAGTGCTGGCGCGCGCTGGCCACGGCTCTCGCCGTGAAATCGAATCCATTATTGAAGCGGGACGTGTCAGCGTTGACGGTAAAATCGCCACGCTTGGCGATCGTGTTGAAGTCACTCCCGGTTTGAAAATCCGTATTGACGGTCACCTGATTTCGGTGAAAGAGTCGGCGGAACAAATTTGCCGCGTTCTGGCCTATTACAAACCAGAAGGTGAACTGTGTACCCGCAATGACCCTGAAGGGCGGCCAACCGTTTTTGATCGCTTACCGAAACTGCGCGGCGCGCGGTGGATTGCGGTAGGACGTCTGGATGTCAACACCTGCGGGCTATTGTTGTTTACCACCGACGGTGAACTGGCGAACCGCCTGATGCACCCTAGTCGTGAAGTTGAACGTGAATATGCCGTGCGCGTGTTCGGTCAGGTGGATGAATCGAAACTGCGTGATTTAAGCCGTGGCGTACAGTTGGAAGATGGCCCGGCGGCATTTAAGACCATTAAATTCAGCGGCGGCGAAGGCATTAACCAGTGGTATAACGTGACGCTGACGGAAGGGCGGAACCGCGAAGTTCGCCGACTGTGGGAAGCGGTAGGCGTTCAGGTCAGCCGTCTGATCCGCGTTCGTTACGGCGATATCCCGCTGCCGAAAGGCCTGCCGCGCGGCGGCTGGACTGAGCTCGACCTCGCGCAAACGAACTATCTGCGTGGTCTGGTAGAGCTCCCGCCGGAAACCTCGTCGAAGGTTGCCGTCGAAAAAGACCGTCGTCGTATGAAAGCGAACCAGATCCGTCGGGCGGTAAAACGCCACAGCCAGATAGCTGGCGGACGCCGCTCCGGTGGGCGTAATAACAACGGGTAATCTCTACCGTGGTTTATAGGCCGAGAGTCATCAGACAAGAGGGTTTGTGCCGGATGGCGGCGCAAACGCCTTAATCCGGCCTACGGTTAATAATCAATTCCCATCTGGGCTTTTACGCCCACGTCGAAAGCATGTTTAACCGGACGCAGTTCGCTGACGGTATCCGCAAGATCAAGAATATCCCGATGACAGCCGCGACCTGTAATAATCACCGTCTGGTGACCAGGGCGCGCGTTTAGCGCGCTTATGACCTCTTCCAGCGGCAAATAGTCATACGCCACCATATAGGTCAGCTCATCCAGGACCACCATATCAAGCAGCGGATCGGCCAGCATTCGTTTCCCATGCTGCCAAACGGCCATACATGCTGCGGTGTCTGCCTCGCGATTTTGCGTCTCCCAGGTAAATCCCGTTGCCATCACCTGAAATTCGACGCCATGCGGTTCCAGCAGATTACGCTCGCCGTTGGGCCAGGTGCCCTTAATAAATTGCACCACGCCTACGTTTTTACCGTGTCCTACGGCGCGGGCGGCAGTCCCGAAAGCCGCCGTGGTTTTGCCCTTACCATTGCCAGTAAACACGATAATAATACCGCGCTCTTCCTGTGCCTGGGCGACACGGGCGTCAACCCGATCTTTTACCTTCTGCTGGCGCTGCTGATAACGTTCATCACTCATTGGGCGATTCCTGGTTTACGGCCCGGTTGGGCGTCAAAGGTCATACCGGTTTTACGGCGACTGTCGTCGCCCATAAGCCACAGGTAAAGCGGCATAATATCGGCAGGCGTTTTTAATTTCTGTGGATCTTCCGTCGGAAAGGCGCTGGCGCGCATACTGGTGCGCGTGCCGCCCGGGTTAATGCAGTTAACACGCAGAGAACGGTTCTGGTATTCGTCCGCCAGCACCTGCATCATTCCTTCAGTAGCAAACTTCGAGGTGGCATAGGCGCCCCAGTTGGCGCGTCCCTGACGGCCAACGCTTGATGACGTAAAGACCAGCGAGCCGGCATCGGACTTCAGCAATAACGGTAACAGCGCCTGGGTGAGCATAAAGGTGGCGTTAACATTCACCTGCATGACATCCTGCCAGATCTGCGGATCTTGTTCGCTCATTGGACCGATTTCCCCCAGTAACCCGGCATTGTGCAGGACGCCATCCAGGCGGGGATAGTGCGCGGCGATGCGGTCGGCCACTTGCCGGCACTCTTCAGCGGTGCAGGTCAGCAGATCGAGCGTAAACCACTGTGGTTGAACATGTTGCTCGTCAGCAATGTGCTGCGCGACCCGACGCAGTTTCTCTTCGTTACGTCCCAGCAGAATCACTGTTGCGCCGTAACGCGCATACGTGAGCGCGGCTTCCCGCCCAATGCCATCGCTGGCGCCAGTGACCAGAATAATGCGGTTTTGCAATAGATCTTGTTTCGGTTGGTAATGCATGGCTACTCCTCAACGGCGTGGTGCACCGTCCTGCCAGGTTGTCTTATCTTCGCGTTAACTTTTCGGGTTTATGCCTGAAAGCGCCTTTTTTTTCAATCAGACAGGAGCGATAACGCCGTAAAATGAACGTCTTGTCATACTTTTTCTTCCTCAACAGGCATACGGATGAAGAGAGACTGACTTCGATGCCTGTTGTACACTGAGCGCAAGTCGCGTTATTTAATCAAGGTGGGAGTCGTGGAATTGTTGTCTGAATATGGCTTATTTTTGGCAAAAATCGTCACCGTTGTGGTGGCCATTGCCGTCATTGTGCTGCTGATCGTGAATGCTACGCAACGCAAACGTCAGCGCGGCGAGCTGCGCGTGACCAATTTGAGCGAGCAGTATCAGGAGATGAAGGATGACCTTGCTGCGGCGTTGATGGATGGCCATCAGCAAAAACTGTGGCATAAAGCGCAGAAAAAAAAGCATAAGCAGGAGGCGAAAGCCGCCAAAGCAAAAGCGAAGCTGGGGGACATTGCGACATCGGACAAACCGCGTGTATGGGTGATAGATTTCAAAGGCAGTATGGATGCTCACGAAGTTAATGCGTTACGCGAAGAGGTCACGGCGGTGCTGGCAGTGGCGAAACCCGGCGATCGGGCGGTTGTGCGTCTGGAAAGCCCCGGTGGCGTTGTGCATGGCTATGGCCTGGCGGCATCGCAATTGCAGCGCCTGCGCGATAAAAATATTCCGCTGACCGTGACGGTGGATAAAGTCGCGGCAAGCGGAGGCTACATGATGGCCTGCGTGGCGGAAAAAATTATCGCGGCGCCGTTCGCTATTGTGGGGTCAATTGGTGTTGTCGCGCAAATCCCGAACTTTAACCGCTTTCTCAAAAGTAAAGACATTGATATTGAACTGCATACCGCAGGGCAGTACAAACGTACCCTGACATTGTTAGGCGAGAATACGGAAGAAGGGCGGCAGAAGTTTCGTGAAGATCTCAACGAAACGCACCATCTGTTCAAAGAGTTTGTGCAGCGGATGCGTCCGGCTCTGGACATTGAACAGGTGGCCACGGGCGAACACTGGTACGGTCAGCAGGCGCTGGAGAAAGGACTGGTTGATGAGATTAACACCAGCGATGAGGTTATCCTCGGCCTGATGGAAGGGCGCGAGGTGCTGAATGTGCGCTATATGCAGCGTAAAAAACTGATCGATCGTGTTACCGGCAGCGCGGCGGAAAGCGCGGATCGGCTGCTGCTGCGCTGGTGGCAGCGTGGACAAAAACCGTTGATGTAAACCGCTATTGCCGGATGGCATTCAGCGCCATCCGGCATGGATTAATCCACCAGGTGATACTTCTCAGACAGCACATGCGCCAGGTGTTTAAACATGTTAAACACCGCGGTGCTTTTAGGGGTCGGTAACCCTTGCTCGTCTAAAAAGTAATCGCCGCTGAAAACCAGCACGCCATTTCTCTGCGTTACGCCGGTGGCGACAATACCTGCCATCGTGTCTTCATGTTCCCGAATAATTTTGTTGGCTTCAAGCAACAGTGTTTCGCGATCGATAGGTTGCGTCTCTTTATGCATTTTTTACTCCTTAAACAAGGAGATTAGTCTACGCTGAGCACTTCTGATGGGCAAATATTCTCACAGGAAATTGATGGATTTGTCATGTTGCGTTCACTGGCAAGATTTGTTTTTGCATGCTAATAAAGTTGCGTATCGAATTTTATCAGGTACAGTGTGACGCTTTCGTCAATCTGGCAACAGAATTGCTTGACATTCGACCAAAATTCCGTCGTGCTATAGCGCGTGTGTGCAAAAAAGCCTGTTAACTCAGTCACCTGAGGGTTACATTTCGTACACAAAGCCAGTACAAGGGGTTGATATCCGCAGACGCAGAGACCATATATCGTTGTCTCGTCGCCAGTGGAAGGTGAATCAACGTGCGACGCATTCCTGGAAGAATCAACTTAGGTAAAGGTGAATATGGGTAAAGCTCTTGTCATCGTTGAGTCCCCGGCAAAAGCCAAAACGATCAACAAGTATCTGGGTAATGACTACGTGGTGAAATCCAGCGTGGGTCATATCCGTGATTTGCCGACCAGTGGCTCAGCAGCTAAAAAGAGCGCCGACTCTACCTCCACCAAAACGGCTAAAAAGCCCAAAAAGGATGAACGTGGCGCTCTCGTCAACCGTATGGGGGTTGACCCGTGGCACAACTGGGATGCGCACTATGAAGTGCTGCCCGGTAAAGAGAAGGTCGTCTCTGAACTGAAACAGTTGGCGGAAAAAGCCGACCACATCTATCTCGCAACCGACCTTGACCGCGAAGGGGAAGCCATTGCATGGCACCTGCGGGAAGTGATCGGCGGCGATGACGCGCGCTACAGTCGCGTAGTCTTTAACGAAATAACCAAAAATGCCATTCGCCAGGCGTTTGAACAGCCGGGCGAGCTGAACATTAACAGGGTCAACGCCCAGCAAGCGCGCCGCTTTATGGATCGCGTGGTAGGCTATATGGTCTCGCCGCTGCTGTGGAAAAAGATTGCCCGTGGTTTGTCGGCAGGCCGCGTTCAGTCTGTCGCGGTCCGTCTGGTCGTTGAGCGCGAGCGCGAGATTAAAGCGTTTGTTCCGGAAGAGTTCTGGGAAATTGACGCTAATACGACGACGCCGTCTGGCGAGGCGCTACCGCTACAGGTGACGCATCAGAACGACAAGCCATTCCGGCCGGTAAATCGCGAGCAGACGCTTGCCGCCGTCAGCTTGCTGGAAAAAGCGCGCTATAGCGTACTGGAGCGTGAAGACAAACCGACCAGCAGCAAACCTGGCGCGCCGTTTATCACCTCCACGCTACAACAGGCGGCCAGCACCCGGCTGGGCTTTGGCGTGAAGAAAACCATGATGATGGCGCAGCGTCTGTATGAGGCGGGCTACATCACCTATATGCGTACAGACTCCACCAACCTGAGTCAGGATGCGGTCAACATGGTGCGTGGTTATATTGGCGATAATTTCGGCAAGAAATACCTGCCGGATAACCCGAACCAGTACGCCAGCAAAGAAAACTCTCAGGAAGCGCACGAAGCGATCCGTCCTTCCGACGTTGCTGTCATGGCGGAGTCGCTGAAAGACATGGAGGCTGACGCGCAGAAGTTGTATCAACTAATTTGGCGTCAGTTTGTCGCCTGTCAGATGACGCCAGCACAATATGACTCTACTACGCTTACCGTTGGCGCAGGCGAATTCCGTCTGAAAGCGCGTGGGCGTATTTTGCGCTTTGACGGCTGGACAAAAGTGATGCCGGCGCTGCGTAAAGGCGATGAAGATCGCACATTGCCTGCCGTGAATAAGGGCGATGCGCTGACGCTACTTGAATTGACGCCTGCTCAGCACTTTACTAAACCGCCAGCCCGTTTTAGCGAGGCTTCTCTGGTTAAAGAGCTTGAGAAGCGCGGTATTGGTCGTCCGTCTACCTATGCGTCGATTATCTCGACCATTCAGGATCGCGGCTATGTTCGCGTTGAAAACCGTCGCTTCTATGCGGAAAAAATGGGTGAAATCGTCACCGATCGGCTGGAAGAAAACTTCCGCGAATTGATGAACTACGATTTTACCGCGCAGATGGAAGATAGTCTGGATCAGGTTGCGAATCACCAGGCCGAGTGGAAAGCGGTACTGGATAACTTCTTCAGCGATTTTACTCAGCAGCTCGATAAAGCCGAGAAAGATCCGGAAGAAGGGGGGATGCGTCCTAACCAGATGGTGCTGACCAGCATCGACTGTCCAACCTGTGGCCGTAAAATGGGAATTCGTACTGCCAGTACGGGCGTTTTCCTTGGGTGTTCAGGTTATGCGCTTTCGCCGAAAGAGCGTTGTAAAACGACCATTAACCTGGTGCCGGAAAATGAAGTTCTGAACGTGCTGGAAGGCGACGACGCCGAAACCAACGCCCTGCGCGCCAAGCGTCGCTGTCAGAAGTGCGGTACGGCGATGGACAGCTATCTGATCGATCCGAAGCGTAAATTGCATGTGTGTGGTAATAACCCGACCTGTGACGGCTACGAGATTGAAGAAGGCGAGTTCCGCATCAAAGGGTATGACGGCCCGATCGTTGAGTGTGAGAAATGTGGTTCCGAAATGCACCTGAAAATGGGGCGTTTTGGTAAGTACATGGCCTGTACTAACGACGAATGTAAAAATACCCGTAAGATCTTGCGTAACGGCGAAGTTGCGCCGCCGAAGGAAGATCCTGTTCCATTGCCGGAACTGCCGTGTGAAAAATCGGACGCGTACTTTGTGCTGCGCGATGGCGCCGCAGGGATATTCCTGGCGGCCAATACGTTCCCGAAATCACGTGAAACGCGCGCGCCATTAGTCGAGGAGCTTTACCGGTTTCGCGATCGCCTGCCGGAAAAACTGCGTTATCTGGCGGATGCGCCGCAGCAGGATCCAGAAGGCAATAAAACCGTTGTTCGCTTTAGCCGCAAAACAAAACAGCAGTACGTTGCGGCGGAAAAAGACGGGAAGGCGACGGGATGGTCAGCGTTCTTCGTCGACGGCAAGTGGGTTGAAGGCAAGAAATAATCCCTGCCTGTCGCCACTATAGTCAAGCGGGCCGCGTAAGCGGCCCTTTTTTATATACCCTTCATATTTCAAGTGGCTGATGTGTTGGCTACGGATTACTCGCCCCATCCATGGGCCTCGCCCTGACGGACCGTCGCACGCGACGTTCAAATCTGCTTCCGGCAGATTTGTCGCTCCCCCCAGTCACATCGTTATCTATGCTCCTGGGAACTCACTCCCTTGTTGCCTTTAATCACTCGAATTATTTTGGGTATAGCGGGCTTATTATTTTATCGCGCTGGCTATACAGTTCAGATATAAATGATATAGTGGTTATAGTTAACACCTTTTTTATTATTAAATCGTATTAGCAGCCCAATGATGTCTGCAGATAAACGATGGCCTGATGGCGCTAATCTGGATGATGTATTATGAAATTGCAGCAGCTTCGTTACATTGTTGAAGTGGTTAATCATAACCTTAACGTCTCCTCTACCGCTGAGGGGTTGTATACTTCCCAGCCGGGGATCAGTAAGCAGGTTAGGATGCTGGAAGATGAGCTTGGCATCCAGATTTTCGCCCGCAGCGGTAAGCATCTGACTCAGGTGACGCCCGCAGGTCAGGAGATTATTCGTATTGCGCGTGAGGTGCTTTCCAAAGTCGATGCCATTAAGTCGGTCGCCGGCGAGCATACCTGGCCGGATAAAGGCTCGCTCTATATTGCCACTACCCATACTCAGGCGCGTTACGCATTGCCAGGCGTGATTAAAGGCTTCATCGAGCGTTACCCGCGCGTTTCGCTGCATATGCACCAGGGGTCGCCAACGCAGATTGCGGAAGCGGTATCGAAAGGGAACGCCGATTTCGCGATTGCCACGGAAGCGCTGCATTTATATGACGATCTGGTGATGTTGCCATGCTATCACTGGAACCGTTCGATAGTGGTGACGCCGGATCATCCATTGGCGGCAACGTCTTCCGTAACGATTGAAGCGCTGGCGCAGTATCCGCTGGTGACGTATACCTTCGGCTTTACCGGGCGTTCCGAACTGGATACCGCTTTTAATCGCGCAGGATTAACGCCGCGGATCGTCTTTACTGCAACCGATGCGGATGTGATTAAAACCTATGTCAGGTTGGGGCTGGGCGTTGGCGTCATTGCCAGCATGGCGGTCGATCCGCTTGCCGATCCTGATTTAGTGCGGATTGACGCGCACGATATTTTTAGCCACAGCACCACAAAAATTGGTTTTCGCCGTAGTACTTTTTTACGCAGCTATATGTATGATTTTATCCAGCGTTTTGCGCCGCATCTGACGCGTGACGTGGTGGATACGGCGGTGGCGTTGCGTTCTAATGAAGAAATTGAAGCGATGTTTCAGGATATAAAGCTGCCTGAAAAGTAATAGCATCGTCGGTTTGTGTCGTAGTGGCATCGCAGACAAAGCCGCCTTTTGCAATATCCCTCTAAGTATTACGGGTAATGATCAGCAAAATAGTGTTGAATTACCCGTCCCGCCAGTTTCTTTTTCCAAATAGTTATCTTGAGTCAAAAGATTGATTTATTCACTGGCAACGATTCGTAAATTGACTGGATTTTTGACTAAAGTTTATTTAGGATTTGTCTCATCTGATGATTAATTGTACCGATTGTTTGGTGCTGAAATGATAAGTGATACCGATAGCATGAGGTTAGTAATGCCTTCTGAAAACCAGGAACCGCGCCGCGACCCTGAGCTCAAACGTAAAGCATGGCTGGCGGTTTTTGTGGGTTCTGCGCTGTTCTGGGTAGTGGTAGCGCTTGTTATCTGGCATTGGTGGGGCTAAGTGAGCATTACGTCGGAACGCGAGCGCGTGATCGCGCCCCCGATTCAATCGTGTGACGATGATAACACCCCGGATACGACCGTTTTTCGGTCTGTTCCGCAACACTGGACGCTCACACCGCAGCAGCGGGCATTTATTGATGCTTTTGCTGATGAGGTGTCACAAAAATAATATCCGTCTTTTTATTGGCGTTACTGTTTTATTAACGCTGTCTTATTACACCGCAGCAACCGTGTGCTGAGCGCCTCTCAGTATTGATTAAACACAGTTGGTGTCGCCTATGTTAACGTCAAATATAAAGTATTGGTCATGGACTGGCGCGTTTATATTATCGCTACTGTTCTGGGTCGAGTTAATCTGGATTGCCGTCTAATCTCGTCAAAGCCCGATAATGCGTTATTTATCGGGCTTTTTCATCTTCGTTCCTCGCCTGTTAGGTTTCTCCTCTTTTAGCAATTTGGGTTGTTATCAAAACGTTACATTTTGTTTGTGTTATCTTTAATACAACCCTGTGGAGAATCAGGGTAACGCAACCCTGTCATTTAAGGAGGAGCTATGTCGTCAACCCTACGAGAAGCCAGTAAGGATACATTGCAGGCCAAAGATAAAACGTATCATTACTACAGTCTGCCGCTGGCTGCCAAATCCCTGGGCGATATCGCCCGTTTGCCCAAATCACTTAAAGTGTTACTGGAAAACCTGTTGCGCTGGCAGGACGGCGAATCTGTGACTGATGAAGATATTCAGGCGCTGGCCGGTTGGCTTAAAAATGCCCATGCCGATCGTGAAATTGCCTGGCGGCCCGCCCGTGTCCTGATGCAGGACTTTACCGGCGTGCCTGCCGTTGTCGACCTGGCGGCGATGCGTGAAGCCGTTAAACGCCTCGGCGGCGATACGTCGAAAGTGAACCCGTTATCGCCGGTTGATCTGGTTATTGACCACTCTGTGACGGTCGATCATTTCGGCGATGACGATGCGTTTGAAGAAAACGTGCGGCTGGAAATGGAACGTAACCATGAGCGTTATATGTTCCTGAAATGGGGAAAGCAGGCATTCAGCCGTTTCAGCGTGGTGCCGCCCGGAACCGGCATTTGCCATCAGGTTAACCTGGAATACCTGGGTAAAGCCGTCTGGAGCGAATTACAGGACGGGGAGTGGATTGCTTACCCGGACTCGCTGGTGGGGACTGACTCCCATACGACCATGATTAATGGTCTGGGCGTATTGGGGTGGGGCGTGGGCGGTATCGAAGCGGAAGCGGCGATGCTTGGTCAGCCCGTGTCGATGCTTATCCCGGATGTCGTCGGCTTTAAGTTAACCGGTAAACTTCGGGAGGGGATCACCGCCACTGACCTGGTGCTAACCGTCACGCAAATGCTGCGTAAGCATGGTGTCGTGGGTAAATTTGTTGAATTTTATGGTGATGGTCTGGATTCGCTGCCGTTGGCGGATCGCGCGACCATCGCTAATATGTCGCCGGAATATGGCGCCACCTGTGGTTTTTTCCCCATTGACGCCATCACCCTGGAATATATGCGATTAAGCGGGCGTAGCGACGATCTGGTCGAGCTGGTTGAAGCCTACGCGAAGGCGCAGGGAATGTGGCGCAATCCCGGAGACGAACCGGTATTTACCAGTACTCTGGAACTGGATATGGGCGATGTCGAGGCCAGTCTGGCCGGGCCGAAACGCCCGCAGGATCGCGTGGCGTTAGGCGATGTGCCGAAAGCCTTTGCCGCCAGCGCCGAGCTGGAGCTGAATACCGCGCAAAAAGATCGCCAGCCGGTTGACTATACGATGAACGGACAGCCATATCAGCTTCCGGATGGCGCTGTCGTCATTGCCGCCATCACCTCCTGCACGAATACCTCGAATCCCAGCGTGCTGATGGCGGCGGGATTACTGGCGAAAAAAGCAGTAACGCTGGGGTTGAAGCGTCAACCGTGGGTCAAGGCTTCTCTGGCGCCGGGGTCAAAAGTGGTATCTGACTATCTGGCGCAGGCCAAACTTACGCCTTATCTGGATGAGCTCGGTTTTAACCTGGTCGGTTATGGCTGTACGACCTGTATCGGGAACTCCGGTCCGTTGCCTGAGCCTATTGAGACCGCGATTAAAAAAGGCGATCTGACGGTAGGGGCCGTACTTTCCGGTAACCGAAATTTTGAAGGGCGTATCCATCCGTTGGTGAAAACGAACTGGCTGGCGTCGCCGCCGCTGGTGGTCGCGTATGCGCTGGCCGGAAACATGAATATTAACCTCGCGACAGACCCGCTGGGGTACGATCGTAAAGGCGATCCGGTATACCTGAAGGATATCTGGCCTTCGGCGCAGGAAATTGCCCGCGCCGTTGAACTGGTATCATCGGATATGTTCCGTAAAGAGTATGCGGAAGTGTTTGAGGGCACGGAAGAATGGAAATCGATTCAGGTTGAATCGTCCGATACCTACGGCTGGCAGTCGGATTCAACCTATATTCGCCTGTCGCCTTTCTTTGATGAAATGCAGGCCCAGCCTGCGCCAGTCAAAGATATCCACGGCGCGCGTATCCTGGCGATGCTGGGGGATTCGGTAACGACCGACCATATTTCTCCGGCCGGCAGTATCAAGCCGGACAGTCCCGCCGGACGCTATCTGCAAAACCACGGCGTTGAGCGGAAGGATTTTAACTCTTATGGATCACGGCGCGGCAACCATGAAGTGATGATGCGCGGTACGTTCGCCAATATTCGTATTCGCAACGAAATGCTGCCCGGCGTCGAAGGTGGGATGACGCGGCATTTGCCGGGTACGGAAGCGATGTCGATTTATGATGCCGCGATGCTCTACCAGCAGGAAAAAACGCCGCTGGCGGTAATTGCCGGGAAAGAGTATGGGTCGGGATCGAGCCGTGACTGGGCGGCAAAAGGTCCGCGGCTGTTAGGTATTCGCGTGGTGATCGCCGAGTCGTTCGAACGTATCCACCGCTCAAACCTGATTGGGATGGGGATCCTGCCGCTGGAGTTTCCACAGGGCGTAACGCGTAAAACGCTGGGACTGACCGGGGAAGAGGTGATTGATATCGCGGATCTGCAAAACCTGCGCCCTGGCGCGACCATTCCGGTTATGTTAACGAGAGCGGACGGCAGCAAAGAAACGGTGCCTTGTCGCTGTCGCATTGATACCGCCACCGAGCTGACTTACTACCAGAATGACGGCATATTGCACTATGTCATTAGAAATATGCTGAACTAAAGCCGTTTATCGGGCCTGCCGTAAACAGGCAGGCCCGCGCTTTAATACCGGTGGCTTACTTGCTTAGCAGGTGGCCCATTTTGGCCGCTTTAGTATCGAGATAATGCTCATTATTTGGATTACGACCCACAATGAGCGGAACGCGTTCGACGATATTAATTCCCGCCTCGGTCAGTATTTCGACTTTCTTCGGATTATTGGTCAGCAGGCGAACTTCATCCACGCCCAGTAATTTGAACATATCCGCGCACAGGGTGAAATCACGCTCATCGGCGGCAAAGCCGAGCTGATGATTAGCCTCCACCGTGTCATAGCCTTGATCCTGTAACGCATAAGCGCGAATTTTATTAAGCAGGCCGATATTGCGGCCTTCCTGACGGTGGTAAATCAGAATACCGCGTCCTTCTTCCGCAATATGCGTCAGCGCGGCTTCCAGTTGAAAACCACAATCACAGCGCAGACTAAAAAGCGCGTCCCCGGTAAGACATTCGGAATGAACGCGAGCCAAGACCGGCGTTTTACCTGAAATATCGCCAAAAACCAGCGCGGCATGGTCGTGTCCGGTTGCCAGTTCTTCAAATCCCACCATCAGAAAGTCACCCAATGGGGTTGGCAGTTTGGCTTCTGCCACACGTTTAAGCTGCATGTATTTCTCCAGATTATGCTGACGCCTGCGGTGTCGTCGCCTGTTGGCTTGTATCCCGCTATTTTGCCATAAGGCGGCGGACATCACCTAATCACTACCACGTAATTGCTCAGGAATGGCACAAATTTGTCAATTTTCCAGTCCGGCGAGAATTTTCAGTTATGATTGTGATACTTACTTATAAAAGGAGCATCCATGCTTTCAATTGCGAAGCGCACCGCGGCAGGAGCCGCCCTGTTGCTTATCATGCCGCTTGCCGTATGGGTATCAGGCTGGCAGTGGCAGCCAGGACACCAGGTCTGGTGGCTAAAAACGCTATTCTGGATAACGGAAACCGTGACCAAACCCTGGGGCGTTATCACGCATGTGATTCTTTGTGGATGGTTCTTATGGTGCCTGCGATTTCGCCTGCGCGCCGCCATTATGCTGTTTGCGATTCTCGGTGGGGCGATTATCGTCGGGCAGGGCGTGAAGTCATGGGTAAAGGAGCGCGTACAGGAGCCGCGGCCATTTGTGGTCTGGCTTGAAAAAACGCACCATATTCCCGTCGATGAGTTCTACACTTTAAAGCGTACAGAACGCGGACATTTAGTGAAAGAGCAGTTGGCCGGGCAACAGAACATCCCCGTTTTCCTGCGTCAGCACTGGCAAAAAGAGACGGGCTTTGCGTTTCCCTCCGGACACACCATGTTTGCAGCGAGCTGGGCGCTTTTGGCCGTGGGTCTGTTATGGCCGCGCAGACGGACTTTCACCATCGCGTTTTTGTTAGTCTGGGCGACCGGCGTAATGGGCAGCCGTTTGCTTCTGGGAATGCACTGGCCGCGAGATTTAGTGGTCGCCACGCTCATCTCCTGGCTATTAGTTACCCTGGCGACCTGGCTGGCGCAGCGAATTTGCGGGCCGCTTATGCCGCCTCGTGAAGAAGCGCAAGAAATTGCTGAACGCGAGCAGGAAAGCTGACAACGGTTGATTTTCTGACTATTGCCCTTAAATCATCTGATGGCGGGCGCATTTCCATTTCGCGCGAGGCGGGAAAATGGTAATTTAGAAGGCTGGATGCGGTAAGTTGGACACGATTTATTCGCGCAAACCACATAACGGGAAGTAATGTGAAATATTTACTCATTTTCTTACTGGTATTGGCGATTTTTGTTATTTCGGTGACGCTGGGCGCGCAGAATGATCAACAGGTGACGTTTAACTACCTGCTGGCGCAAGGGGAGTATCGTATCTCCACGTTGCTTGCTGTGTTGTTCGCCGTCGGTTTTGCGATTGGCTGGCTGATTTGCGGCCTGTTCTGGCTGCGGGTCCGCGTTTCCCTTGCCCGCGCTGAACGTAAAATTAAACGACTGGAAAACAAGCTCTCGCCAGCAACCGACGTTGCGGTCCCTGCCGATTCGTCGGTTGTAAAGGAATAATCATTTATGTTGGAGTTGTTATTTCTGCTGTTGCCTGTAGCCGCTGCCTATGGGTGGTATATGGGTCGCAGAAGTGCGCAACAAACAAAACAGGATGAAGCTAACCGCCTGTCGCGCGATTATGTCGCAGGGGTTAACTTCCTGCTGAGTAACCAACAAGATAAAGCGGTGGATCTGTTCCTCGATATGCTTAAAGAGGATACGGGCACCGTTGAGGCTCATCTCACTCTCGGTAATCTGTTTCGCTCTCGCGGCGAAGTCGATCGCGCCATTCGTATTCATCAAACGCTTATGGAAAGCGCTTCATTGACCTATGAACAGCGTTTACTGGCTGTTCAGCAACTGGGGCGCGACTATATGGCCGCCGGTTTATATGACCGCGCGGAAGATATGTTTAACCAACTTACCGACGAAACGGAATTTCGCGTAGGCGCGTTACAGCAGCTCTTGCAAATCTATCAGCTAACCAGCGACTGGCAAAAGGCGATCGAAGTAGCAGAACGGCTGGTGAAACTGGGCAAAGATAAACAGCGTATCGAAATCGCCCACTTTTACTGTGAGTTAGCGTTACAGCAGATGGGCAACGACGACATGGATCGCGCGATGGCGTTGCTGAAAAAAGGTGCCGCCGCAGATAAAAATAGCGCCCGGGTGTCTATCATGATGGGGCGCGTTTATATGGCGAGAGGGGATTACGCCAGAGCGGTCGAAAGCCTGCAACGGGTGATCGTTCAGGATAAAGAGCTGGTCAGCGAAACGCTGGAGATGCTGCAAACCTGTTATCAACAGCTCGGTAAAAATGCCGAGTGGGCGGAGTTTTTACGTCGCGCCGTTGAGGAGAATACCGGTGCTGGCGCTGAGTTAATGCTTGCCGATATTCTGGAAGCGCGTGAAGGTAGTGACGCAGCTCAAGTCTATATCACGCGTCAGCTACAGCGACATCCTACCATGCGGGTGTTCCATAAGCTGATGGATTACCATCTCAACGAGGCGGAAGAAGGGCGAGCGAAAGAGAGCCTGATGGTACTGCGTGATATGGTTGGCGAGCAGGTGCGCAGTAAACCGCGGTATCGTTGTCAGAAATGCGGTTTTACCGCCTATACCTTGTACTGGCACTGTCCGTCCTGCCGGGCATGGTCGACCATTAAACCTATTCGCGGACT
Organism: Salmonella sp. NW722; assembly: GCF_051702785.1. Lineage (NCBI taxonomy): Bacteria > Pseudomonadati > Pseudomonadota > Gammaproteobacteria > Enterobacterales > Enterobacteriaceae > Salmonella > Salmonella sp. NW722. Next base: position 42,855 of record NZ_JAMMIN010000001.1, read on the forward strand.
TGATGGGCAGTAGTATATAAAAAAAGCTTCAATTTAGTTACAACATACTTAATGATGTAAAGCTAGAAACGACGCTGGCATCGGCAGGCAGGGCTTATCAGGTTGTCAATCGAACCTGTTAATTTCCCTGCGCCGCAGGTAGAATGCACGCCGTTTATCCAATTTGCGCCACTTCCGGTGCCCATCATCAAGAAGGTCTGGTCATGACGTTTACTGCTTCATCTTCTTCCTGCGCTATTACTGAATCGCCTGTCGTTGTGGCGTTGGATTACCATGAACGCGATAAAGCCCTGGCGTTTGTCGATAAAATCGATCCTCGCGATTGTCGCTTAAAAGTGGGCAAAGAGATGTTCACGCTGTTTGGTCCACAGCTCGTTCGGGATCTCCAGCAGCGTGGGTTTGATGTCTTTCTTGATCTAAAATTTCATGATATTCCCAACACCACGGCCCGGGCAGTCGCCGCAGCGGCAGACCTGGGTGTCTGGATGGTAAACGTTCACGCGTCTGGCGGGGCGAGAATGATGGCCGCAGCGCGCGACGCGCTGGCGCCATTCGGTAAAGATGCGCCGTTACTCATTGCCGTGACCGTGTTGACCAGTATGGAAACCAGCGATCTGCGCGATCTGGGCGTGACGTTGTCACCGGCGGAACATGCGGAGCGGCTGGCGCGCCTGACGCAGCAATGCGGGCTGGATGGCGTAGTCTGTTCCGCTCAGGAAGCGGTCAGATTTAAACAGGCCTTTGGCGCTGCATTTAAGCTGGTGACGCCGGGCATTCGGCCCGCAGGCAGCGAGGCAGGCGACCAGCGACGCATTATGACGCCCGAACAGGCATTATCCGCCGGCGTCGACTATATGGTGATTGGCCGCCCGGTTACGCAATCGGTAGATCCGGCGCAAACGCTCAAGGATATTAACGCGTCACTGAAACGGGAGGCATAATGAGCGATTCCAATAGTCGTCTGGTTTATTCAACACAGACGGGGCGCATTGAAGAACCTAAAACGGCGCCGGTTCGTCCCAAAGGGGATGGTATCGTTCGCATTCAGCGTCAAACCAGTGGCCGTAAGGGTAAAGGCGTATGTTTGATTACCGGTATCGAGATGAATGATGCTGAATTAACCAAACTGGCGGCTGAACTGAAGAAAAAATGCGGCTGTGGCGGGGCAGTAAAAGAAGGAATTATTGAAATTCAGGGTGATAAACGCGACTTGATAAAATCATTGCTGGAAGCTAAAGGAATGAAAGTAAAATTAGCTGGCGGCTAATGAAAACGCCACGGTTGTAAATTACCGTGGCGTAAAAGTCAACTTTGTCTATTTTTGTAATCCAGACCTGAAAAGAATAAACGTATTATTTTGAGCCGTTCAATATTTAAACGTCTGGATTATTTTCCAACCTGGTGACCAATCACGCCGCCGACCGCCGCGCCGCCCAGGGTGCCTAATGTACTGCCGTCCGTTAACACTGCGCCGCCTAACGCCCCCGCACCTGCGCCAATAGCCGTGTTGCGATCGCGCTTGGACCAGTTTGAGCAGGCGCTCAGAGACATTGCTACGGTGATTGCCAGCACAGCAGCGGCCATTTTTTTGCTCGTCATAAACATAATACTCTCTCCTGAATTAACGATTCACGGAATTAAGCTCACTATAACTATAGTTAAAATAAAACCTGTTAAGAGATTTTCCGTAAAACCTGATTGCGCAGGGGTATATCACGCAGGTGATAGTCACTTCCTGTTATTTCGCTAATATTAATTTTACGACGTTACGCTCGTTACAACAGGTAAATAGTCTTAATTGGGATGTCAGAAAAGTCTTAGAGAGAGGATGATTTGCCATAGGGCAAACCATCGGGAAATATTTTAAACGGATGAGCCAATAACATTGACTAGCAGCCCCGCATGTTCTAACTGCATTTGATCGCTGGCGGAAATTCTGGAATCCGTAATGACACGATGGAAGCGAGAGAGCGGGCCCAGGGGATAGGGATGCACACAGCCAAATTTGGAGCTGTCGGTGAGGACAATCGCTTCTGAGCCTTTTTCCAGAACAGCGTTAACCACATCCGATCGCATCATATCGCGTCCGGTAAAGCCGGTATCAGCCTGCCAGCCATCAATACCGATAAATGCTTTGCTGAAATGCACTTGATGGATAAACTGTCGCGTCAACGGCCCTACCATGCTTTCACTTTTTTTCTGATAGATTCCACCGAGGAGAATGACTTCGCAAGGGGTCTCTTTGAGCAGATGCGCGATATAACTGCTCACGGTGATGATCGTGACATCTTTTTGTTCCGCCAGCGTCCGGGCCAATAGCGCATTGCTGCTGCCATTTTCAATAAAAACGGATTCCCCTGGACTGACCAGCGAGGCGGCGAACTCCGCCAGTCGGCGTTTTAGCGTGTAGTTCGTCATCATGCGAGTCTCTACGTCATCGCTCTCAAGCGAAACGGCGAAACCGTGCGCACGGCGTAAATAGCTCTGCTTTTCCAGGGTATTCAGATCCTGACGAATCGTGACTTCAGATACGCCGGTAATTTTCGCCAGTTCAGCAACGCTCATCTGGCCTTTATCAACCACCATTTGCAAAATTGATTGTTGTCGGGAGTTCATAGTATTAATTTTATACGTTAAGAGGAGTCAACAGACAGTCAGAGAGCCGGGAAGGGCTAACGGCCATCCCGGACAAATAATCGCTATCAGATTTCCCAGGGCGACCCGGGAGCCTGGGATGGCGAGATACCGTCTTTAACCTGATCTAACAGCTCTGCTCTCAATATTTCAAGGTTATTGATGGCCGAGTGGTAATCGCCAGCAACAAGGATATCCAGCACGGTATCAATGCGTGCGGCAATTCGTTGTGCTTCGATATCAGACATGTTTGTCATCCTTAATGTCAGAAAAGGTTTCAATTCATGATGCAGAAATTAATCTGAAAAGAGAAGGGAAAAATAGGGCTATACCTGTCTGCACAGGCTGTTCTCCCTATTATCGCCGCCATTAACGCATTTTTCTCGTCTGATAACGTTTGTACCAGCGTTCAAAAGAAACGGCGGGCATAGGTTTGGCGAATAAAAAGCCCTGTCGTTCATTGACGCCGTTTTTTGTCAGGAAGGCATCTTCTTTAGCATTTTCTACGCCTTCGGCAATCACTTGTAAATTTAGCGCCTGAGCCACCGCGACAATCGCCCGAACCAGAGATTGCGACAGCGGTTGTTTATGGATATCTCTGACGAAAGCCTGATCCAGTTTAACGGCATCAATAGGGAACCGGGCGAGTTGAGAAAGCGAAGAATACCCGGTGCCAAAATCATCCAGATGAATCTGAGCGCCGAGCTGACTAAATTGCTGGATAACCGATAGCGCCAGCGTGTCGTTTTCAATCAGGCAGCTTTCCGTTAGCTCGACATCGATCGGGCAATACTCAAAATTCAGATCGTACAAAGCCTGTTTAAGCGCAGTAAAAAGCGTCTGGTCGGCCAGTTGTCGCGCCGAAAAGTTAACGGCTACGCGCAAGTTAATCCCCTTATCGCGCCATTTCGCAATCTGGCGAACCACATCAAGAATCACCCAGCGGCCCAGCGGGACGATGAGTCCTGACTCTTCGGCATATGAGATGAACTCCAGCGGCGGAATTAATCCGCGTTCCGGCGATTGCCAGCGTACCAGCGCTTCCAGGCTACGTACTTCGCCGCGCCAGGTAATTTTGGGCTGATAGTGAATAAGTAACTGGTCGTTTTCCAGCGCTTTTCGCAGGTTTGTATCCAGCCAGTGATAGTCAAATACGCGCTGATTCATTTCCGGCGAAAAAACGCAGAACTGACCGCGGCCGCCTTCTTTGGCGTTATACATTGCGGTGTCGGCAGTGCGAATGAGACTGTCGCTGTCCTGTCCGTGCCGGGGGGCCAACGAAATGCCAATGGCGCATCCCGTGTAAACTTCAATGAGTCCAATACGAAACGGTTGCCGCAGACGGGTAAGGATTCGTGAGGCTACTGCTTCCAGCGCGGCCTGAGACGTATGGGCAGCGAGGACAATGAATTCATCTCCCCCCAGTCTGGCCAGCAATTGATCTTCCTCCAGACAACTCAACAGCGCCAGCGAAACGGCCTGTAAGAGCTGATCGCCAAACATATGCCCATAGGCGTCATTAATTTTCTTGAAGTTATCCAGATCGAGATAAACGATACCCACCTGCGACTCGCCAGCCGAGGCAATAGCATGATTAATAAATTCATGAATAGCATTGCGATTGGGCAGGCCGGTGACGGTGTCTGTATTCGCCAGTATGCGTAAACGCTCCTGAGCCCGCCTTTCTTCGGTGATATCCGTGCCTGCGCAGATCAGGAAAATTTCGTTTTTTCCGCTACCGTTATGGACGAATTTATTACGAAATAAGAACAGGCGTTGGCCTTTACGGGTCTTTATCCAGCGTTCGATTTCATAGGCATTGCCATTGCGAAAAAAATTCTCAATGTAGTGCCGGGAGGCAACCGCCTCCCGGCGGCTCATAAATAATTTAAAGACGCTTTGACCAATTACATCTCGCTCTTTTAAGCCTGTGTACTCTTCGCATAACCGATTAAATCGACAGATTTTTCCCCGACTATCCAGTATCGCAATGACTGAGTTGGCTTCTGATACGATTTGCTCGGCAAAAGAGAGCTCTTGCGCCTGCGTTGGCGCGACGGCAGGCGTATCAGGCCAGGTTGCCAGGCTGCCAGCCCATTCACGGTTATTAATCTTACGGCCTACCAGGTGCACAGCGGTAACCTGTTTTTCTATCAACAACGTTATCAGCAGACTGGACGTAATCGCCGTTATTTCCCGGATACGCCCGGCTTGTTCCGGCGATAGCTCAACCGTTTTTTCTGCATCCGTTTCACCTGTCGGGGAGAGATACAGCACGTTGCGGTCATCAGCCAGACGCCAGTAAGAGTGAAGGGGATTTAGCGCCGTTTGTTCCTGAATCTGTTTCATCATGCGTACCATCCCATTTAAGCGCCAGGTGCCCGAAAAGAAAGGTTAGCCATGTTATAAATAAGGGTAATTATGGCTGAACGTATTGTTTTATCTATGTATTCATATGTAATCCAGATTCTGGAAAAAGCATAGTCGCCAGCTAAAAATAACAAGAAATGGGGCGCTTGAATAAGATTAAACTTAGAGCATGACGGAAGGGAGAAGAAGAAAAGAAACGGCCTTTGCCTTCTCAGCAAAGGCCGTTGAGCGAGCTAAGCGTGGTTACGCTGCCGGTCGGGCAATAATGCTGCGGGTTTCCATGCGAACTTCCGCAATAGTGACATCAATGACATCCGTCACTTTATAAACCGTCTCACCTTTAATCTGTACCGTACCGTTTTCCTGGCTGCATACCAGTTCATCGCGAACGGCGTGCAGGAACGGGGCAGGGATAAAGGCGATAGCGCCGTTATCGACCAGTCGCACACGCATACCACCACGGCTGACGTCAATAATTTCTGCCGCGAAACGGGTATTTGTCCCCGCCTTATCGTTAAGGAAGCGTGCATATAACCAGTCGCCGACATCGCGCTCCGCCATGCGGTTCAGGCGACGGCGTTCCGCCATTTGCTGGGTGATATCTTCCTGCGGACGCGCAATAGCTTCCCCCTTGATGACCGCTTTCAGCAGGCGATGGTTAATCATATCGCCATACTTACGGATGGGAGAGGTCCAGGTGGCATAAGCCTCAAGACCAAGACCGAAATGCGGCCCCGGCTCGGTACTGATTTCCGCAAAAGACTGGAAGCGACGAATGCGGCTGTCAAGGAAACCGGAGGGCTGCGCATCCAGTTCGCGACGCAGTTTACAGAAGCCTTCCAGCGTCAGCACCTCTTCGGCATCGACATGCAGACCATGCGTTTTCAGCAGCGCGGCCAGCGCGTCGGCATTCGCGGGATCGAAGCCCGTATGTACGTTGTAAATACCGAAACCGAGCTTATCGCGCAGTACGCGCGCGGCACAAAGGTTAGCGGCGATCATCGACTCTTCTACGATACGGTTAGCGATACGGCGCGGTTCCGCCACAATATCCAGTACTTCGCCTTTTTCGCCAAGCACAAAGCGGTAATCCGGGCGGTCTTTAAAGACTAACGCATGATGATGACGCCACTCACTGCGGCTTAGACAAATACGGTGCAACAGACGAATCTGCTGGGCAATGCCTTCGTTATCCGGCTGCCAGGTGCCGTTATTTTCCAGCCAGTCGGAGACATTGTCGTACGCCAGCTTGGCCTTCGATTCGATGGTGGCCGCAAAAAAGGCGATATCATCGTCAATGGTGCCGTCCGCGGCGATTATCATGCGACAGGCGAGCGCCGGACGCACTTCGTTGGCGCGCAGTGAGCACAGATCGTCAGACAGCTCACGTGGCAGCATAGGAATATTGAAGCCCGGCAGGTAGTTGGTGAAGGCGCGAATTTTCGCGGCGTTATCCAGCTTACTGCCTTCGGCAATCCAGGCGGTAGGATCGGCGATAGCCACCGTAAGCTGGAGTCTGCCGTCCGCTAATTCCTCAGCATAAAGCGCGTCATCCATATCTTCAGTGCTGGCGCTATCGATAGTGACGAAATTCAGCGCGGTAAGATCCTGGCGCTCCAGCCCTTCGTCCAGCATCTCCGTCGCTACGCCGTTCGGCGCTTCTTTTTCCAGGTTATGGCGGGCAAGCGTAACCCACCAGGGAACAAAGTGATCGTCGGCAAAGGTGATGTACTGCGTTAAATCGGCGTAAAACGAACGGTCGCCTTTAAGCGGATGGCGGCGCATTTCGGCAACCGCCCAGTCACCTTCTTTGAACTCATGCTGAACGCCGCGCGCGGCGCGGCAGGGAATCGCGTCTTTCAGCAACGGATGATCCGGCACGATGGACAGGCGGTCATTTTTACCCTGAACTTTTCCCACAAAGCGCGTCAGGAACGGTTCGATCAGTTCTTCCGGCTCGGCAGACTCCCGTTCTTTTTCCGTGTGGATGACCGCGACGATACGATCGCCATGCATCACTTTTTTCATCTGCGGCGGAGGAATGAAATAGCTTTTTTGCGCGTCAACTTCAAGGAAGCCAAAGCCTTTTTCCGTGGCTTTTACGACCCCTTCAGCGCGCGGCGTCTGGGAATGCAGTTGCTGTTTAAGCTGCGCTAGCAGCGGGTTGTCCTGAAACATATTCGTCTATTTTCGTAGCCAAAAGAGCGGCTGACAGTTTTACGCGATTCTGCCTGGCGCAGCAAGCGCTCTTTCAGTAATGGATGAGTTAATAGGTTTCGCCCAACGCGATTTTTAAACGATTTAACCATCCGCACACGCCGCACCAGCCTAACATATTAATGGCCTGCTCCGATGAAACTCCCCTGGTGAGTAGCGGGAAAAAATGCGCGGCGCTAAAGCGATCGGGCGCTCTGGTGAGCCATTGTATCGCCTGTGTCAGCGCAGGCTCAAGTTCCCAACGAGCGATGTCGTCGTCTTCCTGGCGTAACGTGATGACAGCGCGACGCCACGCGCCAGGTTGGGTTGCCTGTTCGTTAAAGCAGGCGGCGCTGCCGTTGATACGTGATGTGAGGAGCGTGATAAGTGGAAGTAAAGAAGGGGGCGACGCAGTGTGTAATGTGCTGGTCAGTATGCGTTCGAGTAACGCGAATGAAGACGGATCGCGCATGAGTACCGGCGCCATCATTTGGCATTGTGAAGACGAATATTGCCGCCGAACTTTGGTATGGGCGGGATGATATTCTACCAGACTGGCGGCGGGCCGCCATATCGTCTGGGGGTTTTGAAACCGCGCGGCCCTGGCAAAGCGCTGCATCTCCTGGCCGGGCAGCTCACGCACGGGCAGACGGCAAAACGCCTGAAATATCGCCGCTACCCGCGCCTGAAAACCGATAAACCCAATGATCTGATTGATGAGTACGGTATCCCGGGCGGTTAATCCCACCTCTGCAAGCTGTTCGCGGGCTCGCGTATTGATAACGGAGGGGGAGCCGGCAAGCTGACGAGCGTATTGCGTAATTTGCGCCAGCCGTTGATTGCTCTCTCTTGAGGCGTCAGGGCCAGGTAGCGGCGCCAGACGCGCGGCATAATAGCGGCACAAACGCTGAACCCCAAATACCTGAGCGGCGGTCAGCGCGGTGCTCATACGTTCATAGGCGCTAAACGTATGAAGCCGGTCGTTGAGAACCGTGCGGGGAAATAAGATATCCGCCAACTGGCGAGCTGGCTTTAACCATGACTCAAAAGGCACCAACGCGGTTTCTGCTACCGTTAAATCCAGTAAAAAACGATCGTTAACATACGCGGCTTCCGGCATCAGCGAAAGCGGGGTTTGTGACGACATAGTGGATTGTGTTTCATGATACCAGTGGCTTTTACCCGCTTTTCGGCATTGTTCCATAGGGTTTCCCGAGGATGAAATGGCGATCGATAATGATTCGGCGTCGGATCGTTTATGCTGGATTATCCTGGCGTATGCGGGAAAGGGATGAAAGATTGTTAGGTGATAACAAATATCAGAACGCTATATAACGAGATGAGCGGTGAGTGAGGGGAATGGGGCAGCACAGCCGTGCTGCCCGCTAATAAACTTAATGCGCTTACTTCAGTTCCAGTTCATTCATTGCCGCAATGCTGAACCCGCCGTCAACATGAACGACTTCGCCAGAAATGCCTGCCGAGAGATCGGAGCACAGAAACGCCGCTGAGTTACCCACATCTTCAATAGTCACGGTGCGACGAATTGGCGTAACGGCTTCACAATGCGCCAGCATTTTACGGAAGTCTTTAATACCGGACGCCGCCAGCGTGCGGATTGGACCCGCAGAGATGGCGTTGACGCGAACCCCTTCCGGTCCCATAGCGTTTGCCATATAACGCACGTTGGCTTCCAGAGAGGCTTTCGCCAGACCCATGACATTGTAGTTCGGGATGGCGCGCTCCGCTCCCAGATAAGACAAGGTCAACAGCGCAGAACCCGGATTCAGCATGGTGCGGCAGGCTTTCGCCATGGCAACAAAGCTGTAAGAGCTAATATCGTGAGCGATTTTAAAGCCTTCGCGGGTAACCGCATTAACATAATCGCCGTCCAGCTGATCGCCAGGCGCGAAACCGATCGAGTGTACGAAACCGTCAAATTTCGGCCAAACGTTACCCAGCTCTGCAAACATAGCGTCAATGCTGGCATCTTCAGCGACATCACACGGTAAAACGATGCTGGAACCCAGCTGGGCAGCAAATTCTTCTACGCGGCCTTTCAGTTTGTCGTTCTGGTAGGTGAACGCCAGTTCAGCTCCTTCGCGGTGCATCGCCTGTGCGATACCGTAGGCGATGGACAGTTTACTGGCCACGCCAGTGACCAGAATGCGCTTACCGGAAAGAAAACCCATAGCTTTAATCCTTATAGTCATTGCTTATTTTTTGCTTTTACGAACAATGGTTAACAGCAACTTTTCAACATTATTCGAAATTAGTCTGAAATTATATCCCACTCCTGGCCCCGTGTGTCACGCTATTTTTCCGCCGCTATCTCCGGCAGGTGACGTTCTAAAACCACACGGTAACGAAGTCCCTGAGGATTTTGAGCACTCCCCAGGGCCAAACTGGCAAATCAAAGAGTCTAATGGGACAGGCCCTACGGTGCAGTATACCAGCTGGTGTAAGGTTCGCCTCATCCAACCAGAGACACAGGGACGGATAGCAAGTACGATAGCGATGCGCCTTCCACCAGACAAATAAAGGTTCTGTAGGAAGCCAGAATATTCATCCGAATGGTTTACCTCACCTATTAGCGATGTTATATACCCTTCATACTTCAAGTTGCTTATGTGTTGGCTACGGATTACTCGGCCCATCCATGGGCCTCGCCCTGACGGGCCGTCGCACGCGACGTTCAAATCTGCTCCCGGCAGATTTGTCGCTCACCCCAGTCACATAGTTATCTATGCTCCTGGGGACTCACTCCCTTGCCGCCTGTAAGCAACTCGAATTATTTTGGGTATAGACATGTAATTTTAACCAGCAAATGCTTAACAAAAATAATTTCTTTTTTAGGCGCTGTAAGTTTTCTCTATTTATTGATGCAGAGTAATACTGGATATGAAAAATTTTGGAAATCAGGTGATTACAGTAGTTACAAATCAGGTTTTTATATGTTTGCATGTGTATTATAATAAATTTTCAGAGGATGAGACATATGCCGTTTACATTTCATATCGGAAATCATAGTTGTCAGATATCAGAAAAGTATTTAAGAGATATCATCGATAATAAAAGAGAGCATGTTTTTTCAACGTATGAGAAATTCATAGATTTTTTCAGAAATATATTTACCAGTCGAAGTTTAATTTCTGATTATAGAGAGATATATAATCTACTGTGCCAAAAAAACGAGCGTCCAGATATTACGAAGCCTTTCTCGCTACGACCATTTTCGAGGCGAGATGAAGACTGTACACGATGGCGCCCCCTTCTTGGATATATTAAACTTATTGATGCCTCCAGACCTGAAACAATAGATAAATACACTGTAGAGGTATTAGCGTATCAAGAAAATACGTTACTACTAAAACTGTTTTACGATGGAGTATTAGTGACCGAGACGGAGTGTTCTGAGCGTTGCGTCGATTTTTTAAAAGAAACGATGTTTAATTATAATTCCGGGGAAATTACGCTTGCCGCTTTGGGTAATAATCACCTGACGCCGAGCGAAGCTGGTAGTAATGGGATCTATGAGGCTTTTGAGCAACGTTTGATAGACTTCCTGACCACGCCCGCCACGGCGTCTGGTGATGAGAGCTGCGCTACTGATCAGACGGATGCATCACAACCAGCGGCAATAGAGGCGTTTATTAACTCGCCGGAGTTTCAGAAAAATATTCGCATGCGTGATATTGAAAAAAATAAAATAGGTAGCGGAAGTTATGGGACAGTCTATCGGTTACATGAAGACTTTGTTGTTAAAATTCCAATTAATGAGCGGGGAATAAAAGTGGATGTTAACTCTCAGGAACATCGTAATTGTCATCCTGATCGTGTCAGTAAGTATTTGAATATGGCCAATGGCGACAAGAATTTTTCTCGTTCGGCCATCATGAATATTAATGGTAAAGACGTTACGGTTTTAGTTTCAAAATATATTCAAGGTCGGGAGTTAGATGTTGAAGATGAAGATAACTATCGAATGGCGGAGGCGCTTCTTAAATCCCGGGGGGTTTATATGCATGATATAAATATCTTAGGTAATATTCTGATTAAAGAAGGGGTTCTTTTCTTTGTGGATGGCGATCAAATCGTGTTGTCACAAGAATCCCGGCAACAGCGAAGCGTTTCTCTTGCAACAAGGCAACTGGAAGAGCAAATTAAGGCCCATCACCTGATAAAATTAAAGCGGGCAGAGACCGAAGAAAATACTGAAGATATTGAATATTATAAGTCACTTATTGCGGATCTTGATGCGTTAATCGGAGAGGAAGAACAGACACCTGCGCCAGGAAGACGTTTTAAACTAGCCGCGCCTGAGGAAGGGACTCTTGTGGCTAAGGTATTAAAGAATGAATTAAAAAAATAGCATTTAGTTCAGTTCTTTTCTGCGAATCGCCGGGGGCTCATTCGCTACAGATTTGCCGATCAATTATTGAGAGTTGCTATTCGCTTAAAGGTCGTTCGGGGGATCTGGACAGCCTGTAGCGGAGATGCAACTCGCCATTAGGGTTGGCGATGCCGCGCTGCCATAGTGGGTGAAATGCCACGCGATGGTGCAACACCATTAACTCGCCTTGATTTTTCCCCTCTGTCTGACAAGAAAAACCTGGCTTTACGGATGGTCTCATGCCGTCGTATTAGCGTTGTTCGGCGTAGTATGTAAATTTCCTTATAGCAATAGAAGAACATTCTCAAAACATAAAATTAGCAAGTTATCATGAAGTTAACATATATTGTTTTTTTCGATCATTTTTTATATATTGATCGTTTTTATTGATTGATTTGCGTTAAAAGCGCATTATCAGGGAGTTAAGATCAAGTGGAGTGGTCACATGCGCTATTTTTTTATGGCAGAGCCGATAAGGGCAATGGAGGGGGATTTACTGGGTGTCGAAATTATTACCCATTTTGCATCGTCGCCAGCTCGTCCGCTACACCCTGAGTTTGTTATCTCGTCATGGGACAATTCGCAGAAGCGCCGTTTTCTGCTTGATCTGTTGCGGACAATCGCGGCCAAACATGGCTGGTTTCTACGCCACGGCCTGTTCTGTATCGTTAATATCGATCGGGGTATGGCGCAGCTTGTCCTTCAGGACAAAGATATTCGCGCATTACTACACGCCATGCTATTTGTGGAGCTGCAGGTCGCTGAACATTTTTCATGTCAAAATAACGCCTTAATCGATCCTTTAATACACGCGCTTCATAAGCAACCTAATCTATTATGGCTGGGCGACCTGGGCGTAGGGAACGCAACCGCTGCGCCATTAGTTTGCGGGTGTTTTAGCGGCGTAAAACTTGATCGCAGCTTTTTTATCTCACAAATTGAAAAAATGACGTTTCCGCTGCTCGTCAAACATATCCGGCGTTATTGTGACAAGATCGTGGTGGGTGGCCAGGAAAACGCACGCTATTTGTCGGCGTTAAAAACGGCAGGCATTTGGGCAACCCAGGGCACGTTATTTCCTTCCGTTGCGTTAGAAGAGGTTGAAACATTGCTGTTGGGCAGTCGCATGAACACCCTCAGAGAATCGAACTGAGGGTATTTGTGTCGCTTAGCGATCCTTTCGCCATGCGTCAGCGGTCAGCGCCTCGCCAAAATGGCCTGCGATTAAACGGCGGGTAAGCTCATGTAGCGGAGAGGCGAGCACATCGGCGGTGCTGCCGCGTTCAACCACTTCCCCCTGATGCATCACTAATACCTGATCGCTAATATGCTTCATCATGCCGATATGCTGCGTGACATAGATATAGGAGATGCCTTGCTTTTCCTGCAATTCAAGCATCAGATTGATGAGCTGCGAGCGCATGGACATATCAAGCGAAGCCAGCGCTTCGTCCGCGATAATGACTTTAGGGCGTAAAATCAGCGCGCGGGCCAGGCCCAGACGCTGTTTCTGCCCCGGCGCCAGCATATGCGGGTAGTAGCTCACGTGATCGGGCAATAGCCCCACCATACGCATCGTCTCGACAATCTGTTTGCGCCGCTGTTCCGGCTCCAGATCGGTATTAAGGCGCAGGGGGAAGTCAAGGATCTGCGAAATACGTTGACGTGGATTCAGTGACGTTGAGGGGTCCTGAAAAATCATTCGAATACGTTGGCTTCGAAACGAATAGTCGCCGTAATGCAGGGGATGATCGTCAATGAGAAGCTCGCCGCTGGTGGGTTCAATCATGCCGGCCAGCATCTTTGCCAGCGTGGATTTGCCGGAACCGTTTTCGCCGATAATGGCCAGAGTCTGACGCTCACGAAGCGTAAAGCTTAATGGTTTCACGGCGTCGACGGTCTGGCGGCGAAACCATCCTGTCCGGTAGCGAAAGGTTTTACTCAGGTTGCGCACTTCAAGCAGAGTTTCCACCATATCACTCTCTCTCCATATTCAGCGGAAAATGACAGGCATAGAGATGATTTTTCGCGCCGGTTAAGCGTGGCGTGATAATGCATTCTCGTTGCGCGTAAGGGCAGCGCGGCCCCAGACGACAACCTATCGGTAACTGTTCCAGTAGCGGGATCGCACCCGGCAGCGTATTCAGACGGCTTTTATGCGGCATCGCGCTGCCAAAATCCGGAATCGCGCGGATAAGCGCCTGCGTATAAGGATGATGTGGCGTCGTCACCAGATCTTTACTTGGCGCGGTTTCTACCGTCTGGCCGCAGTATAAGACGTTGATTTTGTCAGCCCACTGACTCAGCATTTGCAGGTCGTGGCTAATCAACAGAATGGTGGTATTACTGTTTTGATTCAGTCGGGTCAGCAGGCGAAAAATTTGCGCCTGCGTCGTTGGTTCCATTGAGTTGGTGGGTTCATCAGCGATCAGGAGTCGCGGTTGATTCGCCAGCGCGATAGCGATCATAACTTTCTGACATTCGCCATCGGTCAGTTCATAGGGAAAACTGCGCATCGCGTCTTTATGATCTTTAATTCCCACCCGGTGCAGTAATTCAATTGCACGCCGTTTACGCCAGCCAAAACGCTGCCACCAGCGGCCTTTATAGGTCCAGGCGGGAATATTTTGCATTAACTGGCGGCCGACGCGTTCGGAAGGATCAAGGCACGACTGCGGCTCCTGGAAGATCATCGACACATTATGCCCGACCAGCTTACGCCGTTCACGAGAGGAGAGGCGCAGCAAATCGATATCATCAAAACGCATACGGTCGGCAGTGACTCGCCAGTTGTCTTTCGCGACGCCGCAAATAGCTTTAGCAATCAAGCTCTTTCCGGAACCCGATTCACCTACCAGGCCGCGAATTTCGCCTTCGCTTAATGTCATACTGACGCGATCGACCGCTTTTACCCAACCTTCGCTGGTTTTAAATTCAATGGTGAGATTGCGGATATCCAGTAACGGCATTATTCCACCCCCGCAATAATCGCACGACGAATCCCATCTCCGAGCAGGTTTACCAGTAAAACACTGAGCGTTATCGCCGCGCCGGGTAGCATAACGGTCCACGGCGCGACATAGATTAGCTCCAGCGCATCTCCCAACATGGCGCCCCATTCAGGAGAGGGAAGCTGCGCGCCGAGATCTAAAAATCCCAGCGCGGCGATGTCCAGAATCGCCATCGACAGCGCCCGGGTAATTTCGGTGACCAGACCGGCGGTAATATTCGGTAAAATGGCGAACCACAGAATATTCAGCGTTGTCGCGCCATCCAGACGGGCGGCAATGACGTACTCTTTTTCCAGTTCATCATGCACCATGCTGTAGACGGAACGTACCATTCGCGGCAACAGAGCCAGCCAGACGGCAAACATCGCGTGTGACAGATGTGGGCCGGCAAATGCCACGACGATAATCGCCAGCAAGAGCGAAGGGATGGAAAGCAGCGTGTCCAGAATATGGTTCAGCACGGCAGAGCGTAAACCGTGCGTCGCGCCTGCCACTACGCCGAGGACTAATCCACATAGCGTAGCCGCCAGCGTTACGATAAACGCGCCGCCGACCGTGGGCGCCGCGCCGCTTAACAGGCGGCTCAGCACATCGCGCCCCAGATCGTCAGTCCCCAGAAAAAAGGAGACTTCGCCATAGCGTGACCAGGAGGGCGGCAGTAGCTGATAGCCCAGAAATTGCTGATCGATGCCATAGGGCGCGATCCAGCCGCCAAAAATACACAGCAACGCCAGACCGGCGCATCCATACAGGCCCACCATCGCAGGCGCGTCGCTATAAAATTTACGCCAGGCAGTGCGCAGGGTGCCTGGCGGGCGCTTTTCGCTGTAGACGCTATCGTAAGGCATACCATTCCTTATGTTTCAGAGGGTTAGCCATAGCACCCAAAATATCGGAAATCACATTGACCACAATAACCAGCGAGCCAATGACCATCACGCCAGCGGAAATAGCGGCATAGTCCTGCTGACGAATGGCGTGAATTAACCATCGTCCCAGCCCTGGCCAGCTGAAAACCATTTCGGTAATCATCGCCAGCGTTAACATCGTTGAAAACTGCAGGCCAAGACGAGGAATGACCGGCGGCAGCGCATTATGCAACACGTGACGGCGTAAAATCGTAAAGCGCGACAAGCCGCGCGTGGCCGCCGCTTTAACGTAGTTCTGATCGTAGACCTCAATAGTGCTGATTCGCATCAGGCGGATCACTTCTGTGGTCGGCGCGACGGAGAGCGTGAGCACCGGTAAAACCATATGCCGTATGGCGCTCATCACCATTTCATCACGCCATGGCGAATCTGAAATCCAGGCGTCAATGATGGCGAAACCGGTAACCGGTTTAACTTCATAAAGCAGGTCAAATCGCCCGGATACCGGCAGCCACCCCAGCGTGAGCGAAAAGAACAGTGTGAGCAGAAGCGCCAGCCAGAAAACCGGAATTGAGAAACCTAATAGTGCCAGCGCGCTGATAAAACGATCCGGCCATTTGCTACGCGTCACGCCCGCCAGCATCCCGACCGGGATGCCGACCATCAGCGCAAAACCAAAGGCGAGAATGCACAGCTCCATCGTGGCGGGAAACACCTCTTTAAGCTGTTCGGAGATCAGCTGGCCGTTAATGCTGGACACGCCAAAGTCCCAGTGCAGCAGACCGTTGAACCAGAAAACCCAGGCATTCCATAATGATGCGCCTTGTAGCGGCGCGTGCGGCGTAAAATAGCTCAGGCTAAAGCCGATAAAGGTCAGGAAGAATAGCGTCACCAGCAACAGCAATAACCGACGCAGGGTGAAGATAATCATGGTTTTTTCACCTCTTCGTGTTTTTCGCGGGAGACGCCGGCAAAAGACGCATTGCCGAACGGGCTTAACACCAGCCCTTTAATATCGTAGCGGTAAGCCTGCAGGCGTAGTGATGATGCCAGCGGCAGTATCGGCAGCTCTTTCTCCAGGATATTCTGCGCTTCCTCATATGCTTCTATGCGCGAAGCCAACTGCTGCGACGACAGTGCTTTACGCAGCACGCTGTCAAATTCAGGGTTACACCAGTGGGCGAAATTGGTTTGCGAATTGATGGCCGCACAGCTTAACAGTGGTCTGAAAAAGCTATCCGGATCGTTGCTGTCCGTGGCCCAGCCGGATAAGGTCAGATCGTGATTCATATCCATCAGGCGCGCCTCCTGAAAACGACCTTCAACCGGCACAATGACCACTTTTACGCCAACCTGCGCCATATCCGCCTGAATAAGCTCCGCCGTTTTTAGCGGACTTGGGTTCCAGGCCTGAGAACTGGTCGGCACCCAGAGATGCAGCGTAAGATTCTCAATGCCCAGCGCTTTTAGCTGTTCGCGCGATTTTTGCGGATTGTACTCCGTAATTTTGGCATCGTTATCGTAAGCCCATGAGGCTCTCGGTAAAATGGAGGCTGCGGTTTCCGCCGTGCCGTAATAAATCGACTGCATCAGACGCTGGTTGTTGATCGATAAGGCCAGCGCATGGCGCACTGCGGGATTATTCAACGGCGGCTTATCGGTGTTAAAGGCCAGATAGGCGATATTCATCCCCGGGCGCAACGTCAGACGTAAACGCGGATCGTCGCGTAAAATAGTTAGCTGGCTGGCGGCGGGCCAGGCCAGAACATCGCATTCACCGGTCAGTAATTTCGATAAACGCCCGGTACCGCCGGAGCCTAAATCCACCACCACTTGCGGCATCAGCGGTTTGCCGCGCCAAAACCCATCGTGGCGCTGGAGACGAATAAACTGCCCGGCACGGTACTCCGAAAGCTGGAAAGGCCCGGTGCCGACCGGTTGGCGGTCTAGCAGTTCCTGACGATCTTTTCGGCTAAGCTGCGCGGCGTACTCAGCGGACATGACGGAAGCGTAGTGTGTGGCCAGATGCCATAAAAAGGAGGCGTCTGGCTGCGTCAGGCGAAACTCAACGGTGTTATTGTCCAGCTTACGCACGCTTTTTACATTGTCGGCGAACTGTAGGCTATCAAAGTAGGGGAAGCTACTGCCGTTGATGTTATGCCACGGATGTCGACGATCGAAAATCCGCTGAAAGGTAAAGACGACATCATCAGCATTGAGTTTTCGGGTCGGCGTAAACCAGGCGGTTTTTTGAAAGGAAACGTCGCGGCGCAGGTGAAAACGGTACGTTGCCCCGTTATCCAGCACTTCCCAGCTTTCTGCCAGCTCTGGGACTAAACGATAAGTATAGGGATCGACATCCAACAGGCGGTCATATAACTGGGCGGCCAGGGTATCGACGATGAGGCCGCTGCTCGCTTTTTGCGGATTAAAGGTGTTGACCTGCCCGCTAACACAATACACAAAGCCGCTATCGCGAATATCTGCACTCGCAGTTTGTTCGGGCGCAGCCGCAGCCGTAGCCTGACTACTCAGTAGACCCGCTATCACGATCAGAGACGATAAAACCAGGCGCATAATAGTTAAGTTTTTGAAGTTCAATTTGCAAAGTGTATCGCACTTCGGCCCGCCACGTAAAAATGTCGGTGGATAACTGGCGTAAATGTCGTCAATTAGCCGGAGAAATAGCTAAAGCTGATGCTTTTTAAGCAAGGCGCGAAACTGGTGGTAGGTGAGCGCCAGCAAATCGGCGGCTCGTTTCTGGTTAAATTTCGCCTGCTGTAAGCTACGTTGCAGCAGCGCTTTTTCCTGTTGCAGTTGAAACTCCCGCAAGTTGAGCGGCAGGTCAGGCGTGACGGATGCCGCTGGCAGGGCGGGCGCGGGCGGTTCAGCGGGATGGCGTTGAAAAGGATCGATAACAATTTCATCCAAAGGATGTTCACTACTGCCGTGGCGATACACTGAACGTTCGACTACGTTTTTCAGCTCGCGGACATTACCCGGCCAGGCGTAATGCAACAACGTTTCTTTTGCCCGATCGGTAAAACCGGGAAATAAGGGCAGACGTAGTTCACGACACATCTGAATAGCAAAATGCTCGGCCATCAGCATGATATCGCTCTGGCGTTCGCGCAGCGGCGGCAGTTGTACAACATCAAAAGCCAGCCTGTCGAGCAGATCGGCACGAAATGTCCCTTCCTTCACCATGGCGGGTAAATCGGCATTAGTGGCGCATACTAATCGCACATTAACCTGTAACGGCTGGCTGCCGCCGACGCGCTCTAGCTCGCCATATTCAATCACCCGCAGCAGCTTTTCCTGTACCAGCATCGGCGCTGTCGCCAGTTCATCCAAAAACAGCGTGCCGCCATCGGCGCGTTCAAAGCGACCGGGATGGCGTTTTTGCGCCCCGGTAAAAGCACCCGCTTCATGACCAAACAGTTCGGAGTCCAGCAGATTTTCGTTAAGCGCTGCGCAGTTAAGCGAGATAAGCGGCCCCTGCCAGCGTGAAGAGAGATAGTGCAGGCGATTGGCGATAAGTTCTTTACCCGTCCCGCGTTCGCCAATAATCAGTACTGGCTTATCCAGCGGCGCGAGCCGGGAGACTTGTTCCAGTACTTCAAGAAAACGGTTTGCCTCGCCGAGCAGGTTATCTTTAAATTCAGCCATGATGAAAATCGCCACTTGTTAGTGTTTTTCACCACTTTATCTTTTTTTGCTGGCGAGGTAAAACGAAATAATTCCTTTATTATCAGTAACATGAAAAGTTGGCACGTAAATTGTATTAATCATGTAGCAGGGCATCGCCCGTTATCAGAACATTATGTGAGGATTGAAATATGGGTATTTTTTCTCGTTTTGCCGACATCGTGAACGCCAATATCAATGCGTTGTTGGAAAAAGCGGAAGATCCGCAGAAGCTGGTGCGCCTGATGATTCAGGAGATGGAAGATACGCTGGTGGAGGTTCGCTCGAACTCCGCGCGTGCTTTAGCGGAAAAGAAACAGTTATCCCGTCGTATTGAACAGGCCACGACTCAGCAGATCGAGTGGCAGGAAAAAGCGGAACTGGCTCTGCGCAAAGATAAAGACGATCTGGCGCGCGCCGCATTGATTGAAAAACAAAAGCTGACCGATTTAATTGCTACGCTTGAACAGGAAGTCACGCTGGTGGATGACACGCTGGCGCGCATGAAGAAAGAGATTGGCGAGCTGGAAAACAAACTCAGCGAAACACGCGCTCGCCAGCAGGCGCTGATGCTGCGCCATCAGGCGGCAAGTTCTTCCCGCGATGTCCGTCGTCAGCTTGACAGCGGCAAACTGGATGAAGCCATGGCGCGGTTTGAATCCTTTGAACGTCGTATCGATCAAATGGAAGCGGAAGCGGAAAGCCATCGTTTTGGTAAGCAGCAATCGCTGGACCAACAGTTTGCCAACCTGAAAGCCGATGATGAAATCAGCGAGCAGCTGGCGCAGTTGAAAGCCAAAATGAAGCAAGATAATCAATAATGACAATGGCGGCGCCGGTACGCGCCGTCGCTCATCAGCTTTAGGTGTAAGGAGAACGCATGAGCGCGCTATTTCTGGCCATCCCGTTAACCATTTTTGTGTTGTTTGTGTTACCGATTTGGCTGTGGCTGCATTACAGCAACCGCGCCGGTCGGGGAGAACTGTCGCAAAGCGAGCAGCAACGCTTACTGCAACTCACAGACGACGCGCAACGTATGCGCGAGCGCATTCAGGCGCTGGAAGACATTCTTGATGCAGAGCATCCGAACTGGAGAGAGCGCTAATGGGTGGAATCAATCTGAATAAAAAACTATGGCGTATGCCGCAAAAGGGCATGGTGCGTGGCGTTTGCGCCGGGATCGCCGACTACCTTGATGTACCGGTAAAACTGGTGCGTATTCTGGTCGTGCTGTCGATTTTCTTTGGGCTGGCGTTTTTTACCGTAGTGGCCTATATCGTTCTGTCTTTTGTACTGGACCCTATGCCGGATAATCTGGCCGCAGGCAAACCGCAGCCGACCAGCGGCGAACTGCTGGATACCGTAGACAGAGAGCTTGCCGCAGGCGAAAAGCGTTTGCGAGAAATGGAACGCTACGTCACGTCAGATACGTTCACATTGCGTAGTCGTTTCCGTCAACTGTAAGTGATATATCGGGAAGGTGAAGATGAATACTCGCTGGCAACGCGCCGGGCAGAAGGTGAAGCCCGGCTTCAAAATAGCAGGTAAGCTGGTTCTGTTGACCGCGTTACGCTACGGGCCTGCCGGCGTGGCGGGATGGGCGGTAAAATCCGTCGCCCGTCGTCCGCTAAAAATGTTGCTGGCGTTTGCGCTGGAGCCAGTACTTCGTAAGGCGGCGAATAAAATTTCGCAGCGTTACAAATAGCGAGTCTGGTCATAATATTTCGTTAAGCTCTGGCGTATAGTGTGTGCGAAATACATTACGTGTCAGGACGGAAGTATGTTGAAAAAAGGAATATTTGCGTTAGCGCTATTCATAGCCATGCCGCTTTATGCCGCAGAATACTGGATAGATGTCCGCATTCCGGAACAATATCAGCGTGAGCATATTCAGGGCGCGATTAATATCCCATTGAAGGAGATTAAATCTCATATCGAAACGGTAGTTCCAGACAGGAACGATACGGTAAAGTTATATTGCAACTCCGGGCGACAGTCGGGCATGGCAAAACAAATGTTGCTTGATATGGGGTATACGCACGCGATGAATATGGGCGGTATCAGTCGTCTTGATATGCCGAAAGTAAAAAAATAGATAATCTATTGCTCAATACTCATACTAACCGCGGCGCTTAATGCGCCGTTGTTGATCTCTCCGGGTAGTTGATAATAACGTTTTTGCACATATCTATAACGCAGGCTCGTTATTATTTTTTCTTCTCTTCAGGCTCAACAGGATGTCAATGAAGCGACTTAAAACTGAACTCAACGCGCTGGTCAATCGTGGGGTAGACAGGCATTTGCGTCTTGCCGTAACCGGGTTGAGCCGCAGCGGCAAAACGGCGTTTATCACGGCGATGGTTAACCAGTTGCTTAATGTCCACGCGGGCGCGCGCTTACCGTTGCTCAGCGCGGTACGCGAAGAACGCCTGCTTGGTGTAAAGCGTGTGCCTCAACGTGATTTTGGTATTCCCCGTTTTACCTACGACGAGGGGATACTTCAGCTTTATGGCAATCCTCCCGCCTGGCCCACACCGACGCGCGGCGTGAGTGAGATTCGGCTGGCGTTGCGCTATCGCTCAAACGACTCGCTGCTGCGCCATTTTAAAGATACCTCGACATTGTATCTGGAGATTGTGGACTATCCAGGGGAATGGTTACTCGATCTGCCCATGCTGGCTCAGGATTATTTAAGCTGGTCCCGTCAGATGAACGGCTTGTTACAAGGACAACGCGCTGAGTGGGCCGCAAAATGGCGGCAACTTTGCGACGGGCTCGATCCGCTGGCGCCCGCCGATGAAAACCGGCTGGCAGAGATTGCCGCCGCCTGGACGGATTATTTGCATCAGTGTAAATCGCAGGGATTGCATTTTATTCAGCCTGGACGGTTTGTTTTGCCGGGCGATATGGCGGGTGCGCCAGCGTTGCAGTTTTTCCCGTGGCCGGATGTGGACGCCTTCGGCGAGTCAAAACTGGCGCAGGCGGATAAACAGACCAACGCTGGAATGCTGCGCGAACGCTTTAACTACTATTGCGAAAAAGTGGTCAAGGGGTTCTACAAAAATCATTTTCTACGCTTTGATCGCCAGATTGTGCTGGTCGACTGTCTGCAACCGCTTAATAGCGGGCCGCAGGCGTTTAATGATATGCGTCTCGCTTTAACGCAGCTGATGCAAAGTTTTCACTATGGCCAGCGGACTCTGTTTCGCCGCTTGTTTTCGCCGGTGATTGATAAATTGCTGTTCGCCGCGACGAAAGCCGACCATGTCACTCTCGACCAACATGCCAATATGGTGGCCTTGCTCCAGCAGCTTATTCAGGATGCCTGGCAAAATGCCGCGTTTGAAGGCATTAGTATGGATTGCCTGGGGCTGGCGTCGGTACAGGCGACCACCAGCGGCGTGATTGAGGTCAACGGCGAAAAAATCCCGGCTTTACGTGGAAACCGTTTGAGTGACGGCGCGCCGTTAACCGTGTACCCCGGCGAAGTGCCTTCGCGTTTGCCGGGACAAGCGTTTTGGGATAAGCAGGGCTTTCAGTTCGAAGCCTTTCGTCCGCAGGTGATGGATGTTGATAAACCATTACCACACATTCGTCTGGACGCTGCGCTGGAGTTTTTAATAGGAGATAAGCTGCGATGAGCGAACCGTTAAAACCGCGTATTGATTTTGCAGAACCGCTAAAGGAGGAGTCTACGTCGGCCTTCAAAGCGCAGCAAACTTTCAGCGAAGCGGAGTCGCGTACATTTGCGCCTGCAGCTATCGATGAGCGCCCGGAAGACGAAGGCGTGGCAGAAGCGGCGGTCGATGCCGCGCTGCACCCCAAACGCAGCCTGTGGCGTAAAATGGTGATGGGAGGACTGGCGCTGTTTGGCGCGAGCGTGGTCGGGCAAGGCGTACAGTGGACAATGAATGCCTGGCAAACTCAGGACTGGGTCGCTTTAGGCGGCTGTGCCGCAGGCGCGCTGATCGTTGGCGCTGGCGTGGGATCGGTGGTCACGGAGTGGCGGCGATTATGGCGCTTGCGCCAGCGGGCGCATGAACGCGATGAAGCGCGTGAACTGTTACATAGCCATAGCGTCGGGAAAGGTCGCGCATTTTGCGAAAAACTGGCGCAGCAGGCGGGGATTGATCAATCACATCCGGCATTACAACGTTGGTATGCCGCTATTCACGAAACGCAAAACGACAGGGAAATCGTCAGTTTGTATGCGCATCTGGTACAGCCGGTACTTGACGCGCAGGCGCGACGTGAGATTAGCCGTTTCGCCGCGGAATCGACTCTGATGATCGCCGTCAGCCCGTTAGCGTTGGTGGATATGGCGTTTATTGCCTGGCGTAATTTACGCCTGATTAACCGCATCGCAACGCTGTATGGCATTGAACTTGGTTATTACAGCCGCCTTCGTCTGTTCCGTCTGGTGTTGCTGAATATCGCGTTCGCGGGGGCCAGTGAGCTGGTGCGTGAAGTCGGTATGGACTGGATGTCTCAGGATCTGGCCGCACGCTTGTCCACGCGCGCGGCGCAGGGGATTGGCGCAGGTCTCCTTACCGCTCGACTGGGAATAAAAGCGATGGATCTATGTCGACCATTGCCGTGGATCGATAACGATAAACCACGTCTCGGTGATTTTCGTCGTCAGCTTATCGGTCAGCTAAAAGAGACGCTGCAAAAGAGTAAGTCGTCGCCTGAGAAATGACCTTCCACAGGGCGCTGATTGCCTGGCTTTACGCCGCAGCGCCCGTTTTTCCGTCATGCTGTCAATATTTGTTGACAGAATCCTTCCTGCCAGCCGAATAGTGGCTTATCATCTATTTAATGGTTCATTATTCAGGTGAAGGTTCCCATGCGTCTGGAAGTCTTTTGTGAAGACCGACTTGGTCTGACCCGCGAATTACTTGATTTACTGGTGTTACGTAGCATTGATTTACGCGGAATCGAGATTGATCCCATTGGGCGAATTTATCTTAATTTTGCTGAGCTGGAATTCACCGACTTTAGCAGCCTGATGGCCGAAATCCGCCGTATTTCCGGCGTAACGGATGTCCGTACCGTTCCCTGGATGCCGTCCGAACGTGAACATCTGGCCCTGAGCGCGCTGCTTGAGGCGTTGCCGGAGCCGGTGCTCTCATTGGATATGAAGAGTAAAGTGGAGATGGCGAACCCGGCGAGTTGTCAGCTTTTTGCCCAGAGCCAGGAGCGAATGCGGCACCATACCGCCGCACAATTAATCAACGGTTTCAATTTTCAGCGCTGGCTGGACGGTAACCCGCAAAGCTCCCATAACGAACATGTCGTGATCAACGGGCAAAACTTCCTGATGGAGATTACGCCGGTACATTTACAAAACGAAAATGACGAATACGTGTTGACCGGGGCGGTCGTGATGTTGCGTTCCACGATTCGTATGGGGCAGCAGCTACAGAATTTGTCCACGCAGGATCTGAGCGCGTTTAGTCAGATTATTGCCGTGAGCGCAAAGATGAAGCACGTCGTTGAGCAGGCGCGCAAACTGGCGATGCTCAGCGCGCCGCTGCTGATTACCGGCGATACGGGAACCGGCAAAGATCTTTTCGCCTATGCCTGTCACCAGGCAAGCCCTCGTTCAGCGAAGCCGTATCTGGCGCTCAACTGCGCTTCAATCCCGGAAGATGCGGTAGAAAGCGAACTATTTGGCCATGCGCCGGAAGGTAAAAAAGGCTTTTTTGAACAGGCGAATGGCGGCTCGGTGCTGCTGGATGAAATTGGCGAAATGTCGCCGCGTATGCAGGCGAAGCTGCTACGTTTTCTCAACGATGGTACGTTCCGTCGCGTCGGCGAAGATCACGAAATTCATGTTGATGTCCGCGTTATCTGCGCCACGCAGAAAAATCTGGTGGAGCTGGTGCAAAAAGGACTGTTCCGCGAAGATCTCTATTATCGACTTAACGTTCTGACGCTTAATTTGCCGCCGTTGCGCGATTGCCCGCAGGATATTATGCCGTTGACCGAACTGTTCGTGGCGCGTTTTGCCGACGAACAGGGCGTTCCGCGACCGAAACTGTCTGCCGATCTGAGTACGGTCCTCACTCGTTACGGCTGGCCGGGTAACGTTCGCCAGCTTAAAAATGCGATTTACCGGGCGCTGACGCAACTGGAAGGGTATGAGCTGCGTCCGCAGGATATCCTGCTGCCTGACTACGATGCCGCGACGGTGGCAGTCGGCGAGGATGCGATGGAAGGCTCGCTGGATGACATTACCAGTCGTTTTGAACGTTCTGTCCTGACCCAGCTTTATCGTAGCTATCCGAGTACGCGTAAACTGGCGAAACGGTTGGGGGTATCGCACACCGCGATTGCCAATAAGCTGCGTGAATATGGTCTGAGCCAGAAGAAGGGTGAAGAGTAGAAAACAAGAAGGCCTCCGGATAGAGGCCTTCTTGTGACAAAAGAGCACCGCCTGTAGCACTGACAAACGTAGCGCCAGCAGGCGCTGGCTTATGCCTTCAGGACATTAAGCGCGGCGTCGTAATCCGGCTCGTGGGTGATTTCATCCACCAACTGGCTGAAAATAACGTTGTCGTTTTCGTCAAGCACGATGACTGCGCGCGCCGCCAAACCTTTCAGCGGGCCGTCAACGATTTCGACGCCGTAGTTTTTCAGAAACTCGTTATTACGCAGAGTGGAAAGCGTAATAACGTTGCTCAGGCCTTCCGCGCCGCAAAAACGCGACTGTGCAAAAGGCAGGTCAGCAGAAACGCACAATACGACGGTATTCTCCACTTCTGTGGCCAGTTGATTAAACTTACGAACAGATGCGGCGCATACGCCAGTATCAATGCTTGGGAAAATATTCAGCACTTTGCGTTTGCCTGCATATTGGCTGAGGGAAACGTCAGACAAATCTTTTGCGACAAGAGTAAAAGCCTGTGCTTTGCTACCAGCCTGCGGAATAACGTTGGCAACGGTGACCGGGTTACCCTGGAAATGTACAGTCTGTGACATAATTATGTTCCTATTTACTTATAGTTAACGTCGAAATCCAGTTTAAGTCATTATTCATTAACACGGCAAATACTATTTGTAGCAAGCCGCGTCCGGCGCTATCAGAGGGGAAGAGATGAGATCTGTTAAGGTATATGAGGAAACCTGGCCGTTGCATACGCCTTTCGTTATTGCGCGTGGTAGCCGAAGCGAAGCGCATGTTGTCGTTGTCGAACTGGAAGAAGAGGGCGTAAAAGGCATCGGGGAATGTACGCCATATCCACGTTATGGTGAAAGTGATGCCTCGGTCATGGCGCAAATCATGAGTATTGTGCCTCAGTTGGAAAACGGGCTGACTCGCGAAGCATTGCAGAAACTGTTGCCAGCAGGCGCGGCGCGCAACGCGGTGGATAGCGCCTTATGGGATTTGCAGGCCCGCCAGCGGCAGCAAAGCCTTGCCGGGCTGCTCGGCGTGACGCTGGCCCCGGTTTTTACTACCGCGCAAACGGTAGTGATAGGCACGCCGGAACAGATGGCTGCCAGTGCGGCGGCACTATGGGAAAAAGGGGCGACGTTGCTGAAAATCAAACTCGATGCTCGTCTGATTAGCGAACGTATGGTGGCGATCCGCTCGGCGGTGCCGGAGGCGACGCTCATTGTGGACGCCAATGAATCGTGGCGTCCGGAGGGGCTGGCGGCGCGTTGCCAGTTACTGGCGGATCTGAATGTCGCGATGCTGGAGCAGCCGCTGCCCGCGCAGGATGACGCCGCCCTGGAAAATTTTATTCATCCGTTGCCCATCTGTGCAGATGAGAGCTGCCATACTCGCAGTAGTCTGAAAGCCCTGACGGGGCGCTACGATATGATCAACATTAAGCTGGATAAAACCGGCGGTCTGACCGAGGCGCTGGCGCTGGCAACGGAGGCGCGGGAGCAAGGATTCGGCCTGATGCTGGGCTGTATGCTCTGTACATCAAGAGCGATTAGCGTCGCGCTGCCGCTTATGCCGCAGGTGAGCTTCGCCGATCTTGATGGCCCAACATGGCTGGCGGTTGATGTTGAGCCCGCGCTACGCTTTACGACGGGTCAACTCCATCTTTAGGATGCCAGCGGAGCAGATTCGACATAGCCAGCAAGTATTTTTCGCTGGCTTCATCGGCGGAAACAGGGGGAAACTCGGCGGTAATGCAGTGCAGGTTGAGATCGGCGCACCAGCTGCCAAACGAACCGGGCGTTTCGTAACCTACGCTGGTTACCAGCGGCAACGCAAACGCATCGGCCAGCCACTCGCCTAGCTCGCTGCGACGTGGATCTTCAATGCAGGCTAGCGGATCGTGAAAAGAGACAACCCAGGCGGGTTGGAGTCGATGAATTAACTGGCAAAGCGCCTGGGTTTCCGGTTCTGAGCCGGGATGGTCGCCGGTTAGCAGCACGACATCACGCTCTTGCGCGCGGCTATTCCAGCGATAAACTGTCTCACCCGCTTTCCAGTTGGCGGCGGGAAAGTTACGGTTTAGATCAATGCCATTCGCATTTGCCCTTAACCCCAGTTGACAGCCATCAGGATTAACGGCAAGTACGACATGATGACGGCGAAGGGTTGGATTTAAGGTGCGTAACGCACAGGAGAGCGTCACCATGGATGAGGTTTCATCCCCGTGGGTGCCAGCCAGTATCAGACCGCTTTCGCGATTGGCGGCAGGCGCCGGAAACCAGATTAGCGGCGCGCCTAGTAGCGAACGTCCATAATGTTCAGTGCCTGGCGGAAATGCGCCGCGCTCGGCACGGGGGCGGGTGACAGTCATACGCGTTTCCCGAAGCTGAGACCAGTAGGGTAATCATCGTAGTGTTGTGTAAAACCCGCCGATTATCAAATGGTTTCTATTTACCCTCTTGTATGGCGCGATATCAACTTTCTGGCGGAAGATAATTGCATTTCTTTCTGCTGAAACAAATAATTACGTTGTCATTTAACTCATCTTTGAGGAACTTCTATGAGGCATTCTGTTTCAGTAACCTGTTGTGCGCTGTTGGTTAGCAGCTTTTCCCTGGCATATGCTGCGGATGTTCCCGGCGGAACGGTACTGGCAGAGAAACAAGAACTGGTGCGTCATATCAAAGATGAGCCCGCTTCGTTAGATCCAGCGAAAGCCGTTGGGCTGCCTGAAATTCAGGTGATCCGCGATCTGTTTGAAGGGCTGGTTAACCAGAACGAAAAGGGGGAAATTATCCCTGGCGTCGCCAGCCAGTGGAAGAGCAATGATAATCGTATCTGGACGTTTACGTTGCGGGATAATGCGCAATGGGCCGATGGAACGCCGGTGACCGCCCAGGATTTTGTCTATAGCTGGCAACGCCTCGTTGATCCCAAAACGCTTTCCCCCTTCGCCTGGTTTGCCGCTCTGGCTGGCATCACTAATGCGCAAGCCATTATCGACGGTAAAGTCACGCCGGATCAGCTTGGCGTCAGTGCCGTGGACGCGCACACTTTGCGTGTTCAGCTTGACAAGCCGTTGCCCTGGTTTGCCAGTCTGACCGCTAGTTTTGCCTTTTATCCGGTCCAAAAAGCGAATGTCGAAAGCGGCAAAGACTGGATGAAGCCGGGAAAACTGATTGGCAATGGCGCGTATGTGCTTAAAGAGCGCGTGGTAAATGAAAAACTGGTGGTCGTGCCTAATACGCATTACTGGGATAACGCGAAAACGGTACTGCAAAAAGTGACATTTTTACCCATTAACCAGGAGTCGGCTGCGACGAAACGTTATCTTGCCGGTGATATTGATATCACCGAATCTTTCCCTAAAAATATGTACCAGAAATTATTGAAGGATATTCCAGGGCAAGTTTATACGCCGCCGCAATTAGGGACTTATTATTATGCGTTTAATACGCAGAAAGGGCCGACGGCGGATTCCCGCGTTCGTCTGGCGCTAAGTATGACCATTGATCGCCGTTTGATGGCGGAAAAAGTCTTAGGTACCGGTGAAAAACCGGCCTGGCATTTTACACCGGATGTTACGGCAGGATTTAAGCCCGATCCTTCACCGTTTGAACAAATGAGCCAGGAAGAACTTAACGCCCAGGCGAAAACATTGCTGCGTGCAGCAGGCTACGGATCGCAGAAGCCGCTTAAATTAACTCTGCTTTACAATACCTCAGAAAACCATCAGAAAATCGCGATTGCGGTGGCGTCAATGTGGAAGAAAAACCTGGGGGTGGATGTGAAATTGCAAAACCAGGAGTGGAAAACGTATATCGACAGCCGGAATACCGGTAATTTTGATGTTATTCGCGCCTCCTGGGTGGGTGATTACAACGAACCGTCGACTTTCTTATCCTTATTAACGTCCACGCATACGGGGAATATTTCACGCTTTACTAATCCGACTTATGACAAAATCCTGACGCAAGCGACGATGGAAAATACCGCCGAAGCGCGTAACGCGGATTACAATGCAGCGGAGAAAATTTTAACGGAACAAGCGCCTATAGCGCCTATTTATCAGTATACCAATGGCCGGTTAATTAAACCGTGGGTAAAGGGATACCCCATTACTAACCCGGAAGATGTGGCCTATAGCCGTACAATGTATATCGTGAAGCACTGATGCGTACTGGTTACCTTTTGATGAAAGGTAACCACTGCCAAACTCAGAACTGGCGCGGCTTGCAACGCCAGTTTCTTCTTCTGACCATCTCCTGCTAAAGTTGAAACTGTACTTTCCTGACAGTATTACTGGCGTATTCAAGGAAAAACGGTTGCACTAAATTACGGATAGTACCATCCATTTCCCCTAAAATGGCGGTAGCTTAGAGCAGAGATACCGTTATTTATTCGGCAGGTTGTCGTACACATCCAGTGCGCGTGCTGTGTAGGTGAGGGCTGCCCCAGTGTTCATTTTTATAGCCACGGACAATGCTTCAGAAATCTCTTCCCGGGTTGCGCCATGTTTCACGGCCGCATCGACGTGCACTGCCAGACAACCATCGCAACGGGTAGTAACCGCCACGGCCAGCGCAATCAATTCCTGTGTTTTGGGATCCAGATGCCCATTTTCTAAAGTCCCCTTGTCCATTTGCTGAAAGCCTTTCATGAACTCCGGCTGCAATGTGGCAAATTTACCAATGGCAGCCAGCAGGCCACTACGATACTCATTCCAGTTTGAAAGCATATCTGTTCCTGTTTTATATTAGAGGATTGTGTATTCAGATCACATAATAAATGCGAATATCTGGTGCCTGGTTCAGAAAAGGCTTCAATTCTTCCACAACGTCTTTTGTAAATAATTCACTGGTAAGATACGCCTGCGCTTGAGCAGTAGTTTCAAAGCCATGTAAAACTTGCACGTCTTCATCCCGAATAAGCAATTCTTTTGAGGTCGCTCCGGCAATGGTATTTAAAAATGGCGCTTTATATTTTTGATAAACATTTGCTGCGGCAGGGCGGTTGTGGTTGCTGATATTCAGGGTGATTTGTAAGTAAGCCATAGTATTCTCCTTCAAAAGGGACCGAGATAAGCAAAGTATTCACAGTCATTGACGAATGACAGTAGGGGAATTATCAACATGACCGTCTGATCTAACAAATCACATATTCTTGTGTGGCGGAGAAGATTTTCTATGTTGTGTATTGTCCTGACGAGGACTTAATTCATCTGGGTGAGTCTGGAATATGGAGGCCTCATTAGAATATTTGTTTTGAATAAAGCCCCCTGTATAGGCAATATTAGCGGTGGAGAGGTAGGTTTTTAGTATTGATTGATAACATGGTTTGCCACTTTGCCAGTGTTAAACTCGCCAGTTTTCCCAAAGCCAGATAAAAAGGATGTCCGGCATTCTCAATGAACACCCCGAGGAAACGGGATGACCATGGGAACAGATGCCATGCCAGTAACTGTTCACATTCGCTGTGTCGACGCTGCTCTGCAAGCCAGGCCGCCATCAGTAATAAAGAACCAAAGTGATCTTCTGGCTCATTTTGCTGCATCTCGAACTGAATACTGTTCTCCCGCATCCACTGGCGCAGCGCCAGTGTGGATTCACCAAATAAAACGTTCTCACGATCCAGCCAGACGGAGCCCCATGGCGGTGACGGTAAGGCATAAGGCCCGATAAATAAACGCTGAAAGGACTCAGTAAGAGAGTCATCGCCGCCATCTTTAAACATTCTTGCCAGTTGAGGCAACTCCTCCGACGGCAGCGGCCATTGTGTTTGCCATTCATCAGATGTGAATGCTGAAACCAGCGGAGAGGCTTCAGCACTCTCTGGCGCAAAGTAAAAGAGGGCGCCCAGTACGCGTGCCGTCATGGAAAAATTGTCACATTGTGTGAAATCAGTCATAAAACCATTCCGTAAAGTGCGGGTTCCCCCGCACTAATTTGTTAACCTGCCACTGCCATACCGACAGTCATATGTAGCCCATAAAACAGGCCGCGGCCTAAAATTTCGCCGCCAAGCACCAGGATAAGACCCAGTAGTAACCCAACAATATGTGGCTCTTTGCGACGTACCAATGGGCAGATCCAGCAGCCCAGGCCGATGACAAGAAGTGCCACACGGCAGACCTGCAATACAGCATAATCCGGCATCAGACTGCTGGCCTGCTGTACTGAGCTATGAATGCTGGCCAGAGCCATACCCTGTAACGCGATGACAGCAATACAGACCAATAGAGCAAGTAAGCTGATGCTGGAAAATATCGTGCTGTTAAAGGGGACTCTGGATGCCTGGAACAGGAGTGCGGCAAACAGTGGGCCGCCGAGGAATGCAGTCAGAAAAAAGGCGAGAGTCGTATAGCCAGTATACCAGGTGGGGACGGTTTCAATCTGATAAACGCGGGTCATCGCCAGGATGAAGATGATACCGAGCACCATACTGATCAGCAGCCAGAGTTTACCAAGCGTTTCTGGCATTTTCCCCAGAACGGCCACCAGCCACCAGAAACCGCCGACAGCGAAAAAGATCGACCCTGCGGCAATTTCATTACTTAATCCGGACGCGCCGACGCGGTTGAGCGAGTTGAACGCCCGCATGGGTGAACCCAGATGCATGATTGACGCCAGAAAGCCCAGCCCCATCACCACCCAAAGAAAAAACATACCGCGTACAATACGCTGCCTGGCGGGCGGATCGTTTTTTTCCGCCAGCCAACCAAGTCCGCTGACAACCAGCGCACCCGCGACACACTGTCCCAGTACCGTAAACAGTACCAGCGGCCATTCATGCCATCCATTTCCCATTTTACACCTCCTTCGGATTGGCCAGATAGCCAGTGGTATCGCCACACGGACGTGCATTGGCATTGGGTTTAATCACTATGCTCGGTTTGGTGAAGTGCGCACCCGGCAATGGCGCTACCGCCGCCAGATCGCCATGTTTTTTGCGCAGCTCGTCGATAGGACCAAAGTCCAGCGCTCGCAGCGGACAGGATTCGACGCAGATAGGTTTTTTGCCTTCCGCCACCCGGTCGTAACAGCCGTCGCACTTGGTCATATGACCTTTGGCCGCGTTGTACTGTGGCGCGCCATATGGACAGGCCATATGGCAATAGCGACAGCCAATACAGACCTCCTCATTCACCACGACAAAACCATCTTCCCTTTTGTGCATTGCTCCGCTCGGACAGACTTTGGTACATGCCGGGTCGGCACAATGGTTGCACGAAATGGAGAGATAATAGGCAAAGACATTCTGATGCCAGACGCCGTTATTCTCCTGCCAGTCACCACCCGCATACTCATAAATGCGGCGGAAGCTGACATCCGGGGTCAAATCTTTGTAGTCTTTGCAGGCCAGTTCGCAGGTTTTACAACCGGTGCAACGGCTGGAATCAATAAAAAATCCATACTGGGTTGTCATCGGTTACTCCTTATACCTTTTCGACCTGAACGAGATTACTGTGCGAAGGATTAGCTTTTGCCAGCGGTGAAGTGCGATGTGTTGTCAGAATGTTAATTGAGCCACCGTGGTCGACTTTGTCACCAAACATATCGGCATTCAGCCACATTCCCTCGCCCATAGCAGTAACGCCAGGCATGATACGAGGTGTGACTTTTGCGGGAATCAACGTCTGGCCATACTGATTAAATACCCGAACGGTGTCTCCGTTTTTGATTCCGCGATCCCGGGCATCAATAGGGTTTATCCAAATCTCCTGTAGGCAGGCCTGTTTCAGAACATCAATATTGCCGTAGCTGGAATGCACGCGGCCTTTAAAGTGGAACCCGGTCATTTGCAATGGATACTCGCGACGGGCTGGATCTTCCCAGCCATTAAAGCCTGGAGTGTAAATGGGTAAAGGATCGATGACTTCATCAGGCTTCAGTTCCCATGTTTTTGCGATATTGGCCAGTTGTTCAGAATAGATTTCTATTTTTCCCGATGGTGTTTTAAGGGGATTGGCAATAGGGTCTTTGCGAAAATCCTTATATGCGACAACATGCTCATCCGGACATTTAAGTTTATAAATACCTGCCGTTTTCATCTCTTCATAATCCGGCATATCGGGATGACGTTCTTTCGTTTTGGCGCAAAGATATTGAACCCATTCATGTTGTGTACGGCCTTCGGTAAAAGTCTGGTAAACATCAGGTCCAAGACGTTTTGCTATTTCACTCATTGTCCAGTAAATGGGCTTGCGTTCAAATTTTGGCGATGTTGATGGTTGTCCCAGAATAACATATGCCATATTCCCGGCCTCTTCATGCGGGATAAGATCTTCCTGCTCAGTAGGCATCAGGTCA
This sequence comes from Salmonella sp. NW722, assembly GCF_051702785.1. NCBI lineage: Bacteria > Pseudomonadati > Pseudomonadota > Gammaproteobacteria > Enterobacterales > Enterobacteriaceae > Salmonella > Salmonella sp. NW722. The sequence goes on from NZ_JAMMIN010000001.1 coordinate 76,721, forward strand.
GGGAGTAAAATATCGCTATATTTTGCTGAGGCAGTCATGAAATGGTCAATGCAGACAATCATTTCGCACTTATTTTCATCCTGCAAAATATCATGTGTGCGACTAATATTGCTGTTCTGATTTATCAGCGTGTTGCTGGCGTAGCACCACATGAATTTTATTGGCACATCTAGTTTGTCTTTACCTCGTACGCCATCACGAGTAGAGGTCATTTCAGTTCCGCGCTCAATAGCTTCGGTCCAGGTAAAGGAGGATATTTCAGTTTTAACAGGATTTTTTAGAGGGGAAAACATTTCAACACCGAGATCAAAGGTGCCTTCTCGATCGCCAGAGTTGCCGCCAGAAATACCGACATTGCCGGTCAAAATGGCGAGCATTGCAATGGCTCTTGACGTTTGTTCTCCGTTTGATTGACGCTGTGGCCCCCATCCCTGGCAAATATAGGCTGGTTTCGCCTGGCCGATCTCACGCGCCAGCTTAATAATTTTGTCTGTCGGAATACCTGTGATTTGAGCTGCCCACTCAGGTGTTTTTGCTATACCATCCGGACCGTCGCCGAGTATATAAGCTTTATAATGACCATTTTTTGGTGCGCTTGCTGGTAACGTAACCTCGTCATAGCCTACACAATATTTATCAAGAAAAGGTTTATCGACCATATCTTCGGTGATGAGAACCCAGGCAAGTGCTGCAGCTAAGGCGGCGTCCGTTCCAGGACGAATGGGTAACCATTCATCTTCTCGTCCGGCTGCGGTATCGTTGTAGCGAGGATCGATAACGATCATCCGCGCATTGGAGCGTTCGCGCGCTTGTTCAACATAATAGGTAACACCACCGCCGCTCATACGTGTTTCGGCTGGATTGTTTCCGAACATTACAACCAATTTAGTATTAGCGATATCATCCGGGCTGTTTCCGCTTCTGCCACCATAGAGATAATTCATGCCCGCTGTGATTTGTGCAGTACTATAGGTACCGTAACGACCTAAAAAGCCACCGCAGGAATTCATCAGGCGGAAGGGCATTGATGATTTAGTAATATTTCCGCCAGCGACACCTGTGGCGTAAATAACATGTACTGCTTCATTGCCATAGTTTGCAATAATTCGTTTCAGATTATCCGCGATAGTATCCAGTGCTTCATCCCAGGATATCCGCTCAAATTTACCTTCACCACGCTTACCAACGCGTTTCATGGGATATTTCAATCGATCAGGATGATTCATACGACGACGAATGGAGCGTCCACGAAGGCAGGCCCGGACCTGATGGTTTCCGTACTCATCGTTGCCTGTGGTATCAGATTCTACCCAATAAACAGAATCATCTTTTACATGCAATCGAAGCAGGCAGCGACTTCCACAGTTTACTGTGCAGGAACTCCAGACGGCCTTATCTTCGACGATAGCGGTTTTGTTCGCGGCTTGACTTGTGAAACTGAATGGTAATGATAATCCTCCCACTGCGGCCATTAGTCCTGTTGTTGCCCCAGCCTGAATTAGCTTTCTCCGGGAGACAGGAACTTCGATTAACCGTTCTTCCTCGCAACGATCCATTACGTTCACCTGTTATTATGACATTGTTTAAAAAGCATACAAAAATAGCCAGTGTTAAAATATGAATATTCATTTTTATGTAATAATGAATGATATTAATTAACATTAGGCTGGCTTTTATATAATATATATGAGTTAAGGGCGAAGAAAGTTTGAGCTATTTACCTGACGGGTAAAATTCAAATTTTTCTCTATTCGGAAAACGAACCCTTTACTTCATTGTGGGTATTATCGAAGCGGATAATGGCACGGGCAAGGGAGATAAACTTTAGTTGCAGTAAAGATTTTCTATCTTAATTGTATGAAAAATAGCCTTTGATGGCTTTAGTCACTAAAATTAAAAGGATGACCTCCTGAAATTCAGGAGGTTGGGCTATTTTTAATCAAAATATCATTAATTAACCAGTCATGAAAAACTTTTACTTCAGGACGCATCACTGCTTTTTGTGGTGTAACAATGTAATAGGACCATGTTAGCGGCCAGCGTATATTTGGATGAAGTTGTATCAGTTGTCCTGTGGCAATTAACTGTTCAACCAGCGCACGGCGGACAATTGCCACACCCTGGCCGCTAAGCGTAGCCATAATAACCGCTGAGGTAGAGTTAATATGCAATCCTGTATAACGCGTAGCTGGAGCTTGCGTTGCGGCTAAGACTTCTTCCCATGAAGGAAAATTTGCACCAGGGTGCAGGGTATCATCATGGATGAGTTTTTGTTCTGCCAGCCATTCGCCGCACGTAATTTTCTCAGGCGGTACAATGCGTGGGCTGCATACCAGAACAGCTTCCTCATCCATTAACCATGTCTTATTTACCCCCGACCAGTCTCCTTTGCCACAACGAACACCAATATCTGCCTCTCCGTGAGCCACATCCATGAGTTTTTCCGTCACATTCAGGCGTAGCTCGATATTTTGATGCGTTTCGGAAAAACGATTTAATTTTTCCATTAACCAGTTCATCACCAGAACTTGTGAGGCCGTGAGAATGACGACGGATCGAGCCTGACGACCGCGCAGTTTATTAAGTCCTGACTCAAGGCTATCGAGCCCTTGAGTGATCTCTTTTAGCGCATCCTGAGCCTCAGTCACGAGCGTGAGCCTTTCTTTACCAGAACGTGTACGGTGTAAAAGGGGGTGGCCTACCCAGTCTTCAAGTGCCCGAACCAGTTGTCCTACGGCTGCCGGGGTGACGCCTAGCTCTTTGGCTGCACCTGTGAAGCTACCATGACGCGCAGTTGCTTCAAAAGCGTGCAGCCATTTCAAGCGATTAAGCGAACGCATTTTATTCTCCATCTCATACAATGGAACTAGTATACGTGATCGAGATAGATTTTCTTCCTCAATTTTCAATGTAAATACTCATGCGGAACCGGATAAACGTTGTTTTGCTTATCTTGAATAAGATAATAAGCTGATGATTTATTTCTTTGTTTATGATGATTTTTTCTGGCATCAGTGATGCCGATACAAAAATCTCTTTAGCGTGTTTTTTTTGCTCCGTCAAGGAATTTATTCTATTTGATGTTGAAATATTTTTTCATTGGTGTTCATTCATTAACAGTGACAGTATATTTAATGTAATAATTTTATATTTTAGGCGATATTATGGAATGGACTTCACTGAATATAGCGCACCATATCACCGCTCCGAATCCGTTAGCCATACGGAAAGAATTTATACCTGCAGCTCATTGTTTTCCTGAGCATAAGCATAAATGGCATCAGGTCGTTTATGCAACAGCAGGTGATTTAATGGTTAAAACAATTGAACAATCATTTTTGATTTCGCCGAAATTACAGGCTGTCTGGTTGCCTGCGGGAACTCAACATCAGGTCGGCTCATCACAAGGGGCTTATTTTAATAGCTTATGGATAGCTAACGATGCTCATAATCAATTTGACATGTCGGAACCTACCATTTTTGATGTTTCCCCATTCCTTAAGGCGCTTATCTTAGAAATATCAGACAGAAGAATAAATGATGAAGTTTATATAGAGAAACTAATACAGTTAATTTTATACCATCTGGGAAATGTTCGTAGCGCTCAATTTATTTTACCTTGGCCTCAAAATCGATCATTGGTAAAAATATGTGAATCATTATGCGAAAACCCGTCGGATACACGATCACAGGAAGAATGGTGCCATGAACTGGGAATGTCGGGGCGTACATTATCAAGACGTTTTACTATCGAAACAGGAATGAGTTTACGTTCCTGGAAAAAACGCCTGCGATTAATGAAAGCTATTGAGTTACTCGACTGTGGTAAAGGAGTAACAGAAATAGCTATAGACTTAGGATATAGCTCGAGTTCTGCATTTGTTTATGCATTTCATCTTACTATGGGACATGCTCCTCTGGATTATATGAAGAGAAGGTATTAGTTTTATTTTATAAATGTGACTTACCTCACTCACTGAATAAGTATGTTAATTTTTATATTTTTCGCTGTAACATAAATGGCGGCTACTCTACATCATTTGTCTTTTTTTAGAAATGACAAACTAGCTATCAGGCGTATAGAATTTTTCGGTACCAAATAATATATAAATGAAAGAACTTAGTAATAACAAAAGTCAGGGCGATAAATTCGGCCAGATGAAAAAATTTATCTAAAGGAGTTTTTAGAGTGAAGATTACGAAGATAGAAACACTTGAAATTGATCTGTCCGGGCAAAATGGACTTGATTTGTGGCGACCAATTTACGTGCGAATACATACCGATGAAGGAATCTCTGGTATGGGGGAAGCGAGCCTTGCTTATGGTACGGCATCAGAGGCTATTGCTCCGATGATTCGTATACTTGCTGAACGTTTTCTTCTGGGACAGGACCCTAATGATACTGAAACGCTATGGGAAATCATGCGACAGCGTTCATTTTGGGCCTTAGGGGGAGGCCCCGTGATATTTGGGGCTATGAGCGCTTTGGATGCAGCACTTTGGGATATAAAAGGCAGAGCCGCAGGCTTATCGGTTCATCGCCTGCTGGGAGCAAAAACACCAGCACCTTTGCGTTGCTATGCGAGCCAGCTTCATTTTGGTTGGACCGATGAATCATTGATGCTTAACGATCCTGCTGAATTTCGAGAAACAGCACAAATTGCGCGAGCTGAAGGCTATGATTGCGTGAAGCTTTGTCCTGTTTATGTTGATGCTAATGGGGAACGTATTCGTAAACGGGGAGTGTTTACTCCAGCCGAACGCAAACTGGCGCGTTCTCGTATGGAGGCGGTCCGTGAAGGAATTGGTGAGGAGTGTGACATCATTATCGAATGGAATTCACTTACTTCAACCTCCGGAGCGTTACAGCTAGCCGATTACTTTTCTGATTTAAATATTTTGTTCATGGAAGAACCTACCCACTACAATAGTCCAGAGGCGCAAATAAAAGTCTCCAGGGAGTCATCCATTCCTGTTGCAACAGGGGAGCGATTATATACCCGATGGGGATTCCTGCCGTATCTACAACAAGGTGCCATCGACATGATTCAACCTGATATTGGCCTGGTTGGTGGTATCACAGAAGGTATGAAGATTGCTCATTTGGCACATGCTTTTGACGTCGGGGTTCAGGCGCATAATTGTGGTTCGCCACTTGCTATCGCGATGGCATTACAATTTGAAGCAGCTATTCCAAATTTTGAGATCCATGAGCACCACTCTTTTAATCTTAAATCTTGTAACCGGGAGTTGTTTGAAGAAGATTTACAGCCAGTAAATGGAAAAATTGCTGTTCCTGTAACACCCGGTTTTGGTATGACACTTAGGAAAGATGCTGAAAAACGGATGAATATAGTAACTATCTGTGAAAAATAATTATTGGTGAAATGAATTCTACTAACTAAATAGTATGGGGGAAATAGTTCTGACAGCAGAATCTTTTCTTCCCATATGATCTAAGTAATAAGATCTAATATAAAGCTTTGCCTACTGAACATCTGTCATGGAGTTTATCAATAAATGAAACAAGAAATGGCATTAGACAATGTTAAGGAAAATGTTGGAAAAAATAAAATCCCATTTACTTCTTATGATGTCGGTTGGGTAATAATGTGTATCGGCATGGCAATTGGCTCCGGAATTGTATTTATGCCATTGCAAATGAGTGTTAAAGGTTTTTGGGCAACTGCGATTGCATTACTCATTACATATCCTATAGTTTATCTATTAACAAAATTGTATATTACCTCTCTTTCAGAAACGAAACAGACAGATTATGCGGGGACTATAACGCAATATTTAGGGAGAAACTGGGGGGCTTTTTTGAGCTTCCTCTATTTTTTTACAATATTGAAGGGGATGCTGGGTTATGCGGCTACTATAACTAATGATACTTCCAGTTATTTGCAGCGTTTTGGTGTTACTCAACATTCACTATCCGATACGTTATGGTTTCCTCTGGTATTGTTGGTAGCAATGGTTCTGGTTGCCTCCCGTGGGGAACGTTTGCTCTTTAAAATTTCCGGGCCATTTATTGTATTTAAACTCATGATTATAATTGTGTTAGGTGCATTGATGGTCCCTTATTGGAACATGAATAATGTCAGCATGGCAAGCCCTGACAGTTTAATTGATTTAATGAGAGATGTTTTGGTTTCTCTCCCTTTTGCATTATTTTCGATTGTATTTATTCAGGTTCTTAATCCAATGAATATTGCATTCAGGAAAATTGAATCAGACCCTAAAGTCGCAACATTTCGCGCTCTCAGGGCAAGTCGGATAGCATATATTATCCTTGTTGTGTCTGTTCTTTTTTTTGCGTTTTCATTTATGTTTTCAACCACCCCGGAACAAGCAAAGATGGGGATTTCTCAAAATACATCAGCGCTGGCGCTGATGGCAAAGATTATTCCTGAAAACACTGGCGGATTTATACCAGTACTTTCGGTTTTACTAAGCATTTCTGCTATTTTAACTTCTTTTTTTGGTATTTATCTCGGTTTTTACGATGCATTATCAGGAATTATTATTAATATTGCAGACCGCTTCATTGTACGTGGTAAGAAATTTAATAATTTTCTCCCTTATTTGGTTACACTTACTGCGATCGTGCTTCTTTGGGGATGGGTTGTTGCCGATGTGTCTACAATGGCATTACTCCAATGGACTGTGGGAACCTTTGGATTAGTTTCTTGCCTTATTCCGTGCTATCTGATCTGGCGAGTGCCATCTTTACAAAAATATAAATCCCCTGCGGTAATTTTCGTATCACTAATGGGCTTTATGCTGGTGGTATCGCCATTATTTAAACTCCTTGAAAAATAAAGGTTTTACAAGTCATTAAACGGTATAACATCTAAGAGAGAATCTGGCTCTTAGATGTTGCTAATTGCGAGATAGATTTTCTTTAGCGGCCAGCAAAATCTTCTGATTCGTCAGTCCTCGTCGTTGAAGCCATCATTAGTTCACATAAAAGCAGTAATCAATTATTTAAGAGGTTAACGATGAGCGCATTATTTACAGGTAAAAAATTGTTAGTAGTAGGTGGTACCAGCGGTATGGGTTTCGAAACAGCGAAACGGGTATTGAAAAACGGTGGTAGCGTGGTGCTGATTGGCAATCGCCAGGACAAAGCAGAGCAAGCCCGTCAGGCTCTGGCGACAGAAGGTCAGGTTGCCATTATTGTTGCCGATTTGATGACAGAAGAAGGAATGAAACATGTGCTGGATACCATCAATGCGGAGCATAAAGACGTTAGCTTGCTGGTGAATGCGGCTGGCGTGTTCTTCCCAAAACCGTTTACCGAGCACGAACCTTCCGATTACGACATGTATATGAGCATTAACCGTGCCACTTTCTTCATTACCCGTGATATTGTGCGCAATATGGTTGAGGCAGGTATTAAGGGATCTATCGTCAATATTGGCTCTATGTGGGCACGGCAAGCTATAGGCGCTACACCGTCTTCAGCTTACTCCATGGCAAAAGCGGGTCTTCATGCGTTGACTAAAAATCTGGCGATTGAGTTGGGCAGCAACGGGATTCGTGTGAACGCAGTTTCTCCTGCGGTCGTACATACACCGATTTACGAAGGTTTTATCCCTAAAGACGATGTGAAGGATGTAATGAACAGCTTCGATAGCTTCCATCCGATTGGTCGTGTAGGGACATCGGTTGATATAGCTGAAACGGTAGCATTCCTGCTGTCTGACAAGACAGGCTGGGTTAGTGGCGCGATTTGGGATATCGACGGTGGTGTGATGGCTGGTCGTAACGCCTGATAACAAGGCCGCACGCAGACAACCGTGTGTGGTTATTAGGGAGCAGATTCAATCCTGTTCACATTATGTCATTGATGCGGATGAACCAGAAGTGTTGGGCGGAGGAAGCATGATAAATTTATTCACATGTTGCCAATCATACGCGGAAAATAACACTAACAAGATTAAGTACGTTATTCGTGTCTGTGGAAATATCCACTAGTTTGAGGAGATCCATTACTGGGTTATTAATGCCTCACTAAATAGATGGTTTATGACACAAAACATAACATTGAGGGCGATTTAATTCCGAGCTGGGGCAAAGACGCACTTTACAAGCTAAAAGCAGGAAAGGAACGTTATCAAATTGTACTCGCCATGAATCAGGATAATTTAACTAATGACATTGGAACACACGCTGCCAGTAGCTGCGCAGAATAATAATATCATTCGCTTATCTTTAGCTCAGGCGCTTGCCGGGGCTAACTCTGTAGTCTTCTACGCTACCGGTGCCATTGTTGGTAATGCCATAGCTCCCAGTGGTGCTCTGTCCACACTCCCCATCACTATATTTGTCCTGGGCATGGCCGCCTGCATTCTTCCTTTTGGCGCACTGGCGAAAAAAAAGGGACGTAAAGCCGCATTTATGGTCGGGACGGGGGCCGGAGTGATTACTGGCTTGATTGCTGCCCTTGCGGTTTTTATTAGTTCATTTTTGCTATTTTGCCTTGCCGCTTTCCTGGGAGGGGCTTACGCTGCAGTGGCACTTAGTTTTCGCTTTGCTGCAACGGATGGAGTGACATCCGAAAGGCGAGCGCGTGCATTATCCTTGGTAATGGGGGGCGGTGTGGTAGCTGGTGTCATTGGACCAATGCTGGTGACGGGAACAATGAATCTTCTGCCACCACACACATTTGTTATTACCTTTATAGCTCAGGCTCTGGTAGCAACTATTTCAGCTTTCATTCTTAAGGGCGTAATTCCTGCCGAGCCAGCCGTGGTAGCCAAATCAGGAGGGCGTTCTCTGAAGGAAATTGTTCGGCAGCCGGGTTTCCTGAAGACCGTGTTTAGCGGCGCGGTTGCGTATATGGTGATGAATTTCCTGATGACCGCAGCTCCCCTTTCAATGCATATGCATGGAATTTCTCAACAAGCCTCCAATCTGGGTATTCAATGGCACGTTATTGCTATGTATGGGCCTGGATTCTTCACCGGTAGGTTAATTAACCGTTTCGGCGCGCTGCGGATTTCCGCAACTGGATTGCTTATTACGGCAGGTTCTGTTCTTGCCGGGCTCAGCGGAACAGATATCTTCCACTACTGGCTCTCTTTGATATTACTGGGAGTTGGCTGGAATTTTGGCTTTACCGGCGCTTCAGCGAAGATCATTGATTATCATCGCCCCGAAGAGAAGACTCAGGTGCAGTCCCTGAATGATTTTGTGGTATTTGGCGTAATGATTGTCGGGTCGTTTTCATCCGGTGCGTTGCTGAATCTTTATGGCTGGAATGCCGTATTATGGGGGTCACTTATCCCTGTTGGCATTGCATTTCTGTGTATCTTAAAAAGGAGTCACAAGACAGTTGTCGTAAAGCATGAGTAATATTTACCTCAGTGTCAGGAAGGTAACCGGTGTAAGTTATGGCAAAATAAGAGGAACGACACCCGCAATCGCAATTCAAGCTGTGGCTTTTTAGTGTTTATCTCTGGGGTGATGAGAACAAGAGAGCACTTTAATATCATTCTTTCCTTTATTCTTGAGGGCGCATTCAGTTTTGGGCCGGAACCGGAAGCTATTCGTGACGCTATCTCTATGGATTAAAGCGTTTTGTTAAAAGCATCGTTAGATCACAAAACGGAAAACTATTTTCCCTACGGTAAAAATGTCGGCATCAGTTTTTGCAGATAAGAAAAAAGCATTATCAGACATGGTGTTACAGCAGGAGCACATAACCAGGCACTGATGCGTACTGGTTTCTTGTTAACGCAAGGTAGCCACGCCCGCCGCCTGATGCTGGCAGAAGGCATGGGAATTAAGCGATCGCCTGATGCCGCCGTTCTCATTGGTGTGTTTTCAGCCAGGCGGCAATATCCTGTGTCGGCAGATGATGTTGTGCATTCCAGGTGTCACTCATCGGCCACCACATACCGTCACCACGCGCAAAGGCGACGCGATAGCGCAGCATTGGGTCATGCGGATGTAAACGGAGCTGCTCCTGTAAGTCAGGTAGCGTCAATACGCCTCGGGTAAAAGTTTGCTGCGTCACGCGTTCGACCGTTTCCGCCAGTTTTGCATAAGAGGTCGTTTCCCCCGCGACAAAGACGACTTCGTTAGTGATACGCGGCTGATGCAGATAAATTTCAGTGGTCAGGCGACCAATATCCGCAGGCGACGTGACGGTGACCTGCATTTCCCATCCGCCGAGGGCATTGATGGTTTTTTTGGCTAAGTTGACCACATCAAAGGCCGGTTCGAAGAGAAAAGAGGTAAATATACCGGTTGAAACAATCACCCACTCTGTGACGTTTTGCTCGCGCAAAAGCGTCCTGACGTCATACTGTTCGTCCCACACCGGCTGGCCGCTGCCTTTGCCGACCACATCGTAATTCACGCCAAACTGCCAGGGGAAATAGCGCTTAACGCCCGCCTCCAGTACCGCGCGGGTGATTTTTATCTGGGTACCCGCACCGGCGACAAACCCCATACAATTGATGATCGTATCAAAACCGCGGAATTGATCTTTTAACGCTGCAACCGAACTGCCCGCGATGTCGACCGGGATAAACCGCGCACCGGCATCTGCCAGTTGTTGATGAATGCTGGAACGTCGTTTGCTCTGTTTATCCCTGGATTGCCCTGACACAATAACGCTAACGGAACCATTACGCTGTGTGACCGCCGGAACCAACGACGCCAGCACTGACGCCCCCAGTTGTCCCGCGCCCAGCACCAATACTTTTTCACCTACCTGATTATTGGATTGTTTCATTTGCCCCTCTCTGTGTTGGTTCACCTGTAGATTAAAGATTACGTCAGGGTTCTGCGTTCGATAAGACGCCGAAGACGGGTTAGACTGTTCTGATAAATGGGATAATTGGCGGGGGGAAAATGGACAAGCTGGAAGCGATGCAGGTCTATGTTTGCGTAGTGGATACCCATAGTTTTATCAGAGCCGCCGAAGTGCTGGGCGTGCCGCGCTCAACGGTATCGCGGGTGGTTAAAGAACTGGAATCCTGGCTTAAGATTCAGCTTTTGCAACGTACAACCCGCAAACTTAGCGTGACCGCAGAGGGGCGGCGTTACTACGAAGAGTGCAAAAGAGTACTGGCAGATATCGCGGCCATGGAGTCGTCATTTCCCGGCCGGGCGGCACAACCCAAAGGGCGTTTTAAAGTAGGGATGCCGCAATCTCTCGCCCGGCATTGCATTATTCCCACGCTCCCGGCCTTTTTGCGCCAGTATCCGGAGCTGGAGCTGATACTTTGTTCCAGCGATAGCGTGGAGGATATTATCCTTCAAGGGTATGACTGCGTGATTCGGGCCGGCAGAATCGATGATTCCACCACGCTGGTTGCCCGTCCACTTGCTAGCTTTAACTGGGTGATAGCAGCATCGCCCACTTACATTGAGCGTTACGGTAGCCCTGAAAATTTAGATGATCTGCAAAAACACCATGCGGTCGGCTACCTGAACCACCGCACCGGGCGTACCACCGACTGGTTTTTTACGCGTGAGGGGGAGGATTACGCGATGCGGGTGCAGGAGACGCTGGTTGTCGATGATACGGACGCTTATATTCAGGCCGGAATACAGGGGCTGGGGTTAATTCGCGTCGCCAGCTATCTGGTTGCGCCGTATCTGCACAGCGGGGCGCTGGTGACCTGCATGGACAACCATTTTTATGATTTGCCGCTTGCGCTGGTCTATCCGCAAAACAGGTTTCTGCCGCCTGCGGTACGCGCTTTTTATGACTGGTGCAAAACGGCGCTGAGCCAGCCGGCGCCTCTTCGCTAAAAAATATTATTCCGGATATCGCATTGCCTGTTCAGAAAACTTTTTCACAGACGGTCAAAATGACGGTACTGGTTTTTGACGCATAAGTAAAAGGCATTATCAAACAGGTGCTACACGGCGAGGATATAGCAAGCACTGAACGTTTGGATGCAATAAAAAATCTGTACAACTGTTATTAATGAACTTTTTGTATAAATATAATCGGATTTAACAATACTCATTGTACCTGTATTTTTCTCTTATCATGGCGTCTTTGCGACGAAAGGGTGCTTTAGCGTGGAATATTCAATATTAAGTAACAACCTTAAAATGCCTATGGTGGGTTTTGGCGTTTTTAAGGTAACCGACAAAGAAGAATGTCAGCAGTCAGTGTTAAGCGCTATTCGCAGCGGTTATCGTCTTATCGATACCGCTGCGGTATACGGCAATGAAGATGCCGTTGGTGACGCTGTTCGTGAAGCCATCGCGACAGGCCTGTGTACCCGTGAGGAGTTATTTATTACTTCTAAACTGTGGGTGCAAGATATGGCTAACTACGATCTGGCCAAAGCAGGTATTGAAGCGTCGCTGAAAAAATCCGGGTTAGATTATTTTGATCTCTATTTATTGCATCAGGCAATGGGCGATTATTTTAGTGCGTGGCGCGCGCTGGAAGACGCTTATGAAGCCGGTAAACTAAAAGCCATTGGCGTGTCCAACTTCTATGCGCATGTGTTAGCCAACTTCTGTGAAACCGTCAGAATTACGCCAATGGTAAACCAGGTCGAATTGCATCCATACTTTGCACAACCCGCCGCGCTGGAAACCATGAAGCATTATAACGTTCAGCCTGAAGCGTGGGCGCCGTTAGGCGGCGGGAGACATAAACCGTATGAAAATGTCATGCTTCAAAGGATTGCCGATGCCCATCAAAAAACCATCGCGCAGGTTGTCCTGCGTTGGAACGTGCAGCGTGGCGTCACGGTTATTCCTAAATCCACTCGACAGGAACGTATTGAAGAGAACTTTGCCATCTGGGATTTCTCACTAACGGATAACGAAATGGCTCAAATCAACGCCCTTGATTTAGGCTACGTTGGCGAAGCGGTGAAGCATTTTAATCCTGAATTTGTTCGCGGTTGTCTTGGCGTTAAAATCCACGATTGATCCCGGCGCTTGCGGATGTTTTCTCGCATGAACAGCTTCTAACACGGTTGCCGGAGCGTAGACGGCAACCGTGTGATATTCGCCTGGCCGTCAGGCTCCGAAGGCACCATCGATGGTGTGCATCGCGCCGGTGACGAAAGAGGCTTCCGGACCGGCAAGCCATGCCACCATTCCAGCCACTTCTTCAGGTCTTCCGTGTCGTTTGATCGCCATGAAACTGTGCATCAGCTCTTTCATGGGGCCATCTTCCGGATTGATGTCGGTATCAATGGGGCCTGGCTGCACCACATTTATCGTAATCCCGCGGGGGCCAAAATCACGGGCCAGGCCGCGCGCCAGCCCTTGCAGGGCTGATTTACTGGCGGCGTACGCGGCCATTCCCGGTACGGGCATCCGATCGCCATTCACGGAACCGATAATAATAATGCGTCCACCTTCCGGCATGTTGCGGGCTGCTTCGACTGACGCATGGTAAGGCGCATGGATATTAATACGGAACAAACGATCTATCGCATCGCTATCTTGTTCCAGCGCATCGCCGAAGAGAGCCACGCCCGCATTGACGACCAGAATATCCAGTGGTCCGTACTCACGCACGAGGCTGATGACGGCATCCTGATCGGCGCTATCCGTCTGGATGGCGATGCTTCCGGTTTCCGCTGCCAGTTTTTCGGCAGCTTCACGCGATCCGGCGTAGCTGAAAACGACCGATGCGCCGTCAGCGCTAAAGCGTCGTACAATAGCCGCGCCGATACCACGACTTCCCCCTAAAACCAGTACAGATTTATTGCGAAATAGCGTCATCAGGATGTCCTTTATAATATTGTAGTATCCACTACAATATGCGTAATGAAATCATGCCGTCAAGGAGTTATGTAGTAATGACTACAAAACATAGCCGAACACCGGGTCGTCCTCGCCAGTTCGATCCGGAGCAAGCCATTGAAACCGCTCAACACTTATTTCATTCGCGCGGCTACGACGCGGTGAGCGTAGCGGATCTGACAAAAGCGTTCGGGATCAATCCTCCCAGTTTCTATGCGGCGTTTGGTAGCAAGTTGGGGCTGTATACTCGCGTATTAAAGCGTTACAGGATGACCGACGCGATTCCGCTCGGGGCGCTTCTGCGTCACGATCGCCCGACCGCGAAGTGTCTTATCGATGTGCTGATGGAAGCGGCAAGACGTTACGCTGCCGATCCTGATGCCACTGGATGTCTGGTTCTGGAGGGCGCTCATTGTAACGATAAACCGGCACGAGAGGCCGCCTGCGAGTTTTACATCGCTGCTGAAAACCTGATTCGCACTTATGTCGCCATGCGGTATCCGCAAGAGGCTGACCGGACGACGGACTTTATGGGGACGCTAATGGCGGGGCTTTCCGCCAAGGCGCGAGCGGGGTATGGCCTGGAGCGTCTTCAGGAGAGCGTGCTTCTGGCTGGGGATGTGCTGGAGCGATTACTGCCGGATTAACGCAGCGCATCAAAAAACCTGAGCCAGTCAGATACGGACAAACAGGGAGCAATAGCCCTAATCATCCATCTTGCCGTTGCGGTATTCGGTAAAGTACATCAAAAATAGAGGTGCCAGGGAAACGAGAAATGCAAAAATGTAGTCTTATTACGGTACTTAGCTTATCAGTGTTGATGCTAGCCGGATGTACAACGACCTATACCATGACGACCCGGACGGGAGAGATTATTGAAACGCAGGGTAAGCCGGAGGTTGACACCGCAACCGGAATGACGAAATACGCTGATGCTTATGGTTATCATCGCGTTATTAAAACCAGTGAAATAGTGCAGACGACAGAAGGCGCATCGAAGCTGGACTGGTAATGCGCTAAAGCAGTTGGGAGGCCGTGTCCAGTATGGGTACCGGACGGTTTCTGGGCCTGAATTGAATAGAGCGCCTGTATAGCCGAATTCCGGGTATCGGCTTGATTTGTGTTGTCAGTTATTTGGTTGTTCCCTGTATAGTGAAGATAAACAGTACTCATGGCTAACGGTCTGTTTTGGATTGCTAACTATCCCGGATTCTGCGCGTTTTATTTAGTCACAACCGTGGTTAAGAATATTTTGGGTCAGACTTACACGCCGGGTATTAAGATAATCCGTCGCATAGAGAGCTTGATCGGCATCATTCGGTTCAAGAAGAAACGGCGTGACTTTAGGTATGAGATCAGCAAACAGGTTATATTGATCCACAGAGGCAAAATGCCGGGTAGCGCTGGCCCAGGGCATTCGCATCAGCTCTGCGTAAGAAGGGGATAGTTGAACTGGCAAATCAAATTCTTTCAGATTAGCAAGCATCTCCTTACTCATATAAAATGTGACCCTGTTTCGCGAAAAGGTGTTAAGCACTGCCTTCAGTCGTTTAACTTTTGCTTCTTTACTCATGCTATTATCAAAAAAACGTGGTGAAAGCATAATAGCAATCGATGCATTTGGTGAAATAACATTATGTAGTGGTTTTAGGGCTACAACAATCTGATCGTTTGTGAAGATACGCTGCGTACCAGAGGAAGTAGTATAGTTTCCACCCAGCCAGATCACATAATCTGTTGTTTTGAGGGGAAGCGCTTTTTCCGGTATATTACCCCTGTCAGGTGCCACTGTTTCAATTGCTAGTGAGTCTTGTCCCCAGACATTATTTACTTTAGAACTCAAAAAATTATATTCTGAAATATTCCTTAGTTTTAGTAGAGTTATCTGCGAGCGGGTAAAAAAGAGATTGAATCTCACTTTGTTCTGCAATTGCCGAAGTAATCTGAGCGTGTTCTGATCGATCAGATGACTATACAGACCAACCGTTTTTCCGGAAAGTATTGCTGAGGCATTGTTCGCAAGAAGCATCTCTTTTATAGCTCCTTGCCCAATAATCAGTACGCAACTGTATTTTTCTGGTCTGATTTTATCTATGGGGATATCGGTAAGATTGACCAGGTCAGGAGTGCCATGCCGCCAATTATCATGAATGACTGTGGCTCCGGAGGCGTCTCCTCCGGCTCCCCTGGTGATAATAAGAGGAGGGTGGGTACTGGCATGTGCGATATACGAAAAACAAGCTACCATTGCTAGCGCTGTGTTTCTGATGGTTGTATACATATCGTCTGCCCTGATTTCGAAAATATGAATAATGTCTCCTCTTATAATGTACATCAAAAAGAGAGCATTTTAATTAAACGTTATCTCAACGAGATAAAAGGTTAGCACAGGAAAGTATAGAGAGAATGTAATCATACCAACATTATAGATGTGGGAGCATGAAGGCCCCGCAAGCCGCCCGGCCAGCATACTCCCATTAATAGTTAAAGTATGGACTTTGCTTTTACCGTAAACTGTAGCCAATATTACCTGATCACTACACCGTACAGTACTGTCAGAAATCTGTCCCCGGTGTCGCGTGCACGCAATTTATTTTTTCAATTCTTTCAAAAAGTTAACTACATTTAATAGTCACTTATTTTACCAGAATCAATACTGAGAGTTTTATTACCGTTCTGAAAAGAGAAGACTTTTCAGATGAAATGCGTGGATGGTACGAAGTCATTATAGTACAGGGATGTAATAATAAAGATCGACAATGGATTCATTATTCTGTTGCTTTTGGACGGATGCCAAATGGAAGTATTCAATATCTTCTCCTTCTCTCCTGATAAGATTCAGTTTTGGCAATATACACATATATATTGTATTGGAAAATTGTTGATATTGTTCCTTATGACCAACGAAATGGAATTTTGCATATTTACCACATTTTATTACCTTCGACATGGGTATTTTGCCTCCATCGACGGAATTATGTTCCATACCAAAAAAACTGCTTACGGCGATGACCTGGTCTTTGGTATTATCCGGCTTAAAAGACGAGAGACAATACACATTTTCGCCCCACGTTCTGAGCGTCTCATGAATGATTTTCCATTTTATAGGCGACGCTTTTTTAGGAAGGTCATTTGTTGCGATCTGATGAGATGTTTGAAATCCGAAAATTTCTTTTGACGTAAGCTGACAAATTTCGAACTGATAATGCTCATCACAGTCAAGCCAGTAAGGAGGCCGTAGGTTTCTGAGATCCCAGAAATCAGCCTTGCGATAGTTATTGGGATTGACGCCAAATGTTTTTTTGAACTCTCGACTATAGGACTGCACTGAATCAAACCCCATTCTGAACGCGATATCTGTGACCGACTGAGAGGTCAGCTTTAGCAGAGTGGCGCTTCTGCTCAACTTGCGTTGTCTGATATATTTTCCGATAGAGACGCCACACTTTTCTTTAAAAAAATCCTGCAAACTCCTTCGCGAATAACCTGTTATAACAACCAGCTTTTCAATATCAATCCTCTCTTCAAGATTTTTTTCTATTTGCTCTAATACTGAGATTATTATGGCTTTTTTCATCATCATTCCTCTTTATTGAAGCCGAAAATATAAACATTTAAGGTGTTTGACATACTGTGTTATTAAACTGGTGGGGGGGTGTTAGCTTTTCTGGCAAAACAAGAAAGATTTAAATTGCTTGACGTTTCTGAATAAACTTTACACTTGGAGATCGGCTTTTGCCAGTAAAGCTAAGTAATTAGCATGGCGAAGGGCATAATTTCACAGGCGGTTAAAATGATTGAATAACCCTGAATTTTTAGCCCGTGAGATTATAAATCTCGTAATTATTTCTAATGATTTAATAAAAGGGAATTGTTTTGTACTTCAAAAGATCTTTATTAGCGTTAGCGATTTGTGCATCCGTGGTCTCAGTAGAGGCGGTGGCGAATACCAGAGCCAATGATATGGCTTCTTCTGCTACGCCTGCTTCTGTTGGTCACCGTCCTGTGGCAACTACTAATGCAAAAAAGATAGAAGTGTCTGGGGAACTGACGACCGGTTCAACCCTCCAGATAGCGGATGTTTTTATTGAGGATGAGGATGGGGATCTCTTATCGCTGGATAAAATGAATAATGCCGACGATATTAAATGGTATCTGGTGGATAATGAGGCCGCCGATCCTTCTGGAACCCCGGCGGCAACCGGGACGGCTTTTACCATTCCTGCTGATGCAGGCGGTAAAAAAATTAAAATCGTTTACCGAATTAAGACGGCAACGGGGACGCCGGATAGTGCATTCTTGCCTGCCACTGTCTTATTAACTGCTGCATCTTCTGGGGTGAGCGGCGACTCCGCCGCAGACGGTACAATTTCTAATAAGCTACGTTCTGTCACTATCAAAGTCGTGAACGAAAACAACAAGCCAACTCCAGAACTCAACGGTACCAATGACGCCAACACTCCAGTGGTAGGCGGCACCCTTGAAGCGGTACTGGAATGTGCCGCCACAGCGGCGGCTGAGTGTGAGGTCAGTAATTATAACTTTACCTGGCAGATGGCGGATGCCGGGACACCAGATAAGTTCACCGATCTGAATAATACCAACGTTGAAAAGCATAAATATATTATTAAGGGAACTGAGCAGAATAAACTGTTCCGTGTCCACGTTACGCCTAAAACGACGAAAGCCACGCCGGAGAATAAACGCGCTATCCGTCGCTGATGGTTATCGCTAAATAAACATCTTATTTAAATACTCCCCCTGCCAGGCAGGTGGGTATAGCAGGAGGCAATAAAGTGGTTTTTTCTAAAAAACCTATTACTAAATATATAACCTGGGCCATTGTTAGCAGTCAGCTTTCACTCCCGGTTATCGCTGATAGCGATAATGAAATTCAGTCGTGGATTGCGGGGACGGCATCGTCTATTTCTCCGCATCTGCAGGAGGGGACGCTGGAGGATTATGCCAAAGGAAAAATAAAGGCATTACCAGGGCAAGCCGCTAATCATCTGGTGAACGAGGGGATGAAGAGCGCTTTTCCGGAGATTATTTTCCGTGGTGGCGTCAATCTTGAAGATGGCGCGAAATATCGCTCATCAGAGTTCGATATGTTTATTCCCGTCCAGGAAACAACATCGTCTTTACTCTTTGGTCAGCTTGGCTTTCGCGACCACGACAACAGCAGTTTCGATGGCCGCACCTATGTTAACGTTGGTATGGGTTACCGCCAGGAGGTCAATGGATGGCTGCTCGGCGTCAATACGTTTCTGGATGCCGACATCCGTTATTCCCACTTGCGTGGCGGCATTGGCGGGGAAGTCTATAAAGACAGTCTGGCCTTTTCCGGCAACTATTATTTCCCTCTCACCGGCTGGAAAACGTCAGCAGTTCATGAATTACATGATGAGCGTCCGGCATATGGCTTTGATCTGCGAACAAAAGGCACGCTTCCCGATTTTCCCTGGTTCAGTGGCGAGCTGACATATGAACAGTATTACGGAGATAAAGTTGATCTATTGGGTAACGGTACATTAAGCCGGAATCCCCGCGCCGCAGGTGCGGCGCTGGTCTGGAATCCTGTCCCCTTGCTTGAGGTCAGAGCAGGATATCGGGACGCCGGTAACGGCGGCTCGCAGGCAGAGGGCGGTCTGAGAGTCAACTATTCCTTCGGTACGCCGTTACATGAACAGCTTGATTACCGCAACGTTGGGGCGCCGTCGAATACGACTAATCGGCGTGCCTTTGTCGATCGTAATTACGATATCGTCATGGCGTATCGGGAGCAGGCCAGTAAAATCCGCATTACGACAATGCCGGTGTCAGGCCTGTCCGGGACGCTGGTGACATTAATGGCGACGGTAGATAGCCGTTACCCGATTGAGAAAGTTGAGTGGTCGGGTGATGCGGAGCTTCTCGCCGGACTCCAGCTTCAGGGGAGTCTGGGCAGCGGCCTTATCCTTCCACAACTTCCGCTGACGGCGACCGACGGTCAGGAGTATAGCCTTTATTTAACGGTGACTGACAGCCGGGGTACTCGCGTGACCTCCGAGCGTATCCCGGTAAGGGTGACACAGGATGAGACCAGTTTCCGTTCATGGATAAATGTTATCAATGACGATGTTCAGGTTGAGGACGGCAACTTTGTTATCAGTACGCCGCTTCCTGCCGGAGAAGAGGGGAAGGTTATTGAGTGGCACTACGTGCGCGAGCGTTCTGAAGAGGAGTGGGCGTCGCTCAAACCACGTCATATTAAGTATCAATCAGATATGCCGGGTCTGGCATTTAAAGCGCTCGGTGGTACAGAGCGTGACGGCCATTGGGTTGAACGGGTTCTGGTGACCCATATCGGCGATGATGCCCGCTCGCTCAAATTACATATTGAAGCAAGCGGACCAGACGATAAACATCCGGTGAAGGGTACCGTACTACTACAAGCGCAGTCAGACAGTATTGCGCAGAAGGTCACTTCTGTGGAGGTGCTTTTTACGCCGGGTACTGAAGAAGCCAACGGAAGCGTTACTGCGCCAGTCGTCGGAACAGAAATGCGAGCCAGAACGCTTTGTGTAAATAACACGGACTGTACTGATGCGTTTAATTATCAGTGGGAAATCTCGGATGAAATGAAATCCTGGCAATCCGTACCGGGGGCGACAAAGGCCACCTGGCTTCTTCCTTATAGTCTTAATGGGGAATCGCTTCAGAATAAATATATCCGCGTCAGAATTATTTCTGATAAAGAAAATGCCAAGAGTTCTACCGCAGCATCTGATGCGAATTAATGTTTTAAAAAGGATCAACAGTGTGTATGTCGAAACATAATCTTATTATCTATAGCCTGCTTCTGGCGGCTGCGCCGATAAGCGTCTTGGCGGATTCGCCAACAACGTCCGCGGCAACCGTCGGGATGTTTTCTCCTCCTACGGCGCCGAGCGTTGGGCACAGGCCTGGAACACCTCGTGATACCTACGAATTGCAGTTTAATGGACTTGGCTTTTCTATTGAAAAGTATACACCTTTTCCGGGAATGACTATTGCGAGGAATGCCAGAAATGTAGGCATCAGAGATCCGGATAATAACTATCAGTCTGCGGAAACTTTTACTACAGTATGTACGTATTATCAGATCAATAAAGATAACTCTCAGCATATACTTAAACGTGAAAAGCCATGTGAGCATAAATTTAATATCCAAAAGGAACATCGGGGTTCAAAGATTAAACTAGAAATTTATAATGAAACGGATATGGCTTCAGCGTCAGGGTACACGCCTGTGCCATCGGTATCTGAGTTCCAGTATATTGAAACAGAAACTATATCTAATACGCCAAGCCCAGATTTAACAGTTATGAGTATAGATAAGTCTGTATTATCGCCGGGTGAAAGTGCCACCATCACAACTATTGTTAAGGATATCGACGGGAATCCTGTAAATGAAGTTCACATTAATAAGACTGTAGCGCGTGAAAATTTAAAAGGCTTATGGGATTATGGCCCTCTTAAGAAAGAAAATGTTCCAGGTAAATATACACAAGTTATAACCTATCGTGGGCATAGTAATGAACGTATTGACATATCTTTTCAATATGCAATGAGTTTCACGAAAGAAATTTCCATCAGAGGAAGACTATAAAACTATATTAATTATTATGTCTAATATAATTCTTTTTATCACCATCATCTTATTATGGATGTTCACCTGGTTTTTTAGCGGATTGCTAAATAATTATTATGGCTAAAATAATACAAACGTTAAAAGGAGAAGTTTTTATGACGCCAACAACAACACAGGATTATATCTCATTGGGTCAGGAACACGCTGTCACCTTTGGCAAAACGCAACTGACCCTCAAACCCGGTATACTGGCTGAAGGCGAACCATTACCCTGCACAAAGGGGCTGGTGAGCCATAATTTATTACCGGGTTACTGTATCCCGGGGATAAAAAAGCGGATTATTGTCGTCCCGTCACTGGATACGCCGGTTTGTGAATGGCAGGTAAAAGACTATAGTGACCGCCTTAAATCAGCGGGTAGCCACTCAAACCGGGCGGTATATGTGCTGAGTATGGATACGCCATTTGCTCAGGCCCGTTTTATTCGGGAACATGATATTCATCCTGGCATAATTTTTGTTTCTGACTACGCTTGCCGCCAGTTTTTGGATAATTCCGGGCTGAAAATTAATGAGCTCAGTATTTTTGCCAGAGCGTTGATAGAGTGCGATGAAAACAATGTGGTTACGCGTGTTAGTGTACCACGAGATATCACTCATCTTCCTGTTTACTAATCACTTATATCAGCACCGCCCCTGCACAGAGAACCGAATAACCGGCAATGCAGGGGCGCAGGCATTCTCTTGTGTGCCCCCACATTTAATATATATGCTATTGCATCACGCATAAGGAACTGAAAATGATGCCAGCGGATGGGGCAGGTTAACGTTATGGCACCCCTGAATTTCTGCAATAATCGTCTGGTAACCGGAAAGCCACTTATGACTTTGTGATTTGGCCTGCTGGTGCTGTAAATTATTTATCAATAGCTCCATTGATTCGCGGGTCTGCCAGTAATAATTATTAACCATTCTTCCGCTGGCGGCATCGGTATAGCTTTCCATCCCAATATAGCCATCAATAGACTGCGTATAGCGCTCAATCCAGCCATCCAGTTGATAAAACTCTTCGTCATACTCTTTTTTTTCGAAAATAAAACTTGTCAGAAACAGCGACATGGTATTTCTCCTGTTACGCAATATCAATCAAACACCCATCAACGTGGATTCAAAACGTAAACCCGGCATCATTTTTTCAAGGCCGTCAGTCAGCATGTTTCCTGCCGCGTACAATTCATCAACCGGCATTTCCGGCAAGCTTTCAAGGATAAACCACATCGCTTTATCTGAAGCGCTTAGTCGGGTACGTACTCCCTGACGCCAGTTCCAGCGCCGACAGGTGACGCCTCTGTCATCGCGCCAGATAACTTCGCCCGGTTCTGGCGACTCGGTGGCGGGTTGTCCTTCTTTCAGGGTATCAAATGTTTCACTACCGTCTGCGAAAACCAGCCGCGGCGATCCACAATAAGCCGCGCTATTTTCGCCGCCTACCGGTACGGCATAGCGCAGGCTCACGGCGTTATAAAGATCAACGACCGGGTCCAGCGACGCCATTGTTCCATCCTTCAGCACGCGTTTTCGTAGCGCTTCAGCCGAGCAGGGGGTGCGCTTTGGTTTTGCGCCGAATGCTTTAAACACCGCATTCCAGGCGTCTATATGCGCCTGTGCCCACGTCGGTTGGCCGTTAATTACGGCCTGACAGGCCTCTTTTAACGCGATTTCTCCGACCTGCGCATCGCGAATCGGAGCGGCAATAACATTAATACTTAATGCACGAAAGCCGGGAGCGATACGGGCCAGTTCCGGGCTGATTGACGGTAACATAGAAGACATCGCATAATCCTGTAATGACTATTTTATTCTATGATATCGACCAATGACCAAAAAAGTCAACTTATCGACCACGGCGGGCGCCGACGTCAGCACAATAAATGAAGCTGTTTCCCAACGTATCAAACAATTTCGTAGCCAAAAAAAGATGT
Source organism: Salmonella sp. NW722 (assembly GCF_051702785.1). Taxonomy (NCBI): domain Bacteria; kingdom Pseudomonadati; phylum Pseudomonadota; class Gammaproteobacteria; order Enterobacterales; family Enterobacteriaceae; genus Salmonella; species Salmonella sp. NW722. The sequence goes on from NZ_JAMMIN010000001.1 coordinate 100,061, forward strand.
CGCTGGATGAGCTTGCGCGGCGTTCCGGCGTCAGTAAAGGAATGCTGGTGGAAATTGAAGGCTGTAAAGCCAATCCAAGCATTGCGCTGTTATGTAAGATCGCGGCGGCAATGGGAGTGTCCGTGGCGGATGTTGTCAACGTCGCCAGCGAGCCGATGGTCCATCTTATCGACCGGGATGCTATTCCGGTGTTGTGGCGCGGCGAGAAAGGCGGCAGCGCAAAACTGATGGCGGGAACCAGCGGGCCGGATATGCTGGAACTCTGGCAATGGATAATGCATCCTGGTGAACAGTTTGAATCGGCAGGGCATCCGGCAGACACCTGTGAATTACTGTTTGTTAATCAGGGAACACTGACATTAACAGTCAATGGTAGACGCTTTATTATTCGGGAGGGCTGCTCCGCTGTAGCCAGAACCGACATGCCTCATGCCTACGTTAACGACACTAATGAGGTGCTTGAATTTACCATGACGGTGAATGAAAAGAGCCGTTGATCACCGTAAGGTGCTAACAACCCGTCATCCGGACAGGGAAGCCTCGGTGCCCGATAAGCGTTATCGGGCACCGGCTATCTTTTATTTTGTCGCAGGCGCGGCCTCCGGGTCATCGATATAGAGCGTCTGGCTTGGGAAGGCGAAGTCAGCGCCGTTTTCCTGGACAATCGCAATAATTTTCAGGTAAACATCCTGCTGTACGGCAAGCCATTCCTGCCATACTGTTGTTTTGGTAAAGCAATACACCATAATATTCAGCGAAGAGTCGGCGAATTCATTAAAATAGACCAACAGCGTCTGTTTCTGATCGATATCGCTGTGCGCCTGCAGCATGTTTCTGATAGCGTCAACAATGAGGCCAATTTTGTCGGCATCTTCGTAACGTAATCCAATAACCGTTTTTATTCGACGGTTGGTCATCCGTCCCGGATTCTCAACGCTAATGGATGAAAAGACGGAATTAGGCACGTACAACGGGCGGTGGTCGAATGTGTTAATTCGTGTAATTCGCCAGCCGATTTCGGCGACCGTACCTTCGATATTTCTGTCAGGAGAACGAATCCAGTCTCCGATACTGAAGGGGCGATCGAAATAGAGCATAATACCGGAGAAAAAATTGCTCAGGACATCTTTGCCCGCCATACCAACAGCGATACCGCCGATACCGCCAAAGGTCAGCAGACCGGACAGACTCATGCCAAAATGTTCGCCATACAGTAAGACAATCGCGACAATAATGGTTATTTTTATGACCCGTGCCAGAATACGTGTACTGGTGACATCTCTACCTTTATTGACCTGTGCTTTTTCAAATTGGTTAATAATCAGGAAAAGTTTTATCGTCAGAATAAGCGCAATGAGCGAGGTGCAGATAAAATCAATGACCCCGGAAGAGATAAAACGCAAATTATAATCTTCAATAGCATTATTCAGTATGCTCCCGATGGTCCCAATAATAATCGCGTAAATAAAAAACTGTGCCGCATGGAACGTGAATCCTTTCTTCCACTGTACGTTACGGCTGAGCCAAAATCTCACGACCAGCAACGCCATACCGCAACTGAAAAGTATCGCCAGATTAAATGCGTTTTTGAGAAAAAATTCAGTGAACATTATTGTTTTCCGCTCCTTCCTACGATAACAGCTCAGAATGACCTGATTAACAGGTATTTTACCCAGGATAAACGCGTAGATCATCGATAAGTAAAAAGAAGAAATAGTGCTATCAGCTTTAATCTCAGCGGTTTACTTTTTATGTAAATACAATGTCACGTTTTATAGAGCAGACATCGCGCGATTGTCATGGTATTGTTGCTATCAGGTAAAAAGTCATCTGTAAAGGACAATACTATGATCATGATGAAGCTGAAATCGGCGAAGGGGAAAAAATTTCTGTTATGCCTGCTGGCAGTGTTTATCGTTGCGGCATCGGTGGTAACGCGCGCGACTATCGGCGGTGTGATTGAGCAGTATCATATTCCACTGTCCGAGTGGACAAGCTCTATGTATGCCATTCAGTCGGCAATGATTTTCGTTTACAGTCTGGTGTTCACTATTCTGCTGGCGATTCCTTTGGGGATCTATTTCCTCGGCGGAGATGAGTAACAGGAATAGGGTATTGGCCGGATGGCAGCGCCATCCGGCAGGACGCAAGAGGGATTAATCGTCCTCGTCGTCCAGTTCAACCGGTGTTTGATACTCATCAGGCTTAATGACTAACAGGTCGCAGCGCAGATGGTCAATGACCTGTTCGGCCGTGTTCCCCAAAAACGCGGCCGAGAGTCCGGTACGTCCAACGGTGCCAAGCACAACGATCCCCGCCTGGAGATGTTCGGCAAGATCCTGGATAACTTCTTCCGGCAAACCTTTTTCTACATGCGTAACTTTTTCATCGATGCTGAATTTCTGGCGCAGCGCTTTCATCGCCAGTAAATGCTGGCCTCTGATGGCGTCGTTATACACGCTGGGATCAAATTCCGGCAGCTCAATGGCGATATTGATTGGCGTAACGGGGTAGGCGCCGACCAGGTGTACTTCGGTATGATTAACCTGCTCCGCCAATTGTAAGGTCTCTTTTACCAGCTTTTCGTTGAGAGCATTGTGATAGGGCTCTTCGCTTGCCAGGTTCACGGCGACCAGGGCTTTGCCGCCTTCTGGCCACGGCTGATCTTTGACCATCCACACGGGGCTTGGGCATTTACGCAGCAAATGCCAGTCGGTAGGGGTAAAAATGACCGCTTCCAGTCGATCGTGCTGATGCGCCATTTTCAACACCAGATCGTGACTGCCGGCGATAACCTCCTGGATGATGGCCTCAAAGGGACGATTGTGCCAGACCACTTTAATTTCAATGGGGACACCGGCTTCAAGATAATATTTCGCCTGCTCACGTATCCAGGCTGTGCGTTGACTTATTACGCCCTGACGCATTGCGGTGCGTTCGTCAGGAGAAAGCAGGGTGGTCATCTCATACGAGAAATCGTAAATAGGCAGGAAAGCTTTAATTTTGCCGCCAATCCGTTGATGCAAATAAACTGCTCGCCGTAATGCGGGTTGGTCGTCCTGATTGGGATCGATGACCACCAGCATATTTTGATACATAGCCATACAGGGTCTCCTTACAACTGTCATCGCAGTTTGTAACTAAAGAGTAACTCAAATATGGTGAATGAAACAGAGGAAGCGCTTCTGCCAGATCAATAAATGAGAAAAATTTAACGATATGGCAGAAGATAACATCAATGGTTTAGCTGACGTTTAAGCGACGTTGCGGGTATGACCGGCGAGGGCCGCCAGCGCATCGCTGTTTTCAATAGTAATATACTTACCTTTCACCGCCAGCATACCGCTTTTCTGGAAACGCCCCAGCAGACGGCTAATGGTTTCGACTGTTAAGCCCAGATAGTTGCCGATATCGCCACGGGTCATCGTCAGGCGGAATTCACGCGGTGAAAAACCACGCTGCGCAAAGCGGCGGGACAGGTTGTAAATAAACGCAGCCAGACGTTCTTCGGCGTTTTTCTTCGACAATAACAGGATCATATCCTGATCGCCTTTAATTTCACCGCTCATCAGGCGCATCATTTGCTGACGCAGGTTAGGCATTTTGCCGGACAGGTCATCCAGCGTCTCAAAGGGAATTTCACATACCATTGAGGTTTCCAGCGCCTGTGCAAAGCTCGGATGATGACCGCTGCCAATGGCGTCAAAACCCACCAAGTCGCCTGCTAAATGGAATCCAGTAATCTGCTCATCGCCTTGCTCGGTAATGGTGTAGCTCTTAATCGTTCCGGAGCGGATAGCATAGAGCGATTTCAATTCATCACCTGCTTTAAACAGAGTTTGCCCTTTCTGAATGGGCTTTTTGCGCTCGATGATATTATCAAGCTGATCAAGCTCATGCTCGTTAAGTGTGAACGGGATGCAAAGCTGGCTGATACTGCAATCCTGGCAATGGATAGCACAACCGCCAGACTGAATGCGCCGTATAATTCGCTTTTCCGGGATCATAGGTCTGCTCAAGCCGTAATTGATATTTGTCAATTTTAACATCTTTTTGGTGAGCGCGTAAGTCTGAGCTATCCCGGAGAAGGAATAATTCAAGTATAAGTTTGATGAATACTTTTATCTATTTGAAAACACGTAATTTATTTGTTGTTGCTTTACATAAAAGTGTGACCGATAAGGCACTTTTTGCCTGTATTTTCATAATAAAAGATAGCCTTCATGGCGTAATAGCCACTCTTTTCGCTGCACGCCGCCTGCGTATCCGGTCAGAGTGCCGTTACGCCCAATGACGCGATGGCAGGGAACAACAATACTGATGGGGTTCGCGCCATTCGCAGCACCGACTGCGCGTGCGGCGCCCGGTCGTCCCAGTTGCGCCGCCAGCTGACCATAGTGCATCACCTGCCCGCAGGGGATAGCGCGCAACGCCTGCCATACTTCCCGTTGAAAAGGCGTGCCCCCCGTGGCGGTTTCCAGGGTATCAATTACGGCGAGATTGCCTGCAAAATAATCTGCAAGCTTATCGCTGAGTCCACCGGGGTTAGTCGCGGAAACGCGTTCATAGCCTTCGTGACGGTAGTGGATATTGAGCAGTTGCTCCATACGATCGCGGTACTGTTCCCACTCAATGGCCCGCAGTCGAAACTGCTCATCGCAAACCACCCATAACGGACCTAATGGCGTGGCTATCTTCTCTTCAAGTAATCTCAGCATCCGTTCTCTCACATCGTCTTAGCCTAACGTAAGAGACAAGATATCATGCCAGGAATACCCGCAACCATACTCCTTAAAAGATAGTCAGGGATAACACATTTAGCGACAGTAATATCGTTGGCGGAGAAAAAGAGAGCCGGGCGAGGCGGTTAATTGCCTTACATTGTCGCTGTTATTGGAAATAACTGTAAACCGTTGTCGGTATAACAGGGCACGGTTATGATAACGGCAGTCGCAAAAACGCTGGAGGATGAACCATGAACCTTGACGATAAAGCGCTGTTTCTTGACGCCATGGAGGATGTCCAGCCGCTGAAACGCCATACTGATGTACACTGGCAGCCAACGCGTAATCTTAAAACGCCCCAGCGTATCGACACGCTTCAGCTTGATAATTTCCTGACGACGGGCTTTCTGGATATTCTGCCGCTGAATGAACCGCTGGAATTTCGTCGGGAAGGATTGCAGCAGGGTGTCATCGACAAGTTACGCAGTGGGAAATACCCTCAGCAGGCCAGCCTCAATTTGTTACGCAAGCCGGTCGAAACGTGCCGAAAAATGCTATTTCGTTTTATCCTTGAGGCGCAGAAAGAGGGGTTGCGTAATGTCCTGATCATTCATGGTAAAGGGCGAGAGGCGAAGTCGCATGCCAATATCGTCCGAAGCTATGTGGCCCGCTGGTTGACAGAGTTTGAAGATGTACAGGCTTATTGTTCGGCGCTGCCGCACCATGGCGGCGGCGGGGCATGTTATGTCGCGTTACGTAAAACGGTGCAGGCTAAACAGGATAACTGGGAGCGCCATGCGAAGCGTAGTCGGTAAATCGTTGCCGCTGGCGGACAGGACCGCCAGCGCAAGCTCGCGCGAACCCGATTTTATGCCTGATGCTCAGGATTCTGCAAGAGAACGGGCGATAACGCTGTCCGCGGTAATAACACGGAGAAACAGTCATTCGCTTATTTAAGCGTCTATTAAAATATACTGGCTTTCGACTTAACTATTAAGCAGAAAATGGTGATAAGTACATCAGTTGTCAATATGGATGGATGAATATCCTGGCATAGCGAATATAGGTGATTTTATCTGTTGCACTAAGGGAAATGGCGATGGTCTGGTATTGAATATGGAGAATGTCAAAGAAACGAATGGCAATAGCTATCTGAAATGCTATAAAAATAAAACCTGTCTCCTATCCTGGTTGTAGGCCGTACAAAAATGTTGAGAAATATCAGCGTCAGGACATGCATTATTCTATTCATGGTATGTACGTTTCTTTTGGTGGATACTTTACAAATAGCTTTTCTGCACGACCTCCCTATTTTAATTACGTGTAATATCATTTATCTGATCTCGGCATTACTGCTTTGGTGGTATATGACCTGCTATCTGGTAGTGCCAATTAATACCGTGAAGAAAAGTATTGAAGAGGTCGCAGCAGGAAACTTGTCTATTTATATCTCCGAATTTGGCAATAATTGCGCCGGGCGACTCATCCCCGGGATTAATAGCCTGTCGGAGAATATTTCCGCGCTGGTACGTGAAATCAGATCCTCTTCGCAAACGGCAATGACCCTTTCCGAACAACTGGCGGCGCGCAGTCTGTCGCTATCCGTAAAGACGGAACAGCAGTCGGCCTCGCTAATTCAAACTGCCGCCAGTATGGATGAAATGGCGGCGAGTACCAAAAACAATGCGGATAATACCCGAATGGCGAGCATACAGGCGGATTGTGCAACCCAATGCGCCCGTAAAGGCGGTGAATTAATGGTGCGGGTTACAGAAAATATGCGTTCTATTACCGACTGTGCCTCGCAGATGACGGAGATTATATCATTGATTGACGGTATCGCATTCCAGACTAATATTCTGGCGCTTAACGCGGCGGTAGAGGCTGCGCGGGCGGGCGATCATGGAAAAGGTTTCTCCGTGGTGGCTGGGGAAGTGCGTAATCTGGCGCATCGTAGCGCCGAGGCGGCAAAAAATATCAAGGCGCTGATCGACGTTACGCATGACAATGTGCGGCAGGGGGCCGCCATAGTGCAGGAGGCTGAAAAAAATATGCAGGAGATTGTTGGCGGTTCCGGGCAATTAAACGTGCTGATGAGTGAAATTTCCACCACCACGCGGGAGCAGGAAAAAGGCATTAACCAGATAACACTGGCGTTGAGCGATCTGGAAAGCGCAACCCATAGCAATGTCTTAATGGTTGAAGCGCTATCTGCTTCTTCGGATGTTTTAAAGGCGCAGGTGATCGAGTTACAGACTAAAACCGACAAATTTCGTTTAAGCCAGCCGGGTTACAGTGAACATGCGCTGTCGCGCTCTCATGTATCACCTCTTTCGACCATCACCAGGCGCGGCCAGGCCTGATAATACATGTTTGGTAAGCGCCTGTTGCTAAGGCGCTTTTTTCGCACGTTCCCGTAATTCTTTTTGCGCAATGAGAAAATGAGAGATTGCTTAACCTTTCCCGAAAGCTAGACTAACGGCATCAGAGTTGTAACGTGGAGGCGCTGTGGAAGCCATTAAGGGATCGGATGTGAACGTGCCGGATGCCGTTTTCGCATGGCTACTGGATGGTCGTGGTGGAGTAAAACCGCTCGAAGATAATGATGTGATCGATAGTCAGCATCCCTGTTGGCTACATCTTAATTATACCCACCCGGACAGCGCCCGCTGGTTGGCTTCAACGCCTTTACTCCCCAATAACGTGCGTGATGCGCTGGCTGGTGAAAGCTCGCGCCCGCGCGTAAGTCGTATGGGGGAAGGGACGCTCATTACGCTGCGCTGTATTAATGGCAGTACTGACGAACGCCCGGATCAATTAGTGGCAATGCGTTTATATATGGACGAGCGATTCATTGTGTCTACCCGTCAGCGAAAGGTTCTGGCGCTGGACGATGTGGTCAGTGATTTGCAGGAGGGCACCGGGCCCGTAGATTGCGGCGGCTGGTTAGTGGATGTGTGCGATGCGTTAACCGATCACGCCAGTGAATTTATTGAAGAGCTACACGATAAAATTATCGATCTGGAAGATAATCTTCTCGACCAGCAAATCCCACCGCGCGGTTTCCTCGCATTGCTACGTAAACAGCTAATTGTTATGCGCCGCTATATGGCGCCGCAGCGCGACGTCTATGCCCGGCTTGCGAGTGAACGGCTGCCGTGGATGAGCGACGATCACCGGCGCAGAATGCAGGATATCGCCGACAGGCTGGGAAGGGGGTTGGATGAAATTGACGCTTGTATCGCGCGTACTGGCATCATGGCGGATGAAATTGCCCAGGTGATGCAGGAGTCTCTGGCGCGCAGAACTTATACCATGTCGCTTATGGCGATGGTTTTTCTGCCCAGCACCTTCTTAACGGGGTTATTTGGCGTTAACCTGGGCGGTATTCCCGGCGGCGGATGGCGGTTCGGCTTTTCTCTGTTTTGTATTCTGTTAGTTGTCCTGATCGGTGGTGTTACTTTATGGTTGCATCGCAGTAAATGGTTGTAACAAAAGCGCTTTTCAGACCATTTCGGGTGAAAAAACGCCGAGAAATTTGAGCGAAGTCAATAAACCATCTACCTATTCGGGGCAATATCTCTCTCGCAGGTGAATGCAACGTCAAGCGATGGGCGTTGCGCTCCATATTGTCTTACTTCCTTTTTTGAATTACTGCATAGCACAATTGATTCGTACGACGCCGACTTAGATTAGTCGGCTTTTTTTTGCCTGTAGACTATCTGCGTCTACCCTTTAAGAGTCTGAATGACATTCTGGAGGGTAATATGAGCTGTCTTTTGACCTTATTATATCTACACTCGTCCTTGTCGGACCCGATTCCCACTGACCCTGTTCCCATTCCTGAGCCGCTTCCCCGTCCTCAGCCGATGCCCGACCCGCCGCCGGACGAAGAACCGATTAAAATGTCGCATCAAACGCGCGGATCTGCGAGGATACGCGCCTGCTGACTATGAGTCGTTACCGCGAGAGTAAATTGTGACCGCTTTTTCAACCCTGAATGTTTTGCCCGCCGCCCAGCTCAATAACCTTACTGAGCTGGGCTATCTTGAGATGACGCCTGTTCAGGCCGCAGCATTACCCGTCATTCTGGCGGGAAATGATGTGCGTGTGCAGGCCAGGACCGGTAGCGGCAAAACGGCGGCGTTTGGTCTTGGGCTCTTGCATCGAATTGATGTCACTCTGTTCCAGACACAGGCGTTAGTGCTTTGTCCGACGCGGGAGCTGGCGGATCAGGTAGCCGGGGAGTTACGTCGCCTGGCCCGTTTTCTGCCAAATACCAAAATTCTGACCTTGTGTGGCGGGCAACCCTTTGGCGCACAGCGCGACTCGCTTCAGCACGCTCCGCATATCATTGTCGCGACGCCGGGGCGCCTGCTGGATCATTTACAAAAAGAAACCGTATCGCTGGATGCGCTGCATATTCTGGTAATGGATGAAGCAGACCGAATGCTGGACATGGGATTCAGTGACGCCATTGATGAGGTGATCCGCTTTGCGCCTGCGACGCGCCAGACGTTGTTGTTTTCAGCAACCTGGCCTGAGGCCATCGCGGCGATTAGCGGTCGTGTACAGCAGCAGCCAATACGTATTGAAATCGATACGGTAGATGCGCTACCGGCTATCGAACAACAGTTCTTCGAAACGTCTGCGCATGAAAAAATTTCGCTGCTACAAACGTTGCTTAGCCAGCATCAGCCAGCGTCCTGCGTGGTGTTTTGCAATACCAAAAAAGATTGTCAGGCCGTTTGTGATGCGCTTAATGCGGTAGGACAAAGCGCGTTGGCGCTCCACGGCGATCTGGAACAACGCGACCGCGACCAGACGTTGGTGCGTTTTGCAAATGGTAGCGCGCGCATTCTGGTTGCCACCGACGTTGCCGCGCGAGGATTAGACATTAAATCGCTCGAACTGGTGGTTAACTATGAACTGGCCTGGGACCCGGAGGTGCATGTCCACCGTATTGGCCGTACGGCGCGCGCGGGAAGTAGCGGTCTGGCGATCAGTTTCTGCGCGCCGGAAGAGGCGCAGCGGGCAAATATTCTTTCAGAAATGCTGCAACTCAAACTGAACTGGCTGAATGCGCCCGCCCGGCAGTCGTTGCTTCCTCTGGCCGCAGAGATGGCTACCCTATGTATTGACGGCGGCAAAAAAGCGAAAATGCGTCCGGGAGATATTTTAGGCGCGCTGACCGGCGATATTGGATTAGACGGGGCGGATATCGGCAAAATTAATGTGCATCCAATGCACGTTTACGTCGCCGTACGTCAAGCAGTAGCGCAAAAAGCCTGGAAGCAGTTGCAAAACGGGAAGATCAAAGGCAAGTCATGCCGGGTACGACTATTAAAATGATCGATAGTATGGCGTCTCAGCGGAGTGCTGAGACGCCTGCAGATTATTTCACTTCGATAACATCAAGCCGCAACGCCTCTAAGGCGGTGTCATCTTCTTCCGGCTGCCAGCCAGCGGGCTGCAAGGGAATCTCTTCACGATCGAACGCTAAATCGCCGCCGTCGACGACCTCGGAACCGTGAGTGATCCCTTTGAAATCGAACAGGTTAGTGTCACAAAGGTGAGACGGCACGACATTCTGCATGGCGCTAAACATCGTCTCGATCCGTCCAGGATAGCGCTTATCCCAGTCGCGTAGCATGTCGGCAATCACCTGGCGTTGCAGGTTGGGTTGCGAACCGCACAGATTACAAGGAATGATAGGAAAGGCTTTGGCCTCAGCAAAACGGACAATATCTTTCTCGCGGCAGTAAGCCAGCGGGCGGATCACAATATGTTTGCCGTCATCGCTCATCAGCTTCGGCGGCATCCCTTTCATTTTTCCGCCATAGAACATATTCAGAAACAGGGTTTGCAGAATATCGTCGCGATGGTGGCCCAGGGCGATTTTGGTCGCGCCTAATTCAGTCGCCGTACGATACAGGATACCCCGACGCAAACGCGAGCACAGCGAGCAGGTGGTTTTTCCTTCCGGAATCTTCTCTTTCACAATGCCGTAGGTGTTTTCTTCGACGATTTTATATTCTACGCCCAGCTGCTCAAGGTAGGCTGGCAGGATATGCTCCGGAAAACCTGGCTGCTTTTGATCGAGGTTGACGGCGACCAGTGAAAAATTGATCGGGGCGCTTTGCTGCAAATTACGTAAAATTTCCAGCATCGTATAGCTATCTTTGCCGCCAGAAAGGCAAACCATAATGCGATCGCCTTCTTCAATCATATTAAAATCGGCAATCGCTTCGCCAACGTTACGGCGCAGGCGCTTTTGCAACTTGTTGAGGTTGTATTGCTCTTTTTTTGTATTCTTTTGAATTTCTTGCATTATTTCAGTTCTCTGGTACTAAATGGGGCGAACTTTGCAACTACGATAACCGCGCATTCAACATCGCTACTTGTTCGTCGTTCATGTCATCAATCTACATACCGTAAATTTCATACACCATCTGCGCAGTTTCATGCCCCATTTGGCTGGCGATAAATGCCGGGTTCGCTCCTGCCGTCAACAGCCAGCAGGCAAAAGTATGTCGCGTATGGTACGGATTACGGCGACGAATGCCAGCACGTTTTAATAGAGATAGTACCTTCGGATATTGTCAACTGTATACATCATGCAGCCAGGTCCGTTAAGAAGTGACGGGCTCAACTGAAATTCAGGCGCTGCTGCGTCCTGATGATGGTACGTTTCAAGTGGTTTCGTGGAGTGAACCGGGACTGGTGTAAAATGATATTCGGCACACCCTTTTTGCTCTTTTATTGGTGATATAAAATAACGTATCAGTATTTTATTATCTAATAAGATAGTGCAGAGTGTTTAATTATCGTTGGGTAAGATCATTTTACCGTATACTATTTAAAATTTTCTTGTTTATTCTGGTGGTCGTATTGAATTAAAAATAGCCTGTATCATATGTACAGTTCAGACAAATTATTTGCGATGAGAATTGCTACCTGATATCTACACCTTATGAAGCATACCATAATTCTGGCTGGAGAACGTAATGCGTATAACAGTAAGTGATATATCAACCAGAGAATCACAGCAGACGGTACAGATACAAGCTATCAGAAGTTGGGATACCATACCGTACCTTTCAATGTTGGATGGACTTTATCAGGACGATATCTTTCATGAGCAAGTGTCTAATTTACCAGAAGAATATATTAAGCTGGATGAGATGGCCAAAGATGAAGAAAAGAACAGATTAAATATTTACGACTTCTTCTTTGAGTCAACACATGAAATTATATATGAAGATATTAAGTCAACATTGGATTTTTATTATTCAAATAGCGCAACCTTCCGTAGGTTGGTTAATTATAAAGTAGAGCGCAGTATCAATGACGATATAGATACCAATAAATGCGAGGTAAAGATATCTCTAAATTACAGTTACGAAAATATTGATGGGGGGCGAGGATATTTATCGCTTCCATTTGATAAGAACGGCTATCCAATTCCCCCTGACTTTCACAACTGTGTGAATGGAATCACATCAGAAAAATTGTTTTTAGATCTATTTCTAAAACATATATTGCACGATCATTTAAATGCAAACGGTGAAGTTACAAACGTTTACGCCAATGTTATTTATAAAGAGATTGATCCTGCTGCAATTGCACATACATCGTCGTGTTTTTCTCAGGTAACGATGAGTGGTGAACATGAGCTATTTAATGTAGATAGCGTAACTGTTCCACCTAAAAGTACTGAGCAAATTATATCTGAGGGAAAGGAAATTCAAAGGCAAATTTTCTTATCTTCCCATAGCAGCAATCATCTTCAGCCAGTAACCATTCATAAAATGGACAGGAGTATTAAAAACATTGCAGTAACTGGTTTGTTATTATCATCAAGATTAGCAGTAACATCTGGTGATTATAGGATAAAAAATGGTAATTCAGAAGGTGAGAATAATTTTTTACCCGTTAAAGAATTACAGAGATATGAAAGGGCTCTCCCGGAGGATCATCCTGCCCCAACTACGGAGCCTAACCTGGCAGGTAAGGTGTTAGATGGCCTATTTGAACACTTTACATCTATGGCGGGAGGACGCCTTATCTCAATACTCAAACTACTGGTAAAAGAACAAGAGGCAAATAGTTATAAAAGAGGCTATCATGAATTACTTGCGTTTTCTCAAACTGGGCAGTGGACGCATGATGGAAGAGCTATTGCCGCTGAATATATGTTCAAAGGTCTTTTAGTTCATTTAAGTGATCGTCTCATTGTTCTCGGTGAGGGAAGTTTCATTTCTGTTCTATCTTTTGTAAGAGAAAATATTCAACATCAATATAAAATATATGAGCTAATGGCGCGTGATATGCTGGTTCATCCTATGCATTTCAGTACTGAGCCTGAACCACTCATGATAGACAGGCCTTTATGGACAAGGGAAAGCCACTATGCGAAAGTCCTGTATGAAAAGTTTCCTGCTATTTCTGGTTCAAGCTTTGACGTTTTCTATGGTAAGGATGCTATTATTACAGCATTAGAAATAGTATCTTTCAATAGACAAGAAAGAGGAAAGAGCGCTTTTAATAAAAAAAGGATGAATCATCTTTTTAAGCTGATTCAATTAGTGATACACCATTTATCCAGCAATGGTGGTGATAGAGTATTGCTTAGCCCTGAAGGCATAAAAAATAATTTTATTATTATGCGTAATATTATTTTTTGGTGTGCAAATATAACGGGGCCAATTAATGATGAAAAAATAGACACAATAGCAAGAAAAATTGTGGTTAATAATAAATTTACCAAAGGTGTTAAATCAACACTTCCCAAAAGTAACGATCCTTTAATATTGTTAATGAAAGCTGCGATCAATAAACAGCTAGACTGGGCGGAGAAATATTATCGAGCAGAGACTCATATGAAGGAACATATGCAGGAGTGTGATATCTTAGGACTAATGGATATCAACAAAATGGTGCAAGAGGTCGTTGTTGGGCTTATTCACGAGATCAGTGATATTGCGCAAAGCAGTTGGCTGACATTAGAAGAACAACATGAGAGACAGGCTCAGGCTCTCGAATCGTTCAAGGAGAAGCTTTCCTCCATGAATGGCGGGCAAGAATTCGTTTATGCATTTAATAAGATTATTCAGGAGGGGTTGGGAGGATTAATTGAGCTGAGCTTTGATCTTGATGATACTATACATCATCGCACAACTTCCTCATTAAGTCCGGCTGCAAGGGCAGGACTTCACCTCTTAGGAACGGTCTGGAATATTGTAATGGGTCTTGTCCCTGGTTTTAACGCTCTGGCTGGTACCAGCAGTATTCTTAACCGGGCTGTTGTGGAAAACTCTGCGGATGTATGTGGTTACGTACAGGATATTGTACGTATCGGTATGGAGGCTGTTCCTGTTGCTGGAGCGAAGTTCACAGAAAGAGCGGCAAATGCAAAGTATACGGGCCTCCGATTTGTTGAAGATAAAATACAAAGAGGTGTAATACGAGCGCCGATTCAAAAGGGGAGTAATTATAAATCTATAGAGTCAATAGAAAATACAGATTTTATTTATCAAAAGAGTGGTCAGAAAGTTCTTGAGTTAGGTCCGGCGGGAAACGATGGGCTCTATCGCGCTACCGGTTTTGATAAACAAACGTATGGTTATTACAAACCGTCAGGAGAAGGCTTTTACAGAAAGCAAGCCTCATATCCACCGCTGTCATCGGAAGCGCCTAATACGATAAAATATGGCGACAGAGAGCTCGTTTTAACTAAAGAACCCGGTTCAGAAACGTATCGGGCAACCTATTCGGATAGCGGAAAAGATTCAGCTATGACATTTTACCGATCTTCTGATGGAAGATTTTATCAAGCGTCAGGGCTGAAAGGTGGGGGGCTTATTCGCCATATTGATAAGCCTTATTCAGAGTTAAGAGAAGGAGACGCGGGTTATGATGAAGAGCTTCTGGATATTACGGATGATTCCCCCTTACTGGAAGATATACTGGCCTCTCTGTCAGAAGATTTATACCCTACATCAGAAGAAAATGTACAAAGTATTTATAAGAAATACCGGAGTGGGGATGTAGCAGCAGGGGAGACTGAAGTTGTATTATGCCGAGGTACAATAGGTCCGCAGGCTGAAAATATTGTTAGTTTTAAAACAGCAGGCGGTATTGAGGGGGGCGATGTAGAGGTATTGCCTGTCTCTGCTAAAATAGCCCAAGAGCAGGTTCGAAGTGGAAGAATCGTACCTGAATATACCACGGAACTTAGTGTTGCAGACAGGTTCAGCAGGGAGCATTTTCTTATTATCGTTAAGGTAAAAGTCAGATATCTTACACGAGGTAGTGTCAGCGAAAGCGGCTGGGTTATGCCAAAAAACACACCAGTGGACCCTGTTGGTATAATTGACAGGACATATGGTAAAGCAGAAAATACGGGGCAGGCAAACGCTTCTAAGTAATCATAAATCCTGAACAAGTTTATTGTTTTTATCTCTTGTGTATGAAAGATTGCTTTTATACTTTAAATAATTCGACTTGCAGGAAGGCGGCAAGCGAGCGGATCCCCAGGAGCTTACTCAAGCAAGTGACTGGGGTAAGGGAACGCAGCCGCAGCACATGCAACCTGAAGTATGTTATGGCGAGATACGCAACGGGTCAAAAGCGTCTTTATTCTGTCATCCGTATTAATTAAGATGTCACCACGACCCGAAAAATATCGGAACGAAGAGATGTATGACTAAAGAAGCTGTAATCTTTCTATTTATCGCCATCGTGGTAGAAGTTATCGCCACGATCTCATTAAAATTATCGGATAGTTTTACGCGTCTGGTACCGAGCCTCGTTACCATCATCGGATATTGTATCGCGTTCTGGTGCCTTACCATCCCAATGCGAACCATCCCTGCTGGTATCATTTATGCCATTTGGTCTGGGGTAGGGATTGTTCTTATTGGATTGATAGGATGGTTGTTTCTTGGCCAAAAACTGGATGTGCCGGCTATTATTGGCATGTTGCTTATCATCTGCGGCGTAATCGTAATCAATCTGTTTTCAAAAAGCGTCAGTCACTAGGCGATGATGATGGTTGATTTGAGCCCGCACTCTCTTATGCGGGCTCGAGTATTTAGCGCACCACCAGTACGGAGCATTCCGCATGACGCACAACGGCTGCGGCGTTGGAACCCAACAGATAGGTAGTAATATCCGGACGATGCGAGGCGATAATCACCATATCGGCCGGTAATTTTTTTGCCATTTCCAGAATCTTATCTTTAGGAGAGCCTTCTGCCACGTGCGCCTGCACGCGGTCCGCGGGAAGGTTGAATTTCTTGATAATCGCTTCCAGTTGAGATTTGGCTTCGGCTTTCAAATCGTCCATTGCGGGGAGCTCTGCTGAATAAGCCAGTCCCAGTGAAGCGTAATAGGGCAAAGACGGGATTACAGTCAAAAAGTGCACTTTAGCGTCGTCAATCTTTGCTTCGGCTTCAACATGTGAAATCACGCGTTGAGTTAATTCTGAATCTGAAATATCGATGGGTACAAGAATCGTTCTGTTCATAAAACCTCCTGTTTAAGTATCCACTGAAATTCTACTCCCTAAAGGCACTTTATGTACAATGACATACGTCACATTTTAGGTGCTGCTCCACGATACTCTGCGGGGACTACCAACAGGGGAGGACGGCGTAATATTAAGCGCATTCCCCGTAAATAATCAGCGAGTTGACGTTAAAACGTTATTTCTGCCTTGTCAGGAAAGACCTAAAAAGAGATGTTACCGTTTAATTCAATAATTAATGAAATAATTCGCAGTGAAATAGATATAATTTATACGAATGCTTTTGGGAGTATTATACGAAATAAAAATTATACAATATCATTCGGTTACGATATTCTACGCCTGTTATATGCCTTTATTGTCACATATTCATTTTGTCGCTGGGCCATTGCGTTAACCTTTGCTTTCCAGCGTATAAATTGACAAGCCCGAACGAATGTTCGGGCTTTTTTTGTTTCCAGGTTAATCCTTAGAATATTTTTTAATCTGCGCCGGGTTTTTCCGCTTTTCCTGCCAGCAAGGCAAGAAAGTCATAGCGTTTTTGCAAATCCAATGCGGCATCTCGCCATAATTGTTCAGCTACTTCAGGCTGTTGCGCATTCAGGCGACGGAAACGCTGTTCATTAAGCAACGTTTCCGCAAGCGCATCTGACGGTGGCCGAGAGTCCAGAGCCAGCGGCGGCTTGCCTTCATCCGCGCGGCGGGGATCAAAGCGGTATAACGGCCAGAAACCGGTCGCCGTTAACTGGCGCATCTGGTCATGGCTTAGCGCCAGATCGTAACCATGTTCCTCACAGGGGCTATAGGCAATGATCAGCGACGGTCCTGGCCAGGCTTCGGCCTCCTGGATGGCTTTCACCGTCTGGTTTAACTGCGCGCCCAGCGAAATTTGCGCGACATAAACATGACCATACATCATCATGCTGACGCCAAGATCTTTACGGGCTTTACGCTTGCCATGTTCGCCAAACTTAGTGACGGCGCCAAGCGGCGTCGCCTTCGACGCCTGGCCGCCAGTATTGGAATAACACTGCGTATCCAGAACCAGAATATTGACATTCTCCGTCAGGCTTAACACATGGTCTAAACCGCCAAAGCCGATGTCGTATGCCCAACCATCGCCGCCAATCAGCCAGATTGATTTTTCTACCAGCGCATCAGCATCCTTTAACAGTTCCTCTGCGCCCGCAACCGATTTCAGATGTTGGCGTAATGCGGCGACCTGCTCACGCCGAACGTCAGGCGTTGCTTCGGCATGCAGCGCATCGTTTAATTCCGCCGGAATGCGATCGGCGAATTGCGCCAGTAAACGCATGACGCGCGCCCGGTGCTGATCCACGCTCAGACGGAAACCGAGACCAAATTCCGCGTTATCTTCAAATAACGAATTCGCCCATGCCGGGCCGCGTCCGTTGGCATCGGTGGTATAAGGCGTTGAGGGTAAGTTACCGCCGTAAATAGAGGAACACCCCGTGGCGTTAGCGATTAACATTCTGTCGCCATATAACTGAGTCAGCAGTTTAATATACGGCGTTTCACCGCAGCCGGAACAGGCGCCGGAATATTCAAACAGCGGCGTAATAAGCTGCGATGTGCGGATATCAATTCGTTCCAGTTTGCTGCGATCGATTTCCGGTAAGTCGAGGAAAAAGTCATAATTCACTTTCTCTTCTTCCACATGCTCAAGGCGCGACATCATGTTAATCGCCTTGATCTGTGGATTTTGCCGATCTTTAGCCGGGCAGACCTCTACGCATAAATTACAGCCAGTACAGTCTTCCGGCGCGACCTGCAGCACATATTTCTGGCCGCGCATATCGCGGGACTTCACGTCCAGCGAATGCAGACTGGCTGGCGCGTTCTCCATCGCCTGCGGGGAAACGACTTTTGCACGAATCGCCGAGTGAGGGCAGGCGGCGACGCAGTGATTACATTGTGTACACAGTTCCTCTTTCCAGACAGGAATCTCTTCGGCGATATTGCGTTTTTCCCAGCGGGTGGTGCCCATTGGCCATGTTCCGTCCGGCGGCAGCGCGGAAACAGGCAGTGCGTCGCCAAGGCCCGCCAACATTGCGGCGGTAACGGTTTTCACGAAATCCGGCGCGGCGTCGGAGACGACCGGCGGGCGATGCGCACTGTGCGGATTAACCGCCTGCAACGGCACTTCCGCCAGCGATTCCTGCGCCAGAGCCAATGCCTGCCAGTTACGCTCAACCAGATCCTGACCTTTGCTGCTATAGCTTTTGGCAATCGCGCCCTGCAGCTCAACCAGGGCGCTATCGCCCGGAAGAATATGCGTCAGGTGGAAGAAAGCCATTTGCATGACGGTATTGATGCGGGCGCCAAGTCCACATTCGCGGGCGATTTTCGCCGCGTTAACCACGTAAAAACGCGCCTTTTTCTGATTCAACACCGCCTGAACTTCTTGCGGCAGACGCGACCAGACCTCGTCGGCGCTGTACGGCGTATTAAGCAGAAAGATACCGCCGGGCTTTAGACGCTCCGCCATCTGATATTTATCGATAAACTGTAATTGATGGCAGCCGACAAAATCCGCCTGAGCAATTAAGTAAGCGGAACGAATGGGTTTTTCGCTGACGCGCAGGTGCGATACCGTGAGCCCGCCAGCTTTTTTAGAGTCATAAACGAAATAACCTTGCGCATACCACGGCGTAGAATTACCGATAATTTTAATATTATTTTTCGTGGCGGATACGCTGCCGTCGCTTCCCAGGCCGTAAAATAACGCTTCAAGTTTAGCGCTGCCGGGCAGGGTATTTTCCGGTAATGGCAGCGAGAGGTTAGTAACGTCATCATAAATGCCCACCGTAAACCGTGGTTTGGGTTTCGCGCGGCTGAGTTCATTAAAGACCGCCAGTACGCACGCCGGGCCGAACTCTTTGGATGATAGCCCATAACGGCCGCCAATGGTGCGCGGCAACGTTTCGCGCTCGCCATTATTAAAGGCTTCCGCCAGTGCGGTCATCACGTCCAGATAAAGCGGCTCGGCCTGCGCGCCAGGCTCTTTGGTGCGATCCAGCACGGCGATAGCGCGAACGGTTTCCGGTAATGCCTGTAACAAATGTTTGGCGGAGAAGGGGCGGAACAGACGGACTTTCAGAACGCCGACCTTTTCTCCGCGTATCAGTAACTCGTCCACGACCTCTTCGCAGGTGCCGAGGGCGGAGCCCATCATAATGATGACGCGTTCAGCCTGGGGATGGCCATAATATTCAAATGGCTGGTACTGACGGCCCGTAGCGTCGCCAAATGCCTTCATCGCCTCTTCAACATGATCATAAACGGCGTTGTACCACGGGTTGGTCGCTTCGCGAGACTGGAAGTAGGTATCCGGATTCGCTGAAGTTCCACGAATCACCGGATGTTCCGGATTCAGCGCGCGGGCGCGGTGAGCGTCGATCTCCGCCTGCGGCATCAGGTTCAGAATGGTTTCATCCGTTAGCGGTATAATTTTGTTGATTTCATGCGATGTGCGGAAGCCATCAAAAAAATGAATAAACGGAACGCGGCTTTTCAGCGTAGCTCTGTGCGCGATCAGCGCAAAATCCTGCGCTTCCTGAACGCTGGCGGCGCATAACATCGCGCAGCCTGTCTGGCGGACCGCCATCACATCGGAATGGTCGCCAAAAATAGAAAGCGCGTGTGTGGCGACGGTGCGTGCGGCAACGTGCAGTACAAACGGCGTGAGCTGCCCCGCCAGTTTATACAGCGTTGGAATCATCAGCAGCAGCCCCTGCGATGATGTAAATGACGTAGAAAGCGAACCGGTTTGTAACGCACCGTGAACGGCGGCGATCGCGCCGCCTTCCGACTGCATCTCTACCACACGCGGCGTATCGCCCCAGACATTTTTAAGCCCATTACTGGCCCAGGCATCCGCTTGTTCAGCCATTGTTGAACTGGGCGTAATCGGGTAAATGGCGATAACCTCGCTGGTACGGAACGCCACCGACGCTACCGCGCCATTACCGTCAATTGTTTGCATATGACACCCTTACATTGCGCAAAAAAGAGGGACACGCATAATCGTGAGCGCATCCTGTAGTTATCCTTTTATTTTAGCAAAGCCCTTCAAGCCCCATTTTCGCTTTTGTGTCCCTGGCGGGAGGAGAATGGCGATTTCTTGCCGAAAAGACGTAAAAAATTGCCAATAAATGTTAATGAAGCGCATAAATGCGCGCTTTGCCTCTCGACGCGTCAGTTTCTGCTGCCTATTATTTAGGGCGGTGTCGTTTGGATGAATAAACAGAGGGGAGAGAAATGCGCGCAGCGTTTTGGGTGGGATGTGCCGCGTTATTATTGTCGGCTTGCAGTAGCGAGCCTGTTCAGCAGGCAACTGCGGCGCATGTTTCGCCAGGGATGAAAGCGGCGATGTCCAGCGCCGGCGAAGCGAATTGCGCTATGATTGGCGGTTCGCTTTCAGCGGCCCGGCAGCTTGATGGTTCAGTAATTGGTATGTGCGCGCTACCCAACGGCAAACGTTGTAGCGAACAGTCGCTTGCCGCCGGAAATTGCGGGAGTTATTAAGCGCGGCGTTTCGCCTGACGCGTATAACTTTTCACTTAATGGCTTAGTGCGCTAAATCCGCCAGTTTATACATTAGCGTTGTTTCTGCGGTCGCCAGCGTTAATTGGTTCGCGGTTAAATCGACCTGCGCGCCTTTGCTGAAGAGCTCGCTGAGGGTGCCGTCCAGCGCATTAAGCTGCGGATCGGCGCACATCATTCGGGTCATCGCTAAATTTTTCACTTTTAATTCGCCGTCCGATAGTTTTCCTTCGCCGGTGAATTGATTGCACATTTTGCCGGATACCGTCATGTCCTCGCCAAAGCTGAGCTCCGGGCCGGTGACCGTTTTACCGTTTACGCTTTCCAGAACAAAGCGGTGGTGCTCCAGTTGCTCGCGTTTGACGGACACTTTTCCACTGCTCACACACCCCGTCATTATGATGCTCAGGGCGACCAGCGTGACGATTTTCTTCATTGATATTCTCTGTAATCTGATTGTTAACACTGACTATAGTAATGATATGACCGGATAGATCTTCAGGGGTTATCCGAAAATGCTCCCCTGAGCGCAGGGGAGCGACAGGATTAGAACAGCGCGTTCGGGCAGGCTTCGCCCTTCTCAAGCTGGCTTAAGTTTTGTAACGTGGTTTCAGAGATGCTGATCAGCGCTTCTGCGGTCAGGAATGCCTGGTGCCCCGTAAACAGTACGTTATGGCAGGCCGACAGACGGCGGAAAACATCATCCTGGATAACATCGTTTGACTTGTCTTCAAAGAACAGGTCGCGTTCGTTTTCATACACATCCATCCCCAGCGAGCCGATTTTCTGATTCTTCAGAGCTTCGATAGCCGCCTGGGAATCAATCAGCGCGCCACGACTGGTATTAATGACCATAACGCCATTTTTCATTTGATCGAATGCCGCATGGTTCAGTAAATGGTAGTTTTCCGGCGTGAGCGGGCAGTGCAGGGAAATGACATCCGATTCGGCAAACAACGTTTGCAGATCCACATACTCTACGCCGAGGTCAAGCGCGGCGGTGCTGGGATAGGGATCAAACGCCAGTAAACGCATTCCGAAGCCTTTCAGGATACGCAGCGCGGCGACGCCGATTTTACCGGTACCAATGACGCCAGCGGTTTTTCCGTGCATGGTAAAGCCGGTCAGTCCCTCAAGGGAAAAGTTAGCGTCGCGGGTGCGTTGATAAGCGCGGTGGATACGGCGGTTCAATGTCATCATCATGCCAATCGCATGTTCAGCGACGGCTTCCGGAGAATAAGCCGGTACGCGCACCACCTGCAAACCGAGCTCTTTAGCGGCATCCAGGTCGACATTATTAAATCCGGCGCAACGCAGCGCGATGTATTTCACGCCGTGTTTTTTCAGCTCTTCCAGTACCGGTCGGCTCCCGTCGTCATTCACGAAGATACAAACTGCTTCACATCCATTGGCGGTTTTCGCCGTTTTCTC
Organism: Salmonella sp. NW722; assembly: GCF_051702785.1. Taxonomy (NCBI): domain Bacteria; kingdom Pseudomonadati; phylum Pseudomonadota; class Gammaproteobacteria; order Enterobacterales; family Enterobacteriaceae; genus Salmonella; species Salmonella sp. NW722. The sequence continues at coordinate 122,312 of NZ_JAMMIN010000001.1, forward strand.
GGTTAGCAGAAAATCAAAAAACTCCAGTTCAAAACCGAACGCTTCGTTCACTTGCTGTAGATATTTCTTGTCATACTGTTTGGTACTATAGACGGCGAGTTTCATATGACCTTCTCCAGTGATGTTAGAATCACACAAATATGCTTAAAATTATCTTACAAAAAATCAAAAATAATTGATAGTCATACATATAATGAATAATTTTAGGTTATCATTCTCCACAACGCCTCAAATAGCCGGAGGGCGTCCCTGCAACATGAACTATTAGGCTATGTACGGGCAATCATGCCAAAATAAAGAGATAGCCGACTGAATTTTTCGTTAAATCAGGAAATTAATGGCCCATGAAGGGTAAATATAAAGCCGCCCTTGCGCTACTGTTACTGCTGATTCTTATCCCTCTGACGCTACTGATGACCCTCGGGCTGTGGGTTCCCACTCTGGCGGGAATTTGGCTACCCGTCGGTACCCGTATCGCTCTGGAACAAAGTCCACGCCTGACACGTCATGGGTTAGTGATTCCCGATCTTCGCTATCTGGTCAATGATTGTTCGTTAGCGCATATTACCCAGGCGGAACTGACGCATCCCAGCCGTTGGTTGCTGAATATTAAAAGCCTCAAACTGGATGCCGCATGCCTGGCGAAACTGCCCGCTACGGAAGCTTCTCCCGCCGCGCCGCGTACGCTGGCGCAGTGGCAGTCAATGCTGCCCAATACCTGGATTAACGTCGATAATGTCATTCTCGCGCCCTGGCCGGAATGGCAGGGCAAGCTGGCGATCTCCATGACGCCGGTCATTCAGCAGATACGTTATCAGGGCGAAAAAGTAAAATTTCAAGGGCAGCTACGCGGTCAGGCATTGACTGTGAGCCAACTGGAGATCGCCGCGCTGGCCAACCAGCCTCCCGTTAGCCTGGCGGGGGAGTTTATGTTGCCGCTGGTACCGGATGGCCTGCCGGTCAGCGGTCATGCGGCAGCGACCTTGCGTCTGCCGCAGGAACCGTTGCTGGTGGATGCGGAACTGGAGTGGCGTGATAACGCCGGACAGCTCATCGTGATGGCGCGAGGTAATCCTGACCCGATTCTCGATCTCCCCTGGGCGGTAACGCGTCAGCGGCTTACCATCAGCGATGGCCGCTGGAACTGGCCATATCAGGGATTCCCCTTGAGCGGACGTCTGGCTTTTAATATCGATAACTGGCAAGCCGGGCCAGATAATGCGCGAGTCAGCGGACGCCTGAATATTCTGACCCAGGGCGATGCCGGTAAAGCGAACGCGGTACTGACTATCGGCCCGGGAAAACTCAGCATGGATAGCAGTGAGATGCCTCTACAGCTTACCGGCGAGGCTAAACAGAAGGATTTAATCTTTTATGCCGTATTGCCCGCTATGTTCCGCGGCAGTCTGGCCGATCCGCAGCTCACCTTTGCACCTGGCGCATTGCTACGCTCGCGCGGACGGGTGATTGATGCGTTAGATATTGATGAAATTCGTTGGCCGCTGGCGGGCGTTAAGGTGACGCCGCGCGGCGTTGATGGTCGATTACAGGCTATTTTACGGGCGCACGAAAATGAGATGGGCGATTTCGTTCTTCATCTTGATGGCCTGGCGAATGATTTTCTCCCTGATGCTGGTCGCTGGCGGTGGCGCTATTGGGGGCAAGGAAGCTTTACGCCAATGCGCGCCCGCTGGGATATTGCCGGACAGGGCGAATGGCATGATAACACCATCAGGTTGACCAGTTTGTCCACCGGTTTTGATCAGTTGCACTATGGCGCAATGACCGTCACATCGCCAAGACTGGCGCTGAATAAACCTATTGTCTGGGTTCGCGACGCCACAACGCCGTCGCTACAGGGCGCGCTGTCTCTGGAGGCGGGAAAAACCGTATTTACCAGCGGGAGCGTGCTGCCGCCTTCTACCATTAATTTTAGCGTTGAAGGGCGCGAGCCAACCCTGTTCCAGTTTAAAGGCGACCTCCGGGCGGGGGCGATAGGGCCGGTACGGCTGAATGGGCGCTGGGATGGCGAACGCCTTCGCGGGCAGGCCTGGTGGCCGAAGCAGTCGCTTATCGTTTTTCAGCCGTTGCTTCCACCGGACTGGAAAATGACGCTGCGCGAAGGCTCACTGTATGCGCAGGTGGCTTTTTCCGCCGCACAGGGGCAGGGGTTTGAAGCAGGTGGACACGGCGTGTTAAAAGGCGGTAGCGCCTGGATGCCGGATAACAAAATCAACGGCGTCGATTTCATTCTGCCATTTCGCTTCCACAACGGCGCGTGGCAATTGGGGACGCGCGGGCCCGTCTCGCTGCGTATTGCCGGGATAGTTAACCAGGTCACGGCGAAAAATATCACCGCTGATTTACAGGGCGGTTATCCCTGGAGCGAGTCGAATCCATTACTGCTAAGCGATGTCAGCGTAGACGTGCTGGGCGGTCAAATCATTATGAAACAGTTGCGAATGCCGCAGCACGACCCGGCGCTTTTGCGGGTGCAAAATATTTCATCCAGCGAATTGATTAGCGCCATAAATCCAAAGCAATTCGCCATGTCTGGTCCGGTCAGCGGCGCGCTGCCGCTGTGGCTGAACAATGAAAAATGGATAATCAAAGATGGCTGGCTTACGAATCCCGGGCCAATGACGTTGCGCATCGATAAAGATACTGCGGATGCGGTGGTGAAGGATAATGTTACGGCAGGCTCGGCGATTAACTGGCTACGTTATATGGAGATTACGCATTCGTGGACGAAAATTAACGTTGATAACCTGGGCGTACTAACGATGCAGGCGGCTATTACCGGCAAAAGCCGGGTAGATGGTAAAACCGCGATCGTTAACTTGAACTATACCCATGAAGAAAATGTGTTTACGCTGTGGCGCAGTTTGCGTTTTGGCGACAATTTACAGGCATGGCTTGAACAAAATACAGCGTTGCCGCAACCTCCTTGCCGGAAAGACAAGGACTGTGAGGATAAATAATGAAAATGAGTATTGCCATGCTGTCAGCGCTTGCGTCATTTATCGTGGTGGGCTGCACGCCACGTATTGAAGTCGCCGCGCCGGAACAGCCGATTACCATCAACATGAATGTAAAGATCGAGCATGAAATACATATCAAAGTCGATAAAGACGTTGAAGAACTCCTGAAATCACGCAGCGATCTATTCTGAGGCCATAATGAAAAAGTATTTAATACTATGGGTGCTGACGCTGAGCTTGCTCACACCTTCTGTGTGGGCCTTAACCCTGGACGAAGCGCGCACGCAGGGCCGGGTCGGGGAAACGCTGAATGGCTATCTGGTGGCCTTAAAGAATGATGCCGAAACCCAGAAACTGGTGCTTGATATTAATCATGCCCGCCGCGCCAGTTATCAGCAGTTAGCGGATAGCAATCATCTTCCCGTGGACGAGGTGGCGAAGATGGCAGGGCAAAAACTAGTTGAGCGCGCCAGGCCGGGAGAATATGTCCAGGGAATTAATGGCAAATGGATGCGTAAATAACCGCTTTCCGACAATTTTTTTACCGCAAAATGCATTTTTATATGGGTAATTTCTGAATACGAAGGTCGTATTTATATTAGGCGAACCGGAAACGCCATTTCTATACTGTTGACTGGTATCACTATTCGCGAGAGTAACCAGGTATGACGTCTGAAAAGTTATCTGCTGCCTGCCATTGTGGCAGCGTCGTGTTTACCGTTCAACTTAGCGATGGCTTTCATACCGCCAGGCGCTGCAACTGTTCGTTTTGCCGGATGCGCGGAGCGGTGGCAGTGTCTGCGCCGCTATCGGGTATTAAAGTGCTAAAAGGGCAGGATAAGCTTACCGAATATCGCTTCAATACGGGCAAGGCGGTGCATTTTTTCTGTTCGGTATGCGGGATATATACTTTTCATCAACGTCGATCCAATCCCGATCAATATGGGGTCAATGTGGCGTGCATCGAAAATGTGTCGCCTTTTGATTTCGCCTGCGTTGAAGTCAATGATGGGGTAACGCATCCCAGCGATGGCGGCAGTAGCGGCGTGGTAGGATATTTGCGCTACGAACCGAAGAAGTCACCTCCCGTCGAAACGGGAGGCAAAAATATTTAAGCGGCCACTACGCTGTCAATCGCGGCTTTTGCGTCGGCCTGGGCTTTAGCCGCCACTTCCGGCCCGTAGGCGATGCCTTCGGCAAAGACAAAATTCACGTCGGTAATACCGATAAAACCAAGGAACACTTTCAGGTAAGGCGCAATCAAATCCGTCGGGGTGTCTTTATGGATACCGCCGCGACTGGAGAGAACCACCGCGCGTTTACCGGTTACCAGACCTTCCGGGCCTTTTTCGGTATAGCGGAAAGTGATACCGGCGCGGGCAATCAGATCAAAGTAGTTTTTCAGCTGCGTCGGGATATTGAAATTGTACATCGGCGCCGCAATAACGATGACGTCGTGGGCTTTCAGTTCAGCAATGAGTTCATCAGACAGCGCCAGAGCGTCCTGCTGACGTGGCGTTAAAGGCGCATCGCCCGGACGCATCGCGCCCACCAGCTCGCCATCCAGCACCGGAACAGGGTTGGCCGCCAGATCGCGGACAGTAATTTCATCTGCGACGTGTTTTTCGCGCCATTGTTCAATAAAATAGTCAGTCAACTGACCAGACTGAGAGTACCCTGCCAGAATACTGGATTTAAGAACTAATACCTTGCTCATGGGTGTTTCCTTTTATGTGTTTGAAGGGGCGTGCCCCGTTGCTTGTTGACACTTTATTCACAAATATGTCGCAGGGATAGCGCAATATATCGAACCCTTTGTTCGAAATTATTGAACAACACAAAAAAAGCCCCAATGTGGTACTCTATACCTATCATTTAAAACGATTTTAAACAGGCAGAATGCTGCCCAAGAGCTTTATGACTGAACAATCTATGTTGACGCTTCAGGTGTTACAGCAGCGGCTGGATGCACTGATGCTGCGCGACAAACAGCGCTTTGCGCGCCGCCTGCATGGCGTAAAGAAAGTAAAAAATCCTGATGCGCAACAGGCCATTTTCCAGACGATGGCGAAAGAAATTGAACAGGCTGCGGCGCAGGTCGCCCTCCGCGAAGCGGCGCGCCCCTCAATCACTTATCCGCAAAATCTGCCTGTTAGCCAGAAGAAACAGGACATTCTGGAAGCGATCCGCGATCATCAGGTGGTGATCGTGGCAGGGGAAACCGGTTCCGGTAAAACCACCCAGTTGCCGAAAATTTGTATGGAACTGGGACGCGGAATTAAAGGACTTATTGGGCATACTCAACCGCGTCGCCTGGCGGCGCGCACCGTCGCTAACCGTATTGCCGAAGAGTTGCAAACGGAGCCTGGCGGCTGCATCGGCTATAAAGTTCGTTTCAGCGATCATGTCAGTAGCAACACCATGGTCAAACTGATGACGGACGGTATCCTGCTGGCGGAAATCCAGCAGGACAGGCTATTGATGCAGTATGACACCATCATTATTGATGAAGCGCATGAACGCAGCCTGAATATTGACTTCTTGCTCGGCTATCTGAAAGAGCTTCTGCCGCGTCGCCCCGATCTGAAAGTGATTATTACCTCTGCGACCATCGACCCGGAACGCTTCTCGCGCCACTTTAATAACGCGCCGATTATTGAAGTCTCTGGCCGAACGTATCCCGTAGAAGTTCGTTATCGCCCCATTGTGGAAGAGGCTGACGACACTGAACGCGATCAGCTACAGGCAATTTTCGACGCTGTCGATGAACTGGGGCGTGAAAGTCCCGGCGATATCCTGATTTTTATGAGCGGAGAGCGGGAAATCCGCGATACCGCCGACGCCCTGAACAAGCTGAACTTACGGCATACCGAAGTGTTGCCGCTGTATGCACGCTTGTCGAACAGCGAACAGAACCGCGTTTTCCAGTCGCACAGCGGACGCCGTATCGTGCTGGCGACTAACGTGGCGGAAACGTCGCTGACGGTGCCGGGTATCAAGTATGTGATCGATCCTGGCACTGCGCGCATCAGCCGCTACAGCTACCGCACTAAAGTGCAGCGCCTGCCGATTGAACCGATCTCACAGGCTTCCGCCAACCAGCGTAAAGGGCGTTGCGGACGCGTATCGGAAGGGATTTGCATTCGTCTGTATTCGGAAGATGACTTTTTGTCACGTCCGGAATTTACCGACCCGGAAATTCTACGTACCAACCTGGCGTCGGTTATTTTGCAGATGACCGCCCTGGGGCTGGGTGACATTGCCGCCTTCCCGTTTGTCGAAGCGCCGGATAAGCGCAATATTCAGGATGGCGTGCGTTTGTTGGAAGAGCTGGGGGCGATTACCGCCGACGAACAGCAAACGGCATATAAGCTGACGCCGCTGGGCCGACAATTATCCCAGTTGCCGGTCGACCCGCGCCTGGCGCGTATGGTTCTGGAAGCGCAAAAGCATGGCTGTGTGCGCGAAGCGATGATCATTACTTCCGCACTCTCTATTCAGGATCCGCGCGAGCGCCCAGTGGATAAGCAGCAGGCTTCCGATGAGAAACACCGGCGCTTCCATGATAAGGAGTCCGATTTTCTGGCGTTTGTTAACCTGTGGAATTACCTCGGCGAGCAACAAAAGGCCCTGTCGTCGAATCAATTCCGCCGTCTGTGTCGCACCGACTATCTGAACTATTTACGCGTGCGTGAGTGGCAGGATATCTATACCCAACTGCGTCAGGTGGTAAAAGAACTGGGGATTCCGGTAAACAGCGAACCCGCAGAATACCGGGAAATTCACGTTGCGTTGTTAACGGGGTTGTTGTCGCATATCGGGATGAAAGATGCCGATAAACAAGAGTACACCGGCGCGCGTAACGCCCGATTCTCTATTTTCCCCGGTTCCGGTTTATTCAAAAAACCGCCGAAATGGACAATGGTCGCAGAACTGGTGGAGACCAGCCGCCTGTGGGGGCGCATCGCTGCCCGCATTGAGCCAGAATGGGTGGAACCGGTAGCCCAGCACCTGATTAAACGTTCATATAGCGAACCGCACTGGGAGCGGGCGCAAGGCGCGGTGATGGCGACGGAAAAGGTTACTGTCTACGGTCTGCCGATTGTCGCCGCGCGCAAGGTGAATTACAGCCAGATTGACCCGGCGTTGTGTCGCGAGTTGTTCATCCGCCATGCGCTGGTGGAGGGGGACTGGCAAACCCGTCATGCCTTCTTCCGTGAGAATCTAAAATTGCGTGCGGAAGTCGAGGAACTTGAGCACAAATCTCGCCGCCGCGATATCCTGGTGGATGACGATACCCTGTTTGAGTTTTATGACCAGCGTATTAGCCATGACGTTATTTCCGCCCGCCACTTTGATAGTTGGTGGAAAAAAATCAGCCGCGAGACGCCGGATCTGCTCAACTTTGAAAAAAGTATGCTGATTAAAGAAGGCGCGGAAAAAATCAGCAAACTGGATTACCCGAACTTCTGGCACCAGGGCAATCTCAAGCTGCGTTTGAGCTATCAGTTTGAACCGGGCGCGGATGCTGACGGCGTGACCGTCCATATTCCGTTGCCGCTACTTAACCAGGTTGACGAGAGCGGTTTTGAATGGCAGATCCCGGGGCTGCGCCGTGAATTAGTGATTGCGCTGATTAAATCGTTGCCAAAACCGGTACGTCGCAACTTTGTTCCGGCGCCAAACTATGCTGAAGCTTTTTTAGGTCGCGTAACGCCGCTGGAGCTGCCGCTGCTGGACGCTCTGGAGCGTGAACTGCGCCGGATGACCGGCGTCACGGTCGACCGGGAAGACTGGCATTGGGATCAGGTGCCCGAGCATCTGAAAATCACGTTTCGCGTGGTGAATGACAAAAACAAGAAACTGCAGGAAGGGCGTTCGCTCGCCGAGCTTAAAAATGCGCTGAAAGGCAAAGTGCAGGAGACGCTCTCGGCGGTGGCGGATGACGGCATCGAGCAGAGCGGGCTGCATATCTGGAGTTTCGGCGAGCTGCCGGAAAGCTACGAACAGAAACGCGGTAATTATAAAGTGAAGGCGTGGCCGGCGTTAGTGGATGAGCGTGACAGCGTCGCTATCAAATTGTTTGATAATCCGCTGGAACAACAACAGGCGATGTGGTGCGGTTTACGCCGTCTGCTGTTGCTCAATATTCCTTCACCGATTAAGTATCTGCATGAGAAATTGCCGAATAAAGCCAAGCTGGGACTGTACTTTAACCCGTACGGCAAAGTACTGGAGTTGATTGATGACTGTATCGCCTGCGGGGTAGATAAGCTGATAGATGCCAACGGCGGACCGGTGTGGAGCGAAGCAGGTTTCACCGCGCTGCACGAAAAGGTACGCGCCGAGCTGAATGATACTGTGGTGGATATCGCGAAGCAGGTCGAGCGGATCCTGACGACCGTATTCAATATCAATAAGCGTCTGAAAGGGCGGGTGGATATGAGCATGGCGTTGGGGCTTTCCGATATCAAGGCGCAGATGAGCGGTCTGGTATACCGTGGTTTTGTGACTGGCAACGGCTTTAAACGTCTCGGCGATACGCTGCGTTATCTGCAGGCAATTGAAAAGCGGCTGGAGAAACTGGCTGTCGATCCGCACCGCGATCGGGCGCAAATGCTGAAAGTCGAAAGCGTCCAGCAGGCGTGGCAACAATGGATAAATAAATTGCCTCCAGCGCGTCGCGAAGATGATGATGTTAAAGAGATCCGTTGGATGATTGAAGAACTGCGTGTCAGTTATTTCGCGCAACAGCTCGGTACGCCTTATCCTATTTCCGATAAGCGTATTTTACAGGCCATGGATCAGATTACGGCCTAAAAAGCCAGGCGACGATGTCTTTCAAAGAGATCCGGTACAAGTTCGGAACAAAAAGGAGGAATTATGAATACAACGCCATTTCCGGCGCTCTCTGCGGAAACATTGCTGGCGGTGAATACCGTCGGACAGTGGCTGGCGCAAAATGATTTTTCCGGCGAACAACCTTATTCGTCGGATTGCGTCGTCCTGGCGGGCAATGCGGTGATCCCCACTATCGACGCGGCCTGTCGCATCGCCAAAGCGCAAGGCGTTCCTTTACTGATTAGCGGCGGTATAGGTCATTCGACGCCGTTTTTGTACGCCGTGATTGCCCGGCATCCGCGCTACCACACTATTCGTACAACCGGACGCGCTGAAGCCGCGATCCTCGCGGATATCGCGAACCAGTTCTGGCATATTCCGGCTGAGAAAATTTGGCTGGAAGATCGGTCAACTAATTGCGGCGAAAATGCCCGTTTCTCTTGCGCACTGATCCGTCAGGCGAAAGAAAACATTAACACGGCTATCGTTGTGCAAGACCCCACCATGCAGCGGCGCACTATCGCGGCATTCCGGCGCGTGACAGACGACGACACCGATGCGCCGCGCTGGCTGAGTTTTCCTGGTTTTGTTCCGGTACTGCGCCACCTTAACGGCGGTACACATTTTGCCAACGTTGAAGAGGGCATCTGGACGGTGGAGCGTTATCTGTCTCTGATTGCCGGCGAGCTGCCACGTTTGCGTGACGATGAAACAGGGTATGGACCGCGTGGTAAAGATTTTATCATTCACGTTGATATCCCACGCGATATTGAAAAGGCATGGCAGGTATTGCAGGCAGATACTACGCTGCGCAGTGCGTTAGAACAGAGAGCTTTACGCTAAAAATCGCCCGTTTGCGAGGGTGAACGGGCAAGTGCGACCACCATCTCATAAATTTGATGAATTATTTATAAAAGCTGGTTATGTTGTCGCTTTACGGTTTTCATTCAGGACGCGCTATGGGCAATAAGTATTCCGGCCTGCAAATTGGTATTCACTGGTTAGTCTTTTTTCTGGTTATTGTGGCTTACGCCGCGATGGAGCTACGCGGTTTTGCGCCGCGTAGTTATCGGCCCTGGTTTAATATGACGCATGTTTCATGTGGTATCACTATTTTGCTTTTAATGGTGGCGCGCTTGATTATTCGGCTGAAATATCCCACGCCGCCCATTGTTCCTCGTCCAAAACCGATGATGACCGGAATGGCGCATTTAGGACATCTGGTGATTTACCTGTTATTTATCGTGCTGCCTGTTATTGGTCTGGTCATGATGTATAACCGCGGCAATCCCTGGGTCGCATTTGGCATTACTATGCCGCATGCCGCCGAAGCTAACTTTGAACGCGTAGATATGCTGAAATCCTGGCACGTCACGCTGGCGAATCTGGGCTATTTTGTTATTGGACTTCATGCCATCGCTGCTTTGATGCATCACTATTTCTGGAAAGACAATACGCTGTTACGGATGATGCCGCGTAAGCGTGACTGACCGTCCTGCATGACGTTTGTCACTGGTGGGGTTAACTGCTTTAGGCAAACAAGGCATCTATCGGAGGGGATGGCGTATTCCATACAGAAAACGCCTGCGTCTAACCAGGACCCGTGACGCAGGCGAAGGAGGACGGGTCTACATCGGAAGCGGGTATTATACTTATTTGTATGACAAATAAAATAAGCAATTGCTATCCCGTAATCCAATGTTTAATCAACGGGTTAAACCCACATGATCGCGCTGCCGACCGCTCGGAAGTGCCTGTACTTACAATGAACGTGGCATAGTGGCGGAAAATAGCGCAACGGCGCCATGTTGCTCCAAAGTCACCTTAGCGAAATGTTCGTCCAACACGCTGCGTAACGTATCGGCTGAATCATTGGTATTACTGAATATTCCTTTCTTGTTATAAACAGCCATTAATTTCTTACCAAAAGCATTGTGAGGAACCTCTTTGCCCAGAATCGTGGCGCCAAAAAGTGTGCCGCCGGGTTTAAGCGCCATACCGGCATTTTTAATTGCCTTCGCTTTTGTTGTCATCTCACCAGGTAAGCAGTGCAGAAGATAGTACATCGAAACGGAATCGAAGCGCCCGTGCCAGTCCGCCGGGAACGTGTCGAAAACATCGTGTTGTAGTGTGGCGCGGATTTTCGTATTACCCACTCGGCTGGCGGCTATTTTCAGGCTATCCGGATTTAAATCCATCAGCGAAATGGCATGAGTCGCAGGTGCATGTTTCAGGTAATAACCTGTACCTACGCCAATATCCAGGTGAGTCTCGCCCATGTGATGCAGGAAGAAAGGAAGTAGTCGTGTATCAGTAGGACACTTCCAGGCATATTTGTTTGAGATATTGAGTACCCACCAGTCATATAAGCTAAGCGTGAATGGGTTATAGACTTTTGCGCCTGATTGTTGTGTATGCTTCATTGTTCTCTCACTAAATAATTTCGCGCTGGAATTAAAACAACGAAGCAATCGTTAGGCAAGCATTAATCAGGTGAGTGAGTAATTTAATGCGATGAATAAAGGCGATATTATGAATTAAACGGCTATCTTAAAGAATATAGAGGATAATAATAGCTGATAAATGAATTGGACAGTCATATTATCATAAGCTGATAATTAATAATCGTTAATATAAATATATTAAGCCTTATGATAATAGCAATGCAATTAAATGCATGAGGAACAATATTTATTCATACACATAAAGCGATTATTGCACATTAATTGATATTTTAAATGTTACGCTGAGATAGCCATCTTTATTTAATATCACCTACCTGGAGGCGATATGATTGAGGTTTTTGAAGCGTTTGGCTGGACCTTACTTTTAGGCGGTCTGGCAGTGGCAGTACTGTTTATCACTGCACTGGATAAAAAACGGTAATCATTGCATTTGACGCGCCTGTTGAGTTGGTATTACAAATAATTGTACCTGAAATCTACCACTTCTGAAGTTTGCGATATTTTGCCATTCTGACGGCAAGGGGTAATCCTGACTGAAGTTACCGCCGCTTATCAACCAGACACGATGGTAACTTTTTGAAAGCGTTGTCAGATTATCAATATATGTCTGATCGGCTTGCGCATAAAACAGTGAACCAAAGCCATAGGCATTCGGTCTGCCTGATGTTCCGTGTGCGTTAGGCGGTGTATAAAGAAACGTACGATAATCTCGCTTATTATAATAAACATAACTTAAATAATCGAACATTTTACTGACTACCACGGCATCATTAGGCTGGTGACGGGTATTAATATAGTTTACCAGTGGTTTAAACTCATCTATGTGCTCAGGGTTATTATGATATGAACCATAGCCGAATAATAAAGTGAATAAGATAAACCCGAAGCCACAAACCGCTTTTTTTGCGCGGGTAAGTAATACCGCGAGCAGGGGAGGAATGCTCAGCGATGAGAAGAAGAAATAACGATCGATAAATAACGGCATCCACCAGGAAATGATGAAGACCAGCATTACAGGGATGACCAGATTACAAAATAATATCAGCTGATATCTTTCATATTCTCCGTTGCATAAAGATATTCGCCCCACAGTACCGATAAAACCTCCCACAGCCAGCCACAGAATGAACGACGGAAAACCCTGTCCGTTGTTTCCGGTAAAGAAATGCCAGAACATCGCAGGCAGGTCACGCCATGTTACGGGGGGAATCCAACCGATATCATTACCGGCTCTCAACTGCGCCAGATGAGTCAGTAAATTAAACAATACGGGCAACCAGGGGAGATAAGCGACAGCAATCGCCAGGTTAGCAAACCACCAGCCAGGAAGTTTAAGGTAGCAGGCCGTTTTATGGCTTTGGCAGGATAATATTGTTACTGCGATCCAGTGGGCAATAAGTGCAAATAGGGTGAAATAATGGGTGTAAAAGCTGAACGTCATAAGTAAAGCATACGCGACAAGGTAGCGATTATGGGTGGGTGTTTTTATCCACATCATCAATGCTAACGCGGCAGCGAGCGTTAGCATTCCCATTAACGCGTACATGCGCGTTTCTTGACTGTAATGGACTGCCATCGGCATCAGGGCGGCGAACCATCCCGCCAATAAGGCTGTACGTTCATTTGCCAGCCATCGCGTAAGCGCGATAACCAGCACAACTGTCAGGATCCCAAAGAGTAGACTGAGAGAGCGTACCGCTGCAATGCTATCACCCCATAATATCATCCAGTCATGCAGTAACAGATAATAAAGCGGGGGATGCACGTCAAAAGCGGCATGGAAGAGCAGATTATCTACGCTATGTCGACTAATCAGCACGCTGGACGCTTCGTCACACCAAAGGTAGCGGTCAGTTAAAAACAGCAACCGTATAAGGACGGAGAATATAACAATGAGACAAACATGATATTTATACTTTATTTTTCTTAACCCATCGCCGGGCTGCCATATTGATAGTTGTGGTAGCGCCATAATATCCTCAATGGAGTAAGACTTAGACCAGAATGGACACCTAACGCAATAATGAAGGTTAAAATCTTAACCAACACTAAATAAAAATAACTTTGATAATGTCAGCGATGAATTAATCAGAATAGTGCAGTGCAACTCAGTCATCCTGACCGTAATGGCGAAGCAGTCTATGCTCTAAAAACCGGGTCAAACCGACGATAAAGGTAACGCCAATAAGATACACTATGGCGGCAAAAAGGTAAGCATGGAAGAATTTAAAGCTAGTTGCAGCAACCTCCTGAATTCGCGCGAAAAACTCAGTATATTGGATAAGAAAAACGATGGTGCTGTCTTTAAGGTTATTAATCACCTGATTCGTTAAGGCTGGAATGGAAGACAGCAATACCTGAGGCAGTATAATCCACAAAAAGACCTGCCGTTTGTTCAACCCCTGAACGACTGCTGCCTCCGTTTCATACTTATTCAATGCGTTATAGGCCGTTGTCATGTACGCGGCATTATATGCGCCGACATTTAAGGTAAAACCTGTAACCGCCACGGTAAAAGAGGACAGGTGAATGCCAGATTGAGGTAAACCATAATAGATAACAAACAGAATAAGAATGAGTGGCGTACCGATAAAGAAATCCATGTACAGTCGAGTTATGGCTTTTACCACGGGTCGACGGCTAAGACTCAGAAAGAAAATAATAATTCCCCACAAAAAACCGGTGATGGAAACAATCAGCGCAAGTTTACAGGTTTCTTTAATACCGTCCACAACAAGTGGCAGTTGTTCAGTCAGGTCATTAAAGAAAAGAGACCAGCCAGCGATCATCGTTGTGCCTCGCTAAAAAAACAGTGGATATCTGGATCCGTTTCTCGTAAGGCAAGATCGGTAAAAGCGCCTTCTGCACGAATCTTGCCATGATTAAGAAACGTTACGTTATCGCTTAGTAATCTGGCGAGGCGAATATCATGAGTGACGCATAATATAGTGACGCCATTGTCGTGAAGTTGTTTGATCAACATTCCGACTTCACGAGTCATGAGCGGATCAAGCGCAGACGTCGGCTCATCAAAAATAATGAGTTCTGGGTCGGTGACCATTGTTCGGGCCAGGGCGACGCGCTGCTGCTGGCCGCCCGATAATTGCGAAGGGTATTTCGCGCTATGCGAGGCCATATCAAGTTTTTGTAGCTCATGTAAGGCTTTCTCCCGGGCTAGTTGTCCCGGCATGCCAAACACTTTACATAGGGCAAGGGTAATGTTATCCATGACGTTAAGATGGCGATACAAAGCGTAATTCTGGAAGACACAACCGACTTTTTTTCTGAACTCAAGAATAGTAAATTCCTTGTCATAAATATTTCTCCCGTGAAAATAAATATCACCATAATCAGGCTCTTCTAATCGAAGCAGACAGCGTAAAAGCGTCGTTTTTCCACAACCCGATGGCCCCATTACTACTTTCATGTCTCCCGATTGAATTTTTAGACTAACCGTATCAAGAACCTTTTTTCCTGAATATTCCTTACTTATCTCTTTTAGTTTCAGTAAAGCCATGAGTATCACCTCTATTTTTATGCTTCAACTGATGCGATATTTTTTCTCAAACACTCCGGCCAGAAGAGTAAAAACTTTATAAATAATGAAATATAATACCCCGGCAAGAGTATAAATCTGTAACCCGTTCAGCGTGATGGCTGTCAGTGACATTGCCTGCTTCGTTATTTCAGCGATGCCGACAGTATAAGCAAAGGGCGTCGCTTTTAATACAGAAGAAAACTCATTGATAATACCGGGCACAGAAAATCGCAACATCTGTGGCAGTTCAATATTTATTATAACCTGTAATTGACGCATTCCTGCTACTTTCGCTACCGTTATTTCGAATGGCTCAACTAATTTAAGCGCTCCTCTGAACACCTCGGCAAGATAACTCCCGCTGATTAAGCCGACGCTGAGGTTCATGGCCACCAGAGGTGAAACATATATGCCAATCGATGGCAATCCAAAATAAACAAGAAAAACAGCAATAAGTATTGGAATTCCCCGAAGAATAAAGACCAGTACGTCGAGTATCTTCTGTAGTGGAAGGGGGGATAGTCGCCGTAATACGGCGACTGTAAGCCCGAACAAAAACGCTGAGAGAAAACAGGTAAAGGTTACAAGCAGCGTATTACCAATCCCTTCCAATAGGAAATAAAATATAGCCAGCATATTACCTGATGACATAGCTTACTATTTCATCCAGTTATCGACGATGCCAGATATTTTTTGTGGCCCTTGCTCTTTAAGCCATAAGTTAAAATCATCGCGCACGGGCGAGCCTTTCTTAAAGGCAATGCCAAGCTGATCAACATTCTTGAAAACATAACGACTTTCTATCGGCATCTTTTTCTTATTTTTGAAGGTAAAATAAACCGGCTCTTCTATAAAAGCCAGATCAAGATTGCCATTTTTTAGATCAGCCATCGTCTCATTATAGGTTGGATACAATTTTACTTTACTTAACGAGTAGTATCCTTTGGGCTCCAGATCGTTTTTGATAAGGTCGGAGTAAGCCATTCCTCGAGGGTATCCAATAGAATATTGATTTAATTCATTGAGGTTATTGAGCGTTATTTTATGATTGGCCATACTGACCAGATAAAAAGAGTTGATGTAATAAGGTTCAGAAAAATCAATAACTTTCTTACGTTTATCTGTGATTGAAATTCCCGAAAATGCGACATCTGCCTGACCACTCGCCACTGCGCCAAGCATTCCATCCCAGGCATATTCGGTGATGTTTAGCTTACAATGCCGTGACTGACAGTAAGACGAAAAAAGCTCCAGATCTATCCCCTGCAATTTGCCATCAGCACTTTTAAATAACATAGGGGGAGAGGCCGGTGATACTGCGACATTGAGTGTTCTCCCTTCAACGATGCTATCAGCAAACGCTGAAGACGACATTATTCCCAACACTATCATCGATAAGCCAATTTTTTTGGATAACATGCTATCTATTTCCTGTGGTAAGGTAATGCGTATTATAAATTAAGCATTAGGGCGTGAACCTGACATTTGCAGGCGTAAAGTACTTAACGTTATGTATTCCATCGCTGTTAACTAATTTAATCAGGAGGTTTGACAGGAATCATCAAAGGGAATGGATTGAATATACCATGAGATATCAACTGGATATGAGTGCAGCGGCCCCATGAAAGGTGAAAATGTAAAGATACCATAGACATTAGTATACTGGACATAGTTTATGCTCCATTTACGCATACATATTTACATGATAAGCAGATAAATGCTTCAGTGACGGTGTATTTAATGTCTCTAAGTATCATCTTATCACTCTATCCAGGGCCAATATAAAGACTTATCTTTGCTTGTCAAATACATTTTCTGAGCTAAGTTGATTTGCGTGCTATCTATATTTGCAAGCATATAAATTATTTATCCTATGAACAAACGACAACAGATCAGGATTTCTGACGATGTTGTTATGTTTATCAAAACGTTAACTTGTTTTAATCGATAATAATCTTAATTCAGAAATATCTTAATATATGCGGTTGTCGAGATAAAATTCTCAAATTAACATCGTACATCTTATGTAATAAATATAAATACGATAAATAAATCCAAAACTGAGACTGCCAACCGGATAACAAACAGCAATAAAGAGGGCTCTCCATTAAGTTATCCTGGCAATGGTTAAGGTGGTAACATTTTTGGTGGCTTTACCCATTTTAATCGTGTTCACAACACGTTAATTACCTTATGATTACCATGGTAATTAAAAATGAATCCTCGATGATTCGATGACTCGATGACTCGATGACTCGTTGGCTGAATGAAAAGAAAATTCTGCATCACATAGGCGCATGTATCGCGTATAATGGGCTCCGATGACCCTAATCATTGCTATGACATAATAATATGTATCTTAACCGCTTTTGTTATTTACTCCTGATCTCCGCTGCGGTCGGAAGCATTTTTACATCGCATCCCGTCGCGATGTGGTTCCTGCTCGCCAATGTGCTAACGCTGGCGATCTACGGTGTAGATAAAACGGCGGCACGTAAAACCTGGCGCAGAGTGCCGGAATCCACTTTGTTGGTGTTTGGGGTTGTCGGTGGGTGGCCTGGTGCGATTGTTGGTCAACAACTTTTCCGTCATAAAACGCAAAAGCAGCCATTCAAAACATACTTTATCGTCAGTGTGATAGTGAGTACCGTAGTTACGGTGGCGATCTATCGACTCTATCCATTTTTGTCCTACTGAACATAGAGTATGGATCACTTATTGACCAACCGGCAGCAAAGACAACCTCATATTTTCATGCCACCGGCACTATGATATTGAGCGGTGTTTTGCTCAAGGCATACCGCAGCCGATGGAACATTATTCAGTGGAATAATGATGAGCTATAAAACTTTCTAACATTGTGGCAAAACAATGATGGACTTCCTGGGTTGGATGGACAAAGTCATTGAAGACGTATTGCGGACATATATCCAGTTGAGGGTCTTTAGCCCCGGGAAGATGTACATAGCCGTGGTGAGTATAAGGGTTTTCCGTATCATAACCAATGTTACTGGCCACCTCCATTATCATCTTAAATGCATCGGCAGTCTCGAAATAGCATATTTTGTGCTGGGGGTATTTTTCTTTTAATTCTTCAACATTAGTTTTTAGCAGGGCATTGTGAGCGGTGCTTTCATCCTTAAGTTTTCTTTTTTCATCAGAATATTTGCCATAGGGCGTCAAAGACAAATCGGGAATCCCCATGACTAAAATATTATTAACTCCACCGGAAATTATTTTTTCAATATCATCAATTTGTTGCTCAACGACCATCATTACATTATCTTTGTGTAGTGTCATATAGTCATTAGCCCCCAATAAAAATATCGCCAGGTCCTGGTGAGAAGGGGTGTAAGATGCGACTTGTCTGTCCGTATTTGATACAAAGTCACCGAGGCAATTAAAGCAGGAATAGCTTGCCGATGTACTTCCCCCTTCAGCAAAATTAAGCATCTCTTTACCTAAGAAGTGTGGAGATGATAAAAACTCAGTCCAGGTAAATCCATTAGTAAACCTTCCGCCAAAGTATTGACCATAGGAAGGTAAAATATGATGTGTTTTTTCAAACATACGCCCCATGGAGTCAGATAAACTGTCGCCAAAAAATACCAGTCTGGTAATATCACCTAAAGAAATATTTTTTGGCTTGGGATGTAATTTATTGATTTCTTTGGCAAGACCAAAAGCTTCCGGATGACATTCAACCTCAATAGATAAAATATTTTCACCATTATCATCTTTAATAATCAACTTATCGGCCTGTTCCTGTGATTCTATAATAAATTGTTCTTTACATCCCTGAGACGCTAAGGCTCGAAGTTTGATGTAGGCTCCGCGAACTTGTACCGGTGTTAGATTCAGTTCCTGATAGTGGTAAAGTTTAAAGATACATTCGAGCGCTTCTGCATGGTAGGTGGTGAAGAAATATGCTTTGATTTTCTCCCATAAACTTAATTCCGGAGGGCGTGCGCTTTCTTTTATCACATTAAATCTTTCAGCACTGATAGATGATGTGAAATACCCCTGTCCAACACTCAATGGCATAGTGTCCTCCTTACTCTATTAAACGCGCTTTAGTAAAGTATTAACTAGCAAATATTAGCAAGTAAAGTAATCAGGTAAATGGTGTATATGGAATTGCGCTTCTTTAACAGTTTGCCGTCGCCAATAAAATACATGCAATATTTATTATTTTTCAACGAAGTAAATATATCATCAACAACGTGAGGTTAATGCCGGGTACATATTATCTGACTGCTATCATTATTGACTGTGCGTCTGGTTAAGGCAAAGCTCTAAAAAAAGTAGCCACTCCTGATTTTAGTGTGCTGGCGTGGGTATGAGCTGGCTTGATACTCAGGAAAATTAGGTAAACTTATCATCCAGCTATTATTTCTAAGGGGGGCGTTTTATATAACGTGTTGATTTCTATTTTCATATTAAATCTTTGTTAAGTGAGTTAACTATAATGAGTGATGATTCAATTATTAAAAACTCTTCAATGCTTTTGGCCTATTTAGGTGGTCTGGGATGGGGGAGCGCCTATTTTTATGGCTGGGGCGTCTCCGCGTACTATGGTTTCCCGTGGTGGTATGTAGGCGTCGGCCCTGACAACATTGCCCGAAGTCTATTCCATGCGATTAGTCTGATGGCTATATTCATAATAGCATGGGGAGTGGGTATCCTATTGTTTTTTCTAGTAAAGCAAAAAGCACGTATCCACGACCTTAGCTTCTTACGCCTTTTTTTGGCAGCGGTTTTGTTCTTTATTCCAATTGTTATCGAGTTTTCTCTCTTAACAGAATCGTTTTTGTGGGAGCTTTTTTTTATCATTTTACTGGTGGCTTTATGCTTATCGGTGGGGATGCGTTTTTATAGTAAATTGATGCCAGTGATTTGTTTTACGCAACTCAGTTGGGTGCGAAGGCATTGTTTCACTATAGTTATGCTTGGTTTTATTATATATTTTTTTATATTTTCTTTTTTTGTTGGGATCTATAAGCCACAATTAAAGAAAGAATACGAAATGATATTGTATGATGGAGGCTGGTACTACGTCCTGGCCAGATATCATGATAGTTTTATTTTGTCGAAATCCTTTACTAAAAATAACAATAGATTTATTATTTTTAGACCAGAAGATGGACACTCTTATGAAATTACCCTGGTAAAAGTCAGACTTTAATAAAATACTGGTTGGCAAGAGCGTGAAATGACGCCAGAGCTTCCCATAGCAGAGATTAGAGAAAGAACTGAGCGCCCATATCTGTAGGCTGTGGAATAGCAATGCCGGGAAGGGCATGGCATGACACTTTATCTGACATTACCATTTGAGTGACAGGTTAGCAGATGTTTCAGGCCAAACCCAACTTGAACTGGAGCGCTCAGAAGCCGATTACCTACATAACAAATATTGGCCGCAAGCTTATGCTGTGGGCGAAATATACGACCGCTATTAGCCAGACTGGCTGTTAACTTATTTACCTTCCCATAGTAACCTATAACAGGGCTCCCTGAGGCATTGGCTAGCATCTGTGCATTGGAAAAACAGCTTCCATTTGCACTATAGCAACTTATAAAGTTTATTGCCTCATGAGAGTTGCTAATATGGTGGATTGATTTTGAAAGTAATGATGACTGACTTGCCCCGGAACCGTACCGATTTTCATGTTGAACAACAAAAGGAGCACCATGTTTACAAATCGAAATAGGCATGGATTATTACCTGAGATTGATTTCAAATTAACAATAATGATGACGCTTTTGGGTATTAAAAATCTTTCAAATAACGCTCATTTGATTTTTTGTCCACATTGACTAAGCCTGGAAAGACACGGGGTTGAGATATTTTTGCTACCCGTCGGCGGTGTATCGCAGTTGTGATGTTACGTTCTTACAAGACTGACATCTGCATATCATAACCTTTATTCATTACCACCTGGTGAGTAAGTAAAAACTATTGAGCAAATATTTACTTCTGGGTAATGGGACTGGATTCACACGGCATTACCTCTGTGCCCCAGTCGGGCAGAACATTGCAGCTTAGAAAGGAAGCTTTGGCGTTTATTGTCTGTGGCCAGAAAAAGTTCCCGTGAGCTGAATATGCTGAATGTGAACTGATTCTTGATGACCTATGCCGGTAAGTTATAAGCGATTGATTTTTATATTGCGTGTAATTTTACAATTACATAAACATTAAATTCTGATAGTATACCCCCCTATAGTATATGGAGGTCGAATGCCGCATTCACCTGAAGATAAAAAACGTATCCTTACCCGTGTTCGTCGCATACGCGGGCAGGTCGAAGCGCTGGAGCGGGCGCTTGAGTTTGGCGAACCTTGTCTGGCGATTCTGCAACAGATTGCCGCCGTGCGCGGCGCGTCTAATGGCCTGATGAGTGAAATGGTTGAAATCCATCTGAAAGATGAGCTGGTCAGCGGGGAAACTACGCCAGATCAGCGCGCGGTCCGGATGGCGGAAATCGGCCATCTTCTTCGCGCTTATCTAAAATAACAATTTCCCTCACCGTAACAGGAAGAGATATATGAAATCACGTGCAGCAGTTGCTTTTGGTCCCGGTCAGCCGCTAAAAATTGTCGAGATTGACGTTGCGCCGCCGAAAAAAGGCGAAGTTCTGGTCAAAATCACCCATACCGGCGTTTGCCATACCGATGCTTTTACCCTTTCCGGCGATGATCCGGAAGGCGTATTCCCGGCAGTCCTGGGTCACGAAGGCGGCGGCGTGGTAGTCGAGGTCGGCGAGGGGGTAACCAGCCTGAAACCCGGCGACCATGTTATTCCACTGTACACGGCGGAATGCGGCGAGTGTAAGTTCTGTAAGTCCGGTAAAACTAACCTTTGTCAGGCCGTACGCGCCACTCAGGGAAAAGGGCTGATGCCGGATGGCACTACCCGCTTTTCTTATAACGGCGAACCCGTTTATCACTATATGGGAACCAGCACGTTCAGCGAATATACCGTTTGCGCGGAAATTTCTCTGGCGAAAGTGAACCCGCAGGCGCCGCTGGATAAAGTGTGTCTGTTGGGCTGTGGCGTGACGACGGGTATTGGCGCCGTCCATAACACCGCTAAAGTGAAAGCGGGCGACACCGTTGCCGTTTTTGGTTTAGGCGGTATTGGGCTGGCGGTTATTCAGGGCGCGGTTCAGGCTAAAGCCGGGCGTATTTTAGCTGTCGACACGAATCCGGAAAAATTTACGCTGGCGGGCGAAATGGGGGCCACGGACTTTATTAATCCGAATGATTACGACAAACCGATCCAGGACGTTATTGTTGAGCTTACTGATGGCGGCGTAGATTTCAGTTTTGAATGTATCGGCAACGTTAACGTGATGCGAGCAGCGCTGGAATGTTGTCATAAAGGCTGGGGCGAAAGCATTATTATTGGCGTAGCGGGGGCAGGGCAGGAAATCAAAACCCGTCCCTTCCAGCTAGTGACCGGTCGCGTCTGGCGTGGCTCCGCTTTTGGCGGCGTGAAAGGGCGCACGCAGCTGCCAGGGATGGTAGAAGATGCGATGAACGGTAAAATCCATTTAGATCCTTTTATTACTCACCGCCTGCCGCTGGAGCAGATTAACGATGCCTTTGAACTGATGCATCAGGGTAAATCCATCCGTACTGTTATCCACTTTAGCGATAACTGATTCATCCGCCAGCGGATTTTCCGCTGGCGCTTTTCTGAATTTTCTGGAATGAATGTTGTGAAAATGTGACGAAGGCGATGCTTTTCGCGGTAAGCAAACGTCACGAAGTGCCGATGACTATCTAACGGGCGTGTTTTTACGCATTAAACCTACAAGAGAGTCGACGGTCATGGGCAACACATTCTCGATGCAAGCCTCGCATAAACTGGGCTTCCTGCATCATATTCGGCTGGTTCCGCTGTTTTCCTCCATTCTCGGTGGCATCCTTCTTCTTTTTGCTTTGAGCGCCGGGCTGGCAGGCTATTTTCTGTTACAGGCCGATCGCGATCAGCGTGATGTCACGGACGAGATTCAGGTACGGATGGGATTATCCAACAGCGCTAACCACTTACGTACCGCACGTATCAATATGATCCACGCTGGCGCGGCGAGCCGGATTGCTGAAATGGATGAAATGAAAGCCAATATTGCCGCTGCGGAAACGCGGATCAAGCAGTCTCAGGACGGCTTTAACGCTTATATGTCCAGAGCGGTGAAAACACCCGCCGATGACGCATTGGATAACGAGTTAAACGCCCGCTACACCGCCTATATCAACGGCCTGCAACCGATGCTGAAATTTGCCAAAAATGGCATGTTCGAAGCGATCATTAATCATGAAAACGAGCAGGCAAAACAACTGGATGCCGCATATAACCATGTCCTGTTGAAAGCGATTGAACTGCGCACCGAGCGGGCAAGACTACTTAGCGAACAGGCTTACCAACGTACCCGGCTCGGTATGATGTTTATGATTGGCGCATTTACGTTGGCGCTGGTATTGACGTTAATGACCTTCATGGTGCTGCGTCGCACGGTGATACAACCCTTGCAGCAGTCTGCGTCACGTATCGAACGCATTGCGGCCGGCGATCTGACCATGGCTGACGAGCCCACAGGACGCAGTGAAATTGGTCGCCTGAGCCATCATCTTCAGCAGATGCAGCATGCGTTGCAACAAACGGTAGGGGCGGTGCGTCAGGGGGCGGAGGAAATTTATCGAGGCACCAGCGAAATTACTGCTGGTAATACGGATTTATCTTCTCGTACTGAACAGCAGGCTGCCGCCATTGAACAAACCGCGGCCAGTATGGAACAGTTGACGGCAACCGTTAAGCAGAATGCGGATAATGCGCATCACGCCAGCAAACTGGCGGAAGATGCTTCCGGTAAAGCCAGTCGCGGAGGCCAGATGGTTTCCGGGGTCGTACAAACGATGGGGAATATTTCCACCAGCTCGAAAAAAATCTCGGAAATTACCGCCGTCATTAACAGTATCGCTTTCCAGACCAACATTCTGGCGCTGAACGCGGCGGTCGAGGCGGCACGCGCCGGGGAACAAGGACGCGGTTTTGCGGTGGTCGCCAGTGAGGTTCGTACCCTCGCCAGTCGCAGCGCGCAGGCGGCAAAAGAGATTGAAGGCTTGATCGGCGCATCGGTCAGCCTGATTGAACAAGGATCTGAAGAGGTTATCGCTGCGGGGAGCACCATGAATGAGATTGTGGATGCCGTCAAACGCGTCACCGATATTATGCTCGATATCGCGGCAGCCTCTGATGAGCAAAGTCGCGGTATTGTTCAGGTCAGTCAGGCGATTTCTGAGATGGACAAGGTTACGCAACAAAACGCGTCGCTGGTCGAAGAGGCGTCCGCGGCGGCGGCTTCGCTTGAAGAACAGGCCGCCCGCTTGACGCAAGCCGTTGATGCGTTTCATTTACAGGATACTGGCGCGACGATGCGATCATCCTTCCTTTAGTAAGCGTCGCGCCAGCGGGCTATTTTAGCCGCGGGCGCGGTTAATGTCCGACAGCCGCTATCACAGCGGCATCGATTTACGGATCGCCGCAATCAGCATTTGCGCCCCGGTTGAGAGCGGGATATCAACTCGCGTAAGAATACCTATCGGTTCGCCTGCGCTCTGGGTCGGCACGGGTAATGAGACCAGCGTCGCCTGGCGAAGATCTTCTTTAACCGCGCCAGAGGGGACGAACCAGACGTAATCGTAATCTACGGTCAGTTGTCGTGATAACGATGCGGATAGCGTTTCGATACATCCGGCAGGCATTTTACACCCCTGGCTTTGCAACAGGGCTTCCGCATTCTGGCGCGGTACCGTGCCTTTTGGCGAGACGACTACCGGCCACTCCATAACCCGACTGAGCGTGATCGTCTCCTGTAACAGGGGATGACCGGGGCGTACCACTAATTTAAGCGATTCTAAAAACAGCAGTTCGTAATTTAAACCGCCCATTAATTCCGGGTCTGACATGCGGCCAATACCCAGATCGATCTCGCCTGATTTCAGACCTGCAAGCAACATCGTATTGTTCATGGTCGCGACCTGTAACGAGGTCGATTTTTGCTGTTGATGGAACCGCCCAATAGCCGCCGGGAGTATACCCAGCGCAGCGGTGGGGAGCGCGCCAACACGCACCACATCGGCGCTGGCGTCCTCTTTGCGATTCAGCGCCTGCCCGGCGGTATTCAATGCATCTAATACTTTTACCGCATGAGTCAAAAATTGTTCGCCAGGAACCGTTAATTGCGCGCCCAGTCGCCCGCGTTCGAACAGACGGGTTCCGGTGAGTTGTTCCAGTTCGTTCAGCGTTTTAGAAAGCGCTGGCTGGCTCAGGTTAAGGGTTTCAGCCGCGCGCCCCAGAGTTCCCTGTTGTGCAACGGCGACAAATGTATGAAGGTGGCGCAACCGAATGCGCTGACTAAACAGACCATTTTTTTCCATAAGTGATGTTAAAAACAGAGCCGTGCGGGTGACAAGTAAAGTTGTTTGTTTTTGATAACCTGATAGCAAAATATTATTAACATTTTACCATTTCAAGTTACAACTGTTTTATTTTACTGATGATTCAACTGCCGTTAAGCGTGTTAAGCCGCGATCTGGTCGGGGATACGCCAGCTCATGTCAATCCGTTCTGCATAATGAATTCAGACCGGATCACACTTTATAAATTCTTCTCCCCGGAATGGATGAGGTTTTCTACACTCCAGGTAACATTCACTGGAGGCATGACATTATGGCGAACACCATCACGGCAGATGAGATTCGGGAACACTTTTCGCAGGCAATGTCGGCAATGTACCAGCAGGAAGTTCCGCAGTACGGTACGTTACTGGAACTTGTGGCTGACGTGAATCTGGCGGTGCTGGAAAATAATCCCAAACTGCATGAGCAGTTGGCTAATGCCGATGAACTGGCGCGATTGAACGTGGAACGACATGGCGCCATTCGTGTTGGCACCGCAGAAGAACTTTCTACCTTGCGTCGGATATTCGCCATCATGGGGATGTACCCAGTAAGTTATTACGATCTCTCTCAGGCGGGCGTGCCTGTGCACTCCACGGCATTTCGTCCCATTGACGAGGCTTCGCTCTCGCGTAATCCCTTTCGCATGTTCACTTCGCTATTACGCCTGGAGCTCATTGAAAACGCGGCATTACGCCAGCGGGCGGCGGAAATCTTATCGCAGCGGGATATTTTTACATCGCGCTGCCGACAATTGCTGGATGAGTACGACGAGCAGGGCGGTTTTAGTGCTGCTCAGGCCGAAGAGTTCGTCCGTGAAACGCTGGAGACTTTTCGCTGGCATCGTCAGGCTACCGTTGATGAAGAAACGTACCGCAGCCTGCATCGTGAGCATCGTTTAATTGCCGACGTGGTCTGTTTTCCGGGATGTCACATTAACCATCTGACGCCGCGTACTCTGGATATCGACCGGGTACAGGCCATGATGCCGGAGTGCGGCATTACGCCTAAAACTCTTATCGAAGGTCCGCCTCGCCGCGAAGTGCCTATTCTGTTGCGGCAAACCAGTTTCAAAGCCCTGGAAGAGCAGGTGCTCTTCGTTGATGAAAAGCAGGGTACGCACACGGCGCGTTTCGGCGAAATTGAGCAACGTGGCGTCGCGCTGACGCCAAAAGGTCGTCGATTATATGACGAACTGTTGCACAAGGCGGGAACGGGTAAGGATAACTTCACGCATCAACTCCATTTGCGGGAGGTCTTTAACGCCTTTCCGGATAGCGAATTTCTGCTTCGCCAGCAGGGGCTTGCCTGGTTCCGCTATCGCTTAACGCCATCCGGCGAGGCGCATCGTCAGGCGATCCATCCTGGCGACGATCCGCAGCCGCTTATTGAGCGCGGTTGGGTGATCGCGCAGCCGATTACCTATGAAGATTTTCTTCCGGTCAGCGCAGCCGGCATTTTTCAGTCGAATTTGGGAAATGAAACGCTGGCCAGAAGCCACGGCAATGCCAGCCGCGACGCCTTTGAACAGGCGCTGGGATGTGCTGTACGGGATGAATTTTCGTTATATCAGGAAGCGGAAGAACGCAGTAAACGCCGTTGCGGTCTGCTTTAAAAGCGGTAAGCTTCACAGGCTGTGAGGATACTGTAAAAGGAAGGCGTTATGTTGAATCCCTCCATCCCGCTGGTGGCGACGCGTCACGGTAAAATCGTGGGCGTCGTACAGGAAGACATCCATATCTGGCGCGGTATACCTTATGCCGCGCCGCCAACAGGGGAGCTACGCTGGCGTGCGCCGCAGCCTGTTACGCCCTGGCAGGATGTGCGCCAGGCGGATTGTTTCTCCTGCGCCAGTTGGCAGGATATTACATGGTGTCGTGAACTCGGCGGTGGCGATCCGGGAAATTTTTCCGAAGACTGTCTCTATCTGAACGTCTGGGCTCCCGCCGTGCGTCATGAACCGTTGCCGGTCATGGTCTGGCTACACGGCGGCGGTTACACCATTGGCGCGGGGAGTTTGCCGCCCTATGACGGTCAAGCGCTGGCGAAGCGCGGCGCGATCGTGGTGACGGTCAATTATCGGCTTGGCCATCTGGGCTTTTTCGCGCATCCGGCGCTGGAAGGCGAAGGGGCGGAGTGTATTCATAATTTCGCTTTACTCGATCAAATCGCTGCGCTGCGTTGGGTGCAGGACAATATTGCCGCGTTTGGCGGCGATACGCAGAATGTGACGTTATTTGGCGAATCCGCCGGCGCCCGCAGCGTGCTGTCGTTGATGGCTTCGCCGTTGGCGAAGGGGCTTTTTCATAAAGCGATTATTCAGAGTGGTTATACGCTGCCGGATACGCCCCGCGAGGTGGCGCTAAAAAAAGGCGTTGCGCTGGCGGAACATTTTGGCTTAGCCCATGCCACTGCCGAACAGCTACGCGCTTTACCGGCAGAGACGTTTTGGCCGCTGGACGCGCCTTTTAAAATTGCGCCGACGCCGATTTCCGGCGACGTCGTGCTGCCGCATCCGATGCTGGAAACCTTCTTTGCGGCGAAACAGCATCCCATACCGGTGATGATCGGCTCGAATAGCGATGAAGCCAGCGTATTGGCAGTTTTTGGCGTCGATATTGCCGGTCAAATTCAAAAAATGCGCCGTGAGCGGCGTGTTGGCCTGGGGTTAATCCGGCTGCTTTATCCTGGAGTGAAAGGCGACGAAGCGCTAGGGCGGCAGGTCTGTCGGGATATGGTATTTACCACGTTGGGTTATGTCGTCATGCAAGCGCAGCAGCGGATCGGCGAACCGTGCTGGCGTTACTGGTTTGATTATGTCGCCGAAGCGGAGCATAACACCTACGCGAATGGCGCCTGTCATGGCAATGAAATACCGTATGTATTCGATACGTTAACGCGGGCTGAGCCCACATGCCATTATGTGAATGAGAATGACCTGGCCTTTGCCTCGCAGGTGGCGGATTACTGGGTGAATTTCGCTCGTCATGCCAGCCGCACGCGCGACGTGCTGCACGGCCCGGTTCGCTGGCCCGCCAGCATTCGGGGGCGAGATCGTCTGTTGCGGATTGGGCTGAACAAACTTGCCGGTTTTAAAGTGGAAAACCGCTTTATGCGTGCGCGTCTGGCGCTGTTTAAACGAGTCATGAAACATCACGTTAGTCTGGAATAAACTTTTCATAACCTGAAGAATGCTGCGTGAGGTTTACATCCGATTAGGTCGGTTCTTATCGACATAAAATATTTACGCTTTTGCACAGTTTCCAGGCGACCAACAATTGGATTATTAATGAATTTTGTCTAGAGTGAGCGGTCAGAAACGGGCACATTCTTGCTGCTGAAAAAACCAGCGCGGGACCATTCACAAGACCAGAAGGACTCATTTTCAGGTATGAATCGTAGACGATTTATTAAAGGTTCAATGGCAATGGCCGCCGTGTGCGGTTCCAGCGGTATTGCTTCCCTCTTTTCTCAGGCGGCGTTTGCCGCGGAATCCGATATTGCGGATGGTAAAATTGTCCGTTTTGATTTTGCTGGTCTGCAATCAATGGCCCAGGCGTTAGCGAAAAAGCCCTGGGGCGGCGCGCCGGGACCCTTGCCGGATACGCTCGCCAATCTGACGCCGCAGGCCTATAACAGCATTCAGTATGACGCGGCGCATTCACTCTGGAACGGTGTCGCCAACCGGCAGCTCGATATTCAGTTTTTCCACGTAGGGATGGGCTTTCGTCGTCGCGTACGCATGTTTTCCGTTGATACGACGACGCATCTTGCTCGCGAGATCCATTTTCGCCCGGAACTGTTTAAATACAACGATGCCGGCGTCGATACGACGCAACTGGAAGGGCAGAGCGATCTCGGTTTCGCCGGTTTCCGTGTCTTTAAAGCGCCGGAACTGGCGCGGCGCGATGTCGTCTCCTTCCTGGGCGCCAGTTATTTCCGGGCGGTAGATGATACTTATCAGTATGGCCTGTCGGCTCGCGGGCTGGCGATAGATACCTATACTGACGGTCAGGAAGAGTTCCCTGACTTCACCGCATTCTGGTTTGACACCGCGAAGCCGGGCGATACTACGTTTACCGTTTACGCTCTGCTGGACAGCGCCAGCGTGACGGGCGCGTATAAATTTGTGATCCATTGCGAAAAATCGCAGGTGATCATGGATGTAGAAAACCATCTCTACGCCCGTAAAGATATTAAGCAACTTGGCATTGCGCCGATGACCAGTATGTTTAGCTGTGGGAATAATGAACGCCGGGTATGCGACACCATTCATCCGCAAATTCACGATTCCGATCGGCTGGCGATGTGGCGGGGTAACGGCGAGTGGATTTGCCGCCCGCTGAATAATCCGCAGAAATTGCAGTTCAATGCATATATGGACGATAACCCGAAAGGGTTCGGCCTGCTGCAACTCGATCGCGATTTCTCGCATTATCAGGATGTGATGGGCTGGTACAACAAACGTCCGAGCCTGTGGGTGGAGCCGCGCAGTAAGTGGGGGAAAGGTGCAGTTAGCCTGATGGAGATCCCAACCACTGGTGAAACTCTGGATAATGTGGTCTGTTTCTGGCAGCCGGAAAAAGCGATCAAAGCCGGGGATACGCTGGCGTTCAATTATCGTTTGTACTGGAGCGCGCAGCCGCCGGTACAATCCCCGCTTGCGCGGGTCATGGCGACCCGTACAGGGATGGGTGGCTTTCCCGAAGGTTGGGCGCCGGGCGAACATTACCCGGATAAATGGGCGCGCCGTTTTGCTATTGATTTTGTCGGCGGCGATCTGAAAGCGGCCGCGCCAAAAGGCATTGAGCCGGTAATTACACTCTCCAGTGGCGAGGCGAAGCAGATTGAGATCCTCTACGTAGAGCCTTTCGACGGTTATCGTATCCAGTTTGACTGGTATCCGACCTCGGATTCTACGGCACCGGTGGATATGCGAATGTTCCTGCGCTGCCAGGGGGAGGCTATCAGCGAAACCTGGCTGTATCAGTATTTCCCGCCCGCGCCGGATAAGCGCCGTTATGTCGACGATCGTATCATGCGTTAGTCAGTTTGCCTTCTGTACCGCCACAAAGGCGGTACAGGTTGCGGAAATTGCCCTGGCATAAACTCATTCGTGAGCTGCTGTTTTTGTGACGCGGCCTTTTCATCGTTCTATTTTTGCAACAGTCCTTCCTGTTTATCCCTCTCGATCCTGCGGACAGGGGACATTAAGATAGCTTCACCTTATTTAAGATATAAAGTGAATATAATGAAAAAGAGTTTTCTTGGTGCTCTCCTGTCTCTGGGTTTATTAAGTGCTGCTCATGCAGATGTATATAAATTTGATAATACGCATACCAATGCGGTATTTAATATCGATCATTTCCAGACCTCAACCAATCATGGCGGGTTTTATGCTATTAGCGGCGAACTGAAATATCAGCCGGAAAAGCAAGTCGCAGAGATGCGTGTGGCGATTCCCGTGAGCGCCTTAAATACCGGGGTGGATGCGTTTGATAACCATATTCGCAGTAGTGATATTCTGGATGCGGAAAAATATCCAGAAATAGTATTTAAATCGACAAAATGGCATTTTGAAGATAATAAACCAGTTTCTATTGACGGTTTGTTAACAATGAAGGGAGTAACTAAGCCCGTCACCTTAACCACCACCAAGTTTGGCTGTTATATGAGCCCGATATTCAAGGCGCAGGTTTGCGGTGGTGATTTTGTCACGCAAATAGATCGCACCCAGTGGGGTGTAGATTATCTGGTCGATATGGGGATGACGAAAGTTGTCGATATAAAAATCCAGGCAGAAGCGGTTAAGCAATAAAGGGAATGATGATGAAAATTATTGTATGTTAAGGGGGATTGGCTATTTGAAGCTTCGCTGATTTCAGGCCGCACTGCCACGATTTTAAAGTGGGACTATGTCACTAAATAGTTGATGGCAACTATTTCGGATTCAGATATGTTAAATTGTCCTACTACTTGAGCTTGTAACCAACGGTTATTTTGTCCCTGATGTCTCTGTAGATTTGATTTTTTCGATCGCAATAATATTGCCTGACATCGCTTCATTGAGCACTTCGACGGCCGTGCTGGCATCGCGATTCTTTATCGACATGTAGACCTTGATATGGGCTTCCACACTTTCAAGGGTAATACCCAGCGCACGGTTAAGCTCTTCAAGATAGTAGTAATAGATGTCTTTAATCGAGCTCATCACGTTGTAGAACACGCTGTTGTGCGATGCCCTGACAATCGCCAGATGGAACTCGTAGTCCGCTTCCGAGTATTTTTTATAATCACCTTTGTGGATCAGCATGTTGTTCAATGCTTCCTCGAGCTGGCGAATGTCATCATCGGTGGCGTGTGTGACGGCGAGCTCCACGCATTTGAACTCCACGGTCTGACGAAAAATCATCATATCGTGAAACTCTTCGCGGCTAAGGTGCATGATTGGGCGGGGATCGTTACTCAACATCTGCGGGGTGAAGTTTTCGCTCACGTAGCTGCCGCTGCCCTGACGCGTCACTACAATCCCCAGGTCACGAAAACGCTGTACTGCGCTGCGAACGCTGACCCGGCTGACGTTAAATGAGGTGGTCAGTTCCGCTTCTGAGGGCAAACGGCTACCCGGCGCCCAACTGCCATCCAGCAGTTTGCTGCTTATCTGATCATAAATTTCATTTACAACATTCTGTTTTTGAATGGATTTTATGCTCAAGATGGGTATCCGTTAAGATGTCGCCGAAGTGCTTTATTATATAACAATTCTCTTTTAAGAACAAAGCGCCCGGCCGGGCGCTTTTCACCGTTAATCGAAACGAATGAGTACCTTAGCAGAGACATTTTTGTCTGTGGCGGTAATCAGCGCGTCTTCAATTTGCTGGGGCGGGAACTCGGCGCTGATAAGCGGGCGAGGATCGACACGCCCATCTTCCAGCCAGCGTACCGCGGTGATGAACTCACCGATAAAACGGAATGAGCCGACCCAGTTGAGTTCTTTAACCAGCATCGTTGACACCGGCCAGCTTACCGGGCTGGCGCCCATCCCCACCTGAACGATAGTGCCGGCAGGGTGGGTGAAGTCGACGCTGGATGCCACGGCAATCGGCGCGCCGGAGGCCTCAAACACGACATCAAAGTAGCCTTTATGCTGCTGATAATGAGCAACCTGTTCTTCATCGCGCGGATCCATCACCGCTGTGGCCCCCATCTGGCGTGCCAGTTCCAGACAGCGTGGGCTGAGATCGGATGCCACCAGTTCAGATGCTCCGGCACTGCGTGCCGCCGCGAGGATCAGACAACCAATGGGGCCTGCGCCAATCACCAGTACGCGTTTGCCGGTCAACTGGCCCGCCTTTTTTACTGCATGAATGGCGACCGCTAGCGGTTCCGAAAAGGCCATTACGTTTGCGGGCACGCGCCTGTCATAAGGAATGCATTGCTCCGGTTTTACCACCACGTATTCAGAAAAACCGCCATTCACATGCGGATTGAACTGCGCGCTGCCCATAAAGCGCATGGAGCCGCACAGATTTTGATGGCCGGAAAGGCACATCTCGCACTGATTGCAGGGGCTGGACGGGTTCACCGCAACCGTCTGGCCCACTTCCAGGTCGCTGCCTGCTGGCACTTTGCTGATCACGCCAACAAACTCATGGCCAATCACCATCGGATGCTTGAGGACAGACATCCCCGCGCGGCCATGCTGATAGTAGTGAATATCAGAGCCACAGATGCCGCCGCAGGCGACCTTCACGACGACGTCATGTTCACTGTGCTCGATTTCACGTGATTCAAAGCGTACGTCTTTTTCCGCATGGGCCAGACAAGCGTTACAGGTTATTTTTTCCATTTTGATAATGACCTCATTATTTGTTGGCAGTTGCCGGGTTAATGGCATTCTTATCCACAGTGTCGGCATTCTTTTTTTCAGGCAGGATCACTTCAATTTTGCCCACCAGGAATATGTAGGCTAATAAGCCCAGTCCGGCGACGCCTGCGATATACCACATGGCATACTGGAAGTTTTGCGTGCGCTGGAGAATAACCCCAATAACAATTGGGCTAACGATCCCTGAAAGGTTGCCGCAAATATTTAAAAAGCCACCCATAGTGCCGAGAAAATTACGGGGAATTACATCGCTCCAGACCACCCAGCCCAGGTTTGAAAAGGCGTTGGCAAAGAACGCAACAGACAGAATGACAATCGCAATAACCGGCTGGTTTTCAAAGAAATTGACCAGGCCAATAATCATGGTGACGCACAGGCCAGCCATAACGGGTAATTTTCGTGCCAGCGTTCGGGATTTTCCTTTTTTCAGCAGCATGTCGCTTAGCGTACCGCCACAGAGCACCCCAAGCATCGCCATAATATAGGGCAGCATGGCGCCTATCCCGGCTTTGGAAATAGAGAGATGCAGTCCTTTTTCCAGGTAAACAATAAACCAGGTCAGGAAAAAATAGAGCGTAGACGAGCAGGCAAACTGGGTGATGAACAAACCCCAAATCGTTTTTTTGCTGAGGAAGAATTTAATATTTTGCCAGCTGATTTTTGCACTCACGGAGGATTGGTTCTCCGAGCCATAGCCGCCGCCTGCTTTGATATAATCCAGTTCGGCCTGGTTCACAGCAGTGCTGTGCTGTGGATCGCGGTAATACATAAGCCAGTAGATGCCAAACAGAATACCGGCGCCACCGGACAGATAAAACGACATTTCCCAACCGTAGTTAGCCACAATAAAGGCGAGGGCAGGCGTCAGCAGCGCGAGACCGATATATTGTGCACTGGAATAAATCGCGGTCGCACGGGCACGTTCATGGTCCGGGAACCAGGTGGCGATTATTTTTGTGTTAGACGGGAAGGATGGCGCTTCGGCAACACCAATTAATGCGCGGCAGGCCAGAAGCATTGCAAATGAAGCGGTTGCCGTCGCGAATAAATGGTGTGAGGCGAACCCCATCATAAAGGTAAAAATACTCCACAGAATAATCGCACCACCATAAAGAATACGTGAGCCAATGCGATCAAGAACATAGCCGACAGGAATTTGACTGGCAGCGTAGGCCCAGGTAAACATGGAGAAAAGCAAACCCAGTTGTGTTGGCGTCAGACTGAAATCATTCTGGATATTCGAACCAGCAACGGCAAGATTGGCGCGATCCATATAATTAATTGCAGTCACAATAAACAGCAATGTGAGAATAAAGAGTCGTTGTCTTGAAGCCTTCATAATAATACCTGTGTTATATCGGCATGCATCGGGGTAAACACATGCCATCAATTTTAAAGGCGAGTAGGTAGAGTGCGGGCGACTTATAAAACTGCGAGCCAGCCACCATCGACGTAAATAATCTGCCCGTTGATATAATCTGATGCTCTGGATGATAAGAAGATGGCGGTGCCGATGAGCTCTTCCGGACGACCCCAACGTTGAGAAGGGGTGCTGCTTTTCACCCAGCTATCGAACTGCTTGTCTTCAATAAGCGCGGTGTTCATGTCGGTCAGAATGTAGCCAGGTCCAATGGCGTTGGTCTGGATATTAAACTGCGCCCATTCAGCAGCCATCGAGCAGGTGAGCATTTTGATGCCGCCTTTTGCTGCCGTGTACGGGGCAACAGTCGGGCGGGCCGCCTGGCTGGTGAGCGAGCCGATATTAATAATTTTGCCGCCGCTGTTGCGGGCGATCATCCGTTTTGCTGCCGAGCGGGAGACTAAAAATGCGCTGGTCAGGTTAGTGTCGATCACCTTCTGCCAGTTTTCCAGCTCCAACTCGACCATTGGTTTGCGGTACTGAATACCGGCGTTATTGATCAGGATATCAACATGGATCCCTTCTGCATCAAGTTTGCTAAAAGCTGCCTCAATCGCCAGTTCATCGGTGACGTCAAAAGCCACGCCATGCGCGTCGTAGCCTTTTCTGGTCAGCGTATCCACTGATTCGGCCAACAGCGTGGCGCGAATATCATTCAGGATAACCCGTGCACCCGCAGCGGCAAGACCCTCTGCGTAGGCAAAGCCCAGTCCTCGTGCAGAACCCGTTACCAGCGCCGTTTTCCCAGTTAAATCAAATAAAGCGGTCATGTTGTTTCCTCACTTGTTTAATTTGTATGACGACTATCCTTTTTAGGTTGAATTTTCGCCCTGATAAAATCAACAGTTCACCCATGAATTTGCAACAAGGATCACAAACAGCTCCACATGGCGATCGCGTAATTAATATTAATTAATTGAATTATATGTATATATTTGATTTGAATTTAACGCAGTTTGATCGCTGTCACAGAATGGCACTCGCAGCGATCCGCTGTAAAAGAAGCGTGATATAACAGCGTAAAGTTGTAGGACAACTTACGTATATCTGTTGTATCATCCACAACGGTATGACATGCGGTAAATTCGCTGAGTTAAGGAGTGAAAGTGAGTAACCTGAAAATTACCAACGTGAAAACGATTCTGACGGCGCCGGGCGGCATTGATTTGGCAGTCGTTAAGATAGAAACCAACGAGCCAGGGCTGTATGGGCTAGGATGCGCGACATTTACCCAGCGTATCTTCGCGGTAAAAAGCGCGATCGATGAGTACATGGCGCCTTTTCTGGTTGGCAAAGATCCGACCCGTATTGAGGACATCTGGCAGTCAGGCGTGGTGAGCGGCTACTGGCGCAATGGCCCGATCATGAACAATGCATTGTCCGGCGTGGACATGGCACTGTGGGATATCAAAGGTAAGCTAGCGGGGATGCCGGTTTATGATCTGCTGGGCGGCAAATGTCGTGATGGGATCCCACTGTACTGCCACACCGATGGTGGTGATGAAGTTGAAGTGGAAGATAACATCCGAGCCAGAATGGAAGAGGGTTACCAGTACGTTCGCTGCCAGATGGGAATGTATGGCGGTGCGGGGACCGATGACCTTAAACTGATCGCCACGCAGCTAGCTCGTGCGAAGAACATTCAGCCGAAACGTTCACCGCGCAGCAAAACGCCCGGCATCTACTTTGACCCGGATGCCTACGCCAAAAGCGTTCCGCGTCTGTTCGACCACCTGCGTAACAAGCTCGGTTTTGGCATCGAATTTATTCATGATGTACATGAGCGCGTGACCCCGGTGACTGCCATTAATCTGGCCAAAACGCTTGAACAGTATCAACTATTTTATCTTGAGGATCCGGTGGCACCGGAAAACATCGACTGGCTGAAAATGTTGCGCCAGCAGTCTTCCACTCCGATATCCATGGGTGAGCTGTTTGTGAATGTGAATGAGTGGAAGCCGCTAATCGACAACAGGCTCATCGACTACATTCGCTGCCACGTGAGTACCATCGGCGGCATTACGCCGGCAAAGAAACTTGCTGTCTACAGCGAACTGAACGGTGTGCGCACCGCATGGCACGGGCCGGGCGACATTTCTCCAGTCGGGGTTTGCGCCAATATGCATTTGGATTTGAGTTCACCGAACTTTGGCATTCAGGAATACACGCCAATGAACGACGCGCTGCGTGATGTCTTCCCGGGCTGCCCTGAGATTGACCACGGTTATGCCTATCTGAACGATAAGCCGGGTCTGGGTATTGACATTGATGAAGCCAAAGCGGCGAAATATCCGTGCGAGGGGGGAATCCCATCCTGGACAATGGCGCGCACACCAGACGGTACGGCCTCAAGACCGTAAGCAATGAAGGCCCGGCTTGCATCTGCCGGGTCTTATTCCCGACGTCCTGATGGACTCCGTTTTAGAAACAGGAATTATTGTATATTGAGGCTGCTTTTTAATCAGTGACCACTTCTCTATAAGGAGCCTGAATATTTCCCTCAACAACGCTTTCGGTAGAAAATGACGCGCTCTGTTTCCTCAAATCCTAACGCCTGGTGAACTTTCTGGGAAATTGTATTTTCCGGCGTGGTATCAGAGGCCATTTCCCGACACCCTTTATTCGTTCCCCATCGTTGCACCGCTGCAATCAATTGTTTCGCTACGCCGCGTTGACGGAACGAGGGGAGAACAAAAATACCTTCAAGAAAAGCCACGGGCGAACTGTCACAGCCATTGACATAATCGTGGCGGATTGAGGCATCCGCAAAGCCAATCGCCACCCCGTCTGCCATCGCAATAAATGATGCCAGATGATCGGCTTGCAGAATTTCTTCGCCGTCCGCCAGATGGGCGTCATCCGGGTGACCAGGCCAGAGCTGTTTTCGCAATCCGCGCCAGTGATCCAGATGGGTTCTGTTCATTTGCCTGATGTCCATTAACGCACTCCTGATGAGGGGTCTGACATGATGAGACGGCATCCCGCTTGCTGATAACGTCGGGCGATAGCAGACGGGAGCGCACTGTCGCTAAGAATGGTAGTAATACAGGACAGCGTCGCCACCGCATGGGGTTCTACAGTATCAAACTTTGAGTGATCGGCCATCAATATGACCTCGCGTGAGCGCTGAATAATGCGCGTTTTAACGCCCACTTCAAACATGGTAGCGTTGGTGATGCCCGTTTCAATCGACAGCGCATCGCAGGAGATAAAGGCGCGTTCAACGGCAAAGGCGTTAATCATCTCCAGCGCCAGACTCTCGCCCACCGAAAAGTAACCGGGGCGAATCAGTCCGCCGATAATGTAACTCTCTACGTGTGGGAAGCCCCCCAGTTCATTAGCGATTTTGATGTCATTGCAAATGACTTTTACTTTGGCGTCGACCAGACATTTTGCCAGTTCCAGACAGGTGGAGCCGGAGTCGAGAAAAAAGCAGTCTCCATCCTTGATGAACGTGCGGGCGAGGGCGGCGATTTCGCGTTTCGCCTCGCTTTGTAACGTTCGCTTAACGTCGAAAACATATTCTTTATCTTCCGTACTGTCGTCGAAGTCAATACAACCATGGCCGCGAACCATACCGGGATAACGGCTGGCAATATAGTGAAAATCCCGGCGCACGGTTGCCTCTGCATAGCCAAAAAGCTCAATAGCTTGCTGTGTTGAGAGGTGCCTGTGTTGCCAAAGGTAATGCAACATCTGTTTGATACGGTCAGGGCGCTGTT
This sequence comes from Salmonella sp. NW722, assembly GCF_051702785.1. Classification (NCBI taxonomy): domain Bacteria; kingdom Pseudomonadati; phylum Pseudomonadota; class Gammaproteobacteria; order Enterobacterales; family Enterobacteriaceae; genus Salmonella; species Salmonella sp. NW722. The sequence continues at coordinate 160,631 of NZ_JAMMIN010000001.1, forward strand.
GGCTCATCAGCATATGACTCCTTTATAGCGCGGTGAATTGTGACAACGTCACATCATAGTTCGCCGTCGTGAATAACGCCCGGCCAATCACCAGATGCTGTGCGCCTGCGGCGGCAAGCAGCCGTGCGGCGCGAAGTGTAATACCGCCGTCCGCCCAGCATTCCGCAGCAGGGAAATGCTCTCTGCTTTGGCTCACTTTTTCACACATCGCGGCGATAAATTGCTGCCCGCGCCCGTCGGGTTCGCTGGTCATGATCATCAGCGCATCCAGTTGCAATGCCAGATAACGATAAGGCAATAGCGGCGTTGCCGGGTTAAGCGCCAGTCCTGCTTTCGCCCCGATAGCGCGAATATCCGCCAGAATCTCTGAGGGGTTTTGCACGCTTTCGGCATGAATGAAAATCCAGCCGGGGCGGATAGCTGCAAGCCAGGGTAGCCAGCGTTGCGGTGATGAGACCATCAGGTGCAATGAGAGCGGATGGCGAGTGTATTGTGCGACTGCCTGAATGGTTTTCATACCGAAGGTAATATTGTTGATGAAACTGGTATCTTCGATATCCAGATGCAGCGAGCCGATAGGCGCATCGTGTAAAGCGGTCAACGCCTCGGCATAGCGCAGCGGATCGGCGGAGGCCAGTGAAGGGTGCAGGATCATCGAAACCTCCATCAGCGCAATGCGGTTAATTGCGCGAAAAGCGCGGCGTCATTTGGCGCATCTTGCAGCATCGCGACGCTTTCCGGCGAGTCGAGCCACTGGCTGATGCGTTGAATGGTGCGAATATGTGCTTCGGCATCCGTGGCGCTGGCGCAAAGCAACAGCCAGATGGGATCGCAATCCGCATTGCCGAAAGCGACCGGCGTTGCTAACGTAGTGACGCTGATTTGATTATGGTTAGCGCCTTGCTCCGGTCTGGCATGGGGCAGCGCAATCCCCGGCGCGATAAGATAATATGGCCCCCATTTAAGGGTGTTCTCAATAATACCGTCCAGGTAGCAGGGGGCCGCCGCGCCGAAGGTAATCAGCGGACGAACGGCGATATCCAGCGCGTGTCGCCAGTCGCTGGCATGGCGTTGCGCCTGAACCCACTTAACATCATTAATCATCGATCGTTGACTCCTTGCCGGTTCGGGTTACTCTGAAACCGATCCCCGGCGTGTCTTTTGGCGAAGGCGACGGAGATCGGCAGAAGAGTTATCGCTCTCTGCAGGGGATAAGCGTTTTGCTTATCCCCATTTTATTGTCGGATATGGCGTACTTTCTCCATAAACTTCGCCACGCGCGCCTGGTCGACAAAGTTGGCGAAGACGCCGTCTTTTTTAAACGTGGTTGCCGTTACGCATCCGTCGGCAATGCAGAGCTGCTCCTCGACGTTTTCCAGACACACCCCGGTATTCGCCAGCACGACCGTGTCGGGAACGGTCTCTTTTACCCGCTTCAGTATGGCGCTATCCGTGCGGGCGCCCGCCGTCAGCCCCGAGACGCACAGGGCATCGGGGTTATTGTTAAATACGGTCGATTTCGCAATTGAACAGACATCCCGGTTTCCCAGATACACCGCCGCTTCCGGCACGATGTTAAACAGCGTTTTCACGTGACTTGCGCCGATGCGATGCTGATGGCGAATGGTTTCGCCGACATTCGTATCCCAGACGCCAAAATCGCTGGCGTAAGCGCCGGTGAAAATTTCGCGAATAAATTTTGCGTCGGTCGCCATTGCCAAATCAAACGAGGCCACAGGGTCCCACAACACGTTTACCCCAAACGGTACGCGAATTTCACTCATTAACTGACCGATGATTCTTGCCATCGCGGTGGTCGTTTCCGGTCTGACTTTCGTTAAATAAGGCAGACTAAATTCGTTGGAGAACATCACCGCATCCACGCCGCCATTTTGTAGCGCCATTAAATCGTCATGGGCGCGGTCAATTACCCAGTTCATGCCTTTCCTGGTATCGAACCCGGGATCGCCCGGCAACGCCCGTAAATGGCACATGGCGATAACGGCTTTTTCTGTTCCTATTACCTCTTTTAGCCAACTCATTCTGGGTTGCTCCTTATTCCGGTAGTTCACGTTTACGTAAGACAAGTATGATGCTGGCGACAATGCCGACCACAATAACCACGCCAATCATGCCCAGCGACATCAATTCAGATATTGACCAGCCAAACATATTTCCCACCGACAGCGCGGTAATTTGCGCGTTTTCAGCGGCGAAGCTAAAGCCGCCTTTGAGCGCCATATCGGTAAAGTACGGCGCGAACTGGGTGGCGATCAGCAAAACGGTAATCATGACAATGATGCCGCTGAGCAGAGTACGAATCAGATCGCCGCGATGAATAACTGTGGCCATGCAGATAAAAAATGGCGCGACCGGTAAATCAGCCAGCGGCAGGACTTTATTGCCCGGCAGTATGCTCGCCAGAATTAACATGATGGGAATTAACAGCAGTCCAACCGCGATGGTGGTCGGGTGGCCTAACGTCACTGCGGTATCCAGACCGATAAAGACTTCGCGCCCTTTAAAGTGTTTCTGGAAGAACTTACGCGCGCCGTCGGAAATGGGCATTAATCCCTCAACGATAAGGCGAATCATGCGCGGAAACAGCACCATAATCGCCGCCACGGTAATCATTAAGGTTGCGCACCCTTTAAAGCCTTCGCCTGCGGCAAGTCCGAAGATCAGCCCGAGAACAACGCCAATGATCACCGGGTCGCCGACCATCCCATACCGTTTTTGGATCTCCTGAGCGTCTATATTGCGTCCTTTCATAAACGGTATTTTTTCGTATATCGCATCCAGCAATACGAACAACGGCACGGAACTGGAGCCATACCCTTGCGGAATAGAAATCCCTTCCAGACCCACAATGTTCTGTACCCGTTTCGCCGTCCAGTCGGCCATTTTCAACGACAAGGCGGCGTGGCAAATCGCGCCCAGTACGCCATAAATCAGACTGCCGGTCATCAACTGGACGACCGTTCCGGTAATGGCGTAGTGCCAGTAGTTATAAATATCAACGTTCATGGTTTTGGTCAGACGAGTCACCAGCATACCGACGTTGAGCAGAAAGATAACGGGAATGATCATCGCGCCGATGGCCGTCGCATAGCCGACGCCGGATGCGGGCCCGGCGCCGACGTCAAACACATGCAGCGTCAGGCCAAAACGCTCAATCATCACTTTAATCGGCGGACTGAGACTGTCGATCGCCATGACGATCACCAACCCCATGCCGACAAAACCGATGCCGACCGTCACCCCGGCTTTCACTGCCTGCAGCCAGGGAATACGAAAGATTAAGCCGATGATAATCATAATGATGGGCACAAAAACGGTGCCGCCGAGAGACAGGATGTAATCAAACATAATGCCCCCTTTATTGTGTTAACAGCGCCTTGATTTCTTGTTTTAATGCGTCGTCGTTGATGCCTGTCAGCAGGGCGGCGCCGTTGAGCGTCGGGATGCCATAGTCACTGTGCGTACGCATGGACGTTACGATGAGATCCATACCGTTACAGTTCAACGGGATCTCATTCAGACAACATTGCGCCGTGGTTGCCGCAATGCCTTGCTCCGCAAGAAAGTCCTGCAGTTTTTGTGCAATCATGGTTGATGTCGACATGCCGGTACCACATGCCACAAGGATCTTCTTCATCATGGTCGTGCCTCTTGTGTAGCGCCTGTTTCAGGCTCAATGGGAAACTGCTCTGGCGACATATTGGCCAGCGCAGTCAGTAAACGGATACAATCAGCCAGGTCGCGCAGGCTGGCGACTTCGGCTGGCGAGTGGGTATAGCGGCAGGGAATAGAAAGACTGGCGCAGGGAATACCGTCCAGTTCAACCTGAATGTAGCCGGTTTCGGTGATGACGCCTGGCGCGACTTCTCGCTGTACGGGAATATTATTTTCGTGCGCGGTGGTCTCCAGCATCCGCAGCAAACGCGGCGGCGTAATCAGTCCCGCCAACGTACCGCGTCCGTGATAGTTCAGACAGGTGATGCCGACGCCGTGGTTGACCCGCACATCCGAGTAATCCTGCAGGTCAGGCGTGTCGCAGGAGGGGGTGATATCAATACCAATCGCCAGGTCGGGGCGCACGCGTCGTAAAACGGGAATAATACCGCGAATATTGAACTCTTCCTGTACCGACGCGACCAGGAATACCGCGATATCAAGCGGTGTGGAGGCGATAGCCTCGGCGACGCCCAGTAGCGCCGTACACCCCAGCCTGTCATCCAGCGCCTTACTGCACACCAGGTCGTTGCCCAGACAGTGCGGCGGGTTGTAAAGGGTTACTGGCGTCCCCACCTGAATACCCATTCGTTCGGCATCCGCTTTATCTTTTGCGCCGATATCAATCCAGAGTTTATCGAGAGCGGGTGGCTGGGTGCGCTCGTCACCCTTCGCGAAGTGATATGCTTTAATACCGATACAGCCCATGATATCGCCTGAACGTCCGGCAAGCGTCACAATCGAACCGGGCATAGTAATTTGCGCCGGGCCGCCCACGCGTTCAAAACGTAAAAAACCGGAGGGTTCGATCTTGCGTACCATAAAACCCACTTCATCCATATGCGCAAAAATCATCAGGCGAAGCGCGTCGGGTTTATCGCTGCCATAACGGGCGACGACATTGCCTAAGCGATCCCGCCAGACGTCTTTGGCCTGCTGTTCAAACGCGTGCTGCATAACGTTTGCAATACTGCTTTCATGTCCTGAAATCCCGTTTAGCCGCAGTAAAGAAAAAAGCGTTTCCTGCACAGAAAAGGTCATTGGCGTCTCCGTGGTGATAAAACAATCAGTCGTTGAGCGTTTTATAGGCGGAGAATGGTTGGATAAGTGTGAAATGTGTCACGCGGAAATACGCTAAATATGGCCAATAAAAAATAATGTGATGGCGATACAATAAAAACGCTCATATCACCTGCGGGTTATCGGTAAACCAGGCTATTTATGTGATTACGACCAACAACGAAGAAGGGCAACGCGATGGTGGAAATTATTCCTGTTAGCACGACGCTGGAACTACAAGCGGCAGATGAAAGTCATGTTCCGGCGCTGCACCAACTGGTACTCAAAAACAAAGCGTGGCTACAACAGTCGCTCGACTGGCCGCAATATGTCACGTCGCAGGAGGAAACGCGTAAGCATGTGCAGGGTAATATGCTGTTGCACCAGCGTGGTTACGCCAAAATGTACCTGATTTTCTGCCAGAATGAGATGGCGGGCGTACTCTCATTTAATGCCATCGAACCGATAAACAAAGCCGCCTATATCGGTTACTGGCTGGATGAGTCCCTCCAGGGACAAGGGATAATGTCGCAATCATTACAGGCGCTGATGACACATTATGCCCGGCGCGGCGATATTCGGCGCTTCGTCATTAAATGCCGCGTTGATAATCAGGCCAGTAACGCAGTCGCACGGCGCAACCATTTTACGCTGGAAGGCTGTATGAAGCAGGCGGAGTATCTTAACGGCGACTATCACGACGTTAATATGTATGCCCGCATTATTGATGCGGATTAAAGGGAACCGACTAAGGGGGTACGCGTAATACGATCCTCGCCATTGATCACTTTTGGGCCGCGCAGGTGAATAGTATTGCCGTCAAAGGCTATCACCGCCGCCCGTCCGCTAATCTCGACCTGGTGCTCAATCAGAATTTCGCCCTGTATACAGGCATGGCCTTCAATCAGCACGCGGTCGTCCAGTAAAATCGGGCCTCCGCGTACCTCAGCATGTCCGCCTACCAGCACATGATGTTTTAACACACAGTTGCCTTCGATTAACGCATGTTCCGCTACCTGTGAGCTGTAGCGAAGGGTAGGGATAGCATCTTCCTCTGTGCCGGCGATAACCCGCGCATGGCCATAGACTTTGGCGCAGTCACAGATCCAGACATTATTGTCTTTGTTGCCTTCGATGAGCGCGAAATCAAAGACCTCCGCCCGGTGCTCAATAAAAGCGAGTGTGATAGTGGCGTCGCCATAAAGCTGTACCTGATGGACAATCCGCGAATGGTTCACGGTGGCGCGATCGTAAATTTGTAAAATCTGCGCATGTTCATGCGTTAGTCCCTGAACGGCGAGAATTTCTGACTGGTTTAACACGCGGGCATCGCCATAAATCGCACACTCTCCGCGCACGGAAGAGGACTGAATGGTGACGTTGTCACTTATCCGTGCGCCATCGCTGATATCAGCGCGATCAATCCAGACGTTATCGCCTATTCGCACGTTATTGTAGAGCGTGCACGGCTGCGTGATACGCGCGTTACCCGTAATTTCCGTGCCCGCAAAGGCCATCGCGTTTTCATCATAAATCCAGCAATCCCCCTGTTGTGACAGCACATTATCGGCATCAACCCAGCCGCCGGAGGTTCCGGCTTTAACATCGTTAAAATCCGTTACGGCAATAACTTGTCGTAATAAGACGCTTTTCTTCTCACCGTCTACCTGATAAGTAAAAGCACGAGGTTCCTCACTCAGTCGATATTTGATCATAGGGAAATTCCGTGTGAACGATTAAGATAACCGTAGCAAAGGTACTGGCGAAACAACCAGAAATTCCATAAAATGCATTTCAAATATACTTTATAAATTAAACAAAATGCGTAATCACAAGCAGAGCGATCGCGTGCTCAATCTGCCTGCGGGCTATTTTGGCATCGTCCTTGGCACTATCGGTATGGGATTCGCCTGGCGTTATGCCAGCCAGATATGGGGAATAAGCCACTGGCCCGGCGACATCATGGTGATCCTGGCGATGATTATTTGGGCACTCTTGACCCTGGCGTTCCTTAGCCGTCTGGTGCGCTTTCCCCATAGCGTGATGGCTGAAGTGCGACATCCGGTAATGAGCAGTTTTGTCAGCCTGTTTCCCGCCACCACGATGCTGGTCGCGATCGGTTTCGTTCCCTGGTATCGCCCGTTGGCCGTTGCGCTATTCAGCGTGGGGGTCGTCATACAACTGGCGTATGCCGCCTGGCAGACGGCGGGACTTTGGCGCGGAGCGCATCCGGAAGAAGCGACAACCCCAGGACTTTATCTGCCCACGGTAGCGAATAATTTTATCAGCGCTATGGCCTGTGGAGCGCTCGGTTACAATGATGCCGGACTGGTGTTTTTAGGCGCAGGCGTCTTTTCGTGGTTAAGTCTGGAGCCGGTTATTTTGCAGCGACTGCGTAGCTGCGGCGAATTACCGGCGGTGCTGCGTACGTCGCTGGGTATCCAACTGGCGCCCGCGCTGGTCGCCTGTAGCGCCTGGCTGAGCGTCAATGGCGGGGAGGGCGACACGCTGGCGAAAATGTTATTCGGCTACGGTCTGTTACAGCTTTTATTTATGCTGCGATTAATGCCCTGGTATTTATCACAACCGTTTAATGCTTCCTTCTGGAGTTTTTCGTTCGGCGTTTCCGCGCTGGCGACCACGGGGTTACATCTTGGGCACGGTAGTGAATCAGGGCTTTTCCATATTCTGGCCGTCCCGCTGTTTATTTTCACTAACGCTATTATCGCCTTATTGCTGGTTCGTACATTTCTATTGCTGGTGCAGGGAACGTTGCTTATTCGCACTGAACGCGCTGCACTGTTGAAAACGGAGGAAAAAAATGACCGTTCGTGACGAAAATTACTTTACTGAGAAATACGGTTTAACCCGCACGCATTCGGATGTGCTGGCGGCGGCAAAGGTTGTCGCGCCGGGCCGAACGCTGGATTTGGGATGTGGCAATGGCCGTAATAGTCTGTATCTGGCCGCGAACGGTTATGACGTTACCGCGTGGGATAAAAATCCGGCCAGTATGGCTAACCTTGAGCGTATTAAAGCGGCAGAAGGGCTGGATAATCTGCAAACCGACATTGTCGATCTGAATACATTGACCTTTGACGGCGAGTACGATTTTATTCTCTCGACGGTGGTTATGATGTTTCTTGAGGCGCAAACCATTCCCGGTTTAATTGCCAATATGCAACGCTGCACAAAACCCGGCGGGTATAATTTGATTGTTGCGGCAATGGATACGCCGGACTTTCCCTGTACGGTGGGATTCCCGTTTGCTTTTAAAGAAGGCGAATTACGCCGCTATTACGAAGGATGGGACATGCTGAAATACAACGAAGATGTCGGCGAGCTTCACCGCACGGACGAAAACGGCAACCGTATCAAACTGCGCTTTGCTACGATGCTGGCGAGAAAAACGGCCTGAGCGATGCAAGTTCTGTAAGTCTCGCTGCGTTCGGCATTTTTTTGTCGGGCGCTGCGCTCAAATTGTGCTGTCGTTACCATTTTTAGTGCATCCAGAATGATTTCGTTTTGCTATTATTTCCTTTGCATCATTGCGAAGACTAAAGGGATCGTTTCATGCGTACTCATACTTTATTTAAAGTTGCAGTGCTTACTGGCTTGCTGGCGTTATCCGGCTGTGCGTCTAAAGTCACACAGCCGGATAAGTATTCTGGATTCTTAAAAAATTATTCGGACCTGCAGGAAACTACCTCCGCCACGGGGAAACCGGTGTTGCGCTGGGTAGATCCACATTTCAATGACTCTAACTATGACAGTATTGTTTACAATCCGATAACATACTATCCCGTCCCCAAACCAACGACCCAGGTCGGGCAGCAAGTTCTTGATAAACTGCTGGCTTATACGAACACTAAAGTAAAATCAGCAATTGAACAGCGCAAACCGCTGGTCACGACGCCAGGGCCGCGCAGTTTGATTTTCCGCGGGGCGATTACGGGCGTGGATACCAGCAAAGAAGGGCTGCAATTCTATGAGGTGATCCCTGTAGCGCTGATTGTGGCGGGCACGCAAATGGCGACGGGCCACCGGACCATGGATACCCACCTCTATTTTGAAGGTGAGCTGATAGATGCCGCGACCAACAAGCCGGTCGTCAAGGTAGTACGCCAGGGTGAAGGTAAAGACCTGAGCAATTCCAGTACGCCAATGGCGTTTGAGACGTTGAAACAGGTCGTGGATGATATGGCGACGGATACCTCTATGTTTGACGTTAATAAAAAATAATTCTGCGGCGCCATCGCAAGATGGCGCAAACCCCGGCAGATTAGCGGCCACCATCAGCCAGACAACGATGGGCGGCGCGTTCTCGTTAATACTGCGTAGCCTATTCCGCCAGCGATCAACCCCCAGAATGCCGATCCGATGCCCATCAGCGTTAGCCCGCTGGCGGTGACGAGAAATGCGATAACTGCCGCGTCACGCTCACTTTCGTGAGTAAGCGCCTGATACAGGCTACCGCTAATCGTACTTAACAATGCCAGACCAGCCAGCATTTGCACCCAGCTAACCGGCAGGGCGACCATCAGCGCGGTTATCGAACCGCCAAACCACCCGGCAAGTAAATAAAAAACGCCTGCGGCGGCGGCCGCTAACCAGCGACGCGTTGGATCGGGGTGTGCGTCCGGGCTTTGACAAATGGCGGCTGTAATGGCGGCAATGCAGATAGAATAAACGCCAAATGGCGAAAGCAGCAGCGCCAGCAACCCGGTAAAAATCATTAACGGAGAGACAGGAAGCTGATAGCCAGACGCCTTCATTGTGGCGACGCCGGGGGCGTTTTGCGATGCCATCGTCACCAGGAAGAGCGGTACCGCGACGCTCAGGCTTTGAGCGAATGAAAAGTGGGGGGGAACGAAGGTGGGCCACACCGGCGCGAAATGAATACCGCTCATCGCCACCTTACCCTGGATGAGCGCCACCGTTATTCCCATCACCATGGCAGCAATAACGGCATAGCGGGGCGCGAATACTTTAAAGAGTAGCCACGCCAATAGCATACCGCCGCACATGACAAACTCTCCGTTGAGCGTCCCGAACGCCTGCAGGCCGAAGCGTAGCAGTATTCCCGCCAGCATTGCGGCGGCAAGAGAATGGGGGATTATCCGCATCAAACGCGCAAACAATCCCGTGACGCCGCACAGCACAATCAGGGCATTGGCGACAATGAATATGCCCACGGCATCTGGCAACGATAATCCCTGAAGCCCTGTCACCAACAGGGCGGCGCCAGGCGTTGACCAGGCGGTTAAAACCGGCGCACGATACCACAAGGTTAACGTTAGTGTGCTTATGCCCATGGCTATACCGAGGGCGGTCATCCAGCCGGCGATCTCTGCGGGTGTTGCGCCAGCGGCAAGCGCCGCCTGCCAGATAATGGCGGCGGAACTCGCATAGCCGACCAGAACGGCGACCAGACCAGATAATACAGTAGGTAACGGCAGTGATAACAGACGCATGATCGCCTCTTGTGCGTTATAACGGTCAGTCAATGTAGCATTGTGCGTTATAGCGTACAAGTGATACGCTATGGCCTTACAGGGGGGGAAAATGGATAACCTGACACACTATCTGGCGACCACGTTAAGAACGTTACGCCATCAGCGAGGCTGGAGTTTATCGCGTCTGGCGGAGATCTCCGGCGTCTCAAAAGCCATGTTGGGGCAGATAGAGCGTAATGAATCCAGCCCGACAGTCGCAACGCTGTGGAAAATTGCGACGGGCCTGAACGTTCCATTCTCAATGTTTATTTCGCCGCCCCAGGCCGAATTTCCGCCAACCTTCGATCCCCAGCAGCAAGCGATGGTAATCACACCGCTGTTTCCGTGGGACCCTGAACTCTGTTTTGACTATTTTTCTCTATTGCTGGCGCCTGGCACGGTCAGCGAATCAACGCCGCATAAAGCCGGCGTTATCGAACATGTGGTGGTGATTCAGGGTCGGCTGGACATGTGTACTGGTGGGGTATGGCAAACCATAGACGCCGGTAAAGGTTTGCGTTTTGCCGGCGATACGGCGCATACCTATCGCAACAGCAGTGACCAGACGGTTCATTTTCACTCGCTGATCCATTACCCGCGTGATTAAGCGGGAAAACTATTTCGTTAGTTTGCGCTTCTGACTACAATAGCCGCCATTTCGCTGCTATTGGATAAGAAAGACTGTATGCGCCAGCAACCTCACTATCTCGAATTGTTAAGTCCGGCCCGTGACGCCGCAATTGCTCGCGAAGCGATTTTGCATGGCGCAGATGCCGTCTACATCGGCGGACCCGGTTTTGGCGCACGTCATAACGCCAGTAACAGTCTGCGCGATATCGCCGATCTGGTCCCGTTTGCTCACCGTTACGGCGCCAGGATTTTTGTCACGCTGAATACTATCCTGCATGATGATGAGCTGGAGCCCGCGCAGCGGTTAATCACCGATTTGTACAACACCGGGGTGGATGCGCTGATTGTGCAGGATATGGGCATTCTGGAACTGGATATCCCGCCGATTGAGCTTCACGCCAGTACACAGTGTGATATTCGCAGCGTGGAAAAAGCGAAGTTTCTTGCCGATGTCGGTTTTTCACAGATTGTACTGGCGCGCGAGCTTAATTTGAGTCAGATAGCGGCTATTCATCAGGCTACTGACGCCACGATTGAGTTCTTCATTCATGGCGCGCTGTGTGTCGCTTATTCTGGACAGTGTTATATCTCTCATGCGCAAACCGGGCGCAGCGCCAATCGGGGCGACTGTTCGCAGGCCTGTCGTTTACCGTATACGTTAAAAGACGATCAGGGGCGGGTGGTCTCTTACGAAAAACATTTGCTATCGATGAAAGATAACGACCAAACGGCTAACCTCGGCGCGTTGATCGATGCAGGCGTACGTTCCTTCAAGATTGAAGGGCGCTACAAAGACATGAGCTATGTCAAAAACATCACCGCGCATTATCGTCAGATGCTGGACGCGATTATCGAGCAACGTGGCGATCTGGCGCGTGTATCGGTTGGTCGGACCGAGCATTTTTTTGTTCCCTCCACGGAGAAAACCTTCCATCGCGGCAGCACCGACTATTTTGTTAACGCGCGTAAAGGTGATATTGGCGCATTTGATTCACCAAAATTTATTGGCTTGCCGGTAGGCGAGGTGCTGAATGTGGCGAAGGATTATCTCGACGTAGAAGCTACGGAGCCGTTGGCGAATGGCGATGGTCTGAACGTGTTGATTAAGCGTGAAGTGGTAGGTTTTCGCGCCAATACGGTGGAGAAAACCGGTCATAACCGCTACCGCGTTTGGCCAAATGATATGCCTGCCGACCTGCATAAAGTCCGTCCGCATCATCCGTTGAATCGTAATCTGGACCATAACTGGCAGCAAGCGCTGACAAAAACCTCCAGTGAGCGCCGTGTGGCGGTTGATATCATGCTGGGCGGCTGGCGGGAACAGCTTATTCTGACGCTGACCAGTGAAGACGGTGTCTGCATCACGCATACGCTTGACGGGGTATTTGAGGAAGCCAATAACTCTGAAAAAGCGTTGAATAACCTAAAAGCCGGACTGGCGAAGCTGGGACAGACGCCTTACTACGCGCGTGATATGCAGGTGACATTACCGGCGGCGTTGTTCGTGCCAAATAGCCTGCTCAATCAGTTCCGTCGGGAGGCGATTGATATGCTTGACGCGGCGCGGCTGGCCCATTATCAACGAGGTCGTCGGAAACCCGTGGCGCAGCCTGCGCCGGTCTATCCGCAAACGCATCTCAGCTTTCTCGCTAATGTCTACAACCACAAAGCGCGGGAATTTTATCACCGTTACGGCGTACAATTGATTGATGCGGCCTATGAGGCGCATCAGGAGAAGGGCGAGGTACCGGTCATGATCACCAAACACTGCCTGCGTTTTGCGTTCAACCTTTGTCCTAAGCAGGCGAAAGGAAATATTAAGAGCTGGAAAGCCACGCCGATGCAGTTGGTGCATGGCGATGAGGTACTGACGCTAAAATTCGACTGCCGTCCTTGCGAAATGCATGTCATTGGCAAAATTAAAAACCACATCTTAAAAATGCCCCAGCCCGGCAGCGTTGTCGCTTCAGTGAGCCCTGAAGCGCTGATGAAAACGCTGCCGAAGCGCAGGGGCGTTTAATTAACGAAAATAGCTCTCTGGTTTGCGCGATTTCTGCCAGTTGTGGTGCTCGCGCAAGCCTTCCGCTGATTCTTCCGCTGCCGCCCGTAATTCATCACTGTCGGCTTCGTGTCTAAGCTGGTGCCCTCCCGTCGCAAACCATACGAATGCGTGGTCTTGCTGTTTCGCCAGTAACTGGCCTGAAAACAGCGCACAGGTCAGTAAAACTACTGATAACGTTTTTGTAAACATCATGCCACCTTCCAGTTACGTCGTGAGGCTATGATGCCAATAATTTCTTTGAGTTATTATTCAACACTTCAAATTAGCGAAAACGGTTTGTCAATAAGTGCGATAAGTTGTATGAGAAAATATACTTATACTCAGTATCTCAATTATAAAAATAACGAGCCAATTCGCTCCATGCGAAATTCATTATTCCATGGAAGTATATTTTAAAGTTATTCTATTAGATGGTTTTGGTATTGCCAGGGGATTGTAAACCATAATAATTTATGGTGTGGTCAACTCTGGTGATGAGCCTCATTTTTTGTTGTTTCAACGAGTGAAGATAAATCTTCAGAAAAAAGGCTGTTATGAACTTGTAGCGCTACATATTCAACAAGGTCGTTTAAACATAGCAGATCATGAGAGGAATTTTCCTCAAGCATATTCATTAATATCTCATTCTTAAACAAACATGAATAAACTAGTTGAGTAACTGAGCTTTGTGTATGATTTGCATGAAATGTTGCATTCTTTAAGTTAGTATTCTCAATAACCTTTGCGGCTATTTTGTTTTTAATAGCGTCGTCAATAGGTGGTACACCTGCCTGGGCGATGCCCAGATTAATCCTGGAGGAGATGGCGGCTTTTCTTTCCTGTTCCTTCCAGTCACATAAATTACCCTTTTCTGCCATGTCGATAAGCGTCTCTTTTATATTTTTTAGGTCGACGGGAAATGTTATACCGCCGGATAGCGAGAGTAGTAACCGCTCAGGGAACAAGCAACATAGCTCTTCACAAACATAAGTGCTAGCTTTTATATTAATATCAGAATATCTTTTCAGGTGGGCAGACTGAGTATCAACACAGAGTACTGTTCTATTCATTATCTCATAATAGTAGTGATCCTGGCGTATCACAATGCATAACGGAATATCTTCGCCATCTTTAATGCAGAGATTTGTATATTGATACTCAGCATCTTTATAGTGCTGAAAATGGAAATTTCCTCTGCATGACGGTGATGATAATTCATATAACTTGCAAAATAAATCAAATAAACGTTGCGCGTCAGGCGGAGAGGCAACATCACATAATTCCTTTATATATTGATCGGCAGCAGATCTTCGCGTGCTACAGAAAAAATCTTTAATCTTTTCCCATAGTAACGTAAAGAAGGAGCGTTGAGAGATGGCACTTTGAGAAAACATCTCACTTTTTAAAAATCCTCTCCCGATAGTAATTGGCATAATGTAGACCACAAGTGATTATATGAGACTTCATTACTGGAATAGGTGGTATTCGAAATATTATACCATGTTGCCCATCGATTTGGTTATCAGTGAAATACCTGATTTTTGCTTTGTCCTGAACCGTCAACATTATTGTTAATATCGACCCGTAGCTTTAGTCATGCCCACGTCTCCTGGCCATGAAGTATGTCAGGTAAAACGAATGAAAGTAAAATGATTTTCTTAATTCTCACATCATCATGTACCATGAGTAATGATTAATTACGCGCTATATTATTTTTAGAGAAAGTAAATAGTTGCTCAACCGTGTAGAAATTGTCTTATAAGAAGTTAAACTAAAAGTATTATTAGGCTAACAACAATGAGATATTTAGCGGCAGGGCAGAAGGCCAATACTGATAGCACTTATGATATAAATACCTTACTCTTTAGTTTTTGTCTTAATTATATTTGTTGTAACGATTAGCTGACGGGTTTATTTCCAGTTGGGTGATAAGACTATAAAAACCTGCGAGGAGGCTCAAAATGAAGAAATCAGATGGTGAAATTCACGAAAAGACAGCATCCTGGGGCATTTTGCAGTCAGAATGGCTAAAAAAATGTGGACGGCTATTATTGCTGTTACTTTACCGCTTCGTTATCGGATGGGCTTTTTTTCAGTTACTCGCCATGATTGTGGCAGGGATATTTTTGTTAGGCGTCTTATTATTTCATCCCATAATATTTGTACAGACTATCGCAATCACTGAGAAGTTAAATCATGCTTCGCTTGATTTATGGCATATCCTTAAGTTATGCCTGTGGCATTACGGTATCATCGCAGGGTTTATTTTTATGGCGGAGTGTACGTTAAGTAAAAGTATACGGCAGGTTCAGCGCTTGTCCAAAAAGTTTGGGGCGCAGGATTTTTCTTCACGCCCGTGATCCGCCGCTGCAACCTGCGTTCTTACTGAATAATGGCTATGATCAGCAGACCGAATTATCTCGGTTCGAGGGGGATTCTATGTGTTTGCACAACTGCGGTGAATCGTAATTTCAGATGCATTATCGCCGACAATTGACGCGTTCCTCACTAATTGCCTTCCTGACTATATAGTGGTCTTATCTTTGACAAAACAATGTTATTTAGTTATGGAAGGCGACAACAACTGTACTACTGATTATCAAATAACCTTTCTGGTCAGGTAGACTCGCCTTTGTGAAAACACATCGTTATCTGTGTTCCTGGGACTCACTCCCTTGCCGCCTTTAAGCAACTCGAATTATTTTGGGTATAGAACAGGCGGCGTAATGGTCATATAAGCAAAATATAACCTCTCCGTTTGTGATAAGGCACAGATTACAGGGGGGAATGATGTTTATTTTAACCATCTGTTTAAGCGCTGTCCGCTAATCTTTACCTGCTCAAATACATAATCACCCCTGTGACTCTCGCGAGGTGTAACATATGGTAAAATGCGTATCTTCTTTCCTCCTGTTCAGCCTGTTGTCCTTTCAGGCAATGTCAGCTGAAAGCCATATTGATCTCCACCAGCCAAAAGACTTTGTCGATATTACTACGGTCGCCCCCGACGTACAGGTAGACATGCGATACTTCACTTCCCATAACTTTATTGGTCGCCCCATTAAAGGCTATAACGCGCCTGTTTGCCTGTTAACACGACCAGCCGCAAACGCAGTGAAGCAGGTCGCCGATCGTTTACGCCCCTTTGGACTTACCTTAAAAATATATGATTGCTACCGTCCGCAAAGCGCAGTGAACGACTTTATCGCGTGGGCCAAAGATCCTTCTCAAAACCAAATGAAAAACGAATTTTATCCGCTGGTAGAGAAAAAGCGTCTGTTTGATGAAGGTTATCTTGCCGCCAGATCCGGCCACAGTCGGGGAAGTACGCTTGATCTAACGATTGTTCCACTTGACAGTAAAATACCAATATACGCTCCCGGACGACCACTGGTGAATTGTACTGCGTCCGCGGCGCAACGCTCGCCAGATAATAGTCTGGATTTTGGTACCGGCTTTGACTGTTTTAGTCCGTTATCCCATCCCGATAATGCCATGCTTACCGCTCAGCAACGCGCGAATAGGTTGTTATTACAAACATTGATGCGTGATGCGGGCTTTACGCCACTGGATACTGAATGGTGGCACTTCTCCCTTACTCATGAACCATACCCGAACACCTGGTTTGACTTTCCCGTTAAGCAGAGACCCTGAAACGGCGTTTTGTTGCGAAATCTAATCATTACGCCTGTTGGGAAGCACCATAACAGTTAGCAAATCATTGTTAATTTTAACAACTGATATACACTGCGGTTGCCACCTGCAAGCAGCGCTCAATGAGAACGAATAATGAAAAAATATCAACGTCTGGCGGAGCAAATTAGAGAACAAATCGCCTCTGGCGTTTGGCAACCCGGCGATCGATTACCCTCGCTGAGGGAGCAGGTCGCCAGTAGCGGCATGAGTTTTATGACTGTCGGTCATGCGTACCAGTTGCTGGAAAGTCAGGGACGGATTATCGCCCGTCCGCAATCCGGTTATTATGTCGCGCCGCATCCGGTTTGTCGGTCAGTCGCGACGGCAGCGCACGTTATTCGGGATGAAGCCGTAGATATCAATACCTATATTTTTGAGATGCTGCAGGCCAGCCGTGATACCTCAGTGGTGCCCTTTGCTTCAGCGTTTCCCGATCCGCGTCTGTTTCCCTTGCCGCAATTGAACCGCTCTCTGGCGCAGGTCAGTAAAACCGCGACGGCAATGAGCGTCATCGAAAACTTGCCGCCAGGTAATGCAGAATTGCGCTATGCGATAGCACGCCGTTACGCGCAGCAGGGGATTACCGTTTCTCCTGACGAGATTGTCATTACCGCCGGCGCGCTGGAAGCGTTGAATCTTAGTTTACAGGCAGTGACGGCGCCGGGAGACTGGGTGGTGGTGGAGAACCCCTGTTTCTACGGTGCGCTACAGGCCCTGGAGCGATTGCGCCTGAAAGCGTTGTCGATACCCACCGATGTCAAAGAAGGTATCGATCTTATGGCGCTGGAACAGGCGTTACAGGAATATCCGGTGAAAGCGTGCTGGTTAATGACCAACAGCCAGAATCCGTTAGGGTTCACGCTGAGCGCTGAGAAAAAAGCGCGGCTGGTTGCGTTACTCACGCACCATAACGTGATGCTAATTGAAGACGATGTTTATAGCGAACTCTACTTTGGCCGCGAGAAACCTCTGCCCGCCAAAGCATGGGATCGCGACGATACCGTGTTGCATTGTTCATCTTTTTCCAAATGTCTGGTTCCCGGTTTTCGCATTGGCTGGGTTGCGGGAGGAAGCCATGCCAGACAAATTCAGCGTTTGCAGTTAATGAGCACATTATCCACCAGTTCCCCCATGCAATTGGCGTTAGTGGATTATCTCTCGACACGTCGATATGACGCGCATCTGCGCCGATTGCGAAGGCAGCTTGCCGAACGTAAACAGCAAGCCTGGCAAACCCTTTTGCGCCATCTCCCGGCGGAAGTAAAAATTCACCATAACGATAGCGGTTATTTTCTTTGGCTGGAGCTACCTGAGCAGCTTGATGCCGGTGAACTTAGCGCCAAAGCGCTTGAACACCTTATCAGTATCGCGCCGGGGAAAATGTTTTCAACGTCCGGTGCCTGGACGCGTTTCTTTCGTTTTAACACCGCATGGCATTGGGGAGAACGGGAAGAACAGGCCGTAAAACAGCTTGGCAGCCTGATTCGCGAGATGCTGAGCGCTAAAAGCCTTGTGTGAGGTGGAATGCGTGTCAGCTCACAACCTGACTAAATTTCCCGAGTGTGCCGGGTGAGCATCTGGCGCGCCGTCTATTTTTAGGAAAGCGGCGGCCCGTTCGCCGGAAATCGATTAATGACGATATGGGAAAATGCTATGCAATATCAATTACTGATTAATGGCGTGCTGGTGGACGGCGAGGGAGAAAGGCAGTCTGTTTATAACCCGGCGACAGGCGAGGTCATACTTGAGATTGCGGAAGCGTCGCCCGCGCAGGTTGACGCCGCAGTGCTGGCCGCCGATAGCGCGTTTGCCGAATGGGGGCAGACCACACCCAAAGCACGGGCGGAATGTCTGTTAAAACTGGCGGACAGCATCGAGCAAAACGCCCTTGAGTTCGCCCGGCTTGAATCGCAAAACTGCGGTAAGCCTTTGCACTGCGTAATTAATGATGAAATTCCGGCAATCGTGGATGTCTTTCGCTTTTTTGCCGGCGCGGCCCGTTGTTTGAGTGGGCTGGCGGCGGGCGAATATCTGGAAGGACATACGTCGATGATCCGCCGGGATCCGATAGGCGTGGTTGCCTCTATCGCGCCGTGGAATTATCCGCTCATGATGGCGGCCTGGAAGCTGGCGCCAGCGCTGGCGGCAGGTAACTGCGTGGTGATTAAGCCTTCTGAAATCACGCCGCTGACGGCGCTTAAACTTGCCGCGCTGGCGAAGGATATCTTTCCGCCGGGGGTGCTCAATGTCCTGTTCGGACGAGGGCAGACTGTTGGCGATGTATTGACCGGTCATGAAAAAGTACGCATGGTCTCTTTAACCGGTTCTATCGCGACCGGGGAGCATATTCTGCGCCATACTGCGCCAGCGATAAAACGTACGCATATGGAACTCGGTGGTAAAGCCCCGGTGATTGTTTTTGATGACGCCGATCTGGATGCGGTGGCGCAGGGCGTCCGGACTTTCGGTTTCTATAATGCCGGACAGGATTGTACTGCGGCATGCCGTATATACGCGCAGCGCGGTATCTATGATGCGCTGGTCGAAAAGCTAGGGAACGCGGTGAGCAGCCTGAAAATGGGCGCGCCGGAGGATGAGTCGACAGAGCTGGGGCCGTTAAGTTCGCTGGCGCACCTGAAGCGCGTCACAGCGGCTGTAGAGGAGGCGAAGGCCCTCAGCCATATCCGTGTGATTACTGGCGGAAGTCAAACGGAAGGTAAAGGTTACTATTTCGCTCCGACGTTGCTGGCAGACGCAAAACAGGAAGATGCCATCGTGCAACGCGAAGTCTTCGGCCCGGTGGTCAGTATAACCGTCTTTGATGATGAAGATCAGGTTCTGAGGTGGGCCAACGATTCTCGCTATGGTCTGGCATCCTCCGTCTGGACTCAGGACGTTGGGCGGGCGCACCGGCTTAGCGCCAGATTGCAGTATGGCTGTACCTGGATTAATACCCATTTCATGTTGGTTAGCGAGATGCCGCATGGAGGGCAAAAACAATCGGGATACGGCAAAGATATGTCATTGTATGGTCTGGAAGACTACACCCTTGTCCGCCATATCATGGTTAAGCATTAAGGATCATTTACTGTTCAGAAAAATCGTGAAAAAATAGGCGGGTGTCGGCGGAGAGGGGGACCTCCCCGCCAACATGCGCAGCAAGTACTCAAAGGTTGAACACCTCAAGCAAACCAGCCGAATCTCAACGAGATCAGACCCAAAAGTCCTGCAGCAGCAAAGACATTAATCAGCACGACGGTTTTACTGGAAACATTCATTTTCGCCACCTTTCATCATAACCCCTATGGGTATAGTACGGGTTGGCGAGATCCGCAATAATACGTAAACAGGATATTCTGTGAGTGGAGCCGTGCATTGAGAACGTTTTGCTGTTAAGGCGGATAAACCTTGATGTGTGTCAAATAAAAAGAGCATATTGCGCGCGTTTTTTCCTCTGGTTGGCGCGGATGCCTGATATGACCCTCTTTCAAAAGATATTAATTTTTTACGCCGTCATGGCGGTGATATCATCCCTGATCACCTGGTTTTTGACTCATGACAAAAAACGAATTCGTTTCCTGAGCGCCTTTTTGGTTGGCGCGACATGGCCGATAAGTTTCCCCGTCGCATTGCTGTTTTCGCTTTTCTGACCTCAAGCCCGATACAGGTTACCGGGCATGGTTTTTCCGCCAGGTCAGGCTATCAGGGCAATTAATTGCGCTCTGTCTACGTCGGTAACGTCCTGCGGATGCCGATATCCTGCGTTCTCATTGGCCAGGGTATACAGCGCAACAAGCCAGTCATAGACATAGCGGCTGGCGGCGTGAACGGGCTGTTCGTCAAGCTTTGTTAGACGCAACATTGTCGAACGCGGTGTTGCGGCGAAAATGGCTGCGCCTTTCTGAACGCGGCTGGCCGGGCGTTGGGCCTCCTCGATATTGGCGTAGCCGAGCCAGGCGATGAAGTTACCAATGATGGCATGAAGCTGCGCGCCGCTAACCTCCTCGCGTTGCATGGTTTTCTGTAACTGCTGAGGTAAACCGAGGCGATAGCTGGCGGTAATTAAAATCTCCGCCACGGCGTTGAGCATCTGCGGTTCCAGTCCCAGACGCTGCGCATTATCCCGGCAGTGGGCCCACTGGCGCAGATGATTGATCCACATTTTGTGCGCCTGATAGCCTGTTTCGTGACCTTCTGACGCTGAAGCGCGCGTTGGTTCGTCGGCAAAGAGATCGATCGCGTCATTAAATAAACCGCTGACCTGTTCTTCTCGTGACTGTCGGATGCGCAGCAACGCTTCGAAATTCTGTACCGGCGGTAACAGCCCGGCCAGCAGGTCGCCATGTCTGGCGGCCTGGGCCTGAAGACGCCGGATCACGGTTTCAACCGGTAGCCGCGTGTCATCAAACATCGATAACAGATCGCGCACGCGGCCCCGCAGTTGTTCGCGTAACGCCTGTAAGCGCGCCTGTCGCTGTGGTGCCGATGTCGCCTGCGATAACCACTCCACCAAACGCTGCATACTGTGTTTATCCAGTGCCTGCAACGTTCCCCAATGCACGCCAGGTTTACCCATCAACTGCTGGACGGCCTCATCCAGATTTTGCTGGGTGGCAAAACGGGCATCCTGTGGAGTAATAGCCCAGACGACGCCGGGTAACGCTGATTCATGCTGCGGCTGCGTGGCGTTAACCCACTCCAGTAAGTGACGGGCGGCAGTGGACGTTTGCGAGCGAGATGCCAGAGCATTGCAAATCACCAGAACATCGGGCTGTATCTGCTGACGGCAATGGGCCAGCATCCAGCCTAATTTCGCCCGCCATAACGGATGAGGATGACTGTCTGGCGCGACCGGAATATCCAGTAAATCAACGTTATCCAGTACGCTGTTTTCAACGCTTAGCACCAGTTCGCGGGTAAGCAGCGCCAGAGAATCAAGCGAAAGGCTGACCGCATTGAGCAGTCGGCCTTCCTTAACCGGATGCACCACCACATCGCTTTGCGTATCGCTGGCGGTTAGCGCCATTTGCGTCAGGAAGTTTTCCGCCGGTAAGCCAAAATGATCGACCAGCAGGCTGAGCGGCGCCGCCAGTTCCCCGGCATGGCCGGTTTGTTGCAACATATGCGCCAGCGCCAGCCATTGCTGGGTGATCTCTGGTTGCTCTCCCCACAGTAATGCCCAGGCGTGCGCCCGTGTCGTGAGATCCAGCGTAGGCAAGAGCGAGGCAAAGTGTTGCCATGTCGCATCATCAATATGTTGTCTGGCGGACGGCAGGCAAGAGCGCCAGAAACTCGCGATGGTCGCTACCTCTTCAGCGGTAACGCCGGGGACGGGCTGCGGTTGGCGAAGCGATTGCCATTTCTCCAGGCGTGATGTGATAATGGATTTTTCGACCTGGCGACAAACGGGGGACGCGCTGGTCCAGGCAATAAAGATCTGCACCAGTTCGGCTTCACTGATCAAGCGCAGGCGCAACGGCCAGCCGCTCTCGTTTGAAAAAATGTCGCGCGTAAAGCGAATAGCCATATTCGCTGGCGCATGACCCGGATTGATGTGGCTGAAATAATCATAGTCACGGTCCGGCGTGATAATTTCCAGCTTGCCATTCTCGTTACCGCATAGCGTCGTTAGCAGATGCGCTTTTGCGGATTGCGCATACCCGTACAGACCGACGCAGCCATGTGATGCGCAGGCGGCGTTGAGCGCTGACTCATCCGCCGCGGCAAGCGTAAGTTGCGCCAGCAGAGCGTCGGCTTCGTCATCCAGTCGCGTTGCGTAACGGCGCGTGTTGTTAACCCACTCGATAACAGCCTGGGTGGCGTTTAACGGTTTTGTCATTTCAGGTATACACTCCCGCTATCTATCCAGTAGTGGCTGCCGCTGTGGCGACGGTCAGCCAGCGTATTCAATTTTAATGTCAGCGCATCGGCGGCGACCGGCGTCCCGTCCTGGAGCCAGGCATCACTTAATATGAACGATTCCGGGGCGCTATCTTTACTACTGCCGCGTAATTTCAGTCGCACATTCAGTACGCCGTCGCCAGCGATGGTTTTGGCCAGTTCGGCGGAGTTAATGCTCAGGCAATAGAGTGGGGTTGCCGGCCAGCGACTGTTCGCCAGTTGACGAAAGCCCAACGTTACGTTGCCGCGTAGCGGAAAATGCAGGCGAGCGTCCAGCGTTGCGCCGGGTTTATCCAAATCGATCTCGTGATACCAGATATTTTCATCGCGAAGCGTATTAACGGTATTATCCAGTACGCCGAGATAACGCACAGTCGAATACGCGCCGATATCAGCCGCTTTAAAATTGAAACGCGGCAGACGTAAGTCCAGCGCCAGGCTGCATAACATCGCGCCTACCGCTGCAGTGGATTTTGGATTGCCGATACGCCCTTGCTGACTGAAGGGATACCATTCATGTACCTGATACTTATCCATCCACACAATGCGATTAACCGGCACCGGTTGTAAGTGCCGGATGAGCGCCTGTACGCCGGGTAAACAGGTCGGTCTCCCCGTCACCAGCAAGATATCGCAGTGATAGTGGGATATCGCTTCGCAGACCGCATGAAGCGGCGTTGTCAGCGTAAACTGGCCGGCCAGCAGAGCCTCCTGAAGCTGGCTAAACTGGATTTGCAACGGCACATTGAATATATCAAATGTCGGCGAACCAGACGGTAAGGCATGATCGATCGCCTGCTGGATATAGTTCATCACGTTGCTCGTTGGGCGGCGGATCAGCAGATCGCCAAATGTTGCATGTAAACCAGCAAACGGATCGTTAATGTCGCTTTGCTCCCAGGCGGAAAGTACCGCATGGCCCAGCGGCATAAATAATTGCAGCGCCGTTTGCTGGCGCAAAATGGCCTGAGTATCAATTCGTCCCGAATCGCCAAATAAGGTCGCCAGCAGGGCGGCGGCATCCGTAACGCCTGCCCGTTGCAACGCCGTTTGCAGGGAAGGGAGTACGCAACGCTGAATGATATCCAATAGCAGATCGTCCCCGGCGACTTTAAAACCTTCGCGAAACAGGAGATGAGGCGTAATTTTTACATTGGCCCCCACGCCGTCATCTAACTGATAGTGAACGATCGCCATATCCGTCGTGCCGCCGCCGATATCAATCGATGCCACGCGCAACGCGCGCCCGGGGACGACGCCGGGTTCAGGCTGGCGATCCGGTCTGGCGAGTGCATTAAAAAAGGATTCGGTACGCCCGGCGTAATGCGAAATGGCTTCGTTATAAAGCCATACCAGTTGGCCGCAACTTGCTTCGTCCCATTCCATCTGTATTTCTGGTACCGGCACCACGCTTTTTTCACGTTGCTTAGGCGTGGTGAAATCCTCATCCTGCGGATGCCAGCCCATGGCTTTCCAGACCAGCGCCAGCGCTTCAAACATTCGCTGGCGGAAAATTTCTCGCTCCTGTTTCGGCATGGCGGAAGGCAGCGTTAAAATCAGGGTGCGTAGCTGGCGCGGCGAGGCGGGAAAGCCGAGCCGCAGCCGGGTGGCGACGCTGTTAATTTGCCCCAGCGCCTGAGCCAGAATTTCGCACAACATATGCGTCATCAAGGTGCTACGGCTGTATTGCGGCGAAAAAACCGGTAGCCTTTCTTCATGCGGCAGGCGGAATAACGGCTGTCCGTCGTCGTTCATCAGATTCATCAGCGGAAACGCGGTGGCAAGCGGTTCGCGCTGCGTTTTACCGTGGATCTGGCTAAAACGCCAGTCCTGCAAGGCGGGGGTTTCATCCCACAGGTAGCGGCGCGGGCTGGAGATGCCGCTGCTGCCTTCGGTGCCCACACGCTGCATAGCAAGGGCGCGAGCCTCGTCGCCCACACGCACAATGGAAGGCCAGACAAAGGCGTCGTCTCGTCCGCTTTCGACAGAAAAGTGTTGCTTGCCAAAGCGTGCTTCCGAGAATTCTACCCGGCTGGTAAATAAAGGATCGTTCAGATACTGCGGCTCGCTTAAAGAACGCACCTGAAGCTCTGCCGTCTGGCGTAACCCGTCATTCGCATCGCCATGATCCTCGATCAAGACGCCGCAGGTATGCGTATTGCCGACATCCAGAATCAGATCGACCGGGATTGCGGGCGTGCTTAACGTATGTGTCACAAACTTCACTTCCGGCACCGTAAGCTGTTCGCCTAACAGCGTCAGTAAATTCAACCAGTGCGCCTGATACTCAAAGCTACGCAGCGCTTGTTGTATGGCCTGTTCCGGACGGTTTTCCACCTGTGAGGCATACTGAAGAAACGACTCGCGCAGCCAGCCGTCAATCCATGTCTGGTCAAGAAAATCGGCAACTTCTTCATCGCGCCAGGCGAGCGCAAAACGTGTGCCATTGAGCAGATCGTTTTCGCAAGGCGCCAACGCCGCAGGCATATTTTTTGCCAGTTGACTGTCGAAGGCGAGGGTGATGCGGTGTGTGTTTCCGGCGCTATCTGGCTCGCTGAGTTTACGTACCTGAATGCGCGCCCAGTTATCCGGCCCGTCAATAAAGGTACGCGGCGGATTAAAACGCAGGAACGGCAGGGGGAGCCAGATTCCGTCGAGTACATCCAGAGAATAGTGCAGCGTCTGAGTGCTTTCCGGTTTCACGACTTCGGGTTGGCCGCCAGCACGTCCAGGCAACGTGTAGCGCCCGTTGGTCAGATCAAAATCGAGGCGCAGTAGCGGACCGTTTGCCGTTTTGCGCACAAAACGTCCGTAGTGGGCCGACTCTTGCGGCGTTAAGCCAAAATCAAGAAACTGGACGCCGCTGTTTGCAATGAGCGTGACGCTCTGTTTGTAATCACACAGATTGACCAACATAAAATCAGGCACCTATCTTTTTAAACGTCAACGGAATTGCCGCGTGGTCGCCATAACGGGCGGTACAGGTTGCGACGTCATTGACGCCTGCTTTACAGGTAATTTCCGGCATCGGATAACGTGAGCCGTCGGTGCAGCGCGCATTGCCGCGACTTTTAATCATCAGCTCGCCCGTTTGATGCAGACCAGAGAAAATTTCCGCCCGACAAACCACGTTATCGCCATGTACTACGCGCGCGATACCTTTGTTATTTTGGATCTGATAACGCAGAGAGGGCGGCTTGCCGGTAATCGGATCTTTGACATCCACGCTGACCCGCCAGCTACCGTTTAAAAAGCGCGTGGTTCCAAGCTTCATCTGCGTACTGTCCATCACCAGCGCGTCTTTGGGAATAGCGGCAATGATAACAGGCGCTTCCGGCAGCGGCGCCGCTTTGGGGGCGGGCGTCACCTCAGCGCGATGCAGCGGTAAATGCGCGGTGAGTTCAGGCAAGGGGGTAACGTCAGTTTTCGCGGTAGCGACAGGCGCGGCGCGAACAGGAGAGGACCCGTTAACGGATGAAGATGGCCAGAAAAAAGGCGTGGCGACGGCAGCGATAACCACGGCAGCGACAGGTAAGCTCCACAGCGGTAGACGGCGAGCTCTTTTCGCCTCAGCAACCGGGATGGGTGTGGCCGGCTTCGGCTCGCTAACGATAACGGGCGGCGCAACAGGTTCCTCCGGCATTTTCGGCGGCTCAATGACAGACGTTAACAAGGGTTCATCCGCCTGACTAAACGCCGCCTCTACCAGCGGCTTTTCTTCGGGCTCCGGCTCCGGCTCGACCAGAGGGATGTCGGGGATTGCCTCGGTGACCCGCAGGCAGTCCAGCATATCATCGCGTGTATTTTCGTTGAGATTAACGAATCCCCAGAAGGTGATAACCGGTTTGCCGTTAACCAGGAAAACATGATTTTCGCCGGGAAATTGCGTCGCTTTCTCAAGTAGCGACCCAAATAGCTGAAGCGCTGTTTTACCGGATTGCAGACTTTTTCGACTGAGTGCAGCCGCGCTTTCAAAAGTGCTGGCTAAATAACGTAAAGCCCGAGAACGTGTCTCTTCGTCAGCCGCTTTCCACGCTATCGCCTGACCTTCAATCGGCGAATACCAGTCAACCCGATCGCCATTATCGTTAAGTTGCGGAATCGCCAGACAGTCAACCATCGCCTGCTGTTTACGCAGACGAAGCGTTTCGCGAATTTGCAATGCTGATTCAAATACGGCCTGACCGCCGCCGCCCACGGCCTGATAATCATCCAGATTGCCGCTGCGCAAGAGAGATTTTGCCACGTTGTTATCCCTTAGACTTCTTCACGCGTCTACTTTACGGGGTCTATACGCAAGCAAACGGCGGAAGAAAGGCAAAAAGGCGCGAATTCTCGGTCTATTAAGCCCCGTGTTTTCACTTGACGTAAGTTAAATCAGGAGGGCGGCGGCGAATTACCGCATCGGGCGACAATAACGCGTATAATAGGCGAATCATGCTGTTACAGAATAAAGAGTAGGAGAGCTTATGTCGCACCTGGAGGAAGTGAGCGCCCGCGTGGATGCCGCCATCGCGGAGAGCGTAATTGCCCATATGAATGAATTGCTGATTGCCTTGAGCGATGACGCTGAATTACGTCGTGAAGATCGTTATGTGCAGCAGCAGCGTTTACGCACGGCTATCGCGCATCACGGCAGACAATATCAAGAAGATCGGGACGCGCGCCGCGAACAGCTCACCAAAGGCGGCACGATCCTGTAACCCATTAAAACTGGCGCTTCGCAATCAGCCATGCGCCAATGACCAGCAACAGCGCGCCAAACGCCGGCCCGACCATTGCGCGTAACGTGACGCCGTGGCTACGCGCGATATCCAGCGCCAGTCCGCCGATTAACTGGCTGGCGACCAGTACCGCGATAGTCGTCGCGGCGCCAACGTTCTGATACCCGCTAATGCTGGCAAATACAAAAAATGACCCCAGCAGACCGGGGATCAATGTCCACCAGCGAACGCTGGCGACCAGCTCGCCGAAACCCGCAGCGCCTTGCTTAAACCACAATATCGTCACAAATAAAACGATCCCTACCAGCGAGTTCAACAGCATAGCGATCAGAATCGTCGATGATGTCTGCGTAATACGCACCATAATACTGTTTTGTACCACCAGCCCGACGCCGGCGGCGATCAAAAAGATAAGCGTCAAAGACTGGTTCATCAGCAGGCGTCCGGCGCGGCGTGTTCATCAAGCTGGAGCTGCATAAACGTAAGATCTAACCAACGGCCAAATTTTACGCCGACCTGTGGCATTTGCGCGGTAACGGTAAATCCCAGCGAATGATGCAGGCGTATCGAGGCGGCATTCTGTGACTCAATACCGGCCACCATCACATGCTTGCCGCAGCGTCGGGCTTCGTCGATCAGTCTGCTGAGCAGCTTTCGCCCCAGTCCTTTCCCCTGGTGCGCCGGATGAACATAAACCGAGTGCTCGACGGTATAGCGAAAACCGTCGAAACTGCGCCAGTCGCCAAATGATGCATAGCCAGTCACCACGCCATTTTCTTCGCTTACCAGCACCGGATAGCCCAGTAATTGACGGGCCTCATACCAGGCAAGGCGATTATCCGTATCGACCGTCCGATCGTTCCAGATGGCCGCAGTATGTAATACCGCATGGTTATAGATTTCGGTAATCGCGGCGCAGTCTGCTTTATCGGCAAAGCGAATCGTCATAGGGAACCCCAGGGAATGTTTATGATAGTGTTAGAAATACTATTGAAGGCGGCATAAATCAACGAATTAGCGCAAGAATTCATATTTAGCGAGAGGGGAAAGAAAGTCGTTCACAAAAGCGCACAGCCTGATATCTGAGAGTGTTTAACTCCCTCAGAAAGCTAATGTTCGACTATTATTGATGGATTATGCCAGGCATGAGGAGAATAGAATGAAGCAACAGACCAACCGAAATCGTCGTTGGGTTTTGGCCTCGCGTCCCCACGGCGCGCCGCAGATGGATAACTTCCGCCTCGAAGAAGATGACGTCGCGACGCCCGGTGAAGGGCAGGTGCTATTGCGTACCGTTTTTTTATCACTCGACCCTTATATGCGTGGCCGCATGAGCGATGAACCCTCTTATGCGCCGCCTGTTGAACCTGGCTGCGTTATGGTTGGCGGTACGGTCAGTCGCGTTGTCGCGTCAAGCCATCCTGATTACCGACCAGACGAATGGGTGTTGAGTTACAATGGTTGGCAGGATTATGACATTTCAGATGGCGAAGGGTTGGTAAAGCTGGGTGATAATCCGCAACATCCTTCCTGGTCATTGGGTATTTTAGGAATGCCGGGGTTTACCGCCTATATGGGGTTACTGGATATCGGCCAGCCGAAAGAGGGCGAAACGCTGGTTGTCGCCGCCGCCACCGGCCCCGTAGGCGCAACGGTTGGGCAAATTGGCAAGCTGAAGGGCTGCCGGGTCGTGGGTATTGCTGGCGGCGCGGAAAAATGCCGTCATGCGACAGACGTTTTGGGATTTGATCTGTGCCTTGATCATCACGCTGATAATTTCCCACAACAGCTTGCGCAGGCCTGCCCGCAGGGAATCGATATCTATTATGAGAATGTCGGCGGTAAAGTCTTTGACGCCGTCTTACCGCTACTGAATACATCGGCGCGGATTCCGCTCTGCGGTCTGGTCAGCGGCTACAATGCGACAGCGTTGCCGGACGGTCCAGACAGACTGCCTCTGCTGATGGCGACATTACTTAAAAAGCGTATTCGTCTGCAAGGCTTTATCATCAACCAGGACTATGGTCACCGGATACATGAGTTTCAGCAAGAAATGGGGCGTTGGATCAAAGAAGGGAAAATACATTACCGGGAGCAGATTACTGATGGGCTGGAAAATGCGCCAGAAGCGTTTATGGGGCTGCTGGCGGGGAAGAACTTTGGCAAAGTCGTGATACGTTTAGCGGACGATGCGTAAAGAAAAAATGGCGGCATTATGTCGCCATAAAAATGTGCAAATTTTAAAATTGCGGCTTTACTTATATTCATCATTCAGATCGCGGTGGGGCAGCTTATCTCCCTCAGCGGCCTGAACTGGTCAAAAATCTCGATACATGAAGGAATGACGGAGATAAAACGGTTGCCATAAAGAAACCTGTATTGTTGTAAAAGATGAGAATATCACGCAAGTAAATTATCACTTTTATTTATTTGGCCGTTCAGGCCTGGATTATCTTTTTTACAATTAAGTTCCGAAACTTCTTCGGGACTCGATTGCGATGTTGTTCTGCCAAGAGGTGAAGGAAGGAAAATGCCGGGTACGGAAAAAACACAACATATAAGCCTGACCACACAGGTTGAAAATCGGTTAAAGCATCAATTGTCTATTGGCGCATTAAAACCAGGCGCAAGGCTTATCACTAAAAATATCGCTCAAGAGTTAGGCGTCAGTATTACGCCAGTGCGTGAGGCCCTGTTAAGGCTGGTCTCTTCCAGTGCTTTGGCGGTGGCGCCAGCACAGGCGTTTATGGTGCCGGAGATCTCGCTGCAAAGTTTGCTGGAAATTAATACGATTCGTACTGCCCTGGAGGAGATGGCGGTGGTCGCCGCTGCGGGTAAGATTACCCCGGATCGCGAGCAGACGCTGAATGCGCTATTAGATGAATTTCAACAGGCGCTGGAAAGTGGCGTTATGGAGAAAATTCTTTTGGCCAACCGCGCATTCCGCTTTGAGATCTACCACTACGCGGATATGCCAACGCTGTATGCCATGATCGAGCAATTATGGGTACGCCTGGGGCCAAGCCTGCATTTTTTATATGATAATTTTAAACTTGATGATTATCAAGACGGCGTTAGTCTGTACAGAAAATTGCTTAATGCGTTAGTGACAGGTGATAAAGAAGCCAGTCGCCACTGCCTACAGAACGTTTTGCAACAAAACGTAGCGACGATTAAAAATCAGTACTTCATGTAACCTTTATGAAACTATGACTTATCAATAGCGGGGATTCCCCGCTATTGCCGGATATTTATTCAAATTGCCATGCCAGATTAATCCCCACGCCATAGTTACGCCCTGGCGCTGGCTCATAATATCGGCCATTAGATTCATTAACGATCACCGAACCGATATATTCTTTATCAAATAGATTATCTACCCGCCCAAAAATATCGACGGTAAGCTGACTGTAATTAAATTTATACCCTGTATTTAGTCCAACAACGGTATACGAAGGCACTTTGGCGGTATTTTCATCATTGGCCATGATATCGCCCATATAACGAACGTCTGTTCCGGCGTACCACCCCTCATCCGGGATAAAACCTAATGAGGCGAATCCCATATTACGGGCGATGCCGGGCATCCGGTTTCCATCACAGTTTTGCCCCTGACAAACGTTACTGCGATAGGTCGCATCCAGCCAGGTCCATGATGCTTTCACCCGCCAGTCGCCGGCGAAGCGCTGGTCCAACGCGAGCTCTGCGCCCTGGCGGCGTGTTTTGCCCGCGTTTTTGTAGGTAGTGCGTCCTCCCATACTGCTGGCGACGACAATTTCATCATCAGTATCGGTTTGAAATAACGCGGCGGTCAACAAGCCATTGCCAATCCGCGTTTTACTGCCGACTTCCACCGTATCATTGGTCGACGGTTTGAGGTCAAAGTTGAACCCGCTTTGGCCGTCAGCGCGATAAGAAAGTTCATTGATAGTGGGAGTTTCAAATCCGCGACCGGCAGCAAGATAGAGATTCCAGGCGTCAGTTAACGCATATTTTAGCGATCCGGCGGGTAGCCAGTGGTGATAGCTGGCGTCGCCGCTGTCATCGCCATTGCCGGGCGCGATATAGTGATCATTAGAATCGAACCACACGGAACTGTAGCGCACGCCAGCATCCAGCGAGAGTTTTTGCGTAAGCTGCCACTGGGTTTGCAGATAAGGATCGACATTCCACATCAAGTTACGCTCATCCCGGCGTAAATCGCCTTTATGCCCAAACTCAGGGGTGCCGTTGTTGAGACGGAAGTTATTGTAACCCTTGCGGTTTTCGCTCATGTTTTCATAGTTTACTCCGCCAGTGAAGGTGACCGGCACACCTAATTCTCCCCGGTGAGTCCAGCGGGAATCAATGCCCTGATAGTGGCGTTGCAGTGTAATTACGCCGCCAGCCTGGGCTGGTTTTAGCTGTGCCACCAAGGGAATAGACTGGTATTGCGTGGTTTCCCGCTCTCCGGCGTAGGCCATCACGCTGATATCATCCTGCGCGCTGAGCTGACGTTCATAACGCAATCCTGCCTGAGTTTGTTTGATGGTTTTACGCGTATTGTACTGTTCAGCGCGCGGCGCCTGTTGCGGATCGGCTTTCCATTCAGATTCGGTAAGTCCGCCGGGATCGTCCGCCTTAATGTCCACACTATTAAAAATCAGCGAGAGTTTACTGACATCGTCAAGGCGCACGCCCAGTTTGGCATTAGCCAGATTTTTTTGCGCGCCGCTGTGATCGCGGTAGCCGTGGGTGGTGAAACGGGTAGTCGATACCGTGTAATCCACGTCGCCAGGCTGTGTGCCGTCACCCATCGCGCCCGTGGCTTTTAGCCCATAGCGCCAGCTTCCATAACTGCCGTAGTAGCTGCTGGCCTCAAGGGTAGGCGGCTGTCTGCCGGTTTCGGTGGTGACATTTATCACGCCGCCGGAAGCATTGCCGTATAGCGCTGAGAAGGGGCCGCGTAACACTTCAACGTCTTGTATGCTGTTAATATCAATATTCGAAATCTGGCCTTGTCCATCCGGCATGGTGGCGGGAATGCCATCAACATACAGACGAATGCCGCGCACGCCAAAGGCGGAACGCGAGCCAAATCCACGGATAGAGATTTGCAGATCCTGCGCGTAGTTCTGCCGGTTTTGCACCTGCAATCCCGGGACGCTGGTTAAAGACTCAGATAAATTGACGCGCGGCGTCGCCAGACGCATGTCTTCTCCCTCAATGACGCTAACGGCGGCAGGTGTATCCAGTTCGGATACGGTTTGCGGCGTTGCGGTGACTATCATGGTTTGTTCATTGGACGTGCTGGCGGCCTGAAGGACCGGGGAGAAGGTCAGAGGCAATAAGAGGGCGGGATAAAGTCGCTGTCTAACGGAAATAATTTTCATGAAAATGCCGGATAAATGTAAGCGTATCAACGGAAAACGTGACATTAAGGGTAGTCAATATGTAAAGTTTTGAAATTTTAATCGCACATTAAGTTAAGAAAATGTGCGGTATTTAAGAGCCATGACATTCGCAGGCGAGGAAAAGCTCCACTTTCTGATAAATAATGATTATTATTCTCAACTTATAATAAGTGCGGAACGAAGATCCCGCGCAGCGAAGTAGTGTGAAGCAGCTATACACGTTTTTATCAAAGGGAGTCGTCATGCACTTACGTCATCTTTTTTCGCCGCGCCTGCGTGGTTCTTTATTGTTAGGTTCGCTCCTCGTCGCATCCTCATTTAGCACGCTGGCGGCGGAAGACATGCTGCGTAAAGCGGTAGGCAAAGGCGCTTATGAGATGGCCTGGAGTCAGCAAGAAAACGCGCTCTGGCTGGCTACATCGCAAAGCCGTAAACTGGATAAAGGCGGCGTAGTTTATCGTCTCGACCCGGTGACGCTGGAAATCACGCAAGCGATTCATAACGATCTCAAGCCGTTCGGCGCCACCATCAATGCCGCGACCCAAACGCTGTGGTTTGGCAATACCATTAACAGCGCTGTTACCGCGATTGATGCCAAAACGGGTGATGTAAAAGGTCGTCTGGTACTTGATGCGCGCAAACGTACTGAAGAGGTTCGTCCGTTACAGCCCCGTGAGCTGGTTGCCGATGCGTCTACCAACACGATCTACATTAGCGGTGTTGGTAAAGAGAGTGCTATTTGGGTAGTGGATGGCGAAACCATCAAACTGAAAACGACGATCGAAAATACCGGCAAAATGAGTACGGGTCTGGCGCTCGACAGTAAAGCGCAACGCCTGTACACCACCAATGCGGATGGCGAATTTATCACCATCGATACCGCCAGCAATAAAATTCTCAGTCGTAAGAAGTTGCTGGATGACGGTAAAGAACACTTCTTTATTAACCTGAGTCTCGATACCGCAGGTCATCGCGCGTTTATCACCGACTCGAAGGCGACTGAGGTTCTGGTTGTCGATACCCGTAATGGCAATATTCTTGCCAAAATCGCGGCGCCTGCCTCTTTGGCCGTCCTGTATAACCCGACACGTAACGAGGCGTATGTGACGCACCGTCAGGCAGGGCAGGTCAGCGTGATCGATGCGAAGACCTATAACGTTGTTAAAACGTTCGATACGCCGACGTACCCGAATAGCCTGGCGCTATCGGCAGACGGTAAAACGCTCTACGTCAGCGTGAAGCAGAAATCGACACGTGAACAGGAAGCGACGCAGCCGGATGATGTTATTCGCATTGCTCTGTAAATAGGGTATGGAGGGGGAAACCCCTCCAGTCATCTCTTTAAACGCACCGATACGCCTCGTTACACCCCGCCGATAGCCTGATGATTCTGTGAGAATTACACTGCCTTTTTGCTGTAGTTAACTCATTATATTCACGAGGAAAATATGAAAAAGTTATTTATATGCTCAGGTTTGGGCATGATGTTTTTTATGCTTGCGGGTTGTACAACCAACTATGTGATGACGACGAAGAATGGGCAAACGATCGTAACTCAGGGTAAGCCACAGTTAGATAAAGAGACGGGGATGACCAGTTATACCGATCAGGAAGGCAACCAGCGGGAAATTAACAGCAATGATGTGGCGCAGTTGATTAAGGCTGACTAAGCATTGGGCGCGATGCGGTGTTGGCGGCAACGCGCATTAAACCCGGCAGGCCTGGGGCTGCCGGGGAAGGGTAATGTTATGTCGCTGCTTCTTCTTTCAATACGACACTCTCTGTCGAATCCGCCGTCACTGGCGCAGTTCGATGGATCTCCGCCACGCGACGTCGCACGCCAAACCAGCCGGCGACCAGCAGAATGGCGATCAGCGGCAACGAGGCGATAGTGTAAGTTCCATTCGGGTAGTCAAACGCCATGAGTACCAGCACGCTTAGTAAAAACAGCAGCGTTAGCCAGGAGGTAAAAGGCGCGCCGGGCAGTTTAAAACTGACGTCTGCGGCTTTGCCTTCTTTTATCGCCTGGCGTAAACGCATCTGGCACACCATGATAAACGCCCACGACGCGATAATGCCGAGCGAGGCAAAATTAAGAACGATCTCAAACACGCGGGAGGGGACCAGGTAATTCAGGAACACGCCGACCACGTAAACCACCAGAGTCGCCAGAATACCCGCATAGGGCACATGCTGACGGCTCATTTTCGCCATGAATTTCGGCGCGGAACCCCCCATCGACATTGAACGTAAAATTCTCCCCGTACAGTAAAGCCCGGAGTTCAGGCTGGAAAGCGCGGCGGTTAACACCACGATATTCATAATACTGCCGATATAAGGCACGCCAAGTTTAGAAAAGAAGGTGACAAACGGACTTTGCCCCGCCTGATAGGCGTTCCACGGCAGCAGCAAAACCAGCAATACGACCGATCCTACATAGAAAAGACCAATACGCCAGATCACGCTATTGATGGCTTTTGGCACCATCGTCTGTGGATCTTTGCACTCCCCAGCGGCGGTACCGACCAGTTCAATCGACGCAAAAGCGAACACCACGCCCTGAATCAGTACCAGCGCGGGCAACAGGCCGTGCGGGAAAAAGCCGCCATTATCTGTAATCAGGTGAAAACCGGTGGCACTACCCTCAAGCGGTTGACCGGTACCGAGAAAAATCGTGCCTACCACCAGGAAGATAACAATGGCGAGTACTTTTATCAGCGCGAACCAGAACTCCATTTCGGCAAACCATTTTACGCCGATCATGTTCATGGTACCGACAATGGTTAACGCGCCGAGCGCGAACACCCATTGCGGAACGTCGCCAAATGCGCCCCAGTAGTGCATGTATAACGCCACTGCGGTGATATCGACGATACCGGTCATCGCCCAGTTAATAAAGTACATCCAGCCTGCGACGTAGGCCGCTTTTTCACCCAAAAATTCACGGGCGTAGGAGACGAAGCTCCCGCTGGAAGGGCGATGCAATACCAGTTCGCCCAGCGCGCGTAAAATGAAAAAAGAAAAAATGCCGCATATCAGATAGACCAGCGCCAGTGCCGGTCCGGCCATTTGCAATCGGGCGCCTGCACCTAAAAATAAACCGGTGCCAATCGCGCCGCCGATAGCAATCATCTGAACCTGACGATTCCCCATCGCTTTGTGATACCCCTCTTCATGGGCGTTCAGCCAGCGTCGTTTCGCCGCATGTTGTTCTGCGGCGTGCGTAGTCTGTGTTTTCATTACGTTACCTGTTATAGCCTGTCCTGACAGAAAAATTCCTTATGCCGCGACGGGCGCTCACCAATCGATTGCCTGCAATGGCGAATGCCGCTTTTCCCTGATTCTGTGACAGGGATAAAACCGCCGGCGGAGCATCCTACCTGCAATTGTTAAATGACGCAAAACATACGGAAAGAACAAAATGAGGATGTCGTGTTTATTTGTGCGGTCAGATGTGGTGCGGTGTGGTCACGATTCAGCCAGATAAGCTTTCAGCACAAATCCGCAGTGATTGCGCTGCGCAATAATTAACCAGCGTTAATCCCTGCAGGGATTTATGGTCATAGATATGACCTCGAACGATAAACCACCTGACGATATTGAAGCAGCATAAGATAAGGCCGTTGCGTCTGTTATTCTCATTTTCTCCTGAAAATGTATGCCTTTGAGCAATTTTGTTGATTGACATATCGTCATAATGAGAGAGGAGTAGGACATATAAAGCTATTGAGCAAAATTTGAAGGAGTAGGATATGCCACATACATCAGTTTCTACCTATGGCAGAGCTTTATCAGGAAATAAGCTACCTCATGTTGCTGCAGGAGATTATGAAAATAAATTATCAACAAAAATCATGAAAGGCATCTTGTATGTGCTTACCGCAGGACTGGCCTACGGATTTACGCGAGTAATTGAACATTATTGCAATGTTACGCCTAAAGTTGAGGAGTTCTGTGCCAATGCAGGGAATATCCATGATCACCTTGCTGATGCTGTATGTGATGGACTGTATGCTGTAGATGTCGAGCTTTCTGATGGTCGGAGGTTAATATTCGAACAACTCTCGCTGATAGCTGGAGGTAAGCCAATCGTCAGGATATCGGATGGCGAACATTCCGTTGAGGTTGAGGGAACCTTTGAAGATATTTGTATGAGACTGGAAGAGGGCTTTTTAGAAGCGCCAGCGTACTATCATTATGATATTGATAAAGACCATAAAACCGTCAGAGAACGAATAGCAGCATATAATGCCTTACCTCAGGCATTAGGCGCCATTCCGAGTTTAGAACATTATATCGCTCGGGCCAGCGACATGCCGGAGGCGAAAGCGCAACGGGCGGCCGACATAAAAGAGCGTTACCGTAACTATTTGGACACTTATTAAAAAGCGTTTATGTTTAGCCAGTTTTGTTAGAAATCAGACTCGCTGAGCTGGCGTTAAAAATTTTAACACGCCGCTATTTTGGCGGCGTGTCGCAAAGAGATTCTCAGAACCCGATTTCCGTTTGTACGCCAAAATTCCACGTACCTCCGGCGGCTGTAGCCGACCTGTCTTATTTTTTCAAAAGTATCCAACGCTATTCCACGGATAGGGTATCC
Organism: Salmonella sp. NW722; assembly: GCF_051702785.1. Classification (NCBI taxonomy): domain Bacteria; kingdom Pseudomonadati; phylum Pseudomonadota; class Gammaproteobacteria; order Enterobacterales; family Enterobacteriaceae; genus Salmonella; species Salmonella sp. NW722. Next base: position 197,905 of record NZ_JAMMIN010000001.1, read on the forward strand.
TGTTGCGCAGCGATATCCGCCTCAGCCTGTGTGCCGAACGCAAGCATTAATGTTAATGGAAGCCTCAGATGACCTCTTTTTTACATGCTTATTTTACGCGATTACATTGTCAGCCGTTGGGGGTTCCTACGGTTGAAGCGCTCAGAACGCTTCACTTAGCGCACAACTGCGCGATTCCTTTTGAAAATCTGGATGTTCTACTGCCTCGTGAAATACAGCTCGATGAGACGGCATTAGAGGAGAAACTGCTTTATGCCCGACGCGGTGGATACTGTTTTGAACTGAATGGCCTGTTTGAACGTGCGTTACGCGACATCGGTTTTAACGTCCGAAGCTTATTGGGGCGGGTCATTCTGTCTCATCCCGCCAGTTTACCGCCACGCACGCACCGTTTGCTGCTGGTTGATGTTGAGGATGAGCAGTGGATCGCAGACGTGGGGTTTGGCGGCCAAACGCTAACCGCGCCGCTTCGTCTGCAGGCTGAAATTGCTCAGCAAACGCCGCATGGCGAATACCGCCTGATGCAGGAGGGGAGCACATGGATTTTACAATTCCGCCACCATGAGCACTGGCAATCGATGTACTGTTTTGATCTGGGGGTGCAGCAGCAGAGCGATCATGTGATGGGCAATTTCTGGTCGGCTCACTGGCCGCAATCCCATTTTCGTCATCATTTGTTGATGTGCCGCCATTTGCCTGATGGCGGCAAGCTGACATTAACGAATTTCCACTTCACGCGTTACCACCAGGGACATGCCGTTGAACAGGTCAATGTACCGGATGTACCGTCGTTGTATCAGTTACTTCAGCAGCAGTTTGGTCTCGGCGTAAATGATGTAAAGCACGGTTTTACCGAGGCGGAGCTGGCCGCGGTAATGGCTGCATTTGATACCCATCCGGAGGCGGGAAAATAATTTTTTGCCGCGAGGATTTGCGGGCCTGACAAAGATTAAAAAGTAATGGCCCATTCGGCATGAAACAGAATGACCGCCTGGCCGGAGATGGTGACGTTTTCCGGCTGGTTATCGCGAATGGTGACGGTAACATCAACAGTACCCTCTTTGCCTAAAGCGCGCCCCTGATGGCCTTGAATCTGCAGCGTTTTACCGTCATGCGCCATCAGACCATGATGGACGAGCCATGCCCCCATCGGGCCATTGGCGTTTCCCGTTACCGGATCTTCCACAATCCCTATCGCCGGGGAAAACATTCGCCCATCGGTTTCGTTTTTTCCCGGACGAATCTGGAAAGGAAAAAAGCCGTTACAGCCAATTTGCTGGCTGATTGCCGTCAGGGCTGCCAGATTCGGAGAAAGGGCATCAATATCAACGTCTGGTTTGAGCAGGATCATCACTTTTGCATGTCCTGTTGAAGCCACCTGAATTGGCGCTCCCGGCACGATATCATCTTCAGTCAGGTTCAGCGCGGTGATGATGGCAGCCCGAATTTCTCCGACTAGCGGTGGTTCAAAAGAGGGCTGACCTTGTTCCAGCGTGATGCGATAGTCGTTGTGTTCGGCATGAATTTCAACGCGATGACGGCCCGCTAACGAGGTTTGCCAGACGGTGGTGTTTCCCAACCCCAGTACCGTTGCCCGAACATAATGCGCGGCCACGGTGGCATGACCACAGATGGGGACTTCTACTGTCGGTGTAAAGTAGCGTATGCGCACATCACTCTCTTCGCTTTTTAGCAAAAAGGCGGTTTCCGAGTGACGAAGTTCACGGGCAATCAGCTGCATCTGCGCGTCGCTTAGCGTATCCGCATGTAAGACAACGCCAGCAGAGTTGCCGCGAAAGGGTTCGCTGGTGAAGGCGTCAACATGGTAAATCTGCGGTTTCATTGATGTTCTCCTTTGACTGAAGAATCATCATAGCCTGTGCGTTGCCGAATGACGACGCCCATGCGTCTTTCTTTGCCCGGTAAGCGTACCCCCGGGCAAAGAGAATTAGCGGCGGGTACGAACGATCTGGTAGCGACGGGTGAAATACTCAAACGGCGCGCTCCAGACATGAACCAGACGGGTGAACGGGAAGAGCAGGAAAATAGTCATACCCAGCACCAGATGAACGCGGAAAACAAACGCCACACCGTTCAGCATTTCCGAAGACCCGCCGCGGAAGGTGACAATACTTTGCGCCCAGCCCACCAACTTCATCATTTCGCTGCCATCCGGATATTGCGCCGAAAACGGAATGGTGCTCAGGCCAAGCAGGCACTGAATCAGCAAAATGCTCATGATGATAATATCAGGTGTAGTGGACGTCGCCCGCACACGCTGATTGGTCAGACGACGCCACAGTAATCCCGCGCCGCCGATCAACGTTAATACGCCGCACACGCCGCCGAGGATCATCGCCATCTGCTGTTTTACCGCAATTGGCAGGAACCAGGCATACATCCAGTGTGGCGTCAGCATCCCGAACAGATGGCCAAAAAAGATCCCCAGAATGCCAATATGGAACAGATTCGACCATATCACCATCCCACGCTTATCCAGCATCTGGCTGGACGACGCGCGCCAGGTATATTGTCCGTAGTCATAGCGCAGCCAACTGCCGAGGAAGAAGACCGTGGCGCAAATATAGGGGTAGATGTCGTAAAAAAAGACGTTCAGGTACTGTATCATTTCGGGCCTCCCGCGCTGACGTCGACGTACTGCGGCGCCGCGTCCTGGCTAAAGCGTCGTTGATAATGGTGTAACGGTGAACTGTCACAGGTCGTGGCGTTGTCTTCGATAAACTTCACCTGTTCTTCTTCCCAGACGGCATCCAGTGCCTGACGGGTATCATCCCGCGATTCCTGAATAACTTGCTTAGTGACACTGTCACTTGTCAACGGGCTGCCCGCCAGCGTCAGCAGGGCGTCAAACAGTTGATACCACGGCGCTCCTCGCTGTTTCAGACGACCGCCCAGTAGCGCCAGAATAGGGGCAATATTCTGTAATCCCTCGCGCGCTTCCGCTTCCGGCAACACGCTTAAGTACTCCAGATAGAGCGGCAGGTGATCCGGCAGTTCGCGGCAGTTGAGCTGCAGGCCCACGGTTTCATACTGGCTTAACAAATCGACCATCGCCTGGCCGCGATCGCGGGACTCCGCATGAACATGCTCGAATAACAGCAATGAAGTGGCGCGCCCTCGGTCAAACACTTCGCACCATTCTGCTTGTTTATCCAGTAACGGCGCATAAAGCAGCTCGCGAGTGAAGTCGGCCAGCATTGGCGCATCGTGTTGGATTAGGGCAAGCGCTTCATCCCGACATTCCCACAACTCGTCGTCCGGATACTCCATCAACAGGCCAATCGCTTTGAGGATTTGCATTATTCCCCCTCCGCTTTATCACGCACTTCGGTGATATTGATGGCATCAATACGGCTACTGTTGAACAGGTTGAATTTGGTATCCGACCCGTGGCAACCGTCGCCAAAAGTAAAGCCGCAGCCGTTGCGCTCCGGAAAGGCGTCGCGCGCCATTTCCCGGTGGCTGGTGGGAATGACAAAACGATCTTCATAATTGGCAATCGCCAGGTAGCGATACATCTCTTCAACCTGTTGTACGCTCAGACCCACTTCGTCAATCGCGCGGGTATCCGTCACGCCTTCAACCGTCTGCGAGCGCATGTAGTGGCGCATCGCCATCATCCGCTTTAGCGCCCGAATGACCGGACCGGTATCGCCCGCGCTGAGCATATTGGCCAGGTACTGGACCGGAATACGCAGCGTCTCCACCGCCGGCAGAATATTGCCATTGTGCGGCAACCCGCCCGCGTCGGCGTATGACTGGATGGGCGACAGCGGCGGTACGTACCAGACCATCGGCAGGGTACGGTATTCCGGGTGCAGCGGAAGCGCCAGCTTCCAGTCCATCGCCATTTTGTACACCGGCGACCGTTGGGCGGCGTCGATGACGTTTTGCGGGATGCCTTGTTTAAGCGCCTCTTCGATGACCGCCGGATCGTGCGGATCGAGAAACACATCACACTGACGTTCATACAAATCCGTCTCGTGTTCGGTACTGGCCGCGTCTTCAATCCTATCGGCGTCGTAGAGCAGAACGCCAAGATAACGGATGCGCCCGACGCAGGTTTCCGAGCAAACGGTCGGCTGGCCGGATTCAATACGCGGATAGCAAAATATGCATTTCTCAGACTTGCCGCTCTTCCAGTTAAAGTAGATTTTTTTGTATGGGCAGCCGCTGATACACAAACGCCAGCCCCGGCATTTATCCTGGTCGATTAGCACGATGCCGTCTTCTTCACGCTTATAAATAGCGCCACTTGGGCAGGTGGCGACACAACTGGGGTTCAGGCAGTGTTCGCACAGGCGCGGCAGGTACATCATGAAGGTGTTTTCGAACTGACCGTACATCTCCTTTTGTATGTTGTCGAAGTTACGGTCGCGGGCGCGTTTTTCAAACTCGCCGCCGAGCAGCTCTTCCCAGTTTGGCCCCCAGATCACCTTGTCCATCCGTTTTCCGTCAATCAGTGAACGAGGACGGGCAGTGGGCTGATGCTTACTCTCCGGCGCATGATGTAAATGCTGATAATCGAAGGTAAAGGGTTCGTAGTAATCATCGATTTGCGGAATCACCGGGTTGGCGAAAATTTTGCTAATTACCCCCATTTTGCCGCCCAGACGGGGCCTTATCTTGCCATTAACATCACGAACCCAACCGCCTTGCCACTCCTGCTGGTCCTCCCAGTTTTTGGGATAGCCGATGCCTGGTTTAGTTTCGACGTTATTGAACCATGCGTATTCCATCCCTTCACGTCCGGTCCAGACGTTTTTACAGGTGACGGAGCAGGTGTGACAGCCAATACATTTATCGAGATTCAGTACCATCCCAACCTGTGAGCGTATTTTCATTTTTTCGCCTCCTGTACCTGATCCCGGCCCTCATCATCCAGCCAGTTAATGTTTTTCATTTTCCTGATCATGATGAATTCATCGCGATTCGAACCCACGGTTCCGTAATAGTTGAAGCCGTAAGCCAGTTGCGCATAGCCGCCGATCATATGCGTCGGTTTTGGACAGACCCGGGTCACGGAGTTATGGATCCCGCCGCGCATCCCGGTCACTTCCGAGCCCGGAATATTCATAATTCGCTCCTGGGCGTGGTACATCATGGTCATACCCGGCGGGACGCGCTGGCTGACCACCGCACGAGCGGTAAGGGCGCCATTAGCGTTGAAGGCTTCAATCCAGTCGTTATCTTCAATACCCAATTCACGGGCATCGGCTTCGCTAATCCAGACAATCGGCCCGCCGCGCGACAAGGTCAGCATCAGCAGGTTTTCGCTGTAGGTGGAGTGAATTCCCCATTTCTGGTGCGGCGTCAGGAAGTTAAGCGCTTTTTCCGGGAAACCGTTGGGTGGAATTTCTCGCATTTCGCTGACGCTGCGGGTATCAATCGGCGGGCGATATGCCACCAGGCTTTCGCCAAAAGCGCGCATCCACGCATGATCCTGATAGAGTTGTTGCCGCCCCGACAACGTGCGCCACGGGATCAGTTCATGTACGTTGGTATATCCGGCGTTATAAGAGACATGCTCGCTTTCCAGTCCTGACCAGGTCGGGCTGGAGATAATTTTGCGCGGTTGCGCCTGGATATCACGAAAGCGAATTTTCTCATCTTCTTTATTGATGGCCAGATGGGTGTGCTCGCGCCCGGTCATCTCGCCCAACGCCTGCCAGGCTTTCACCGCCACCTGGCCGTTAGTTTCCGGCGCTAAGGCAAGAATCACTTCCGAAGCATCCAGCGCGGTGTCTATTCGCGGACGTCCTTTCGCCGGACCATCGTGTTTGGTGTAATTGAGCTTACCGAGGAAATTGACTTCATCTTGCGTATTCCAGGCAATACCCTTACCGCCGTTGCCCAATTTATCCAGCAGGGGACCCAGCGAGGTAAAACGTTCATAGGTGGCCGGATAATCGCGTTCAACCACGACGATATTGGGGGCGGTTTTGCCCGGAATAAGTTCGCACTCGCCTTTACGCCAGTCGAGAATATCAAATGGCTGCGCCAGTTCCGCCGGGGAATCATGCTGGAGCGGGTGTAACACCACATCGGTTTCCTGTCCGAGATGTCCGACACACACTTCAGAAAAGACGCTGGCGATACCTTTGTAGATCTCCCAGTCGCTTTTGGATTCCCAGGCAGGATCGACCGCGGCGGAAAGGGGGTGGATAAACGGATGCATATCCGAGGTATTCATATCGTCTTTTTCATACCAGGTGGCGGTCGGCAAAACGATATCGGAAAACAGACAGGTACTGGACATACGGAAATCAAGCGTGACCAACAGATCGAGCTTGCCCTCAATCGCGGCGGACTGCCATTCCACCTCTTCAGGCTTAATTCCTTCGCTGGAGCCCAGCGCTTCGCCCTGGATACCGCTGTCTGTGCCCAGCAGATATTTGAGCATGTACTCATGACCTTTCCCGGAGGAGCCGAGCAGGTTAGAGCGCCAGACAAATAAATTTCGCGGGTGATTATGACCACTGTCAGGCTGTTCGCAGGCAAAACGGATAGCGCCTGATTTCAACGCTTGCACGGTATAATCCGCCGCAGACAGCCCGGCTTTATCGGCGCTCGCTTTCACGCTGAGCGGGTTAAGATTAAGCTGCGGCGCCGAGGGTAGCCAGCCCATACGTTCCGCGCGCACGTTGAAATCGATCAGGTGTCCGGAAAATTTAGCCGGATCGGCCAGCGGCGACAGCAACTCTTGCGCAGTCAGTTTTTCATAGCGCCACTGGCTGGCATGGTTGTAGAAAAACGAGGTACTGTTCATCTGACGCGGCGGGCGATTCCAGTCCAGCGCGAAGGCCAGCGGCAGCCAGCCGGTTTGCGGCCGCAGCTTCTCCTGGCCGACATAGTGCGCCCAGCCGCCGCCGGTTTGTCCAACACAGCCGCAGAACACCAGCATGTTAATCATCCCACGGTAATTCATATCCATGTGATACCAGTGATTCACTCCCGCGCCGAGGATGATCATCGAACGACCGTGAGTTTTATGGGCGGTCTCGGCAAATTCACGCGCAATAGTTTCGATATGTCGACGCGGCACGCCGGTAATCTGTTCGCCCCAGGCCGGCGTGTAGGCTTTTACGTCGTTATAATTATTGGCGCTATGGCAGTCATCCAGGCCACGATCCAGCCCATAATTAGCCAGCACCAGATCGTAAACGCTGACGACCATCCGCTCGCTACCGTCCGCCAGAGCCAGGCGTTTCACCGGTAACTGACGTACCAGCACCGGTTCCTGCCGCACGCTGCGAAAATGTGGGTTTTCGTTACCGCCAAAATAGGGGAAGGCGACACCCGCCACGTCATCATGCTGACCAAGTAAAGAGAGCGACAGTTCAGTTTCGACGCCCGCCGCCACCGGTTCCAGGTTCCATTTTCCCTTTTCGCCCCAGCGAAAACCGATAGAACCGTTGGGCGCGACCAGTTCGCCCGTACTGTTGAGCGCGACGGTTTTCCATTCCGGATTATTGGCTTCTCCCAGTCCATCCACCAGATCCGATGCGCGCATCATACGCCCCGGCACATAACTGCCGTCTGCGCGCTCATCCAACAGGACCAGCATTGGCATGTCGGTATAACGGCGGCAATAGTTAAGAAAATAGTCGCTGGGATTATCGAGATGAAACTCTTTTAAAATAACGTGACCCATGGACATCGCCAGCGCGCTGTCGGTACCTTGCTTTGGCGCCAGCCACTGATCGCACAGTTTAGCGACTTCGGAATAGTCCGGGGTGATGGCGATCGTCTTAGTGCCTTTGTAGCGCACTTCAGTAAAGAAGTGGGCGTCCGGGGTACGCGTCTGCGGCACGTTAGAGCCCCAGGCAATAATGTAGGCTGAGTTATACCAGTCGGCGGACTCCGGCACATCAGTCTGCTCGCCCCAGGTCATTGGCGACGCGGGTGGAAGATCGCAATACCAGTCATAGAAGCTCAGACAAGTACCGCCAAGCAATGACAGATAACGTGTTCCGGCGGCGTAAGAAACCATCGACATCGCCGGAATAGGTGAAAACCCCGCCACACGATCCGGGCCATAGGTTTTGATTGTCCAGACGTTAGCGGCGGCAATGAGCTGATTCAGCTCTTTCCAGTTCGAACGAATAAAGCCGCCATGTCCGCGCACCTGTTTGTAACTTTGGCATTTTTGCGGGTCGTTCATTATAGATTCCCATGCCAGTACCGGATCGCTGTGCCGGGAAAGGGCCTCGCGCCACAGTTCTATCAGCCGCTTACGCACCAGAGGGTATTTCAGACGATTGGCGCTATAGAGATACCAGGAGTAGCTGGCGCCGCGCGGGCAGCCGCGCGGTTCATGGTTCGGTAAATCGGGACGCGTGCGCGGGTAGTCGGTTTGTTGAGTTTCCCACGTCACCAGACCGTTTTTGACATAAATTTTCCAGCTACAGGAGCCCGTGCAGTTGACGCCGTGGGTTGAGCGCACGATCTTATCAAACTGCCAGCGCTGGCGATAACTGTCTTCCCAGTCGCGGTTGGTATGCATCACCTGACCATGGCCGTCGGCAAAGGTATCGCCTTTTTGTTTAAAGTAACGAAAGCGATCCAACAGTTTACTCATGACATTTCTCCTGCTTCGATAAATTTTCCGCCACCCTGTCGATTTGGCGTTAAACCATTGCCGGATGGCCGTCCTACAGGTGCGTATGTTGTTATTGTTGTTTAGGCTTACGACGCCCGTAGACCAGCCAGGTCAGCAGGACGCAAGCGATGTAAAACAGCAAAAAGATTTTCATGGCGCCCACCGGCGAGCCGGTCAAGGCCAAAGAGGTGCCAAACGCTTTTGGAATAAAGAAGCCGCCCACAGCGCCAATAGCGGAGATAAAACCGAGTGCGGCGGCGGTATCCGTCACCGCTTCGCGCTGCGCCTGCTCATCGCTCCCGCCGCGCAGTTTGACGTTGTAGAGCGTGATCTGACGGAAGATCACCGCAATCATCTGGAAGGTAGAACCGCTGCCGAGACCCGCTGTCAAAAACAGGCCCATAAAAACAAGATAGAACGCGCTAAAGCTGCCTGCGCCGGAGCCTGGCAGCGTGAGGAATAGCAGAGCGGTAAACAGCGCCATAAAGATAAAATTAATGAGCGTTACGCGAACGCCGCCGAATTTATCGGAGATCACGCCGCCTGCCGATCGCGCCAGCGCGCCGATAAAGGGGCCAAAGAACGCCAGTTGCAGAATGTTTACGTCGGGAAATTGCGTTTTGGCGAGCATGGCGAAACCTGCGGAAAAGCCGATGAATGACCCGAATGTCGCCAGGTACAGCAGGCTAAGCAGCCACAGGTGCAGACGTTTTAGCACCGGCAATTGCGAGGCGACAGACGCTTTTGAACTGCCGATATCGTTCATACCAAACCAGGCGGCAAGCGTCGCGACAGCCAGTAACGGCACCCAGATCCAGGCGGCGTTAGTGAGGGCGAGCAGGGAGCCATCAGGTTGCGGCACGCCCTGGACGCCTAAAAAAGTAAATATCGGCAGAAAAATAACCAGCGGCGCAATCAACTGCATCACACTGACGCCAAGATTTCCCAGTCCGCCGTTAATACCCAACGCGCTACCTTGTCTGGCTTTTGGAAAGAAAAAACTGATGTTGCCCATACTGGACGCGAAGTTTGCCCCCGCAAAACCGCACAACAGAGCGATGAGCATAAATACCCCGAAAGGGGTGGTGGGATTTTGCACGGCGAATCCCAGCCATGTGCAGGGAATAATCAATATTACAGTACTTAATACGGTCCATTTACGGCCACCAAACAGTGGCACCATAAAGGAGTAGGGAACGCGTAATATTGCGCCGGAAAGAGAAGGTAATGCGGTTAATAAAAAGAGTTGGTCGGTGGTAAAATTAAATCCAATTTTATTGAGGTTGACGGCAACAGCGCTAAACAACATCCAGACGCAAAATGCCAGGAGCAAACAACTTACTGAAATCCATAAGTTTCTTCTGGCGATGCCTTTCCCTTTATTCTCCCAGAAGGCTGGATTTTCGGGGCGCCAGTCACTCAAGAGATAACGGTTATAATTCTCGTTTTGTCGTGTCATTTTACCCCTCACATGCGCATATCATTTGAAAAAAACACAAAAAAGAGACAGAGCGTCACGCGCTCTTTTGAGAACTTATTGAAGTTTTTTTAGAATATTGAGTGAAAGAATAGATAAAAAACCAAGCCAGCGCGGCGCGAAGAGGAGATATGATGTTTCTTAATTGTTACTATTTGTAAACTAAAAGTGATTTTTATTAAATTATTTGTAACTTTACGCAAAGAGTTCAAGCGTAATCATCCGATCCAGATGGTATTTAAACGCGGGATCGGCCATTTCCGGAATACCCAGCACATACATACCGTCCAGCCCGCACACCAGTGCGATAAGCCGCCAGGCAATATCCGTGGCGTTAGCAGTAAACGTAAATTCTCCTGCCTGTTTGCCCTGCTCGATAATTGTGACCGTTTCCTCATGCCACATCTGCATCGTGAGGAGATAAGCATCTCTGATGTGCGGATCCCGATCGGCCAGAATTTGCGCCTCTCGCCACAATTTTATGTAAGGCTCAAAGCCGCCGTCTTCGCTACCCAACATAGCGTGAAGCCGTGCACGCCAGGTGGCAGGCGGCGGAACTTGCCCGGCATCAAGCAGGGTACGGATCAAATGGACAAAGGCCAGCGCTTTGAGCTCACCCGCCGAGCTGAAGTGGTGATGCACCTGTCCGGCGGCGACATCGGCTTCTGATGCGATTCGTCGCACCGTCATGGCGGCAAACCCCTCTGCCAGCGCCACGCGCATCGCCGCTTGCAGGATCACTTCGCGGCGTTCATCCCGGTTAAGGTAACTCATATTTTCCCCACATTAGCCAATGCGCGCAGTGTAACAAAAAGCTGGACATTCGTTCAACTTACCGTAGGATCCTGAAGCTGGACAAGCGTCCAAATTTGAGTTTTTGAAGGGAGAGTTATGTTTCGTCAGTGGTTAACGTTAGTCATTATTGTGCTGGTCTATATTCCTGTCGCCATTGATGCCACGGTCTTGCATGTCGCCGCCCCGACACTGAGTATGACACTGGGGGCCAGCGGCAACGAGCTGCTGTGGATCATTGATATTTATTCTTTGGTCATGGCTGGCATGGTGTTGCCGATGGGCGCGCTTGGCGATCGTATCGGTTTTAAACGCCTGCTGATGCTGGGCGGGACGCTCTTTGGCCTGGCGTCACTGGCGGCGGCGTTTTCGCATACCGCCAGTTGGCTTATTGCCACCAGGGTATTACTGGCTATTGGCGCGGCGATGATTGTACCGGCGACGCTGGCCGGGATACGCGCCACCTTTTGTGAAGAGAAGCATCGCAACATGGCGCTGGGCGTCTGGGCAGCGGTAGGTTCGGGCGGAGCGGCGTTTGGGCCGCTCATCGGCGGCATATTATTAGAGCATTTTTACTGGGGATCGGTTTTCCTGATCAACGTGCCGATTGTGCTGGTCGTCATGGGCTTAACCGCCCGCTATGTTCCTCGCCAGGCGGGCCGTCGCGATCAACCGCTCAATCTTGGCCATGCGGTGATGCTGATTATTGCCATTTTGCTGTTGGTCTATAGCGCTAAAACCGCGCTGAAAGGGCATCTGTCGCTGTGGGTCATCTCGCTTACCCTGCTTACCGGCGCGCTGCTCCTGGGACTCTTTATCCGCACACAGCTTGCGACATCGCGTCCGATGATTGATATGCGACTATTTACCCATCGCATTATCCTGAGCGGCGTCGTGATGGCGATGACCGCGATGATCACTCTGGTGGGCTTTGAGCTGCTGATGGCGCAAGAGCTACAGTTTGTTCACGGGCTATCGCCTTATGAGGCCGGGGTATTTATGCTGCCGGTGATGGTCGCCAGTGGATTCAGCGGGCCGATTGCGGGCGCGCTGGTCTCGCGTCTGGGACTACGGCTGGTCGCGACGGGCGGCATGGCGTTAAGCGCGCTGAGTTTTTATGGCCTGGCGATGACGGATTTCAGTACCCAACAATGGCAGGCCTGGGGGCTGATGGCGCTGCTGGGATTTAGCGCCGCCAGTGCATTGCTGGCTTCCACGTCGGCAATTATGGCCGCTGCGCCGGCAGAAAAAGCGGCGGCGGCCGGCGCGATAGAAACGATGGCTTATGAACTGGGCGCGGGACTGGGCATTGCCATTTTCGGTCTGTTGTTAAGCCGTAGCTTCTCCGCGTCTATCCGTCTGCCTGCCGGGCTTGAGGCGCAAGAGATTGCCAGAGCGTCATCTTCAATGGGAGAAGCCGTGCAGTTGGCGAATAGCCTACCGCCCACGCAGGGGCAGGCAATACTGGACGCCGCCAGACATGCCTTTATCTGGTCGCATAGCGTGGCGTTAAGCAGCGCCGGGAGTATGCTTCTTTTGCTGGCGGTAGGGATGTGGTTCAGCCTGGCAAAAGCCCAACGCCGATAACATAACGCCTGGTGAGATAAGCGCTTAATGCGCTAGCTGGCAGGGGGAGTCCATTTCCTCAACCTCTTTACCGCTGAGGCGTGCGTATTGCCCCGTCAGTCGCCAGAAGGCAGGCTGGGTTTCGGTATAGATTTCCGCAGCCAGAATCAGCCGACGGCGATCAACTTCGTTCAGTTCCAGTAAGGTCCAGGGAATAAAATAGCGATCGGTATCGGTAAGCCGAAACCACAGCGGACACCCGCAGCCGGAACAGAAGTAGCGTTCGCCGCGCGAAGAGGATGAAAAGTATGGCGGTTCCGGGGAAAGGGGGGCTAGCTGTGGTTGCCCGCAGGCTTCCAGATACATGGCTATTCCACCCGACCATTTTTGACACAGCGTACAATGGCAGGCATAGACATCCAGCATTTCGACGTCAACGGTAAAATGGCTCTGTCCGCAAAGACAACGACCAGTGAACGTCTGCACGGCATACTCCTTATGACCGAGTCTACATCAAGAGAAAAAGCCAGCCCTGAAAGGACTGGCTTTGTATTCAGACTACAACAAAATTAGAACTGGTAGTTCAGACCAACAGCAACGATGTTGTCAGTGCTGATCTGCGCAACATTTTTAGTGAAGTTGGTGTCATCCAGCAGGTTGATTTTGTAATCAACGAAGGTGGACATGTTTTTGTTGAAGTAGTAGGTAGCACCGACATCGATGTACTCAACCAGATCCTGGTCGCCGTAAGCACCCAGATCTTTACCTTTGGATTTCAGGTAAGCAATGGACGGACGCAGACCGAAGTCGAACTGGTACTGAGCAACAGCTTCAAAGTTCTGAGTTTTGTTAGCAATACCGTCGATTTTACCGAATGTGGTCATATTCAGCGTTTCGGAGTAGGTGGTCGCCAGATAGATATTGTTCGCATCATATTTCAGACCAGCAGCCCACACTTCCGCATTCTGGCCAGAAGCATACAGGCCATTGGTGCCGTTGCGCACCTGACGGTCAGTACGGTCAGACTTCGCATAGGCCGCACCCACGCCAAAACCTTCGTACTCATACGTTGCGGACAGACCGAAACCGTCGCCGTTTGCTTCTACTTCATTGTCACGATCGTTTTTGCCCTGATACTGCGCGGCAAAGTTCAGACCTTCAACCAGACCGAAGAAATCGGTGTTACGGTAGGTGGCAACGCCGGTAGCACGCTGGGTCATGAATACGTCAGTCTGGGTCCAGGTATCGCCACCGAACTCTGGCAGAACGTCGGTCCATGCGCCGATGTCGTAAGCAACGCCGTAGTTACGACCGTAGTCGAAAGAACCGTATTCAGCGAATTTCAGACCAGCGAATGCCAGACGGGTTTTGTCTTTGTCGGAACCTTCAGATTCAGTACGGTTGCCTTTGAATTCATATTCCCACTGGCCAAAACCAACCAGTTGGTCATTGATCTGCGTTTCGCCTTTAAAGCCCAGACGCGCGTAAGTTTTGTCACCATCACTTCCGTTATCATCAGAGAAATAATGCTGAGCGTGAACTTTACCGTACAGATCCAGTTTATTGCCGTCTTTGTTATATACCTCGGCTGCATTTACAACGCCTGCTGCCAACAGGGAAGTCACTGCCACTGCCACTAACTTAAGTTTCATTTTAATAATCCTTATAATTTTCTTAGCGTGTTTCCTCAACCATTGTTAAACGAGGCGTTTGTCAATGGCAGACTATTTTTAAATGACGGAGTGGCATAAGTTCAATAATAAGTTTCATAAGATTACAAATTATTTTAATTTGTGTGATCGAGATCTCCTTAATACATTTGAGAGTATTAATTCAAATAGGGACTGTCTAATAAGATATATTTTCGGATGGGATTATTGAGCTGTTTATAATTTTATTTTTGGTAGTAACGATTGATTATTATATGCACTAATACAGTTGCCAGCTAGCGTTGATTATATATTTGTTAATATAATTATATCATTACATTAACATATTTAACGGTTTTATAAAATCCATTTTTACCCGCGCGATCCTGGTATGGCGCAGGGGGAGCTCGTGAAAATGGAAAATCGTCAAATACACACAGGCGATAGATAAAAGCGTAGTTGTGTTATGAAGAGTGTCAAGGTGCAGCGGGTCGATTTAATATCAACATCGGCCCGCCCGTCGCTATTAGCGCCGCCGCGTTGCCAGCCAACAAAGTAGCGAACCTACGCAAACCATGACTGCGCCTTGCCAGAAGGAGAATGACAGTGGCGAGCTGAGTAACAGCGCTGCCAGAGCAGAGGACATGACGGGGGTAAAATACGACCCTACGGCCATGATAGTCACATTGCCATGAAGTATGCCCACATTCCATGCGGCGTAGGCAAACCCTAACGTTAATGCCGCGGTAAAAAGTTTAGCAATCACCGGTAGGCTAAATATCATGGCAGGTTGCGGCGTAAGAAAATAGTGGAACCACAGCGCCACGGCGGTGAGTAACACAAAGACGGTGATACCGTTAAAACCACGCGCATATTTATTGGTGACCGTGCAGTATGTCGCCCATATAAACGCCCCAAGAAATGCCAGTAAATAACTTAGCGGACTGGTGGCGACATTGCTGATAATTTCTCCGGCATTAAGACCATTCTCGCCCCCCAGAACCCAGCAAACGCCAGTAAGTGCAATAAGCAATCCAGGAACAATAAGCCAGTTAGTTTTTTGCCCGTTAAAAAGAATGGCAAACAGAATGGTCAGGCTGGGCCATAAATAGTTAACCATGCCGACTTCGATAGCCTGATGGCGAGTGGCGGCATAACCGAGAGAAAGCGCCAGGCATATTTCATAACTGACAAACAGTACGCTGCCTGCGATGAGGTATCGCCCCGGGAAACGACGGATATCAGGTAATCCGACGGTAAAAATCAGCAGCAGACCGCTTAATGAATAGATCATGGCTGCGCCGCCTACCGGTCCGAGACCTTCGCTGACGCCGCGAATTAACCCAACCATCGTGCTCCACAGAACGATGGCAACAAGCCCTATTAGCGTTGCTTTTTGTGATGTCATGCTTTGTGACTGTCCTGAATACCACGCAAAATAAACTGCCACTTATAGCACTTTTTCCGAGGGCGATGCCATGCAGTGTCATTTTTTAGTACCTCCCTGGAGTTATTGCAGTTTAAAAATAGGGCTATTTAGTAGCGGAACCGTTTCAATATTGATTTGACGCAAAAAAGTTATCGATTTTGCTGTTAGTTTCCTCGCGAAGTTATACACGCATCCTGGGCTGAGGTTTTGCTGCAGTTCGAAGGAGGCGTGCATCCGTGGAAAAAAGAGGAAAGCAATGGACGTCAGCCGCAGACAATTTTTTAAAATCTGCGCGGGCGGTATGGCGGGAACAACGGTGGCCGCACTGGGTTTTACCCCTAAAATGGCCCTGGCTCAGGCGCGAAACTATAAGCTGTTGCGCGCAAAAGAGATCCGTAACTCCTGCACATACTGTTCCGTAGGTTGCGGGCTATTAATGTATAGCCTGGGAGATGGGGCAAAAAACGCGAAAGAAGCGATTTACCATATTGAAGGCGACCCGGATCATCCGGTAAGCCGTGGCGCGCTGTGCCCGAAAGGGGCCGGTTTGCTGGACTATGTTCACAGTGAAGATCGCCTACGCTATCCGGAATACCGCGCGCCGGGTTCCGACAAGTGGCAGCGCATTAGCTGGGATGACGCTTTCACTCGTATTGCTAAATTAATGAAAGCCGACCGCGACGCCAACTTTATTGAAAAGAACGAGCAGGGCGTCACGGTTAACCGCTGGCTCTCTACCGGAATGCTGTGCGCCTCGGCGGCCAGCAATGAAACGGGGATGCTGACGCAGAAGTTTGCGCGTTCTCTCGGTATGCTGGCGGTAGATAACCAGGCGCGCGTCTGACACGGACCAACGGTAGCAAGTCTTGCTCCAACATTTGGTCGCGGTGCGATGACCAACCACTGGGTGGATATTAAAAACGCCAACGTCGTGATGGTGATGGGCGGCAATGCCGCAGAAGCGCATCCGGTGGGTTTCCGCTGGGCGATGGAAGCGAAAAACAATAACGATGCGACGCTGATTGTCGTTGATCCACGCTTTACGCGTACGGCGTCGGTGGCGGATATCTATGCGCCAATACGTTCCGGTACAGACATTACCTTTCTGTCCGGCGTGTTGCTGTACCTGATCGAAAATAACAAAATCAACGCTGAATACGTTAAGCATTACACCAACGCCAGCCTGCTGGTGCGGGATGATTTTGCCTTTGATGACGGTCTTTTCAGCGGCTATGACGCCCAAAAGCGTCAGTACGATAAATCCTCCTGGAACTACCAGTTCGATGAAAACGGCTATGCCAAACGTGATGAAACGTTGACGCACCCACGCTGTGTGTGGAATCTGCTGAAGCAGCACGTTTCGCGCTATACGCCGGACGTCGTGGAAAACATCTGCGGTACGCCGAAAGCGGACTTCCTGAAGGTGTGTGAGGTGTTGGCCTCTACCAGCGTTCCGGATCGCACTACCACCTTCCTGTATGCGCTGGGCTGGACGCAACATACCGTCGGGGCGCAGAACATCCGTACTATGGCGATGATCCAGTTGCTGCTCGGCAATATGGGGATGGCTGGCGGCGGTGTGAACGCCTTGCGCGGCCACTCTAATATTCAGGGTTTAACGGATTTAGGACTGCTCTCCACCAGCCTGCCGGGTTACCTGACGCTGCCGTCAGAAAAACAGGCCGATCTGCAAACTTATCTGGCCGCGAATACCCCCAAAGCGACGCTGGCCGATCAGGTCAACTACTGGGGTAATTATCCTAAGTTCTTCGTCAGCCTGATGAAATCTTTCTATGGCGATGCGGCGCAGAAAGAGAATGACTGGGGCTTTGCCTGGCTGCCTAAGTGGGATCAGTCCTATGACGTGATCAAATATTTCAACATGATGGATAGCGGGAAAGTCACCGGCTATTTCTGTCAGGGCTTTAACCCGGTGGCGTCCTTCCCGGACAAAAACAAAGTGGTGCAAAGCTTAAGCAAACTGAAGTATCTGGTCGTTATCGATCCGCTGGTGACTGAAACGTCAACGTTCTGGCAGAACCACGGCGAATCTAATGATGTTGATCCGACAACGATTCAGACCGAAGTCTTCCGTCTGCCGTCTACCTGTTTTGCGGAAGAGGATGGCTCTATCGCTAACTCCGGTCGCTGGTTACAGTGGCACTGGAAAGGTCAGGACGCGCCGGGCGAAGCGCGTAACGACGGCGAGATTCTGGCCGGTATTTACCATCGTCTGCGTGAAATGTATCGCGCAGAAGGCGGTAAAGGCGCCGAACCACTATTGAAGATGAGCTGGAACTACAAGCAGCCGGATGAACCGCATTCGGAAGAAGTGGCGAAAGAGAACAACGGCTATGCGCTGGAAGATCTCTATGACGCCAACGGTACACTGCTTGCCAGGAAAGGCCAGTTGTTGAGCAGTTTTGCATTACTGCGCGATGACGGTACGACATCCTCCTCCTGCTGGATTTATACCGGTAGCTGGACGGAGCAGGGCAACCAGATGTCCAGACGTGATAACGCCGACCCGTCAGGGCTTGGCAATACACTGGGTTGGGCGTGGGCGTGGCCGCTAAACCGTCGCGTATTGTATAACCGCGCTTCGGCGGACCCGCAGGGTAAACCGTGGGATCCAAAACGGATGCTGATCCAGTGGAACGGCGCGAAGTGGACAGGGAACGATATTCCGGACTTTAACAACGCGGCGCCGGGGAGCGGGACCAATCCGTTTATCATGCAGCCGGAAGGGCTGGGACGTCTGTTTGCTATTGATAAAATGGCGGAAGGACCGTTCCCTGAACACTACGAGCCGATGGAAACGCCGCTGGGCACTAACCCGCTGCACCCGAATGTGGTCTCGAATCCGGCGGCGCGTCTGTATGAAGAAGATGCGCTGCGCATGGGTAAGAAGGAGCAGTTTCCGTACGTGGGCACGACTTACCGCCTCACAGAGCATTTCCATACCTGGACCAAACATGCGCTACTTAACGCTATCGCTCAGCCGGAACAGTTTGTGGAGATCAGTGAGACGCTGGCGGCAGCGAAAGGTATTGCTAACGGCGACTATGTGAAGGTGAGCAGTAAACGCGGGTTTATTCGCGCGGTCGCGGTGGTAACTCGTCGTCTTCGCACTCTGCATGTCAACGGTCAGCAGGTTGAAACGGTGGGGATCCCGATTCACTGGGGCTTTGAGGGTGTCGCGCGCAAAGGCTATATCGCCAATACTCTGACGCCAAATGTCGGTGATGCCAACTCGCAAACGCCGGAATACAAAGCGTTTTTAGTTAACATCGAGAAGGCGTAAGGGAGGCGAACATATGTCTATGGAAACGCAGGACATTATTAAACGGTCCGCAACAAACGCCATCACGCCGCCTCCGCAGGCGCGTGATTACAAAGCCGAAGTCGCGAAACTGATCGACGTCTCCTCCTGTGTCGGCTGTAAAGCCTGCCAGGTAGCCTGTTCTGAATGGAACGATATTCGCGATAACGTTGGTCATTGTGTTGGGGTGTACGATAACCCTGCCGATCTCAGCGCCAAGTCCTGGACGGTGATGCGCTTTACCGAAACCGAGCAGAACGGCAAGCTGGAGTGGCTGATTCGTAAAGATGGTTGTATGCACTGTGAAGATCCAGGCTGTCTTAAAGCCTGTCCATCTGCCGGGGCTATCATCCAGTACGCGAACGGGATTGTTGACTTTCAATCTGAACACTGTATCGGCTGTGGTTACTGTATCGCCGGGTGTCCGTTTAATATTCCGCGCCTCAACAAAGAGGACAACCGCGTTTATAAATGTACGCTCTGCGTCGATCGCGTCAGCGTGGGCCAGGAACCGGCCTGCGTCAAAACTTGTCCGACCGGGGCTATTCACTTCGGCACCAAAAAAGAGATGCTGGAACTGGGTGAGCAACGCGTGGAGAAGTTAAAAGCGCGCGGCTTTGAACATGCCGGTATCTACAACCCGCAGGGCGTCGGCGGTACGCACGTCATGTATGTGCTGCACCATGCCAATCAGCCGGAGTTGTACCACGGCTTGCCAAAAGATCCGCAGATCGATACCTCAATCAATCTGTGGAAAGGGGCGCTAAAACCGCTGGCCGCAGCGGGCTTTATCGCCACTTTCGCCGGTCTGATTTACCACTACATCGGTATTGGCCCGAATAAAGAAACGGACGACGATGAGGAGGATCATCATGAGTAAGTCGAAAATGATTGTGCGCACGAAATTTGTCGACCGCGCCTGTCACTGGACGGTGGTGATCTGCTTCTTCCTGGTAGCGCTGTCGGGGATTTCGTTTTTCTTCCCGACGCTACAATGGCTGACGCAAACCTTCGGCACGCCGCAGATGGGACGTATTTTGCACCCGTTCTTCGGTATTGCCATTTTCATCGCGCTGATGTTTATGTTCGTGCGTTTCGTCCACCACAACATCCCGGATAAAAAAGACATTCCGTGGCTGAAAAATATTGTCGAAGTATTGAAAGGCAATGAGCATAAGGTGGCGGATGTCGGCAAATACAATGCCGGACAGAAGATGATGTTCTGGTCCATTATGAGCATGATTTTTGTGCTGCTGGTGACTGGCGTGATTATCTGGCGTCCGTATTTCGCGCAGTATTTCCCCATGCAGGTGGTGCGTTATAGCCTGTTAATTCATGCGGCGGCGGGCATTATTTTAATGCACGCGATCCTCATCCATATGTATATGGCGTTTTGGGTGAAAGGCTCGATTAAAGGCATGATCGAAGGGAAGGTCAGCCGTCGCTGGGCGAAGAAACATCATCCACGCTGGTATCGTGAAATCGAGAAGGCGGAAGCAAAAAAAGAGAGCGAAAAAGGTATTCAGTAATTCTTTCGCGATCTGATAAACAAGGCGCTATCCTCGTAGCGCCTTGTTTTCATCTGCTGTCTGTATACTCAGACGACCACAGCAAATCGTTTAACGACGGAAATCGATGACCATACGGCCACGAATTTGCCCTTGTTCCATCTCTTTAAAAATAACGTTGATATCTTCAAGCGGACGTAGAGCGACTTTTGGTACGACTTTTCCTTCCGCCGCGAACTGGAAGGCTTCGGTCAGATCCTGGCGTGTCCCCACCAACGAACCGACAACCTGAATGCCATCCAGCACCAGGCGAGGGATATCAAGGTTCATGGCTTCTGGCGGCAGCCCGACTGCCACCACGCGACCTCCGGCACGAACGGCATCTACTGCGGAATTAAACGCCGCCTTAGCGACCGCGGTAACCACCGCTGCGTGCGCGCCACCGGTTTTTTCCTGCACAATTTTAGCCGCATCTTCCGTACGTGAATTAATGGTCAGATCTGCGCCCATTTCCTCGGCCAGTTTCAGTTGTCCATCATTGACATCAATGGCGATCACTTTCGCATTGAAAACGTTTTTCGCGTACTGCAAGGCCAGATTACCCAGACCGCCCAGACCGTAGATGGCAATCCACTGGCCAGGTTTAATATGAGAAATCTTCACCGCTTTATAGGTGGTAACGCCCGCGCAGGTAATACTACTTGCCGCCGCAGAGTCCAGACCTTCCGGTACTTTCACCGCATAATCCGCGACGACAATACACTCTTCGGCCATGCCGCCATCTACCGTGTAACCGGCATTTTTCACGTTGCGGCATAAGGTTTCATTGCCCGTATTGCAATACTCACAGTGTCCGCATCCTTCATAAAACCACGCGACACTCGCGCGATCGCCGGGTTTCAGCGAGGTGACACCAGGACCGACTTCCGCCACGACGCCAATGCCTTCGTGTCCCAGAATAACGCCGGTTTTGTCACCGAAATCGCCGTTTTTCACGTGTAGATCGGTATGGCATACGCCGCAGCACTCCATTTTTAGCAAAGCTTCACCGTGGCGAAGGGGACGCAGCGTTTTCTCAGTAACATCAACCTGATGATCTTGTGTGACAACAGCAGCTTTCATAACCTTCTCCTTTTATTAATAGTGAACTGCATAGCAGGTAAGTAATAGCAGGTAAGGCGCTATTACCTCTTTAGGATTAATATTTCTGATGAGTTATGCAAGGCGGCAGAAATACAATGTAATAGTTTAGCCAGGATTATCCTGATAAATCCCCGTTCAATACATAAAGGTGGCTAATATTAGTAGCTTGACAAATAAGCAGGGAAAGGAATTCAGGTGTGTCGACAGACTCGCCAAAACTAAAGAAGAAAGTGATATCCGGCGGCATTCACCGCCGGGTACGTATTAAATGGAAGTCCGACGGTAGTCGCGGTATTCCGGTTTCCAGAAGTTATCGTCAATCGCCTGTTGCAGCGCTTCCGCAGAGGTTTTCACCGCTACGCCTTGTTGCTGCGCCATTTTACCTACGGCAAAAGCGATAGCGCGCGACACGACCTGGATGTCTTTAAGCGCTGGCAACACTAATCCTTCGCCGTTATTCACCAGCGGAGAATGTTTCGCCAGCGTCTCACTGGCTGACATCAGCATTTCATCAGTAATGCGCGATGCGCCGGAAGCGATAACCCCCAGACCGATGCCGGGGAAAATATAGGCGTTATTACATTGTGCGATCGGATAAACCTTATCTTTCCAGATGACCGGCGAGAATGGGCTGCCGGTTGCCACCAGCGCGTTGCCTTCCGTCCAGGCGATAATGTCCTGTGGCGTGGCCTCCACGCGAGAGGTGGGATTAGAGAGCGGCATGACGATCGGGCGAGGGCAATGCTTATGCATCTCGCGGATGATCTCTTCAGTAAAGAGCCCGGTCTGGCCGGAAACCCCGATCAGAATATCCGGCTTCACGTTACGCACCACATCCAGCAGCGACAGCACGTCATTTTCGGTATCCCAGTGCTGGAGATTGTCGCATTTCTGCACCAGTTTTGCCTGGAACGGCAATAAATTAGGCATCCGGTCCGTCAACAGGCCGAAGCGATCGACCATAAAAACGTTCTGTCGGGCGGCATCTTCGCTTAAACCTTCACGCTGAGTCTGCGCGATGATTTGTTCAGCAATCCCACATCCGGCGGAACCCGCGCCGAGAAAAACGATTTTCTGCTCGCTAAGCTGACTGCCGGCAGCGCGGCTGGCGGCGATCAACGTACCGACGGTCACGGCTGCGGTGCCCTGAATATCATCGTTAAAGGAGCAAATCTCATCACGATAGCGCGTCAACAGCGGCATTGCGTTTTTCTGCGCGAAATCTTCGAACTGTAGCAGGATATCTGGCCAGCGCTGCTTAACGGCCTGAATAAACTCATCGACGAACGCATAATACTCATCGTCGGTAATGCGCGGATGACGCCAGCCCATGTAAAGCGGATCGTTGAGTAACTGTTGATTGTTGGTGCCGACATCCAGCACAACGGGAAGGGTATAGGCCGGACTAATGCCGCCGCAGGCTGTGTATAATGACAGCTTACCGATAGGGATCCCCATCCCGCCGATGCCCTGATCGCCAAGCCCCAGAATCCGCTCGCCATCCGTCACCACAATAACTTTAATGTTGTGGTTAGGCACATTCTGCAAAATGTCGTCCATATTGTGACGGTTCGGATAAGAGATAAATACGCCGCGCGCCCGGCGATAAATCTCAGAGAAGCGCTCACAGGCCGCGCCCACGGTCGGGGTATAGATAACCGGCATCATCTCTTCAAGATGGTTTTGCACCAGTCGATAAAAGAGCGTTTCGTTGGTATCCTGGATGTTACGCAGGTAAATATGCTTATCGATTTCTGTTTTAAACCCCTGATACTGGAGCCAGGCGCGTTCGGCCTGTTCTTCAATCGACTCGACGACCTCCGGCAGCAGCCCTGACAAATTGAAGTTGCGGCGCTCTTCTACGCTAAAAGCGCTGCCTTTGTTTAACAGGGGGAATTCCAGCAATACAGGGCCAGCGTAAGGGATATAAAGGGAACGTGCTTTCTTGGTTGTAGTTTCCATGTTACTCACTCTTTTTCGAATAACTGTCCCTGGCACCGTCGTTTATCATCATATATTGCCTTCCACCAGGGAACCGACCCTGAGTATAAAGCATTGTGAGACGTTAAGGTCATTCCTATAAACAAAAACACCATTGCAGATGCAATGGTGTTTAACGTCATTTCAGGACTGTACGATTACTTTTGGCTATCGGCGCGGCGCTTTCTGCCGGTTGGGTTATTCACCACGCTGCTGGTGTCGCCTTCAGTAACAACCTTACGCTGGTTGGAAATTCTGTAATCCAGTCCAAGTATATGACGAGCCTGACGGTTCGATTTCATGTTAACTCCTCAATCCTGTTGCTAGTTTTAAGGACAAATTCGCTTACGCGAAAGAAACGTAACCCCTAAGGTTGCCGATACAGCATAGCAGGTTTTACAGAGTCGGGTGCTGCCCGCTTACCACATAGTTGATGGTCTGCTGGTAGATGTCACTGAGGATGTCATTGTCGGAAGCCTCAACCCATTTGGTCAGCTCCATTAAAACATCATCTTCAGTGACAACGCCTAACTCCGCGCGTAATCCTTGTTCAATCGCGTTGACCAGGGCCGGTTGTGCTGCTGAGGTATTTGCTGAGTGATAAGTAAACATATAATGCCTCCGTGAACATGTATTTATTTAGTACGGCTCGCAGAAAATTAATTCGTATTCAGCATGGCAAATATTTTTGCGGCTGTGGTTAAGATTAGTCCTGGAGTTATTTTAACGCAAGGCGGAACTCTAATTGCTTACCCCACAAGAAAATATATTACGTTTGCCAATTACATATCCTCATACAAATAGTGGTCAATTAATATACATTTAAAAGGCTAGTTATTGCGATTTTTATCCTTTATTACAACGAGATAAGACAAATCTTAATTTGAATTAAAATATACATAATGGAATACGCCTCCAGAAGAAAAAGTAAGGATAAAAGGAGGGATATATTCTTTAAAGAAAGTGAGGCCTGTTGGTTTAATATCCATCATTGAAAAAGTATACAACTATTTTCTATATCTGAAGTGCGGGTAATCGACAACATGCTACCTCCATCGGCATGGACAACGCAGATTAGCAGCATGGTCTATACTTTATTTTTTGAGCCAACAGGAGAGCAAAAATGACAATCCATAAGAAAGGTCAGGCACACTGGGAAGGCGACATCAAACGAGGTAAAGGTACTGTATCAACAGAAAGCGGCGTGCTTAATCAACAACCGTATGGATTCAATACCCGGTTCGAAGGCGCGCAGGGAACCAACCCGGAAGAGTTAATTGGCGCCGCACATGCGGCCTGTTTCTCCATGGCGCTATCACTCATGCTGGGAGAGGCTGGATTTACGCCGACATCCATTGACACCACCGCTGACGTATCGCTTGATAAGGTGGAGGCGGGCTTCGCCATTACCAAAATTGCGCTACAAAGCAAAGTCGCGGTAGCAGATATTGATGCTTCAACTTTCGATCAAATCATCCAGAAAGCAAAAGCCGGGTGCCCGGTATCGCAGGTTCTGAATGCGGAAATCACCCTCGACTACCAGCTTAACGCCTGATAACCTCTCCAGCCCGGTAACGATGGGTTGATCGGGCTGATGAATATACCTTCAGACGGAGGGCTCGCTCCCGGCTGCCGTATTTCTATCACCTCAACGTACCGTAGACCACGTCAGTGGCTATTGTCGTGGCCTACTTTTTCGCCCTAAAATCTGCTCGCCATGTTGCTTTATTCATCAAACATCAAAATCAGTCAACGTAAATATCAATAATAGCCATATCGCGGAGGGTGATCTTTATTCCTGAGAGAGGAGGGGTATTATTTTCTGCGTTCTACATTAACGGGTTAACGCGCAGATGTAGAGGTTATTTATATAATTATTGGAGCAACAACAATGAATAAATTCTCCCTTGCTACAGCAGGTATTATCGTGGCAGCGCTGGTAACCAGTGTTAGCGTGAATGCGGCAACAGATACTACTAAAACAAACGTTACGCCTAAAGGTATGAGCTGCCAGGAGTTTGTTGACCTAAATCCGCAGACGATGGCGCCAGTCGCTTTCTGGGTGCTGAATGAAGATGAAGATTTTAAAGGCGGGGACTACGTTGATTTCCAGGAAACTGAGACGACAGCAGTGCCGCTGGCCGTTGAGCTTTGTAAGAAAAACCCGCAGAGTGAATTAAGCAAAATAAAAGACGAAATCAAGAAAGAACTCTCAAAATAAGAGTAAACTGATATCAAAACCCGGCCTGTGTGTCGGGTTTTACTATTTGTGACGCCGTCACAAATAACATCTTCCATTTCTTCTACCAATCACGTGGTATTGCACTATTTTCATTAGAGCCCTTTCACTATATGGAGACCTAATGAAAATTTTACCGCTGGCACTCTTTATCATTTCTTTTCTGGCCGGATGCGGCGCCAATAATACGCCGCCGCAAACGCCTATTCCCGGGGAAAAAACCTCTGCCAAATTACGTACCCTGGAAACAGGCGCGGCGGCTATTCAATCCAGACCACCTGTCGATGCCATCAGTACCTACCTTGACGGGTTCCATTTTTATAGCGGTGATAAAAACGGACAGATGGAAGCGCACCATTACGTTACCGCCCTGAACGAAGATGTCATGCAGGCGGTGATTTACGACGGCAATACGAAAAACGCGCGCCTGATGGGGGTGGAGTACATTATCAGCGAACGTTTATTTAAAACGCTTCCTCCCGAGGAGAAAAAACTGTGGCACAGCCACCAGTACGAGGTGAAATCCGGTAGCCTGGTGGCGCCTGGCTTACCGCAGGTCGCTGATAAAGCGTTGATGAGTAAGATTGTTAATACTTATGGCAAGACCTGGCACACCTGGCATACCGACCGGGATAAAACCCTGCCAATGGGTATCCCTGCGCTGATGATGGGCTTTACTGGCGACGGGCAGCTTGACCCCGCGCTGCTGGCCGATCGGGATCGCCGTCTGGGAATTGATACCCAGGCCATTAAACGCGAGCGGCAGGATCTGCCTGAGCATCCCGTTGTTAAGGGGGCTAACGCCTGGGAGCAGGGGGAGGTTATCCAGCTACAGCGTGTTCAGGGCTCTGGCGAACACGGGCGAGGCGATACCGCGCACTTCGGTACATCTGAGCAATCCCGACAATAATTCCACGGTTTTACACGCAGATAGGAAAAAGAATGCCTGTTAAGTGACAGTGTCACGTAAAAATTAGCCCCATAGTCTATGCTTGTTTTTCGGATGCTGTAGAGGTTATGGGTTAAACGGAGCGACAAATGAGTTCAAAAATTTTTTGCAAAAGCTGGGGGGCTGAATATATCGCCGCTGATGTCGTCCGCTTTCGTCTTTGGGCCACCGGTCAGCAAAAGGTCATGCTCAGGCTTGCGGGTAAAGACCAGGAAATGCAGGTGAGCGGTGACGGCTGGTTTACGCTGGACGTCTCCGGGGTGACGCCAGGTACGGAGTATAATTTTGTACTCAGCGATGGCATGGTGGTCCCCGATCCGGCTTCCCGCGCCCAAAAAACTGACGTCAACGGTCCGTCATATGTGGTTGATCCAGGCAGCTACGCGTGGCGCAACACCGGGTGGAAAGGTAGCCGTTGGGAGCAGGCCGTGGTGTACGAGATGCATACAGGCACGTTCACTCCGGAAGGCACTTTCCGCGCCGCAATAGCGAAGCTGCCTTATCTCGCTGAACTCGGCGTTACCGTTATTGAAGTGATGCCCGTTGCGCAATTTGGCGGCGAGCGTGGCTGGGGCTATGACGGCGTACTGCTTTACGCGCCGCATTCTGCCTATGGGACGCCGGATGATTTCAAGGCGTTTATTGACGCCGCGCATGGGTATGGTCTTTCCGTCGTCCTGGATATTGTGCTGAACCATTTCGGCCCGGAAGGAAATTATTTACCGCTATTGGCACCGGCGTTTTTCCACAAAGAGCGCATGACGCCGTGGGGAAATGGTATCGCCTATGATGTCGACGCCGTGCGGCGCTATATCATCGAGGCGCCGTTATACTGGCTGACAGAATACCATCTCGACGGCTTACGCTTTGACGCTATCGATCAGATTGAGGACAGTAGCGCCAGGCATGTGCTGGTTGAAATCGCACAACGTATTCGGGAAGACATTACCGACAGACCCATTCATCTGACTACCGAAGATAGCCGCAATATTATTTCTCTGCATCCCCGAGATCAGGATGGCAATGCGCCGCTGTTTACCGCCGAATGGAATGACGATTTTCATAATGCCGTCCACGTTTTTGCGACCGGAGAGACCCAGGCCTACTACAACGATTTTGCTGATGCCCCGGAAAAACACCTCGCAAGGGCGCTGGCCGAAGGATTCGCTTATCAGGGAGAAATTTCACCACAAACCGGCGAACCTCGCGGCGTAAAAAGTACCGGACAACCCCCGGTCACCTTTGTGGATTTTATTCAGAACCACGATCAGGTCGGTAACCGCGCCCAGGGCGACAGACTGATAACCCTGGCGGGCGCTGAACGAACAAAAGTATTGCTCGCCACGTTGCTGCTTTCACCGCATATTCCGCTGCTTTTTATGGGCGAAGAGTATGGCGAAAGCCGTCCTTTTCTTTTTTTTACCGATTTCCATGGGGATTTAGCCCGCGCCGTTCGTGAAGGTCGCGCAAAAGAGTTTGCCGATCATGCAGGGGAAAATGTTCCGGACCCGAATGCGCCAGAGACCTTTCAACGCTCAAAACTTAACTGGAAGCAACAGCACAGTGAAGAGGGTAAAGCGTGGCTGGCGTTTACCCGCGAACTACTGCTTTTGCGCCAGAAGCATATCGTGCCGCTGTTGTCCGCTGCCCGTGAGAGCTCAGGAACGGTATTGCAAACCGCGCCCGGGTTTATTGCCGTTAGCTGGCGTTTTCCGGGAGGAACACTGTCACTGGCGCTGAATATTAGCGCTACGACGGTATTGCTGCCCGATTTACCGGGTAAGACTCTCTTCGCCTGGCCTAATGAATCCACCGGGTCGCTTTCCCAACATTCTCTTATTGTCCGCTTAGCCCAGGGAGAGTCTGCATCATGATCCCAACTGCAACGTATCGTCTTCAGTTTCGTAATGGCATGACCTTCGATCGCGCTGCGGCGCTGGTGCCTTACCTTAAAAATTTGGGTATCAGCCATCTTTATGCCTCACCCATCTTTACCGCCACCAAAGCGTCAACGCATGGTTATGATGTCACCGATGCGAATGAGATTGAGCCCTCTATTGGCGGGCGCGAAGGATTTGAAAGACTGGTGGCTGAACTTAAAGCGCAAGGTCTGGGATTGATCATCGATATTGTGCCTAATCACATGGCCAGCTCGCTGGAAAACGCCTGGTGGCGCGACGTGCTTGAATATGGCAAGGAGAGCCGTTACGCCCGCCATTTCGATATTGACTGGTCGCGCCGACTGACGCTGCCTTTTTTAGGCGACACGTTTGACGCCGTGCTGGAAAACGGAGAAATTGCGATCAAGCCCGATCCCGCTACGGGTAAACCCACGTTCGCCTATTATGATAACTATTATCCGCTTGCGCCGGCGACGTGGCAGGGGCGCGAGGCCGAAATACTGGCGCTTACCGATAAAGCCGCTATTGCTGATTTGCATGAGCGCCAGCCGTGGAAATTAATGTCCTGGCGCGAGGCCGCCCGCTCGCTTTCATATCGGCGTTTCTTTGAGGTCACAGGGCTGGTGGGAATGCGGGTGGAAGATAAAACCGTCTTCGACGATACACATCGGCTGATTCTGGAGCTGGTCAGAACAGGGGCGGTTGACGGTTTACGTATCGATCATATCGACGGCCTTGCCGATCCGAAAGTCTATCTTGCGCGTTTACGTCAGGAAGTGGGGCCGGCGTGCTATATCACCGTGGAAAAAATTCTCGCTAAAGGCGAGCAACTTCCTGATGACTGGCCGGTTTCCGGCACCACAGGCTATGAATTCATCGCCTCGCTGGCGGAGGTGCTGGTTGACGATGAGCAGATAGACAATCTGCGCCAGGCTTACGAGACTGTAAAAGGCGCGCCAGTGGATATGCGGGCGGAATTACGGGCGGCTAAATTGCTGATGGTCGATCGCAATTTCGAGGGGGAATTTACCCGGCTGCTCGCACTTGCGCTGTCGATTGCCAGCGAGCTACAGATCGCACAGGAAGAGAGCGTCGTTCGGCAGGCGTTACGCGAGTTATTAATTGCCTTTCCCGTATATCGCACTTACGGCACGGCAGAAGGGCTACCGCCGACCGATATTTGCCTGTTACACCGTATTGTGGAACGGGTAAAGACGCTTGAAAACCCTCCGCAGCCAGAAGCGCTTACATTTCTGAGCCGTCTTCTTACCGGCGATGTTCCCACCTCCAGCCAGGAGGAGGCGACACAGTTTCGCGTTCGGTTCCAGCAACTCACCGGTCCGCTGATGGCGAAATCGGTAGAGGATACGCTTTTCTTTCGTCAAAACATGGGACTGGCGTTAAATGAAGTCGGCGCCGAGCCCGTCACGCATCACTTCTCCATCGAACGCTTTCACCATGAGATGAAAACCCGACAGGCGCGACAGCCTGATGCGTTATCCGGTACGTCGACCCACGATACCAAGCGAGGCGAGGATGCGCGAGCACGCCTGTATACGCTTACCGAAGCGCCGGAACAGTGGAGCGAATGCCTTGCCCGCTGGCGGCAGATGAACCAGACCCATGTCAAATTTTTGAATGATGGCACTGCGCCAAAATCGGCGGATACGTGGATGTTATATCAGGCGCTGACCGGCGTCTGGCCCCCGGTGCTACAACCACAGGACGAAACAGGCCTAAACGCGCTGAAAACACGCTTTGAAGCCTTTGTGGAGAAAGCGCTACGCGAAGCGAAGCTGCGTACCGATTGGGTGGACAGTAATGAGGCTTACGAAACGGCAATGCTTGATTACGCCCGTTATTTACTGGCACCGGATAATCAGACATTTTTGCAGGATTTTTATCGTTCCTTGCAACCCTTCATCCGCGCAGGGCTGGTTAACAGCCTGACGCAGACCGTTATCAAATTAACCGCGCCGGGGGTACCTGATATCTATCAGGGGAGCGAGGCGTTGAATTTTAGTCTTGTCGATCCCGACAACCGCCGCGAACCGGATTTCGCCACGCTGGCGCAGCAGTTAGACCAACTGACGCCGGGAGTTTTCTCGCGCGAAGAGAGTTGGCTGAACGGGCAGGTGAATCAGTATGTCACCGCTGCATTACTGCGTCTGCGTCAGCAGAATCATGAGCTCTTCCGTTTTGGCGACTATATACCGCTGCGGGCTGTTGGTCAGCGTGCCGACAAGGTCATTGCTTACGCCAGAGTCAATCATGATGATGCGCTGATTGTTGTTGCGCCCCGACTGGTGTTCGCCGAATGTGACGGCTTATTGTCACAATCGCATAGCGGTTTCTGGGCAGGAACAGACATTATTATACCCGGACAGCTTAATCAGCATCGTTATCGCAATGTGCTTACCCAGGAGAGGTTAATGCCTGGTGAACGCCTGTCGTTGGCCTCACATCAGGGCGGCGTACTGGTTTTAATGAGCGACTGAGTTTATGTGTTGATGTGCCGTGACAGGACAACGTTTACCGTGGGTGGAGAAAGAGAATGACAACAAACAGGGCTTTTGAAATCAGATCAGGATACAGCCATACGCTTGGCGCAAATTATGACGGCGAAGGTGTGAATTTCGCTATTTTTTCCGCCCATGCGGAACGCGTCGAGCTTTGCCTTTACGATCCGAGCGGGGAGCATGAAATCGCTCGTCTGGAGTTACCGGAATATACCGACGAAATATGGCACGGCTATGTCCCGAAGTTGCAGCCCGGCGCGCTGTATGGGTACCGCGTTTACGGTCCTTATGACCCGGAAAATGGTCATCGTTTTAACCCCAACAAGCTGCTTATCGACCCTTATGCCCGTGAGCTGGTGGGCGATATTCAGTGGAACGATGCGCATTTCGCGTATCAATTACTTCATGACGATAAAGATTTGACCTTTGATGACCAGGATAGCGCGCCATTTACGCCTAAATGCCGGGTGATTGATCCGGCTGAGGCGAATTGGGAGGATAGACAACGGCCTTCCATACCGTGGTCGAACGCCATTATTTATGAAACGCATGTAAAAGGCTTTACCCAGCTTAATTCCGCGATCCCTGAGCCTCTACGCGGTACGTTTGAGGGCATGGGGCATAAAGCCAGCGTGGATTACATTAAAAGTCTGGGTATTACCTCCGTCGAGCTTTTACCCGTTCACTGGTTCCCGGACGATCAGCATCTGCTCGATAAAGGACTGAAAAATTTCTGGGGATACAACTCGCTGGGCTTTTTTGCGCCGGCGACGCGCTACTATGGTCCAAAAGGTATTCAGGGATTCCGCGATATGGTGCGCGCTTTCCATGATGCCGGCGTCGAAGTGATACTGGACGTGGTCTATAACCATACGGCAGAAGGGAATGAGCTTGGCCCCACGCTGTCATTTAAAGGTATCGATAACTTCTCTTACTATCGCACCATGCCCGATCAGCATCGCTATTACATTAACGATACAGGGACAGGTAATACCGTCAATACCTCTCATCCACGGGTACTGCAAATGGTGATGGATTCCCTTCGCTATTGGGCGGAGTCAATGCATGTCGACGGCTTTCGTTTTGATTTGGGCACCATTCTTGGTCGTGAGCCGGAAGGCTTTGATCAGAGAGGCGGCTTTTTTGATGCGGTAACGCAAGACCCGGTGCTGGCAAAACTGAAACTGATTGGCGAACCCTGGGATATCGGACCGGGCGGCTATCAGGTTGGCGGTTTTCCACCAGGGTGGGGCGAATGGAATGATAAATACCGCGATACGGTGCGCGAATATTGGAAAGGTGACAACGTCACAAATGATTTCGCCGCACGCCTGCTGGGTTCCGGCGATCTCTATGATTTGCGCGGCCGTCGCCCCTGGTCAAGCGTTAACTTTATTACAGCCCATGACGGCTTCACGCTGAACGATCTGGTGTCTTATAACGACAAACATAATGAAGCCAATGGCGAAGATAATAATGACGGGCATAATGATAACCGCTCCTGTAACTATGGCGCAGAAGGGCCAACCGACGACGAAGGCATCAATGCGATACGCGAGCAACAGAAACGTAATTTCCTGACCACCTTGCTTTTCTCGCACGGTACGCCAATGTTATTAGCGGGCGATGAGTTTGGCCGCAGTCAGATGGGCAATAACAATGGCTACTGTCAGGACAGTGAAATATCGTGGGTCCACTGGGATAATTTGCCGGAAACCGCCAATGCGCTACGGGAGTTTACCCGTCATCTGATTCAACTGCGCGCCACGCAACCGTTGCTGCGCCGGGAGAGCTGGCGTGACGGTCTGGAGATCCGCTGGTTTAACGCCGGCGGAGGGGCGCAGCAATCCGAACAATGGGATGAGGGATCGACGATAGGCGTATGCATTAGTCGACCCGATCTCCAGCCGGAAGCGGGAATCTGGCATGACGCCTTACTGCTTTTCAATCCGTTTGAAGGCAGCGTACCGTTCCGTATTCCGATGTGGGGAGAAGGCGGCTGGGTACTTGAACTGACGACTGCCGATAACGCGCAGCAGGGAATGCGGATTACCGAAGAAATGGATTTCGATCTGGCCGGGCGCAGCATCGTATTATTCAGACGCCCCTGATAGTAAAACCGCGCTCCGGACCCAACCGGCCTTGATGGCCGGTTTTTTTACTGGCGCTCAGGCGATATCATGTCGCAGAAATAACACCGTTGTCAGTTTACCGCCCGAAAAATTCATCCGCCTGTTGGTATTCCTTTGATTGTCTTCACCGATATTCGCTTCAGGCCGTCTATTGCCATTTCAAGGTAGGTACGTGGACATCCCAGATTTAAACGGATAAATCCGCTGCCCGCCGGGCCAAAGCCGCTGCCCATTGAAGGAGCAATACCCGCGACATCCGCCATTACCCATTTTAGCTGTTCGTCATCCAGTCCCAGTTTTTTACAATCCATCCATAATAAATAGGTTCCCTGCGCCGGGACAATTCTTGCCCAGGGAAGGTGCTCTGTCGCCTGTTCAACAAACCAGCGGCGGTTTTCCGCCAGGTAATCCAGTAGCGAATCCAGCCACTGTCTGCTTTCATTCCATGCGATAGTCGCCGCCTGAACGGAGAGGGCGTTAAAGACGTCCAGCCCATGAGCGTCCAGACGAGACAGGAATCGCTGGCGAAGCGTAGGATCGGGAATGAGAAAATTAGAAATTCGCAACGACGATAAGCCAAACGTTTTGCTGGCCGCAGTGGCGGAGATGACCCGTTTATGCCAGCGCTCCCCTAAATGCAGTACCGAGGTAAAGGTTTCGCCGGGCAGCAATAGATCGGCCCATATTTCATCCGAGATGAGAGTGACATCATAAGCTTCACATAATAAAAGCAGTTGCTCCAGCTCGTTGGCCGACCAGCAACGCCCGGTTGGATTATGTGGATTACACAAAATCATCAGCGGAGGGCGCTCATGGCGAAACAGCCTTTCCAGTTGGCAAAAATCCATCTGGTAGCCGTCGTCCGGCGACTCGCTAAGGGGATTCTCCAGCAGTTTTCTACCATTAAGCGTGATTATTTTGGCGAAGGAGCCATAGTATGGCCCCTGTACCACTACGCCGTCGCCTGGATGCGTCAACATTTGCACTAAGAGCGCCAACCCTGGTACGACGCCTTCCACGCTGCATACCCATTCTTGTTTTAACGTGAGCTGGTGGCGTGATGAAAACCAGTGAAGCAGGGCGTTAAAATAGGCCTCATCGCGTTCGCTATAGCCAAATACGCCGTGCTCGATTCGCTGATGCAATGCCGCCTGAACCTCAGGCGGGCAGGCAAAATCGAAATCAGAAACCCACATCGGCAGCAGTTTTCCAGCGCCGTCGCCAAAGTGACGCTCAATAAAATCCCACTTTACCGAACCAGTATTGTTGCGATTGATAATCTGGTTAAAATCCATCTTGTTTCCTTATTATTTCGTCACTGACGTTTGCGGCGACTTTTCTGAAGCGGAGGCAGTTCTGGCAATACCAATTCCGCTAAAACCATAAATTAATGCGAAGAAGATCGCCGCATAGCACTGGATAGCCCAGGGCAGAAGATCAAGCGTGCTAACGCCCAGCGTGGTCGCCATGTAGACGCCAGCCGAGGTCCACGGCAGGAGAGGTTCGATAACGGTTCCGGCATCTTCTATCGTCCGTGAAAGGTTTTTAGTATCCAGCCCCATACGACGATAGGCATCTTTAAACAGTTCGGCGGGAACTAACAATGCCAGTTTACCGTCGCTGGTCGCTCCTGTGACCAAAATTGTGGTGCCGATAGTGGCGGCAATGAGTTGACCAACGCTATGAATAATGGTCAGCAGTCGGTTAATGATGATCGTTAACGCGCCGGTTAACGTTAGCGCTCCGGCAAATGAAAAAGCGCAGAAAACTAACAGTATTGTTCCCATCATCGAGAACATTCCGCCCCGGTTTAGCAGGCGCGGAACATCGGCCACGACACCTTCTGCGCCTTGTGGGAACATGGCGATATCAAATCCATCAATGAAAGCGTCCAGTCCCTGTTTGATGCTCAGTCCCTGCATGATGACGCCGAGGAACAAGGCAAGTACGCAGGCGCTTAACATTAATGGGATGACAGGCTTCTTGCGAATTGCGCCCCACAGTACGATCACCGGCGGCAAAATAAGAACAATATTAAAATGGTATAGCGACTCCAGCGAGTGGATGATGTCCGTAACGCGCTGCGGCGTGGCCACCTCGCCCAGCATATTACTGTGTCCGGCGATAAGATAAACCACGGCGGCAAGCAGGAAACTTGGCAGGGTCGTCCAAAGTAAATGCTGAATATGCTCAAACAGAGTAGTGTCTGCGACAATCGCGGCAAAGTTAGTCGAGTCGGACAACGGTGAGATTTTGTCGCCGAAATAAGCGCCAGAAACAACGGCGCCAGCTGCTGCTGCAAGAGACACGTCCAGCCCGGCGGCAACCCCCATTAACGCAACGCCAACCGTCCCGGCGGACCCCCACGATGTACCGGTACAGACGGAGACCACGCTGGTTAAAAAGAAGGCTGCAATCAAAATATATTCCGGGCTTATGAGTTTTAGCCCCCAGTACACCATGTAGGGAATGGTGCCACTAAACATCCAGGTGCCAATCAAACCGCCCACGCAGATCAGGATCATGATAACCGGCATTGCTTTAGCCAGCTTATCCACCACTGAGTTGATGATGTCTTCCCAACAGTATCCTTGCCACCATGCAATGCCTGCCGCTACCGCCGCAGAGCACAGAAGGAGCGGTTCGATACGTAGCCCCATGATGCCGTAACCGATAATCAACAATAACAACATGGAGATGACTGGGATTAGCGCTAAACCCAATGACAGCGTTTTCTTCTTGTTTTGTGATGCACTCATAATGGAGCTCCGGTCAGTAAGGTAGCTCAAGGGTAGGGGGATACGCTTCTCACTACTGTGATCCATTACTTTCGTCCATGTAACCGATTACATGAGAAGGGTTAATTTGATAGTCATCACAGTTTTTACTGTTGACGACGCGTTCATCGTGAAAAATAGGGCGCGACAGAATCGCGGATCACCAGTTCGGCATTGAAATGATTGCTGCTGGGCGGCGGCGTAATGCCCTGGTATAACTGTATCGCCAGTTGCGCGGCACAGCGCGCCATTTGTTCGACCGGATAATGCATTGTTGTTAACGCCGGATAAAGATACCGGGCCAGCACCACATCATCAAAGCCGACAATAGAGAGCTGTTGCGGAAGCTGAACGCCGCGTTGATGAAGAATACGCATAATGCCAGCGGCCATCACATCGTTAAACGTGACCGCTGCCGTAAGGGGAAGCCCGCTATTAATAAGTTGATGCGCGGCCCGCTCGCCGCCTTCTTCGTTAAACGGAACGCTAATCACCCAGCGAGGGTCTGGAGAAATACCATATTCTTCCAGCGCCTCACGGTAACCATCAAGGCGTTCCTGACGATCGATAATTGGCAAGTCAGATGTCACACAGGCAATGCGCCGATGCCCGTTCGCCAGGAGATATCGGGTCGCTTCCCTGGCGGCGCTGCGATTTTCCAGCCAGATACACCGGTTGGCCATACCGGCGATATAACGATTCACAACAACCAGCGCTGGAAAGTGGGCTGCGTAGCGCAGCAGCTCTTTATCCGGTAATCGGCTGGCGTGTACAACAATAGCCTCACAGCCTTGATTAACCAGAAAATCCAGTCCCGCTTTTTCCATTTCTTCATCGTGGCCGCCGCTACATACCATCAAGCGATACTGCTGCTTACGAGAAACATCTTCTACGCCGCGAGCAAGGTGGGCAAAAAAAGGATCAGCCAGATTGCCGGTTAACAATCCGAGCATATCGCCGCTACGTTTCGCCAGCGCGATAGCGGCGGCATTCCGGCGATAATTGAGATCGCGCATGGCTTTCTCTACACGTTCGCGCGTGACGGGTTCAACCCACGCGGTCTGGTTAATGACACGTGATACAGTCGCGGTTGATACACCGGCCAAAGATGCAACATCCTTTATTGTCGCCATGTTAAGCTCATATTTGTTCGTTTAAAGGGTATCAAAGCCATTGATTATCATGTTACGTGGAAATCAGTGCAATCACTGCAGCGCAGCCTGAATTTATAAACATTTTTAAAATCATCCTAAATCCTGGTAACTGCAAATTTTAGTAGCTACCTCAATGAGTTATTGACCACTGAATTTTCTACGATAACATGACTAACAATATACACATGATAAGAACCACTACACTGGGAAATCGTTGCGTGGTGGTTCGGAGATAGATGATGAGTAGTATTACAAAAAGCATACAGAATGAATATGTTTTATTGATGGAAAACGCTTTTTCTGAAAAATATAAATATGCATTCAGAAATTTAGAACTAAAAGAATTACGTAGATTCATCCTGAAAGAGCTAATTAGCTCTCCCGAGTTAGATAATCAACTTACAAACCTAATCGTGTTGCTAAATAAATTTTGGGATACTCACGCCGCGGCGCTTATAACAGAAGTGCGGGCGTCTAAAAGTTATCGATTATTACTTCCGATTCAACGCTTTGGTTATAACATATCTAATCACCTTAGATCTCTGGGGATTTATTTTGATAGCATCATAATGGTTGATCCATTACATTTTCCTTCTCTTAGCTCTCTGCATTCATTTTTGTCATTGCCACCAGATAATAGTTATGTCCGCATGCGCAGGTTGGTATTACTTGAACATGTTTCCAATCTATTTCGCGCCATCCCATTTATGACTATTGATGATGATTATCCAATTTTTCTAATCGTTCCTGAATTACTGGATTTTGATAAAGAACGCAATCATGAACAATCTGCCGCTTTTCTAAGTCAGCTCTTTTTTAAAGATAGAAAAATGGATTACGCTACTTATTTAGCGTTTCTTGAGCACTTTGGGACAAATGAAGAAACATTCCAGAAGATCCTAATAAATAAAGAATTATTAAAAACATTGCTTAATAATTTCAATAACATCGAAAAAGAGGTCTGGGTTTACGATACAGATTTAAAGAGTTTTACAACAAGAGAGGTAGATCTTCTGGATTACGATCTGCCGTCAGCTATAGCAACCTTACTGGGTAAGGTTGAAGGTGCAATTTATGCACAACGATCAACTCAATTATCGGCAACACTATTAGGCATTGATCCGGTTATTTATAGTAACCATATGTTTTTACATGAATGGACTACGGAGCAGTTGGTCAAGGATTATGGTAAATTAAATCCTCTTTCTTCTGAAGAGCAAGCGATTACAATGGGCCTTTCAGCCGCGGAAGTAAAATTCCTTACTGCGCTTTCCGATCTGGAATTAAAAAAGATTAGAGAAAGAGGTCAACTGGAATCCTTAAGGCATGAACTAAGAATCTCAAGGCATGACTTGCAAGGAAAAACACCAGATCAAATGCAAGATGCGGCAGATAGTTTTTCAAAACATTTAATCAATGTGGTCGAAGAGTATGGAAAGTCGCATGAATCAGCCATTAAGAATTCAAAGAAAAAAAAGATCTCATCCGGATTAATTTTTGCAGGAACAGCCACGTTAGGTATAGCTTCTCTTGCCATGCCGCAACTGACATTACTTTCAGCAGCAGCAACGGGAATTGGCCTGGCCTTTGGAGGTAAAAGTCTGGCAGATATTTTTAGTGAACATAAAGCACATAAAAATGAAATCCAGATATTAGAAAAAACACCCGTATCGCTTTTGTATGGGGCATATAAAAAGAAATAGTCATACTGTGTATACCGTCTGGTAGCGGAAGTCTGGCATTTGATAGTTTTTGAAGCAATTGTCGTAAAGTTACTCAAACAATCATTTCGGCTTTGCTGATAAGCACAGCGGCTTGTCCGGTGGTGAGCCGGTAGTCACAGGGTAGGGGAGGAATACAGCCTATGGCGTTTCAATGTCTGAAAACACTACCACATCTTGTGTCAGAGGGCCGCTGCGCGCCAGGCCGTTTCGCAAAGTTCGATTGCTTTTGCAGTCAGTACTGCCCTTAACAAATGGCCAGCTCGTTCACGACCTCAGCTACGCTCTTGATGCTGCGGATATTTCCAATGCCCGTGCCCAGCGCAATGTATCCTTCATCTGTATTACCTTCCAGCATGCCGATACGCAACCCGCGTAAACCTCCCATCGTCTGGGCCAGTTCTTCATTGCTTGCACCAGCTTTATCCATCGACACGAGCTTGTCAGCCAGCTTGCCAGGCAGTGAGCGGTAGTAATCTGGCAGAGTACGGAAAAGCAGCAAATCCAGGCCGTTAGCATTAATGATTTTATCCTTTACTGACTGCGGCACACGGCTTTCTTCTGTCCCAATAAACACCGAACCAGCAAAGACACCCTCTGCTCCCAGCGCATGGGCAGCACGGGCGGTACGGCTATCGGCAATCCCGCCTGCAGCCATGACGGGAACACTCTTCACCGAGTCCGCAATCAGCGGCACGATCGAAAAGGTGCCAAGCGCGGTGCCAGGCAATGTGCCACCTTCATCAAAACCTGTTGCAACAATAATGTCGGCGCCGGCTTTTTCCGCTAAACGTGTATTTTCAGGTGTCGGATTAATATCGCGGTAAATAATTGCAATACCCGACTCTTTTAGTTCATTAAACAGCGAAGTGATAATAGCTCCTTCTCCGTAACCGGTATAAACAACAGCTTTTACTCCCTCTTCCTTTATTACCTGTAGGATAGGCGGAGTCCAGATGTCGTTTTCAGGGGTTGGAATAAGGTTCACCCCGAATGGTTTTTCGGTAAGTTTTTTGGTTTTACGAATTTCTTCACGCATTTTTTCTGCTGTTTCTTCAGGCGTTGATACAGCAGTTTCCGCTGTTAAGCCCGCATTTGGGCCAAGCACACCCAAACCACCGGCGTTGCTTACGGCTGCAACCAGTCTTGCATCGGTAAGCCAGGACAGTGGGCCTTGTATAACAGGTTTTTCGATACCCAGGATCTGGCAGATACGGTTGTACTTCATGAGGTGATCTCCTTCGAACAAATTTTCAGCCAGCCTTTTAGGCGACTGTGGTAGTTAATTAATCTGAAGAAGATCTTAAGCCTCTTTATTGTTACGAAAAACCACCCAATCTTTAAAACAGAATTACTGATAAAGTAACAATAGTCAGGTCGGATATGCACGAAAGAGCGTTATCAGAGATGTGCATCCGGACCAAAAACCTCGCACAGCCAGTCGATGAATACGCGAACTTTAGGTGCCAGATACCGACGATCCGGGTAAAGCAGTGAAACCGGTTTTGGCGGGGGCGGGAAATCAGTGAGGATCTCTGTCAGCTCTCCACTGGCAATAAAGGGTGCAAGAGACGGACGCAATCCGTGTAGAACACCCAACCCCGCCAGCCCGCATGAAAGAAACGCTTCTGAATTGTCTACCAGGATGCTGGAGGGAATTTTTATTGACGCGATACTGCCATCAACCGTGAATTTCCACTCCATTATCTGCAGGCTGTGATTACTGAAAAAATTTACAGCCCGGTGGGACTTCATCAGCTCATCGATAGAGTGCGGCGTGCCATGCTTCGCAAGATAAGATGGCGCAGCACAGGTCACCATGGCTGCCGTTCCCAGACGTCTGGCAACAAAACTGGAGTCATTAAGCTCACCAAGTCGTATGACGCAGTCCACACGCTCGGCAATCAAATCAATCTTGCGATCGGACGTGCCAAGTACAATCTCAATATCCGGGTATCGGTTCTGAAAATCTCCAAGAGCCGGAATGATGACTGCCCGGGCGAGCGTAATAGGGACGTCAAGGCGCAGGCGGCCTTTCGGCGGTTGCGTGCTGGAAAATAATCGCCGGACGTCGTCCAGCTCGCTTAAGAGCGACAGGCAACGCTGGTAAAACTCTTCCCCTTCATCCGTCATACTGACCTGTCGTGTTGTACGATGCAGGAGCTTAACGCCCAGATCATGTTCCAGATTCTGAACGGCGCGGGTAACAGCAGGGCGGTGCAGCTCAAGCACTTCCGCCGCGCGGATAAAGCTCCCTTGCTCTACCACATTGACATAAATATTCATGGCTTCCAGCATATTCAGCTGCATCTGTTCTCAGTCCTCAACCATTATTTGTGTCGAAGGGGGAAGCTCCTTATAACATTCCTGTCTGCTGGAACATATCCCTTTCTGAACCGATTGTTTCATCTGGAGTAACATACTGCTATCGATATATGACTTTTACCGGGTGGTTGAGGTAAGACATGTCATTTGTAAAATCGCTACCAATTCTTCGCAACTTTTTTGGATGTTCGGCGGCGTCGTATACAAAAACAAACAGGCCAGGCGATACGGTTACGCATGTGCAGGTCATGCCAGGCTCGACGTTAAAATACGAACTGATAACCGATGAATTATGTTTGACCGCCGCCAGTGTAGGTGGCGAGTATGAATGCAAGACATTGGCAGACAGTGAATAATCAAACCTCATGAAATGAGGTTCCCATTGATTTTTTAGCCCATGTCAGCGCAGCGCAGGAAAATTGCCCGTCGTCTGGAAAAAAGCCCGTTATTAAAACGGGAACTGTCGGAAATGGCTGTTGAGTCCTACGGCGATGCCATGTTATCTGCAGCGCGTGAAAAGAGTTTTCCGTCTGAAATGCCGTGGGCGCTCGCTGATGCGCTGCGCGACGATTTCATCCCGGACTGACACACTGACATTGACGAATCGGTCACAATGGCCGGTTTTTTTATGCCTGCGCGGCGTGTGCTGCGTGAAATCGTGTGCAGGATAGCGGGTGCAAATCAACAGAATTTACGCAGCGTCACGGCAGGGAAGGGATCAAACTTATGGGCCAGAAGTTTTTTGACATGCACGAATCCAGCCGCCTTAACATGTCTTTTAAATGTTCTGGTGCATTTAACATAATATACATTATGCGCACCATAATAGCGGAAGGCGAAAAGCAGCCCCCAAGCGTGAATCAGTCATACAACCAGCGACCAGCCCTGGCAGACGCAATGAGCATACCTATCGTGAACTCCGGCACCTGAGGAATATCGTTTTTGCGAAACGGATTAAGCAAATGCTTTAGCGGTGGTTCTGGCGGATAGTATGTTGTGATCGAGAAATTCCCTTTATCTACATTGAATGTCGTAAAAAAATCATCCATCAATGCCAGTGCTTCATCATCTTCCAACCGTAGATCTGAATCCAAATCTGTTGACGGTGTCAGTTCTTTTTTCTTAAAAAGGTAAATTCCATCATGGCTTCTTACCAGTTCATAAATCCGCTGTTCAAGAGTATCACTTACCATATTTTATCGCTTCCCCTGGCAATGCGTTTGAAGGACGAGCGCCGAAATGCTGCCTGCTTGTTTTTATTGATGATGCTATCGGTCACCTGATGCACCTCCGCTTTGGTGAGACTGAATCAGCCTTTGGTATGATGAGTTAAGCCGCAGGGCTATCGGGAAGTATATCGAGGTCTGGCACTACCCGGATGGTCATAAAGAACTCCGCCTTAATGACGCTGTTCTTCCCTACTCCACCTGTGATCGGCTCCAGGAAATCGTTGAGCGAACAGCGGAGTTCGCATAGTTACCCCTTCCGGATGTGTTTCCGACACCGTGCCGATGCCGGCTATTTTCTGCAGCCAATACGTTTCCGCATAGGGTCAGTATATGCAGATTATATATGTAGCAGATGCAGGACATATGGATATGTGTTACCTATCCCTCTGAAGTTTGCCAGTGCAGTCCGCTGCTCCACCATCAACTGACGAGTGCTTCGAAGAGCCTTCATATCCTGCTGCTCAACTGTTTTGATGGCAACGAAATGATTTCCTGGATTTATTGATATTGAGGATGAATGGTCAGATTGCCAGGTTGATGGCGAAAGATTGAATGAAGATATTACACGCGCAGTAGATAACTATTAAACATGGAGTTTTTCCGAAAAATCTTAGGGTGTTTAAAAACAAGTTATTATATTCGCCACTTCACTATATCATCCTGCTGCTATTGGTAAATCTGCACCTGATACACGAGGATCATACACCACTAGTACAAAAGATTTATGAAAAAAGCGATGTCTGGAGAGGTGTAAAAAAATTAACAGCCTCAGGAATGAGACAAACGTGCAGTATTACCAACACTGAATGTTCTTGGTTGGGTGATTTTTAAACACAAGGAAAGGGTAAATTATGAACAAAACCGTGTATGTACCAAGCTACTTCCAACCTATCTACAAAGAGGTAACGGTCAAAGTTCCCACCGGAAATACAAAACGATTTCTTGGATTTATTGATATTGAGGAAAAAATCCGCAAAAAAGAGGTAGTACAGGAAGGATGGTCAGATTGCCAGGTTGATGGTGAAAGATTGAATGAAGATATTACACGCACAGTAGATAAGCTCAACCAAGA
The DNA here is from genome assembly GCF_051702785.1 of Salmonella sp. NW722. NCBI lineage: Bacteria > Pseudomonadati > Pseudomonadota > Gammaproteobacteria > Enterobacterales > Enterobacteriaceae > Salmonella > Salmonella sp. NW722. The sequence goes on from NZ_JAMMIN010000001.1 coordinate 241,412, forward strand.
CGGATTTGAAGTTATTAGCATAACGCCAGTAACGTCCGGAAACTGGGGATTTAAATATGACTCAGGGTCTATCAACAATGGAACCGGCAGAGGTGGATATGGTTACGGATATGGTTACTCTTATACCGAAGGTGTTTTAATCCTCGCAAAGGAAAAGGGAGCTTATTAAATATGGAGTTATTCCGAAAAACTTTAGGGGGTTTAAAAGCAAGTTATTATATTCGCCATTTCATTTTTGGCGCGATAATTTCAACATTCTTTATTTACATCTCTATGCAGAATCCTTCTGGGATGAAGGTGGGTAATGTAATATTCTTTGTTATCAATGCGTTACTTTATCCATATGCAAGATTCGTATATGAGCAGGTTGTTTCGTTCATAATGGGTGAAAATGTCTTCTTCATCAATGCGATAGTGATGTTAATGGCTAAGGTCATCACAATGTGCTTATGTTGGATATTTTCAATATTTATCGCTCCAGTTGGATTGGCATATCTTTATTATTATCATTCCAGGGGTGATTAGGTATTGGAAAATAGCAATTGGTTCGCCCAATGACGTTATGCTAAAAAGGCCGTTGCGGGATCCGATTTTCGCAGCGGCCTTTTCAACAGCCGTACATTATGCGCATTTAAATTGTAGAGGCCCAATGCTAATGCCTATTTGTAGCCATTTTTGTCCAGGTTTGTCGACCAGTGTCCTGAGCACCCAGATGGCCGCGCTGCGCCTGGGTATCTCTGTCCGTCACTTCCGAGTGTGATCTTACTCACATAATGTGGACGCTCTAAGCGAGGTTCTGGACATCTGAACTTAGCCTTGAAAAAAACCGTCAGCTGCCCGCATCCCTGACTGGGCTGGCGCTGAATCTCTTTCGGGAAGGGTGCTTTTATTAGTACTATTAAAGGTGCTATATTTAGTCATCAACCAAGAGGTAAATTATGGCATTTCAAATTTTAACGACTACTGCAGCAAGCATTACAGAACTGAAACGTGATCCAATGGGAACTTTCAATGCCGGAGATGGCGCTCCAGTTGCCATTCTTAACCGCAATGAACCGGCTTTCTACTGTGTGCCTCCGGCACTTTATGCTCATCTTATGGATATTCTTGAGGATGAAGAACTCGGTCGTATTATCGATGAGCGTGCGAATGAACGCGTCATTGAGGTCAACATTGATGACTTATAAGCTGGCATTTAACGAATCAGCACTAAAAGAGTGGAAAAAACTGGGTCATACCATACAGGAACAGTTTAAAAAAAAGCTAAGGGAACGGCTTGAAAACCCTCGGGTTCCGGCTTCTCAATTACATGGAAGAAAGGATCAGTACAAAATTAAGCTGCGTGGTGCAGGATACAGACTGGTGTACAGCGTCGAAGATGAAATTATCACGGTAACTGTCATTGGTGTTGGAAAGCGTGAAAATGATGCCGTCTACAAAATGACACGACACAGAAGCTAATCACTCAGGAAATGCTCTCTTTCCCGTCAAGCGATACGACAAACAGGCTCAGTTCTTTTATGTGACGGCACCTTGACATATGCCACGTATATGAAACTATGGCCTACGTTGTGTATGTGACATTCATTTTATTCCCGCCCGGAGTGTTTACGCTATCTGAGGATAACATTATGACGCAACGTATCGCGGTTTTTCCTGCTGACCGCCATTCTCTGTATGAGGAACATGGGTATTCCGCAGCCATCCGTTCTGGTGATTTACTGTTTGTTTCAGGCCAGGTAGGCAGTCACACAGACGGAACGCCGGAGCCTGATTTTCAAAAACAAGTGAGGCTTGCTTTTGAAAACCTGAAAGCAACACTGACTGCAGCAGGATGCACATTCGATGACATAGTGGATGTCACCACCTTCCATACCGATCCAGAGCAACAACTTAACGACGTGATGGCGGTGAAACAGGAGATATTTGCCCATCCCCCTTATCCTAACTGGACCGCTGTTGGCGTTACCTGGCTGGCCGGCTTTGATTTCGAAATAAAGGTTATTGCCCGAATCCCCTGATGCTTATTCTCGGTAAAACCGGTAGCATTATGTGTACCGGTTTTATTTTATTCATCCCTACCCTACATCCTGTATGATTAACATGCAATCACCAAACATATCGAACTGACATGACTGGATATCTTCTGAGGCATAGGCCTTCATGAGTAGATCAACCCCAGCAAACTGACCAGTTAACACCATATGCGTCGTTTTTGGCTGATGTAAGTTCGTTAGCAGGCAGTCAACCACTTTCAGTTGATAGCCTGGATGTATATAAAGCGCAGTCCAGCCAGAACTTGCTTTGAGGCAATTGTGTTCCCTCGAATACGCAGATTCCAGACATCGTGTAACGGTAGTTCCTACGGCAAAAATACGTCCGCCATTTTGCTTCGCAGTATTAATGATATCCGCTGTAGCTTGTGGAACCTCGTAGTATTCTTCGTTGATAGTCACTTCCTCTACACATTTTGTTTGTATTTTTCTGTTGGACAACATTTCTGTTGATGCAACATGTAAAGTGATGAAGGATATTAACCCACCTTTATCTTTGATTCTTTGGATAAGATCCCAGGTAAAATGAATGCCGGCAGAAGGTATTTCCAAAGAGCCATACTTTTTAGAAAAAACGGAACGGTAAGCATCTGGATATTTATAAAACAAGCTGGAGTCCACATACTCATCAAGACGCTCACCATGACTGGCTAAATAGCAAATTAAGGCCTCATGATTTTCCACGACGGCCCGGTACTGGCTCTCCTCGCTAAACCTTTGTTCTATCTTAATGGAAATTTCAGGGTTATCAACCAAATAGAAAACATCATTCGCGTTAAGCCTTTCTTTTAAAAGTCCGGAAATAATTACTCTATTATTTGGTAAAAATCCCTCTAAAACAATTTTAATTAACCTATTCTGTCTTGTTTTACAGATAAACATATGGTTTATTATAGTACTGTCGTTAAAACAGATTACATCACCTTCTTTGATATAATCTGTTAATTTACTAAAGTCTACCTTATGAATTTCCCCTTTACTCCGGTTGAGGACAAGCATTTTACACTTTTCCCTGTATGAATCATTGGCTATCCAATGAGGTCTGAGTGGGATAGTCATCTGATCGGTAATGCGAAAATCATATTTTTCGGTAAGCATATATTTACCCTTTGAAAAACCATTGATACGGCGATTGTTATATAGCCGTATTCTGCAGTATACGTTGGCCTTTCAAAGGGTGAAAATTAACTCAATAAATGTTGTTGTTATATTTACTTTGCTGGATATTTAATCAATGTCAGATACCGATATTAAGCTGGACGATCGGATTTGACCGCCCTTTTCTTTTGCTTATTCCGGCATTGAAGCATCGCTATCCATTGCATCGGCAAACTTTTGCATTAACCGAACAAAGACATCAAGTTCCTCCTGAGGCCAGTCTTTAAAAACAACTTTGCCCATTTGCTCTCGAGCAGCGTCTATACGCTCCGTCATCGCCTTTCCTGTCCGGGAAATAACGGCCTCGCGTATACGACGATCGATGGCATTATGTTGCCGTATTATCAACCCCAGCTTCTCCAGTTTGGCGACCTGTCGGCTCACCGTCGTATAATCACGACCGGCACGTTCGGCTAACTCAACAACGCCAATCGGCCCTAAACGTTCGATACTAATAAGGATCGAAAATAGCGCACGATCGAGTTGAATCCCCGCCTCTGCAATTAATTTCTCATCATTACGAGGCCGGTTAAGCGCGCTCACCACGCGAATCAACGCACCGTGAAGCGCCTTCATTTGCTCGGAAATATGTGTATCTTGCACATTTTTATTTTCTGACATAGCATGTCTCCTCTTATGTGCATAATACACATATCGGAGAGACGATGACAAGATACACCACTACAGATGTACTGATCTGCGGCGCTGGCGTTACCGGGCTTACTTTAGCCATCGAACTGGCGCGTCACGGGGTCTCATTTCGCCTGATTGAGAAAAGAACGACGCCTTTTATCGGTTCTCGCGGTAAAGGTATTCAGCCGCGAACGCAAGAAATCTTCGAGGATCTTGGAATACTCAATAAAGTGGTCGCCGCCGGCGGGCTCTATCCCCGATTACGAACCTACCGTCACGACGGAAGCTATGTAGATTCAGATATTGCGCATCATACAAAACCGACCCATGCCGAACCCTACCATCTGCCATTGATGGTTCCACAGAACGTGACAGAAACGATTATGCGAGAGCAATTAAAAGCGTGGGGACATCGGGTGGAGTTCGGCTGCGAGTTACGGCATTTTGCGCAAACCCCACGCACGGTCACCGCGTATGTTGCCGGGCCGGCTGGAGAAGAGGTCATCATCGCGCATTATTTGATAGGCGCGGATGGCGGCGGAAGCTTTGTCAGAAAGAAATTAGGCGTCAGCTTCCCCGGTCGTACGTTGGGAATCCATGCGCTTGTGGCTGACGCTTCGCTTTCCGGTCTGAACCGGGATGTATGGCACCATTTTAACGATGGCGATATGGCGCGGATGATAACGATTTGCCCTCTCGCCGGCACGCAGCTCTTTCAAATCCAGGCGTTGTTGGCCCCGGACGACTCGCAGAATTTCTCAGCCGACGTGCTCACGGCTTTTCTTACTGAACGAATCGGGCGGACGGATGTTCGCATCCATTCGATTCCCTGGGTATCGAAGTACCAGATGAATGCGCGCATAGCGGAACATTACCGTGTGGGTAAGGTATTTTTAGCCGGTGATGCCGCTCATGTGCATCCGCCGACGGGTGGGCAAGGGTTAAATACCAGCATCCAGGATGCCTATAACCTGGGATGGAAAATGGCAGCCTCGCTGCGGGGCGCAGGAAAAGAACTTCTCGATAGCTATGAACAGGAACGCCGCCCGGTAGCCGAATCACTGCTCCACCTTTCTACCCGATTACTTGACTCTCAAAAACAGGGTGGCATCAAACGAGAACGCGACGTTCAACAACTTGACATCCAGTATACCGACTCCCCCTTAGCCCACACGTTGCCCGAACGTCAGCATGGGTTACAAGCGGGAGAAAGAGCTCCGGATGCTCCTCTTTTGGGCGCCGGCGGCCAATCATTACGATTATTTCAGTTACTACAAGGTCCGGACTGGAATCTGTTGGCCTACGAAACCCACGGTAAGGTCATCGATGCGCGGCGAAATCTGCGTATTCATCACATTGGCGAGCAGGACGAGCTCATCGATACCCTGGGGCACTTCCGGGAGTCCTATCAACTGGCGCCGGGTCAATGCGTGCTGATCCGACCCGATGGCTATGTCGGCGCATTCTTTCACAGCAAACAGAGCAACGATATTGAAAATTATCTCTCTCGTTTTGCCATAGGGATTAAAGATGAATACTAATGTCTATGAGAACACCGACAGCGAAACTATCACCCCGCTCAACAAGCGGCGTATTTTGCCTGTTTTCCTGCTTGTCGGCCTTTACGCCGCCAGTACAGCGGCTGTAATGTCGGTACTGCCTTTTTATATCCGCGAGATGGGCGGTTCGCCGCTTATCATTGGAATCATCATCGCCACTGAGGCTTTTAGCCAATTTTGTGCGGCGCCCCTGATTGGCCACCTTTCCGATCGCGTTGGCCGCAAGCGAATACTGATTGTCACGCTGGCTATTGCGGCGATAAGTTTACTATTACTTGCCAACGCGCAATGTATCCTGTTTATCCTGCTCGCCCGCACGCTTTTTGGCATTAGCGCCGGGAATTTGTCAGCCGCCGCAGCCTATATTGCCGATTGTACGCACGTCAGAAATCGGCGCCAGGCAATCGGTATCCTCACAGGCTGCATTGGTTTAGGCGGTATTGTCGGGGCAGGCGTTTCCGGGTGGCTATCGCGTATCAGTCTGAGTGCGCCGATCTACGCCGCCTTTATACTTGTCCTTGGGTCTGCCCTGGTCGCGATTTGGGGGTTAAAAGACCCGTCCACAACATCACGTACCGCAGATAAAATAGCGGCGTTCTCTGCCCGCGCTATTTTAAAGATGCCAGTCCTTCGCGTCTTAATCATCGTAATGCTTTGTCATTTCTTCGCCTATGGCATGTACTCTTCACAATTACCTGTTTTTCTTTCTGACACCTTCATCTGGAATGGGCTTCCCTTTGGGCCAAAAGCGTTAAGCTACCTGTTAATGGCGGACGGGGTTATTAATATTTTCGTTCAGCTATTTCTGTTAGGTTGGGTGAGCCAATATTTTTCGGAGCGAAAGCTAATTATTCTAATTTTCGCCCTTCTTTGTACTGGATTTCTCACTGCGGGTATCGCCACGACCATACCAGTGCTTATTTTTGCTATCGTTTGTATTAGTATCGCTGATGCGCTAGCCAAACCCACTTATCTTGCCGCCTTGTCCGTCCATGTATCGCCTGCCCGACAAGGTATCGTCATCGGAACGGCGCAGGCATTAATCGCAATCGCTGATTTTATATCCCCCGTATTGGGTGGATTTGTCCTGGGTTATGCCCTGTATGGTGTCTGGATCGGTATAGCTATCTCTGTCGCCATTATTGGTCTGGTGACGGCAATGATTTACCTTTCAAAAAGTTCAGTGCTAATAGCGAAACCAGAAATAGAATAATGTGACAACGTCACAAGCATTATTACTCCCTTCTTCCCTTATTTATCAAAAGTATTGTACTTATATTGAATGTTTAAGAGGTATTTATGGAAATTATGCTGGTTGGCATTTGCCCTTGTAAAGCGCGGGGAAAGCATGAAAAAAATATATCTCGTTGTTATCGTACTGTTTTTTATTTCCACAAAAGTTTATACACTACTTCATAACAACATCTTCTTTTGTCGAAACAGCCCGGAGTGTGATTTGTCTCATGTTCTCCCCGACTACCGGGAGAAGATTTCAGGCACACCGCTAAAATATACCTTGATTAGTACAGCTCCATTAGCACAGGTTGTAGTCAGACACTATGAATTATTATCGCAACACTGGTCGCCAGATGACATGGTAACCCCTGCGCAATGGCGACATAACGTTGATATTTATATCCCTGAAACGGCAAAAGAGCACCATGCTTTGGTGGTTGTAAACAACGGAATTAATTATGATAAAGGCGTACAAATCACTGGTAAACCTGGTGATTTCCCCCAGGAAACACTGGCAAGCATCGCCCGTGATACGAATACCATCGTAATATCAGTGAGTGATATACCTAACCAATATTTAACCTTTCAGGATGATAAAAAACCATTGAAAGAGGACGAAAGCGTTTCCCGAAGCTGGGCATTATTTATGGAAGCGCCGGAGCAACGTGAGTTAATGCCTTTAAATATTCCTATGGTCACTGCCATATCGCAAGCGATGAGATTAGCAAAAAAGGAGTTAACGCAATGGAATATAAATTCCTTTATCATTACAGGTATTTCAAAGCGTGGGTGGACCACCTGGTTGTCAGCTATCGCCGATCCTGATGTTGAAGCAATTGTTCCCTTCGCCATTGATCTACTTGATATTGATGCTTCACTTGAGCATATTTATCAATCATACGGTGGAAATTGGCCCATTACATTCTACCCCTACTACCAGCAAGGCATAGATGAGAAAATAAAATCCCCCACATTTACCCAGCTAAGGCAAATAATAGATCCGCTAAGATATCTCAACACTATTTATCAACCCCGCCTTGCAATACCGAAATATATTATTAATGCAAGCGGCGATGATTTTTTCGTACCAGACAATACTCGTTTTTATTATAGCAAACTTCCTGGCGTAAAATCATTACGTATAGTGCCTAATATGAACCACTACTCAATTAACCAGTTCGCTGAAGAAAGCCTCGTTCCATTTATTAATAGGTTTCAAAGTAAAAAAACATTACCGCAGTTGATCGGCCTTATTCACCACCATCTTCTTACGGTCTATTTCTCAGAAGCGCCGGTAAAAGTCGTTCGCTGGACAGCCAACAATCCAAATGCGCGTGATTTCCGTTATGCCTGTGGCATCCGCTATCAGCCGCTTACAATAGATATTCCCGCCAACAATAAGATCAGTATTACGTTAAATGAACCGAAGACAGGTTGGGAAGCTACCTATATCGAAGCCACTTTTAATGATGGCTATGTCGCCACGAGTCAGGTTTATATTACGCCCGATGAAAAATACCCACAGACAGCGCCACCTTCCGTTAACGCCGCATGTCAAACGTTACCGGGGCGTGGATTAGGGGAAAACGATAGTCCCGATTGAATTTTCAAGTAATTGTCTGATTTTAAATAATTTTATCCATCACGCTTGCGATGGATAAAAATCCTCTGCGATAAATTTTTGTTATATTGATCACGTTCTAACCACAAGAGAGGTGATTTGAAAATAACCTTAAAATATTGTGGTCAGGCCGCTAGACCACAATAAGAGGATTAATCATGAAAAGAAAAACAATGGGATGGCTTATCGTTTTTCTTCTATTTATAGTTTACATGCTCAACTATATGGATCGTTCAGCATTGTCGATAACTGCCCCCTTGATCGAAAAGGAGTTAGGATTTAACGCCGCGGAGATGGGAATGATCTTCAGCGCATTTTTTATCGGATACGCCCTGTTTAATTTTATTGGTGGCTGGGCCAGCGATAAAGTTGGGCCAAAAACGGTTTTTCTCATCGCAGCGTTACTATGGTCTGTATTTTGTGGCTTAACTGGTTTGGTCACCGGATTGTGGACAATGCTTATCGTGCGCGTTCTTTTCGGTATGGCTGAAGGACCGGTCAGCGCTGCCGGAAATAAAATCATCAATAACTGGATTTCCCGAAAGGAGTCTGCCACGGCGATCGGAATTTTTAGCGCCGGTTCCCCGCTCGGCGGCGCGGTGTCCGGGCCGATAGTGGGCCTGCTGGCGTTATCCTTAGGCTGGCGCCCCGCATTTGGCATTATTTTCTTATTTGGCCTGGTCTGGGTACTGCTCTGGTACTTTATCGTTAGCGATAAGCCAACAATGAGTAAACGCCTGGCGCCGGAAGAACGCATTGATTTTGAAAATCATGAGGACGTTATTTTATCTGATGATGGCCGGGCTACGCCTTCACTCGGCTATTACATGAAACAACCAATGGTATGGGCAACAACTCTGGCTTTTTTCAGCTACAACTATATTCTTTTTTTCTTCCTGACCTGGTTCCCAAGTTACCTGAACCATTCGTTACATCTCGATATTAAAGAAATTAGTATCGCCACGGTAATTCCCTGGGTCATCGGCGCCATTGGTATGGTGCTCGGCGGCGTCTGTTCTGATGTAATTTATCGGATTACCGGTAATGCTCTGCTCTCACGTCGACTTATTCTGGGCGTATGTCTGGCAGGCGCAGCGGTATGTGTTGCCGTTTCCGGTACTGTTAGCACTATCGGTAGCGCAATTACGCTCATGTCAGTTTCACTCTTCCTGCTCTATTTAACGGGCCCAATTTATTGGGCGGTTATTCAGGATGTTGTTCATAAAGATAAGGTAGGGAGCGTCGGCGGAGCCATGCATGGCCTGGCTAATATATCCGGCATTATCGGTCCGCTTGTCACCGGTTTTATCGTTCAATTTAGCGGTAAATATGACTATGCGTTCTATCTGGCTGGTGCTATCGCTATCGTTTCAAGCCTGTTGGTCTTCGTGTTTGTAAAAAGTAAAGGATTCAAAGCCAATGAAAGTCAAAGCTGTGTTCATTAATAAGCCTGGTGAAGTTGAAACCCGCTGGGTGGATTATCCCCATAAGAAAGAAAATGAAGTATTAATTAAGGTTGATGCTGCAGGCATTTGCGGATCGGATATCGGGGCTTTTCGTGGAACGAACCCACTGGTTACTTACCCAAGAATTATTGGGCATGAAGTGACCGGAATTGTTCTTCAGGAAGGTACCGGAATGCCGGGCAATATTAAAAAAGGCGACCGCGTGATTGTTGACCCCTATATTTATTGTGGTCACTGCTACCCTTGCTCTGTCGGCAGAACTAATTGTTGTGAAAATTTAAACGTCATTGGCGTGCATGTCGATGGCGCAATGCAGGAGGTGGTTACTCATCCCGCACATTTAATTCATAAAATACCAGATAATGTGCCTTCTGAAATGGCGCCGCTGGCAGAACCGCTGACTATCGCTCTGCACGCGCTGCATCGGGCAAACGTTAAGGCCGGGGAATATGTTGCCATCATCGGCGCGGGGGCCATTGGTCTTATGGCGGCATTAAGCGCGCGACATTACAAGGCAACGCCTATTCTGATCGATATTGTGGAAGAAAGGTTACGCTATGCGCAAAAGCTTGGCGTTCCTTATGTACTGAACGCCGCTGACGATCAGGTTATCGACGCTATTAAAAATATCACCCACGGCACCATGGCGCAGGTCGTGATAGAAGCCTCCGGCGCAAATAGCGCTATTCGAAATACGCTTGATTTAGCATCGTTTGCTGGTCGTATTTCGTTTACCGGATGGCCAAAACAGGAAACGTCGCTGCCGACGAACCTGATCACCTACAAAGAACTGGATTTACGCGGTTCCCGCACCAGTGCCGGTGAATTTGATGAGGCATTACGCATGCTGTCAACGCTGGAGATTAATCCGCAAGATGTTGTCAGTAAGGTCGTCAATCTTGATGAGATCCCTGATGCAGTTAAAGAACTTGATCGCTATCCGGAGCGCTACTTAAAGATTAATGCTGTTTTCCATTGATTTACGGCGAGTTCTACCGCATGGCATATCCGCCATGCGGTGTTATTTACCGACAAACTTAGCCGCCGACAATCTTTCTCACATAGCGTAAATGTTCCAGAGATCCCTCATAGGCGCTGTCAGCATCAGACTGGCGCATCGCATCCACTATCGCTTTATGTTGTTTGTTGAGATTAAGTAAAACATTTCTGTCTCCAGACTGCTCGTCGAGCCCGGCATAAGGGATATTAATCCGTTGTTCCCATAACATACGGGACATATCGAACAACACCCGGTTACGGCTGGCCTCAGAGATCGCAAGGTGAAATTCTTTATCCAGCGAGTAAAAGCCGTGGACGTTATTATCGTTAATGGCTTGATCCATACGATGATAAATCGCCTCTATTTGATTGATGACGTCAACGTTATCGTTTTGTGCGGCTAAGCGCGCACAATGGCTATCGACCAGCTCGCGAGTAGAGAGAATTTCTTCGATGGTATAGTCGCTGGCAAGGTGTTTTTTATCTGAAACGATAACCCCATTACCGGACTGAATCACGATCCATCCCGAGATCTCCAGTACAATAAGGGCTTCTCGCAAGGAGGCGCGGCTCACGCCAAGCTGTTTTGCCAGTTCGCGTTCTGGCGGTAAAAAAGTTCCCGGTGGAAAAATATTATCATTGATCAGCTTAATGATGAGGTTGGCTATCTTCTGATAGAGCCTCTCCTGCCTGACCTCAGGTATAACCATGCGCCCTCCAATCCATATCCAGGGGATTTTGAATGGATTTAGCATACCATCCTGGCGCTGGTGATCGTGATAATTAATTACCGTGCATGATAAAGAGAAGCAACCGCCGGTAGTCTCCATTACCTTCGCCGAGACTACCGGGGAAACTAAACAGAGACGAGCGGTTTATCCTTTGACGTTGATTTTCTCGAATACGGGCGCAGTCGCGTTCTTAAACTGAGAAAGAGACCAGGTTTTATAGTTGATATCATTGTAGCCGCGCACCATCATCTCACCGTGCGTTAAGTCAGACAGCGTTGTCCAAACCGTATATTCTGAGACCGGTTTGCGGGTGGCGTTGCCTTCCCCTTCACTCCCCATATAATCAACCGTAATATTTTTCGGACGATCGAAACGGCTCATAATATGCGCAAGCGTATTCATTGCGTCGTGGGCGGATGTCGCTTGCGGCGCATATGTGGTGTAATAAACGCCGCGTATAAAACGGGAAACCGACGTATCGGACGATGGCAAGTCTGCAATAGCAATCCCGCTATCAGGCTGCATCACTTTTATCCCGCCCAATGTGCCTGAAGAGCGGTCCACATTGGTTAATTGCGTATAATTATTCAGATTTGTCAGATGCCAGGGGAATGCGGGACCATTTGTCATCACGCGAGTGGGATTGTCATAGACATGGAATTTGCCATTTTCCACTTCAACGACAATGTTTCCTCCTTTCTTGTCGTAAAACGCATAATGAAATGGCGATTTCAGATCGCCAAACCGATGCAGTTCCGGTGACCAGAATTTGCCCTCTTTTATTGCCTGTTTTACCTCGCCGACAGTAGCAAAACGGGCCAGCGCCCATTCTCCCAACGAGGTGACAGGAATTGCCTGTTTATATTCACTCGCAGGCAATGGCGGCAACTGCGCATTCATGATCATGTTTTCACTAAATGACAATCCCGCGCTATTCATGCCTTCAAGTATGTCTCTGCTATCGCCATCAGTAATGGTGGAAGTAATGGCCAGTATCGGATACTTCGCCTGATAGCTTATCCCCTGGCTGCCATCCGGCGTTTTTTTATCAAACTGCGTTCCCGCCGGGTAATACGTTAACCATGAGGGTAAATCCTGCATATATTCCAGCGTACGCCCATGAAAAATATCGCCTTGTTTATCCTGAATAGCAAGGGTTGTGCAGGCCTGTGCAGCCAGGGCGTATGAAAACAGCGCCGGAGCGATAAATAACATTGCTTTACTTTTTTTCATCATGCTCTCCTTGTTTGTAAAATGGATTGGATGAATATATTAAATTAAACCTATCAATGGTTATGCAGCACGTAATTAATTGTGATCTTATTTTACAAGCTAATAAATTTAACTGACGGGTTTAAAGGAGAGTTAAACACAGCGAACTAATATGAAACGCGTTATCCGTGTGACCATTTAAAAAAATCCCATCATGTTATAAATAAAAAACACGGTTTCTTATCAACATTAAGAGATACCATCACAACGCTATATTTACTCCACATCACCAATAACATTAAATTAATTTATGTTTTTGAGTAATGTGAGTAGCACACATGTAATCGGTTGTTACGAATTAGAAACATAATTGCTACTAAAACACGTTGAGAAAGACAAGAAATGCAACATATGATGCCCACACTAACTATAGTGGTTTGGGATAAACGTTATGCAAACACAAGATACATTTTATCAAGTTATGCGTAGACACGGCGTGACAAGGCGTAGCTTCCTCAAGTTTTGCAGCCTTACCGCAACGTCTTTAGGCCTGAGCAGTTCGATGATTCCTCAGATAGCTTATGCCCTGGAGAATAAACCGCGTACGCCAGTGATATGGCTGCATGGTCTTGAATGTACCTGTTGTACCGAATCTTTCATTCGCTCTGCGCACCCGTTGGCAAAAGATGCCATTTTGTCGCTCATTTCCCTGGATTATGACGACACCATTATGGCCGCCGCAGGGCAACAAGCTGAGCAGGCGTTGGCGGATGTGATGCGTGAGTACAAAGGAAATTATATCGTTGCCGTGGAAGGTAACGCGCCGCTGAATGAAGATGGGATGTTTTGCATACTGGCTGGCGAGCCGTTCCTGGAGAAGTTAAAACGCGTCAGCGCGGATGCTAAAGCGATTATCGCCTGGGGGTCTTGCGCATCATGGGGCTGCGTGCAGGCAGCCCGTCCCAACCCAACTAAAGCCACGCCGGTTCACAAATTAATTACCGATAAACCCATTATTAAAGTGCCAGGCTGCCCGCCTATACCTGAAGTGATGTCCGCCGTTATCACCTATATGCTGGCATTTGATCGCATCCCTCCCCTTGATCGTCTTGGACGACCAAAAATGTTTTATGGCCAGCGAATTCATGACAAATGTTACCGACGCGCGCATTTCGATGCCGGTCAGTTTGTGGAAGCGTGGGATGACGAAGGCGCCAGAAAAGGGTATTGCCTGTACAAGATGGGCTGTAAAGGCCCGACCACCTATAACGCCTGTTCAACCGTTCGCTGGAATGATGGCGTGTCTTTTCCTATCCAGTCGGGTCATGGATGCCTCGGATGTTCGGAAGATGGATTCTGGGATTACGGTTCTTTTTACAGCCGGGCAACGGGCATTCCGCAAACCGGCATTGAGGCTACCGCCGATAAAATCGGACTGGGCGTTGCTGGCGTCGCGGGCGCTGCCGCCATCGCTCACGCCACGGTGAGCGCCATAAAACATGCCCGCAATAAAAACAACACGTCATCAGAAAACGCTCCGGAAGAGAAAAAATAATTATGGCATATCCTTATCAGACTCAGGGTTTTACGCTGGACAATAGCGGACGGCGAATTGTGGTCGATCCGGTTACTCGCATCGAAGGGCATATGCGTTGCGAAGTGAATATCGACAGTAATAATGTTATTACTAACGCCGTGTCGACCGGCACCATGTGGCGCGGCCTGGAGGTTATCCTGAAAGGTCGCGATCCGCGAGACGCCTGGGCATTCGTTGAACGCATTTGCGGCGTCTGCACCGGTACACACGCTCTGACCTCAATCCGTGCCGTAGAAAATGCGCTGGGAATCGCGATTCCGGACAACGCAAACTGTATCCGTAATATGATGCAGGCTACGCTACACGTTCACGATCACCTGGTGCATTTTTATCATCTGCACGCGCTGGACTGGGTTGATGTGGTTGCGGCCCTGAAAGCCGACCCGCATCAGACCTCCGCCATCGCGCAAAGCCTTTCCGCATGGCCGCTATCCTCGCCGGGATATTTCCGCGATTTGCAAAATCGACTGAAGCGGTTTATCGAGTCCGGTCAACTTGGCCCTTTCCGTAATGGCTACTGGGGACACCCGGCGATGAAACTTCCGCCGGAAGCCAATTTGCTGGCGGTCGCCCACTATCTTGAAGCGCTCGATTTTCAAAAAGAGATCGTAAAAATTCACACCGTTTTCGGTGGTAAAAACCCGCATCCTAACTGGCTGGTGGGCGGCGTTCCTTGCGCCATCAACCTTGACGAAACGGGCGCGGTCGGCGCAGTGAATATGGAACGTCTGAATCTTGTCAGTTCCATCATCCAAAAAGCTCGCCAGTTCTGCGAACAGGTTTATCTTCCGGACGTCTTGCTGATTGCCAGTTATTACAAAGACTGGGCAAAAATCGGCGGCGGGTTATCGAGCATGAACCTGCTGGCTTATGGCGAGTTTCCGGATAACCCTAACGATTATTCCGCCAGTAATCTTCTGCTTCCGCGTGGGGCTATCATTAACGGTCGTTTCGACGAAATTCATCCTGTCGATTTAACCGCCCCCGATGAAATTCAGGAGTTTGTCACTCACTCCTGGTATACCTATGGTAACGGCAATAACGATAAGGGCCTGCATCCGTGGGATGGTCTGACCGAACCGCAACTGGTCATGGGCGAACACTATAAAGGCACAAAAACCTTTATCGAACAGGTGGATGAGTCCGCTAAATATTCATGGATTAAATCGCCGCGCTGGAAGGGACATGCGATGGAGGTAGGTCCGCTGGCGCGTTATCTGATTGGATATCATCAAAATAAACCGGAATTTAAAGAACCTGTGGATCAACTGCTTAGTGTATTAAAGCTGCCTAAAGAAGCGCTCTTTTCTACATTAGGACGTACTGCCGCGCGTGCGCTGGAATCCGTATGGGCAGGCAATACGCTGCAATATTTCTTCGATCGTCTGATGCGTAACCTCAAGTCCGGCGATACGGCGACGGCAAACGTCACGCTCTGGGAACCCGATACCTGGCCTACATCGGCAAAAGGCGTTGGTTTCAGCGAGGCGCCGCGCGGCGCGCTGGGGCACTGGATAAAAATTGAAAATCAGAAAATCGACAGCTATCAGTGTGTGGTACCGACAACCTGGAATGCCGGGCCACGTGACGATAAAGGTCAAATTGGCGCGTACGAAGCGGCGTTAATGGGGACTAAACTCGCCGTTCCCGATCAACCATTGGAGATTTTACGTACTCTGCACAGCTTCGATCCCTGCCTGGCCTGCTCCACCCATGTTATTGATAATCATGGAGGGGAGCTGGTCAGGGTTCAGGTACGATGACGACGATTCGGAGGTCTCAATGCATCTCAAAGAAATAACCAGCCAGGGGTACTATATCTATGAAGCGCCGGTCCGTTTATGGCACTGGATCACGGCGTTATCCATTGTCGTCCTGGCTGTTACAGGATATTTCATTGGCCGCCCCCTGCCATCGATTCAAGGTGAAGCGACCTTTATGTTTTGGATGGGCTGGATACGACTGATCCATTTTACCACGGCGTATATTTTTACTGTCGCGCTGCTGTTTCGTATTTACTGGGCATGTGTCGGCAATGAGTACGCCAGGGAGATGTTTCTGGTTCCGTTCTGGCGCCGCGCCTGGCGCAAAGGCGTTATCAGCGAAATCCGCTGGTATTTTTTCCTCGAAAAAGAGGCCCATCGTTACTATGGACATAATCCGGTAGCGGGACTGGCGGTAATGTTCTATTTCTGGATGTCCGTACTGATGGTGTGTAGCGGCTTTGCGCTCTATGGCGAAGGACTTGGAACAGACAGTTGGGCGTATCAATGGTTTGGCTGGATGATTCGCCTGACTGGCAACGATAGCCTCGCGCTGCATTTCTGGCACCGGCTGGGCATGTGGTTCATTATCGCCTTCGTCATTGCGCATGTTTATACCGCTATCCGTGAAGACATTATGAGCCGACAAAGCGTGATCTCCGTCATGATAAGCGGCTGGCGCTGGTTCAGGTGATAACAATGGCAGAAGTAACAATCTTAGGGCTTGGCAACCTGCTTTGGGCAGATGAAGGGTTCGGCGTCAGAGCGGCGGAAAAGCTGTTTGAACAGTATGCCGATAACGAGAAAGTTGACGTTGTTGATGGCGGTACGCAGGGGCTGGCGCTGCTGCCCTGGCTGCAACAAACCGAAAAACTGTTAATCATGGATGCTATCGATTTTGGTATGGCGTCAGGTTCGCTGGCGATGTTTCGTGATGAACAGGTTCCCGCCTATCTGACGGCGAAAAAACTCAGTTTACATCAGACCAGTTTTTCTGAAGTGCTGGCATTGCTGCAATTAACCGGCGGCCAGTTATCGGAGATTGTGCTGATTGGCGTGCAGCCGGAATGTCTGGATGACTATGGCGGGAGTCTTACGCCGCAGGTAAAGGCGCAACTGATGCCTGCGGTCTGTCTCGCGCAGGAAGTGCTGGCGCAATGGGGTATCACCGCCTCTTCAGCGGCCTTGCCCACTGAAAGACTCAATCATTACAGCCTGTGTATGGAACGCTACGAAGATGAACGGCCAGATGCGCAAAGCGCTTGCCGGGTCGGCGATATTCGGGTGCTACAGAGAGAGAAATCATAATGTGTATCGGCGTTCCTGTGCAGGTTATTTCACCCGGTCAGTGGTTCGCCAAATGCCGCGACCGACACGGCGAGCTTATCGACGTTGATATTCGGCTTGTGGCTCCCCCCTTAGCAGGCGCATGGCTGCTGACATTTGGCGGCGCAGCACGACGAGAAATGGACGAAACGGAAGCCGTTGAGGTACTGGCGGCGCTGGACTCGCTGGAACAGGCCATGCTCACGCAAAGCGATCCGCTGACCGGTTTTGCCGATTTATTGTCTCGCACGCCTGAATTACCGGAGCATTTAAAAAAATGACTATCTCACCCCAAAATCCTGTTTGTCCACTGGCGGATAAAGGCTTTCTGGTTACCGATGCACAAACGCTCCCGTCGTTGATTAATGCGCATCCGACTGTGCTGGTTTTGCTGCAAAGCGACCCCAACAAACATCCGGAAGTCGCCGACAGTTGGGTCATTATCCCGGAGATCCTCAAGCAATTTCCGGCGACGTCTTATACCGCGGCATTTGCGGATAGCGAACAGAGTGAACTGATCGCCCGGGAGTATCGCATTCTGAAATATCCGGCGCTGCTTTTCTTTCGCCAGCACCGTTTTGTCGGCAGTCTGGCGGGATTATATAGCTGGCAAGAATACTCTCAGCGGGTGGCCGCATTGCTGACCACACCGGGCTATCGTCAGGATATTCCCGTTATCACGCAATAGAATGAAAGGTAACACACGTGAATCATTCCAGAACTATTCCAGTCGTTAATATTGCCGGACCAGGCTCGCAGCCAGAAGAGGAAGACTTTAACTTTCTTCCTATCCCCGCCGGCATTAATCTCCCACTGACGCCGGTTTTACCGGAACAGGCGCTGCCCGCTGAGCTTCGTGTTGCCAGACACATCCTGACTACGCTTATTCGCGATATGGATAACCCGGTGGCAACGCTCCCCTTTCCCCTGAGCTATAAGCTGAATGCCACTGAGCAACAGAATAGCGGTTTGTTGGATCAACTGCTCGGCGAAGGTGAAATCTCCGCCCGGGTACTATTATCCGATGGAAAAGAACAGCGTATTCAGGAGACGGTTTTTACGGGCGTCTGGCGTGTACGTGAATATAACGCTGACCAGCAACGGGTTGCCGATGAAATTATCATTGGCCCGATCCCGGAGAGCATCTGGCAGACGCATCCGCAGCCGCCGATTACGCCAGAATTGCCGCCGCAACCGGCGGGATTGATGAATGGCGCCTTTATCGCGCATGAAATAGCCGAGCGCGTAAAACAGCCGGTAAAAGAGCCGCATATCATTAACTTAACGCTATTGCCAGTAAACGATGCCGATCGCGAGTATCTGGATCATTTTTTAGGCGAAGGGTGTAGCGCTATTTTTTCACGCGGATATGGTAAATGCCGGATTGTAAGCACGTATTTTCCCGGCGTATGGCGGGTCAATTATTTCAATGATATGAACACATTACTGCAAGATATGATTGAGATAGCGGACATTCCTGATATCGCCGTTGCAGGCATCGACGATATCGAAGATGCCTACGCGGGGCTAAAAAATACGTTGGAATGGTTGAAAGAATACCCGGTCACAGAAAATGAGCCAGTGGTGCGCATGGAGTGCAAAGTATGTTGGTGGGTTTACGACCCTGCGCTGGGCGATGATGTATGGCAAATTCCACCCGGCGTGCCCTTCAGCCAGTTACCTGATTACTGGTGCTGTCCGGTTTGCGAAACCAGTAAGTCCGGGTTTATGGTGATCGATGAAGGTAATAATTCGTGCAAAGATTGACCGTCTATTCTCACCCGCTACGGATTATCTGGCAGGAGGCGCCGATCGGTCGTTTGTTACAGGGCGCAACACCGGTGTACGCAAAAACGCTTATTTCACGTTTGTTTACGTTGTGCGCTCAGGCGCACAGCGTAGCGGCGGCTTTACTGTTGTTTCCTGAAGAGAAGCCAGATATGCAGGCCGCGCAACAGGAGCTGGCGCGAGAAACGCTCCGTCGCGCGTTGACCGACTGGCTCCCCCTGTTTAGCCACCGACAGGCAACCGCTGAAGAATGGGCGTTGTTACGTCGCGGAGAGTTATCCCCGCTGGCAAGCACAATCTTTTTTGACGATGATCCTCAGACCTGGCTTGCCGCTGGCGTAAAGGGCTGGGAAGCCTGGTTTTTGCAAGAGCGTTCTGAAACCGCCCGCTGGCTGGCGGCAGTACAGAATATCATTACACCTACACTACCGATGGCGTCGTCCCCGGACCATCCGTTAATAACCCATGGTCCCCTGGATGTCTCGCCTCTGGCTATCGAATATCCGCTGCTGTCAGCCTGTTGTCTTAGCGGAAAAACGACTGCGCTACGTCTGCTGGCCCGCTGCATTACGCTCGCCCGAAGTTTGAGCGCCCTTCCCACCCTGCGCTGGAATCGTTTTGATGATGGCGAATGGAAAATAGCGGTAGTGGAAACCGCGCGAGGATGGTTAGTTCATCAGGCCAGACTGACGACGTCAGGCAATATTCTTGATTACCGTATTATCTCGCCTACCACACGTCACGCCCAACCTGACGGCGTCATTGCTCGCGAACTGGCCACTATTCCACTCTCATTGTGGTCGCAACAGTTACAGGTAATTGATCCTTGTGTCGCCGTAAATATTGTTGAATGAAGGAGCTGGCCCATGCATGAATTAGCCCTGGCGCAAAATATTATCGAATTGCTGGAGGAACAGGCAGTAAATCACCAGTTCAGCAAGGTAAAGCAAGTCTGGCTGGAGATTGGCGTTATGGCCTGTGTTGAGGTGCCGGCGCTGCATTTTGGCCTGGATGTCGCCGCTCGTCATACCCTTGCTGACAATGCGCGTTTCCACATTACTATCGCACCGGCGCAAGGTTGGTGTCTGTCCTGTAATCAACCCTTTACCTCTCAAACATCCACACTCTGTTGTCCCTTTTGTCATTCAGGCAAAGTGCAGATAGATGACAGTAGCAGAATGCGCATTCGCGAGATCGAAGTCGAATAGTCAACGAATAGGCAATAAAAAAGGACGCCAGAAGCGTCCTGAAATAATAAAAGAATAAATTAACAATAATAAAGGTTAAGCAGTGACACAGTTTTGGGAAAAGGAGGGTATCCCTAAACTGTCTTAATCAGCAAGTTTTATCAAAACTCGTAGACTAAGCCGAGAGCCACGGTGTTGTCTGTATTAGGATTCGATGGGTTGCCATCTTTTAGTAGATTGATTTTGTAGTCAACATACGCGGACATATTTTTATTGAAGTAGTAATAAGAGCCCACATCAATATATTTTACAAGGTCGAACGAACCCAGTCCATTAACATCATTGGCTCTGGATTGCAGGAACGCCAGTGATGGGCGTAAGCCATTATCAAATTGATATTGTCCTACCATTTCCCAGTTATCGGTTTTATGTGCAAAGCCGCCCAATGTATCACCCATATAGGTCATATCATAAGTACGGGTATAGTTTGCCGCCAGGTAAATATTATTGGCATCATACTTCACGCCGCCAGTCCAGGCTTCAGCGCGGTCACCATTGTCGTATTTATCTTGCGTCATCTGATCAAGCGTGCGTTTGGAACTGGTATAGGCTGCCCCCAGACTCACCCCCATGCCCAAATCATATGTCGCTGATGCCCCGAAACCATCGCCATTCTGGTACGCGATACTTTTTCTGGCATTATTACTTAAAGGATCACCTTCTTTCGACAGGCCGTCATTTTTACCCTGATACTGCAACGCAATATTCAGACCATCAACCAGACCAAAGAAATCATTATTGCGATAAGTCAGAACGCCATTCGCGCGTCCGGTCATAAAATTATCGGAAGCTTCATACGAATCATTACCAAATTCAGGCAGTACGTCAGTCCATGAACCAATGTCGTATAACACGCCATAGTTACGACCATAATCAACAGACCCCATATCGGCAAATGCCAAACCAGCAAAACCGAGACGCGTCCAGCTTTGCGGGGAACCGCTGGAGTCACCATCTTCCGGACGATTGGCGTTGACCTGATACTCCCACTGTCCAAAACCGGTTAGTTGATCGGTAATTTGAGTCTCGCCTTTAATACCCATACGGATATAAGATTGATCGCCATCCGTACTATGATTACTGGAAAAATAATGCAGGCCGTCGACCTTGCCATACAAATCCAGTTTATTGCCATCCTTGTTATAGATTTCTGCTGCGTTGGCGGCTCCAGCCATCATTACGGCTGCGGCTACCGCAGATAACACCACTACTTTTTTCATTTTATATGCCTTATTTGTCTTATTTTTGGACTTTCCGCAAAACCTGCTCGCGGAACTGTCCAGGACAATATCACTAACAATTACCATGCGTTAAGTTTCAAAGTGTAATATTAGCTTGCTATGTATTAGTGATGTTAAAATGCAAGTTAAGCATGACTACATCAATGATATGCCCTGTTTTCTGCTGTAATAACAAGGGGGTTACCAGTAGAGAACTGGCTTACGGTCGGGGATGCCAGGGCGAGAATGGCACTTAACACTCGGCTGGCATTCGTTAAGACGGAATCATAATCAAGTCAGTTGAGGCCACAGCCCTTCTTATTTTTGTGTATAATTTGTTACGTTTACATTTATTTTTAAATTAGCGTTATGAAAATATCAGTACTACTGAAATAGCACTTCTTCGCTTCGTGTATTTTTACTATGGTTAATTATCACATAGCGCAAACGGTCATTTGTGTATCACTATTCATAAGATTAACTATTTACCAGTGGTAATAAACATAAAAGTAAGTCAATGGACAACAACAATACTGAAACTCTAAATGTTGATATTTTGAGTCATGCCGTTACAAACAAATACGATATTCTTAATTGCACTACTCCCTTTTCGGGGTAATTTTATAGAAGGATGTTTTTTATTGTTCGTGAGCCATGCTCCTTTAGTATAAAGGTGAACGTAACAGGAAAGATAAAGCGTCTCAAAAACAGACCATATGGGTATAACTATTATGCAAAAAACGTCACTATTGTTTTCTGCCGCCGCGATAACGTTAACTCTGATGGCGTCCTCGGCATCAGCGGCAACGCCAACCGCCGCACAAAATGAAGCTACGTCGACCGTTAAACAAGAAATTACAGAAGGCATTAACCGTTACCTTTATTCAATAGATAAGGCAGACCCAACGTTAGGCAAGCAGCTTTTTTATGTTTCACCGGATACCAGTTTTATTCATCCACGCGGTCACGAACGCGGATGGTCGCAGATCGCTGAAAATTTTTATGGTGCCACTATGGGTAAAACCTTCAGCAAACGCACATTAAAACTGGACGCTCCCCCTGCTATTCATGTGTATGGCAATGCCGCCGTTGCAGAGTTCGACTGGCATTTTACCGCGGTACGCCGTGATAATGGGCAGACTCAACACACGACAGGCCGCGAAAGCCAGGTGTGGGCGAAGATACCAAACACAGGATGGCGAATCGTTCATGTCCACTACTCCGGTCCAGCCAAAACCGGCGTTGGAGAAGGCTATTAAGCTTTGCTCTTCAGGTTATGGCGCAGATGAACATTCTGCGCCAGTTAAGTCGAGCTTAGGTCAGTTGATAGCGTTTATCCGGTATCCGTTTTGCCGGAATATCCCTTTCATCATTCATTTGCAGTAAATCGATTTCTATCGCATTGCATATCGCATCCAGCGGTAAATCATTATTTTCAGTACCGAACGGATCTTCCAACTCTTCTGCTAACGCATCCAGCGCGATAAACGTATAAGAAATAAGCACCGAAATAAACGGCGTCATATAGTGCAGATCAACCACCAGTGCAAATGGCAACATAATGCAGAAAAGATAAACCGTACGATGCAAAATTAACGTATAGGCAAAAGGCACCGGCGTGTTGGCGATGCGTTCACAGCCGGCCAACACTGACGACATATCATTTAAACGGTTGTTGAGGCTATGAAATAAAATATCGGAAAGCTTTCCGCTGTGGCGGCGAATCGCCAGCCACTCTCCCATCAGCAATAAGATACGATTAGCGGGCGAATGGGAAGCGACAACTTTCTGTAACGCGCCCTGGTCAAGATAGTTGCCCAGAACTTGCGTTTGAGGCTGTCGACGCAATGTCATACGCAAACAGTGGGCAAAAGCGATTTGTAACCGAACAAAATCCTCGATACCACGTTCATCAGGTAAGGTAGTTTTCACCTCACGCAGTATTGAGCGTGAAGCGATCATCAACTGCCCCCACAAATGTCGGGCTTCGACGTAACGCGCATAACAGGCATTATTGCGAAACCCAAGAAAAATGGCGATAGCGACGCCCAGTATGCTAAACGGCGCAAGGGTAAACTTAATACCCAGCATTGTGTACCAGGGCAGCATGATAATAACGGCGATAGAAAGAAGAAAGTTAAGGAGCAGTCGTGAAAAGATTTTAGATAACACGGAACCATGCCAGACAAATATCAGGCGAATCCAGTGCTGTTGTGGTCTAACGATCATGATTATCTTCAGCAGGTAAAAAAGCACTGTCATTAAACGTGATCCAGATCAAGGTTGCAAGCTTCTGGTGATACACGGATCCCCTGCCCTGTAGAACATTTTTTTGCACAGTGCTGACAGGCGTTGAAAAAAAACAACCCAATGTATGTTGTAACTAAACATGCGCTTCAGCGCATGAGATATATGACGGTCAACGGCTGCTATCAGTGGTATAGGGTGATTTATCGGGGAAAGCGTCAGCAACGACACGCTGCTCTACCGCTGATTCATTTGTATGACCAGCCAGTAATGGATAACGCTGACAATATACTGTTGCTGCGCTTCGCTCAGCGGTTCTCCCTGAGGTATCTGGTGCCACTTCGCCAGGCACCCGCGACAGCAGGTTGCCGTCGCATGTTGCGCGATAAATACCGGATGGCCCCGCATCGGCGTTTGCTTACCATCATTCGCCGGGTGAGCTGGCGCCAGTCGCTGGGCGATAAAATCGGCGGCGTGTTTATCAATCACCTCCGCGCCTTTATCCCAGCAATATTGTCTTTCTTTTATCCCGAGACGAAAACGCGAACGAAATGTCGATCGCGCCAGGCGGGCAAAGAGCGGTTCAAGCGCATTCATCAGTATACCGAACGTCCTAACGTTTGTGTTAATTGCTCAAGCGCGGCGATACCTGCCAGAGAGTTTCCCGCAGGATCCAGCTCCGGACTCCAGACGGCAATCGCCATTTCATGCGGCACTATGGCGACAATACCGCCGCCCACGCCGGATTTAGCGGGCAATCCCACCCGCCAGGCAAACTCTCCGGCATTCTGATACATACCGCTGGTCGCCATTAGCGCATTAATCTGCCGGGCCTGCATGGGGGTAACTACCGGCTCGTCGAGATGAAACGCCTCGCCCTGATTCGCCAGAAAGACAAACGTCCTCGCCAATTCCATGCAACTCATTTTCAACGCACAATAGTGGAAGTAATTTTGCAACACGGTAGGCACATCATGATGAAAATTACCGAATGATTTCATCAGCCAGGCAATCGCGGCGTTACGGGCGGAATGCTCAAATTCAGAGCGCGCGACCGTAGCGTCATACGTAATATCCGATACGCCGCAAAGCGCGCGCACAACTTCCAGCATCCGCTGACGCGGCGCGCTAAGCCGGCCTTGCAACATGTCGCATACCACCAGCGCGCCCGCATTAATAAATGGATTACGCGGGATGCCTTGTTCCATCTCTAACTGAACCAACGAATTGAACGGCGAGCCGGAAGGATCTTTTCCGACGCGCTGCCAGATCTCCTCTTCCGGATAATGACGCATCGCCACCACCAGACTAAGCACTTTCGAAATAGACTGAATAGAGAAGCGTTCGTGCGCATCGCCCGCCTGATAATGCTGCCCGTCCACGGTACAAATCGCTATCCCCAGCTTTGAACCTTCGACGGACGCTAATGCCGGAATATAGTCAGCGACTTTGCCCTGGCCAATGAGGGGGCGAACGCGCTGTAAAATCGTCTCTAAAATTGCATTATCCATGGCCCTGGCCACAACATGCTCCTTGCTCGCAGGTCTGAAAAGGCCTGCGAGTATAGCAGAGGGCGCCACGCGACGTCAGGGCGATTAGACGCGGTTCTTCCAGACGGTCTGCACATTACAAAATTCGTGTAAACCAAAGTGCGAAAGC
Organism: Salmonella sp. NW722; assembly: GCF_051702785.1. NCBI lineage: Bacteria > Pseudomonadati > Pseudomonadota > Gammaproteobacteria > Enterobacterales > Enterobacteriaceae > Salmonella > Salmonella sp. NW722. Next base: position 266,928 of record NZ_JAMMIN010000001.1, read on the forward strand.
TCGCGACCGAAGCCGCTTTTCTTCACCCCGCCGAATGCCACACGCGCATCGCTGGCGCTGTACCCATTAATGAATACCCCACCGCACTCAAGACGCGCCGCCATCTCCGCGGCCAGCGTATCGTCGGCGGTAAAGATCGTCGCCGACAGGCCAAACTCACTGTCATTCGCCAGCGCGAGGGCGTGCGCCGCATCTCTTGCAACGGTAATGGCGGCAACAGGCCCAAAAAGTTCCTGACGAAATGCCGTCATGTCAGGTGTGACATCCGCCAGAACGGTCGCGGCATAATAGTTGCCCTCCCCGGCGATTTTCTCGCCGCCCAACAGTAGCCGTGCGCCTTCGGCGACGGAAGCCTGCACCTGTTGATGGAGTTCATCACGCAGATCAAAGCGCGCCATCGGCCCCAGGTCATTCTCTTCAACCAGAGGATCACCCATCTTTAATGCTGCGGCAGCCGCCACAAAACGATCGGTAAACGCCTGCGCAATGCCCTCTTCGACAATAAAACGTTTGGCGGCGGCGCAGACTTGTCCGGTGTTTTGATAGCGTCCGGCAACCGCGGCTTTTACCGCCAGCTCGAGATCGGCATCATTGAGTACAATAAACGGATCCGAGCCACCCAGTTCCAGTACGCACTTTTTCAGCGCCGCCCCAGCCTGAGCGCCAATCGCCGCGCCGGCGCGCACGCTACCGGTCACCGTCACCGCCGCGATTCGCGGATCGTTAATCATCTGACTCACGCCCTCATTATTGGCGTTCACCCATCCATAGACGCCAGCGGGAGTACCGGCTTCCGTCAAGATTCGGGCTATCATCTGCGCGCAACCCGTGACATTGGGCGCATGTTTTAACAAGTAGCTATTCCCCGCCAACAGTATCGGCACTGCCCCGCGTAACACCTGCCATAAAGGAAAATTCCACGGCATTATCGCCAGAATGACGCCCAGCGGACGGTATTCAATCACCGCCTGCTGATTTTCTACCAGCGTAGGCTCAGGATTCAGCATTGCCGGGCCATGTTCCGCATACCAGTCGCATAACGCGGCGGATTTCGTCACTTCCGCACGCGCCTGCTTTATGGGTTTCCCCATTTCACGCGTAATACATTGCGCCATCTCTTCTGCATGAGCGCGAAGCGCCTGACCAATATCACGTAATGTTTGCGCCCGTTGCGCTACCGATGTCATTTTCCACTTTTTGAAACCGCTCGCCGCCAGACTCAGCGCATGTTCAATCTCTTGCGCGTTAGCCCAGGGCATTGCCGCCAGCGTCTGGCCGGTCGCAGGATTCACGGATAACGCCTGTGTTGCAGTCATCATGGTCATGTTCTTTCTCTCGTTATCAGGGGAGTTGTACCATCATGACGCCCTTTACCCTTTCTGAAAAATGAATAATATTAACCAGACTATTCACGAATTGAGAAAATCATGGACCTGACGCAACTGGAAATGTTTAACGCTGTCGCTCTGACGGGCAGCATCACGCAGGCGGCGGCAAAAGTGCACCGCGTTCCGTCCAACCTGACCACGCGTATCCGCCAGCTTGAAGCCGACCTGGGCGTCTCTCTGTTTATTCGCGAAAACCAGCGGCTCAGGCTGTCACCAGCCGGGCATAACTTTTTACGTTACAGCCAGCAGATCCTGGCGCTGGTTGATGAAGCCCGTATGGTGGTTGCCGGAGAGGAACCGCAAGGACTGTTTTCACTCGGCGCGTTAGAAAGTACTGCCGCCGTACGTATCCCCGCGCTGCTGGCGGGTTATAACCAGCGTTACCCTAAAATTCAGTTCGCGTTAACGACCGGTCCTTCCGGCGCCATGCTGGATGGCGTGCTCGAGGGAAAGCTGAACGCCGCCTTTATTGATGGCCCGCTAATGCATCCGGGGCTGGAAGGTATACCGGCTTACCAGGAAGAGATGATGATCGTCGCGCCACACGGCCATTCCGTCGTTTCGCGGGCCAGCGAGGTAAATGGTTGTAACATCTATGCTTTTCGCGCCAACTGTTCTTACCGACGGCATTTCGAAAGCTGGTTTCATGCCGATGGCGCGACTCCAGGTACGATTCACGAAATGGAGTCATATCATGGAATGTTGGCGTGCGTAATTGCCGGCGCAGGTATTGCGCTGATGCCAGCAAGTATGCTCAACAGTATGCCAGGACATCATCAGGTGGAAGCCTGGCCGTTGGCGGAGAAGTGGCGCTGGCTTAACACATGGCTAATGTGGCGGCGCGGGGCGATGACGCGTCAGCTTGAGGCCTTTATCGAGTTACTTAACGCCCAACTGGCGAGCGTCGACTGAAGACGAAACGGCCTGGGAAGTAAATGAGAAGCAGGTCACAAAATGATTGTCTTTTCGCCAGTAAACGTTTTAAGATCGCGGTCTCACCTTCTCGCAACTAACCCGAAATATTTTTATGACAATCAATCCAGTTTCCCGCAAGGTCGCGTGGCTACGGGTAGTTACGCTTGCTATTGCCGCTTTTATTTTCAATACCACAGAATTTGTGCCGGTTGGTTTGCTATCAGACATTGCTGAAAGCTTTCATATGCAAACCGCGCAGGTCGGCATCATGCTAACCATTTACGCCTGGGTAGTTGCCGTCATGTCGCTGCCTTTTATGCTTCTTACCAGTCAAATGGAGCGCCGTAAGCTACTCATTTGTCTGTTTGTTTTGTTTATTGCCAGCCATGTGCTCTCCTTTCTGGCATGGAACTTTACCGTGCTGGTCATTAGCCGTATTGGTATCGCTTTCGCCCACGCTATTTTCTGGTCGATAACCGCCTCGCTGGCGATCCGCCTGGCCCCTGCCGGGAAACGCGCGCAGGCATTAAGTCTGATAGCGACCGGCACCGCGTTGGCCATGGTGCTTGGGCTGCCCATAGGTCGCGTTGTTGGTCAGTATTTTGGCTGGCGCACCACCTTTTTTGCCATCGGCATGGGCGCATTAATTACGCTGCTATGTCTGATTAAGCTTCTACCGAAATTGCCGAGCGAGCATTCCGGCTCACTAAAAAGTTTACCTTTGCTATTCCGGCGCCCGGCGCTGATGAGCCTCTATGTACTGACCGTCGTTGTGGTGACTGCGCATTACACAGCTTATAGCTATATTGAACCGTTCGTTCAGAATGTCGCCGGGCTCAGTGCGAATTTTGCTACCGTCCTGTTACTGATCCTCGGCGGCGCCGGGATCATCGGCAGCCTCGTGTTTGGTAAACTGGGTAATCGCCATGCCTCGTCGCTCGTCAGTATCGCTATTGCCCTGCTGGTTGTCTGTCTGCTTCTGCTGCTGCCTGCGGCGGATAGCGAAGCGCATCTGGCCATACTGAGCATTTTCTGGGGCATCGCGATTATGGTGATAGGGCTCGGTATGCAGGTGAAAGTACTGGCGCTGGCCCCGGACGCGACCGATGTCGCAATGGCGCTATTTTCAGGCATCTTTAATATTGGTATTGGCGCTGGCGCGCTGGTAGGCAATCAGGTGAGTTTGCACTGGTCAATGTCGGCCATCGGCTATATTGGCGCCATACCCGCCTGTGCCGCGCTGGTATGGGCTGTGCTCATATTCCGCAAATGGCCAGTGACGCTGGAAGAACAACCGCATTAAGACATTCGTCTGCCGGGAACAGGTTTCCGGCAGACGAAAATGCGCCTTAGTGGTACGTTTTAATAATTTCCAACACGCCGTTGATAATAAATTGCACGCCCATACACACCAGCAGGAATCCCATTAAGCGGGAGATCGCTTCAATCCCCCCTTTACCCACCAGCCGCATAATAGCGCCAGAACTGCGTAAGCATCCCCACAGGATCACCGCCACGGCAAGAAAAATAATCGGCGGCGCGACCATAATGACCCAGTCGGGAAACTCGCCGCCATGACGCACCGTGGAAGCGGAACTGATGATCATTGCGATGGTCCCCGGTCCTGCGGTGCTTGGCATAGCCAGTGGAACAAACGCAATATTGGCCGTCGGTTCGTCTGCCAGCTCCTCCGATTTGCTTTTCGCTTCCGGCGACTCATGCGCCTTCTGCTGCGGGAAAAGCATTCTGAAGCCGATAAACGCCACAATTAACCCCCCGGCGATCCGTAACCCTGGAATCGAAATACCGAAGGTGTTCATAACTAACTGCCCGGCGTAGTACGCCACCATCATAATAGCGAAGACATAAACCGAAGCCATATAGGACTGCCGGTTGCGTTCCGCACTATTCATATTGCCCGCAAGGCCAAGAAACAGCGCCACGGTGGTTAGCGGATTGGCTAACGGGAGCAGTACGACCAGCCCCAATCCAATCGCTTTAAACAAATCCATCATAATACTATCTCTTACCCATCAGCGTTTCATGAACCGGAAGTATAAAGTGAAATTACCCAGGCGCGCCATTTCGCCAGTGTGCAAATTAATATCCTCTACAACCTATAACCTGTAATTATCAATTAGTTACAAGTTATCACAGCACAATACCCCGGACGCCTTTTAGCAAATCGTGGCATCGGCCAATTCATTTAGTTGACTTATACTTGCCTGGGCAATAGTATCTGACGAAATTAATTACTTGCCGGGGCAACCATTTTGAAAAGCACCAGTGATCTGTTCAATGAAATCATTCCGCTGGGTCGCTTGATCTACATGGTAAATCAAAAAAAAGATCGCCTGTTAAATAACTATTTATCCCCGCTGGATATCACCGCAACACAGTTTAAAGTGCTTTGCTCGATACGCTGCGCGGGATGTATTACCCCGGTTGAACTTAAAAAAGTGCTGTCTGTCGATCTCGGCGCATTGACGCGGATGCTCGACCGCCTGCTGTGCAAAGGCTGGATCGAAAGACTGCCGAATCCTAATGACAAACGCGGCGTACTGGTGAAGCTAACGCCGGACGGCGCGGCAATTTGTGAGCAATGTCATCAACGACCAGGGCAAGACCTGCATCAGGAATTAACAAAAAACTTAACGGCGGACGAAGTGGCAACGCTTGAGTATTTGCTCAAGAAAATTCTGCCGTAGACAAAAAAGAGGTATGACGATGTCCAGACGCAACACTGACGCTATTACTATTCATAGCATTTTGGACTGGATCGAGGATAACCTGGAGTCGCCGCTCTCACTGGAAAAAGTGTCTGAGCGTTCAGGATATTCCAAATGGCACCTGCAACGGATGTTTAAAAAAGAGACCGGTCATTCATTAGGCCAATACATCCGCAGCCGTAAAATGACGGAAATCGCGCAAAAATTAAAAGAGAGCAACGAGCCCATTCTCTATCTGGCGGAACGCTATGGCTTTGAGTCACAGCAAACATTGACCCGGACGTTCAAAAACTATTTTGATGTGCCGCCACACAAATACCGGATCACCAATATGCATGGCGAATCACGGTATATGCTGCCGCTGAACCATGGCAACTACTAGTTTGTTTATGCGCCACGCGAAGAGCACCATGAAAATGCTGTTTCCCGCCCTGCCGGGTCTGTTACTTATCGCCTCCGGATATGGCATTGCAGAACAAACTTTGTTACCTGTGGCGCAAAATAGCCGCGATGTGATGCTTCTGCCCTGTGTGGGCGATCCGCCAAATGACCTTCACCCCGTGAGCGTGAACAGCGATAAGTCAGATGAATTAGGCGTGCCCTATTATAACGACCAACACCTTTAACCTCTTTGCCCCGTTTTGCGGGGCATTTTTTTAGTACCGTCTGGCGATGACGAGTTCGTCGCTATTACCTTGCGGCATGGTCTGAAATTAGCGTTTGTCTTCTTAGTAACATAATGCCTCATCCCCTGACGCGCGCAGTACGGCGCACACGAAATCCAAACACATTGATATAGAGTCCAGCCATAATCAGTACTGCGCCCGCAAGTTGCATCCCGGTCAACGTTTCCCCGAGTAACACCGCGGCACTCGCCAGCCCGACTACCGGCACCAGCAATGATAACGGCGCCACGCGCCAGGTCTCATAGCGCCCCAGTAACGTGCCCCAGATGCCGTAGCCAAGTATAGTGGCGACAAAAGCCAGATAAAGCAGCGACAATATCGTCGTCATATCGATGGTAATAAGGCTTTGCGTAATGTGATCCGCCCCCTCCAGTAGCAGCGATGACAGCAGGAACGGCAGGATCGGGATCAGCGCGCTCCAGACCACCAGCGACATCACCGCCGGGCGCGGACTATGTTGCATAATTTTTTTATTAAAGATATTGCCGCAGGCCCAGCTAAATGCCGCCGCCAGAGTCAGCATAAATCCCGACATCGCTATATGCTGTCCGTTGAGACTGGCTTCAATCAATACCAGTACACCTATAATCGCCAGGGCGATCCCCGCCAACTGCTTACGTTGTAACCGCTCGCTAAAAACAAACGCCCCCAAAGCCATGGTAAAAAAGGCCTGCGCCTGTAATACCAACGACGCCAGTCCTGCGGGCATACCAAACTTTATCGCGCAAAAGAGAAAGGCGAACTGCCCAAAGCTTATCGTCAGGCCATAGCCCAGCAACAGCGTAAGCGGGACTTTAGGCCGGGCGACAAAGAAAATTGCCGGAAACGCCACCAGTAAAAATCGTAATCCTGCCAGCAATAATGGCGGCATATGGTGCAGGCCGACTTTGATGACAACAAAATTGAGCCCCCATACGATAACCACCAGTAACGCCAAAAAACCGTCTTTACGCGACATCATCGGCCCCTGTCATTATTAAAATTTTGTAAAAAGGTAAGTTATCGGAAATCAGTGCGCCATAACAGGACTTTTCTTTTTACCGTGAGCATGGCATTGAACAACACACGATGGGCAAAATCCTGCGTTATGGTATGTTAAGACTACGCTATAGCGTATAGACATCATGCTTTTGCGGGCACGGTAGATTAAAACGTCCCGATACGTAACCTCGATTTCAGGCAGGAAAAATGAATCCAGTATTGAGACGTTCGACGTTGGCTCTACTCGCCTCATCGCTGTTATTGACAATTGGACGCGGGGCCACGCTCCCCTTTATGACCATCTATCTTAACCGTCAGTACGGTTTAGGCGTGGATCTGATTGGCTACGCGCTGACCAGCGCGTTAACGATTGGCGTCGTCTTTAGTCTTGGCTTTGGGATTCTGGCGGACAAGTTTGATAAAAAGCGCTACATGTTACTCGCGATTATCGCCTTCGCCTGCGGATTTATCGCCATCCCAATGGTGCATAATGTCGTACTGGTTGTCCTGCTTTTTGCGCTTATTAACTGTGCCTATTCGGTTTTTTCTACCGTCCTGAAGGCCTGGTTCGCCGATAATCTCACCGCGACAACAAAAACACGGATTTTTTCGCTCAACTATACCGTACTCAATATCGGCTGGACGGTTGGCCCGCCGCTCGGCACGCTGCTGGTGATGCAAAGCATCAATTTACCCTTCTGGCTTGCCGCCATCTGTTCCGCATTCCCGCTGGTCTTTATTCAGGTATGGGTGACACGATCGGTTGCCCCCAGCGAGGGGAAAAATGCCGCTATCTGGTCTCCCTCCGTTCTGCTGCGCGACAAAGCATTATTGTGGTTTACGCTTTCGGCATTTCTGGCCTCCTTTGTGGGGGGCGCCTTTGCGTCCTGTATTTCACAGTACGTTATGGTCGTTGCCGATAGCGGCTTCGCGGAAAAAGTGGTAGCCGTCGTCCTGCCGGTTAATGCGGTTATTGTGGTCAGTTTGCAATACGCCGTGGGCCGTCGACTTACCGCCGTCAATATTCGACCAATGATGACGACCGGCACCGTCTTTTTTATCGCCGGGCTCATCGGATTTATTTTTTCAGGCGACAATCTGTTTTTTTGGGGGCTTTCAGCGGCAGTATTCACGATTGGCGAAATTATTTATGCCCCCGGCGAATATATGTTAATTGACAACATTGCGCCTGCCGGGATGAAAGCCAGCTATTTTTCAGCGCAATCGCTGGGCTGGCTGGGTGCGGCGGTAAACCCGCTGGCCAGCGGCGTCATCCTGACGACGCTTCCCGCCTGGTCGCTTTTCGTTGTCCTGATAATCGCCATTGTGTTCGCCTGGGCACTGATGTTAAAAGGAATGCGGATTACCCCTACGCAACAGGCTATCACCTGTTAATTATCTGCAGCCAGTGATGTGCGCAGTTTCTGGCGCACCGGGTTAACCCTATATATTGCAGGCTAATTATCTGCTGTCACTGCGGTAATTCAGGAATATTCCTGGGCGCTGACGAAAATATTCTAATGCTTACCCTTCCAGTAAAATAAATACGCAATTCAGACTTTGCTTAAGCATAAATTAGTACTATAGTCTGTACGAGGTTTTTTAAAAAAGAGGATGCACGCTAAAATAAGGAGAAACGAGATGTTAGGCAGTATTAACCTTTTTATCGTTGTATTAGGAATTATTTTATTTTCCGGATTTCTGGCCGCCTGGTTCAGTCACAAATGGGATGATTAATGAACGGAGATAATCCCTCGCAGAGCCGGCCCCTTGCTGCATCGTTGCGCAAGGGGCCGCTTTTGTCTGGATGGCAGGCAAAAAAAACCGCCGGTTCACCAGCGGTAAATGCTTGCATGGATAGATTTGTGTTTTGCTTATACGCTACCGGGCAAATTCTTGCGAGGATAACGGATCGCTAACGACTGTAGCACCGTCAATATCAATGAAGCTTAAACGATACGCAACCAGACCTGAATAAGACATTATGGGACCTTTTGTCCGCCAGGCGCTTTTACAAGACCCATGGTATCAGGCCAGCCGCGTGCCCCGTATGGCTGACCTGGAGATTGCCGGTTAGCGCGCGTTATTTTTGCAATCGGTTCACGCGAACAAGCGGTTCCTTCGCTTTCTTGTCCAGACTACCGTTAATGTTGATCATTTGATCCGGCTGAACTTCCCGCCCATCAAATACGGCAGAAGGAATTATCACGTTAATCTCGCCGGATTTATCACGAAATACATAGCGATCGTCGCCTTTATGATCAATAAGGTTGCCGCGCAGCGAAACGGTCGCGCCATCATGCAGGGTTTTTGCCTGTTCGATGGTCATTTTTTCTGCATCATCCGTACCGCGATAACCATCCTCAATAGCATGAGGCGGCGGCGGTGCCACGTCTTTTTTTAATCCCCCCTGATCTTCCGCTAGCGCGTAAGGCATTATCAGAAAACTTAAAAATGCAGCCACCTGTAGTTTCATGCTCTCTCCTTAATAACGTCTATTTGACGTATTAAGTCTGGCCGCTATTTTTAGTTTTTACAAACATGAATTTACCCGCAGAATATTAAGCAATAAAATCAACCCATCCGGATTAATATGCAACCGATATCAGCGCCGGTGAGCGCGAAAGCGTAACGGCGTAATAGTTAACTTGCCACATAGCTGAAGTCATATGCATCAACGTTTTGATAGCAATTCAGAATAATCGGCTTTATTTTTTGAGGATAATGACCTTACGCATAATCAATGACAGTCATCGCCGCAGGAAAGTAAGCAAGTTATGCACCAGCGGGTTTGTTGGTAACTGGATAAAATAATCATTCACAGACAATGTCATAAAATAAATATGCCATACTTGAGAAGAACGAACAGATTTCTTTTGTCTCTATAACGGAAAAATAAACGATGAGATTAGAACAGCACGATATTGTCACCCTTGATGAAGCCGAATCCGTCGATAGCCTGACAAAAAAACTTGGTGATTTACTGGTTAACCAGAAACTCCGTCTGACCACTGCAGAATCCTGCACTGGCGGGAAACTGGCTTCAGCATTGTGCGCAGCAGAAGATACGCCCTCATTTTACGGTGTGGGTTATGTCACCTTTACTGATGAAGCCAAAGCAAAAATCTTACGCGTACAACGCCACAGTCTTGCCGAACATACCGCCGTCAGCGAAGCGGTCGTTACTGAAATGGCACAGGGCGCTAAGGATCAGGCTGAGGTCAATATCAGCATAGCGATCAGCGGCTATGGCGGTCCGGAAGGCGGCGAAGATGGCACGCCGGCGGGCACCGTTTGGTTTGCCTGGAATATTAACAATACAACTTTTACAAGCCGACAACATTTCAACGGAGATTGTCAGGAAGTATTGGAAAAATGCGTACGCTTCGCCCTCGCTGAATTGCTTTTTCTGTTAACGAAGAAAGCATAAAAAATAATTTCATCTGACCGGTCAGAATAACTCCCGGTCAGAATAAAAAAATGCGAGCCTATGGCCCGCATCGTATGCGCAATATTTCAGAATATATTTACGAAATATCAGCAGTAAAATTAATTGCCGGATTTCCGTCCGCCACTGTGGCTATTCTGGCCACCTTTTTTACCCGCTTCAGATGCACGCTGTGGGTCGTTTTTAAAGTTCCCACCGCTATGCTGGCCGCCTTTACGACCTGCTTCTGAGGCTTTCTCTTTATCTTCTGCAAAATTACCGGAACCGCCGCGATGTTCTGCCATAATATAATCCTCATGATGATGTTGCGTTTTAAATATGATATGTCTTCTCATATCATGTGATACAGTTCTAAATCTAGTCGCCCTGTGCGCAGTGTCAAATTCATTTCTGCATTATTTACATAACGCCGATACATGGCGGAAAATATATTTTTTGAAAACATCAACAGCGAAGCGGTAATAAATCTTTGGCAATCAAGCCACCACGGGAAAATAAGTAGAAAAATCCGAATGCACGCCCTTGTTATATTCAGACAATTTAACCCCATAAATTTAACTGGCTGTCATCAGAAGTGCAGGATTCATTTTCAGGCGGTTGTTCGACAGTGCCGAACAACCGTATCAGCTTAGCGATCGAGCCCACGATATTGCAACATGGGGTCAATATGCGGTTCATGTCCACGCCAGGCTGAATAAAGCGTTTCTAAATCAGTACTATTCCCCCGGGAAAGGATAGCATCACGAAAACGCTGCCCGTTTTCACGCGTCAGGCCGCCCTGCTCTACAAACCATTGATAACCGTCATCCGCTAACATTTGCGTCCACAGGTAGGCGTAGTATCCCGCTGCGTAGCCGCCGCCGAAGATATGGGCAAAATAACTGCTGCGATAGCGGGGCGGCACTGCCGGTAAATCAAGATGCTCGGCGGCCAGCGCCTGCTGCTCGAACTCAGCGACAGACTGCTCTGCTACGCTCTCCTCCAGCATATGCCAGCGCATATCCAGCAATGCGGCGCCGAGCAATTCAGTCATATCGTAACCTTTATTAAATAAACTCGCCTTGCGCATTTTTTCCTGTAAATCAGCGGGCATTTTTTCACCGCTGTCGACATGACGCGCGTAGCGTTCGAACACGCGTGGATGGCTCGCCCAATGCTCATTAATCTGGGAGGGAAACTCGACAAAGTCGCGGGGCGTATTGGTACCTGAAAGCGTGGCATAGCGCTGAACGGCAAACAAACCATGTAACGTATGACCAAACTCATGGAAGAGCGTAATAACGTCGTCCCAAAGCAGTAATGCAGGCTGCCCATCAACCGGTTTCTGATAGTTACATACATTGTATATAACGGGCCGGGTTTCATTGAGTGTGGATTGCTCGACAAAATTCCCCATCCACGCGCCGCCGCTTTTCGAGTCCCGCGCGAAGAAGTCGCCATAAAATAACGCCATGCCGACACCATCGGAATCGAAAATCTCCCACACCCGAACATCAGGGTGATACACCGGAATGTCAAAACGCTCGACGAAGGTGATGCCGAATAGCTGGTTGGCGGTCCAGAAAACCCCCTCTTGCAACACCGTATTTAAGGCAAAATAGGGCTTCAGTTGCGCTTCATCTAACGCATATTTTTCCCGCCGTACCTGTTCGGCATAGAACATCCAGTCCCAGGCCTGAACGGTGTAGCCGCCCTGCTCACCATCAATGACGTTCTGAATTTCCGCCTGTTCATTGAGTACACGCTGACGCGCTGGCGGCACAATGCCACGCATAAAGCTCAGTGCGGCTTGCGGCGTTTTCGCCATCTGATCGGCCATTTTCCATGCGGCATAATTGGGGAAACCCAGCAGTTTTGCCTGACAGCGACGAATCTCTACCAGACGCTGAACGATAGCGCGGGTATCGTGGGTATCTCCTTTTTCCGCCCGAGTCCATGACGCTGCGAATAAATTTTCGCGGGTCTGGCGATCGCGCAGCGTAGCAAGCGCAGGCTGTTGCGTCGTATTAAGGAGCGGAATGAACCAGCGCTCCTCCAGGCCTTTTTCACGCGCCGCTTCGGCAGCGACGGCCATTTCTTCCGGGCTTAATCCTGCCAGGCAATGCGCGTCATCTACCGCCAGCCCGCCCGCTTTACTTGCCGCCAGCAGACGCTGATTAAACTGACTCATTAAGGTCGCGGATTCAGTATTCAATACTTTCAGTCGCGCTTTATCCTCTTCGGCAAGCTGCGCGCCTGCCAACACAAAACGCTGATGGATCACATCGACCAACCGTAGCGACTCATCATCCAGCCCCAGTGAGTGACGCTGTTGCCAGACGGCATCCACGCGAGCGAATAACGCGCTATTCAGATAAATATCGTTGGAGAGCGCCGCCAGCTCGGCAGAAAAGGCCTCATCCAACCGCTGGAGTTCATCGTTAGTGTGCGCAGCCGTCATCGCGAAAAAAACGCTGGTGACGCGTGACAGAAGCGCCCCGCTTTGCTCCAGCGCCAGAAGCGTATTCGTAAAGTCAGGGGCCGCCGGATGATTGACGATGGCCTCGATTTCCACGCGTTTTTGCCGCACGCCCTCATCAAAAGCAGGACGATAATGGCAATCTTTGATCCGATCAAAACGCGGTGCCTGATAAGGCAACATACTCTGGTCTAACAAAGGATTCGTCGACATTTTTCACTCCTGAAAATAGGTTGATCATAAGAGTAAGCTTCCCCCTATGCTGACCGCAACCGTGTTAACCAGGATTACCCTTTCATAAACGCCGCGTGCTATGGTAATACAACACAAAAAGCGTTGAGGAACTGTGTGATGATCGTTTTAGTAACTGGAGCAACCGCAGGGTTTGGCGAGTGCATTGCACGCCGTTTTGTTGAGAATGGACATAAAGTCATTGCCACGGGACGTCGTCATGAACGCCTGCAAGCGTTAAAAGATGAGCTTGGCGAGAACGTATTGACCGCCCAACTGGACGTGCGCAACCGCGCGGCCATCGAAGAGATGATGGCCTCTCTGCCTGCGCAGTGGCGCGATATTGATGTGCTGGTCAATAACGCCGGTCTGGCGCTGGGTCTTGAACCGGCGCATAAAGCCAGCGTAGAAGACTGGGAAACTATGATCGATACTAATAATAAAGGCTTAATTTATATGACCCGCGCCGTGCTGCCAGGAATGGTCGAACGTAATCGCGGTCATATCATTAACATCGGTTCAACCGCCGGCAGTTGGCCTTATGCTGGTGGCAACGTCTATGGCGCGACGAAAGCCTTTGTGCGCCAGTTTAGCCTGAATTTGCGCACGGATTTACACGGCACGGCGGTTCGCGTGACCGACATTGAACCGGGTCTGGTTGGCGGTACCGAGTTTTCCAGCGTCCGTTTCAAAGGCGACGATGAGAAAGCGGGTAAAACCTACGAAAATACCACCGCGCTCACGCCAGAAGACATTACCGAAGCGGTATGGTGGGTGGCCACACTCCCCGCGCATGTGAATATTAATACCGTTGAAATGATGCCTGTTACCCAATCTTTCGCAGGGCTCAGCGTCCACCGTAGCTAAGAGGTTATACCCGGTCTGCGGGCCGGGTAATCCCTGGCAAACGTATCTGCAACCAGAAACATGATCGGTATAGACCGCCACGGAAAAGTGGTAGAGTATCCGGGTCAACCGCCTAAAAAGTAAGAATGAATGACCGTCGAAACGCAGCTTAACCCTACACAGCCTGTCAACCAGCAAATTTACCGTATTCTTCGGCGTGATATCGTGCATTGTCTTATCCCGCCTGGCACGCCGCTATCAGAAAAAGAGGTCTCAACCCGTTTTAACGTTTCGCGTCAACCGGTGCGCGAGGCTTTTATAAAGCTGGCGGAAAATGGGTTGATTCAGATCCGCCCTCAGCGCGGTAGTTATGTGAATAAGATTTCGCTTTCTCAGGTACAGAATGGCTGTTTTGTACGGCAGGCGATCGAATGCGCGGTGGTCCGCCGTGCTGCGGCGATGATCACCGACAACCAGTGCTATCAACTGGCGCAAAACCTGCACCTCCAACATATTGCCATCGAGCGCAAACAGATTGATGATTTTTTCCAGCTTGATGACGATTTCCACCAAAAGCTGGCGCAGATCGCCGATTGCCAGTTAGCGTGGGATACCATTGAAAATATCAAAGCGACAATTGACCGGGTTCGCTATATGAGTCTGGATCATGTTTCTCCGCCGGAGATGTTGTTGCGCCAGCACCATGATATTTTCTCCGCGCTGGAAAATCGTGACGGCAATGCGGTTGAGAGCGCAATGACCCAGCATTTGCAGGAAATTAGCGAATCCGTTCAGCTTATCCGTCAGGAAAACAGCGGCTGGTTTAGCGAAGAGTAACTCCCTTTAACGTCGGGGTGAGACGCCTTCTCCGCTTTCTCACCCTGCACATTCCCGCCTAAAAAGCCGTGAGCTTGATCAAAAACAAAAAAAATTCGCAACGATAAGCGTATTTATATGTCGCCCGTCATGCGGGGAAACCTGCGGGCTTTGGCTGTAAGTTTGAAAGGAGAAAACACCATGATGACATACGATCGTAACCGTAACGCAATCACTACCGGTAGCCGGGTCATGATAAGCGGCACGGGTCATACCGGGATTATCAAAGCCATTGAGAGCGAAGGTCTGGATGCAGGTCAAATTCGCCGCGGCAAAACGGTGATTGTCGAAGGTTGTGAAGGTAAATTCGCGCCGGTCGAACTGATTCGTCTTGGCATGAACTGATACCACTGGCCGCTAAGAACCGCTCCGGCCTTCCCGGTAGCATAATGCTACCGGGTCTCTGTTACGCTATTTCAACCGCTCGGCATATTTCGCCACGCTCGCTTTCGCGCCATATGTCAGTAAACTGTCATAGGCTTCTTGCACTTTTTGCGTAAACCGCGCCGCCTGCGGCAAATCTTTGCCGAAAATTTCAGCCATTCCCAGCAGCGCCTTAACACGACTGGCGCCTTCTTCACTGTTTGCCACGGCGCGCTGAATAACCGGTAATAGCGGATCGCTGACGTCGATGGCCTTGCCCTGCTCATCCACGCCGCCAACGTAACGCATCCACCCCGCTACGCCCAGCGCCAGCAAATCAAAATCGCTATGATTAGCAAGATGCCAGCGAACGGAGTCCAGCATACGCTGCGGAAGTTTCTGGCTGCCATCCATCGCAATCTGCCAGGTACGATGACGCAGCGCCGGATTACGGTAACGCGCAATCAACTGATCGGCATAACGCTGTAAATCTACCCCCTGGACTTTCAGCGTGGGCGCCTGCTCGCGTAACATTAACGCCTGCGCGGTCAGACGATAGTTGTCGTCAGCCATGCAGTCATTAATATGCTGATAGCCGGCAAGATACCCCAGATAAGCCAGGAAAGAATGACTGCCGTTAAGCATTCGCAGTTTCATCTCTTCAAACGGAACCACGTCGGCGACCAACGTCGCGCCCGCGTTTTCCCACTGCGGACGACCCGCCACAAACGTATCTTCTATCACCCACTGACGAAACGGCTCACAGGCGACACCCGCCGGATCGCGCACGCCGGTCAGTTGTTCGATTTTATCCAGCGTCTCCGGCGTGACCGCAGGGACAATCCGATCAACCATGGTTGACGGAAATGTCACGTTTTGCTCGATCCATATCGCCAGTTCCGCATCCACCTCCCGGGCGTAAGCCGTCACAACCTGACGCGTCACATGCCCATTTTCCGGCATGTTATCGCAGGACATCACGGTAAATGCCGATAAGCCTGCGGCTTTACGACGCGCTAACGCTTCGACAATAATACCCGGTGCCGTTAGCGGTTGATGCGGATTTTGCAGGTCGGCGGCAATCATGGGATGTTCCAGCAGAAGTTGGCCCGTGGCTGGCGAATGACAATACCCTTTCTCGGTAATGGTCAGAGACACAATCGCTATTTGCGGTTCGCACATCGCCGCCAGCACACGTTCCAGACCATCAACCTGAACATGCAACGCCGCTTTGACGACGCCCACCACACGCGCCGTCCAGGCATCCGCCGACATCTCCGCCACGGTATAGAGGTTATCCTGCTGCTTTAGATCGGCAATCTGCTGTTCGCCGCCAATAAGATTAACCTCATAATAGCCCCAGTCGCTATGCTGCTCCGCAGCCAGAATATCTGTATAAACCCCCTGATGCGCGCGATGAAACGCGCCAAAACCGAGATGGACCATCCGCGCCGCCAGCGCCGCGCGATCGTAATCAGGAAGCGTCGCCTTTGCCGATAAAAGCCTGTTTTGCATTTTATAACCTCTATATTCTGAAAGCGGAACAGTCGCAGAGTAACGCCTGCCCTGGTGCATTTGGATTTACGCTAATTAAACAAAAGTGACCGGACAGCATGGCCGAAACCGCATTAGCGTTCCGGCCATACCGCCAACACGATTTAACTCGTCTGAGTTGCGGAGTGGCGTAACTTCTCTGCCGCTGTCGCTTCCGCCGCATCCTCAGGCAAGCTCAGATCGCGATCTCTGACCTCCGGCATCAACAGCGCAGAAATCAGACCAATACACGAGTAGAGCACCAGCATAATTAAGATTGGCAGCCAGGAATCGGTCATGTTACAAAAGATCCCTGCGAGGACGGGGCCAAAACCGACCGCCACCAGCCCCCCTGCCTCTTTTGAAATCGCCATCCGGGTGAAGCGATTACGCGATCCGAAAATTTCCGCCATGGTGATGTTTTCCAGCGCAAATAATCCCAGCACGGCAAAGTTATGAATAACAATGAGCGCCGCCATAATTACGCCAGGGCTATACGTTTTATCTACCACAATAGACAGCATCGGCCAGGCGAGAATAATCGCGGAGATATTCAATATTATATACGGCAGCCGACGACCGTATTTATCGGACAACCACCCCAAGAGTGGGATAGTGATAAAACCAATTACGGAACTTATCATTAACGCATCGGTTGGGATAGATTTGTTAAATAATAACGTCTGAACTAAATATCCGGCAAGGAAGGTTTGAATAAGCCCAGAATTCCCCGCCTGCCCAAAACGTAAACCGGTGGCCAGCCAGAAAGATTTGCTGGTAAACATCGCGCCCAATGTATTTTCTGACGCAGGCGTTAACGCTGGCGATTTTTCGCCTTCGCTTACTTTTTCGAATACCGGACTTTCTTTCAAATTCATTCGCAGCCAGATCGCGAATATCATGACAACGACGCTCGCCAGGAAAGGAATACGCCATCCCCAGGCGATCAGTTGTTCGCGTTCAAGCGCAAAGAACATCACCGCCCAGATCGCCGTCGCGCTCAACGTACCGCAGTTGGTGCCCATCGCGACCAGCGAGGAAATGATGCCACGCTTTCCTTTCGGCGCATACTCGGCCAGCATGGTACCCGCGCCGGAAATTTCCGCCCCGGCGCCCAGCCCCTGTATAATTCGCAATGTCACCAGTAATACTGGCGCAAAAATGCCGATTTGCGCATACGTCGGCAGTACGCCAATCAGCGTGGTGCAGATCCCCATCATGGTGATAGTAATAAACAATACTTTTTTTCGTCCGATGCGGTCGCCCATTTTACCAAAAACAAAGGCGCCGATAATTCTGGCTATATAACCTGCACCATAGGTGCCCATTGCCAGAATAAGCGCCATCGCGGCAGACTGTTCCGGGAAAAATATCTCATGGAAGACCAGAGCCGCGCCTAGTGAATATAACTGAAAATCCATAAATTCAAGCGCGGTGCCTAACCAGCCAGATACGGCAGCGCGCACTAAATCCTGAGTCGATCGTTCATGCTTTATTTGTGTCATATAGGCAATCTCTAAGAGGTAAGATGCGTACCACTTACTCGCAATTATTTATATTATTTCGCAAAAGTGAGTAAAACTTTGCAGCATTGACGCTGGTCTTTTTCAAATAATTCAATCGCGTCAGTGACATGTTGATAATCAAATGTATGCGTTATCAGCTTATCCGGATCAATAAGCCCTTTACTCAGCCAGTCAATCACGACCGGGAATTTATTGGCATTAAGACGCGATGAATAAATAGCCAGCTCTTTTCCGGTAATACCCTGCTGTACAATCTCACACGGGTCGCTGGAAAATCCCATCAGGACAATGCGTGCCGCAGGCGATGCAAGGGTAATCGCCTCTTGCAGGATAGCGGGATGACAGGCGGCATCGACAATCAAGGTCGGTTTTAGTGCCTTCTGCTGTAGAAATTCCGCCAGTGAATGTTGACCATTATTGAGGGTCCAGTCAGCGCCGCTCTGCTTCGCCATTGCTAAACGCTCTTCAATGCGATCAACGACTATGACCGTTTTAACCTGATAAACCCCCTTCAGCGCCTGTACGGTCGTCAGTCCCATCGGGCCTGCGCCATAGATAAGCGCCACGTCCTGCTCGGTCGGATTCACCTGCCCCGTCACATTTGCCGCAATGGTAAACGGCTCAACCATGACGGCATGATGATCTGCGATGTTGTCCGGTATGCGATGAGCATTACGGGCCGGCGCCACCGCATACTCGCTGAAACCGCCGTCACGATGCACGCCCAGCACCACCAGCGAGGTACACACATTGGGTTTACCGACTGAACAAGGGTAACAATGCCCGCAACTGATCACCGGATCGACGGATACCCGTTCTCCTATCCGGTCGCGATTGACGTTGTCGCCTACCGCGTCGATGACACCGAAAAATTCATGGCCTATGACACGGGGATATTTTGCAAAGGGATTATGTCCCCGATAAATATGACTGTCGGAACCGCAGATACCCGCCAGTTTCACTTTAATACGAACTTCACCCGGCGCAGGCTGCGGAAGCGCGCGCGTTTCGATAGTTAATGTATTCGGTTTTTCGATTACGATGCTTTTCATTTTTCGCTCCTTACCAGTTCCACAGTGTGCCGTCTTCCAGGCGGGCCACCGGCAAATAGGCTGGATCGTACGGATATTTCGCCGCCAGTTTTTCATCGAACTCAATGCCCAGTCCTGGCTTGTCGCCCGGATGCATATAGCCGCCCTCGAACGTCCAGTTATGCGGGAAAACCTCCAGCATCTGTTCGGAGTAGCCCATATACTCCTGTACGCCAAAGTTAGGCACCCACAGGTCGAAATGTAATGCCGCGGCCATACAAATCGGCGACAGATCGGACGGCCCATGCGAACCGGTACGCACCTGGTAGAGCGAGGCAAAATCGGCAATGCGGCGCATCCCGGTAATACCACCGGCATGGGTAAGCGTGGTGCGGATATAGTCAATCAATTGCTCTTCAATGAGCTGTTTGCAATCCCAGATACTGTTAAAGACTTCGCCTACCGCAATCGGCGTGACCGTATGCTGGCGGATGAGGCGGAAGCACGCCTGATTTTCAGCCGGCGTCGGGTCTTCCATCCAGAACAAACGATAGTCTTCAATACTTTTGCCAAAGCGGGCAGCCTCAATAGGCGTCAGTCGGTGATGCATATCGTGCAGAAGATGTTCATTAAACCCGAACGTATTACGCACGGCGTCAAACAGCTTTGGCGTAAAATCGAGATACTTTTCCGTTGACCACAATTGTTCTTCCGGCCACTGGCCTTTTGTCGCGGGCTCATAGGCCAGCCCCTTGCCTTTCGCCATGCCGTAGGTGGTTTTCATCCCCGGAACGCCGCACTGCACGCGGATTGCTTTGAACCCTTGCTCTTTATGACGCGCGTAGTCTTCCAGCACATCGTCGATGGTGTGGCCTGTGGTATGGCAATACACCATGACGCCTTCACGCGAAGCGCCGCCGAGTAACTGATACAACGGCATATTGGCGGCTTTGGCTTTAATATCCCATAGCGCCATATCAACCGCGGAAATGGCGGACATGGTGACAGGGCCACGGCGCCAGTACGCGCCTTTGTAGAAGAACTGCCAGATATCTTCGATGCGGCGAGCATCCCGCCCGATGAGCTGTGGGCACAGGTGATCGGTAAGGTACGAGGCCACCGGGAGCTCGCGTCCGTTCAGGGTGGCATCCCCCAGACCGGTGATCCCGTCTTCCGTGGTTATCTTTAAGGTGACGAAGTTACGCCCTGGACACGTAACAAAAACTTCAGCCCCTACAATCTTCATTTTTATTCCTTACATCGCATTATGGGATGCAGGAAATTTACCCAACTGAGCTACTACCATACAAGCATATTGATGTAAAAAGCGCTGCCAGATCACAAAATGTTCTGGTCGCGCGGCAATGTTACGTACGTCCCCATCCGACGACGATAATCAGCATTCCACACAGCGCGATCAGCGCGCCGCACCAGTCATAAACCGTGAGCCGGACGCCATCGACAACACGTAACCACAGGAGCGCAGTACAGACATATACCCCACCGTAAGCCGCATAAACCCGCCCACTCGCCGCCGGATGCAAGGTCAAAAGCCAGACGAATAACGCGAGTGACGCGGCAGCAGGCAGAAGCCACCACACGCTGGCGCCGCGCTTAATCCATAGCCAGGGAAGAAAACATCCAATGATTTCACAGAGGGCGGTGACAAAGAAAAGCAGAGTCGTCTTTAGCATGAGATTCATTTGGTTACGAAATGATAAGTGATAATACAACAGAATATCGTTACGGTTATCCGGCCATTCTTGTGTATATGCCAGGCATAAGGATTGGTGTAGAATTTACAGGTGGTTTACCGCTTTTTCCCCTCTAATGAAAGGATGTTGTGATGAACAATACGCTGAGCAAACGCCTGTGCCTGACGGCAATGCTTACGTTGGCGGCCGTTGTATATACTACTTCCGCATTCGCTGAAACCAGTAAACTGGTGATTGAATCGGGAGATAGCGCACAAAGTCGTCAGGAAGCGGCGATGGAAAAGGAACAATGGAACGACACTCGCAGTCTGCGTCAGAAAGTGAATACCCGCGCAGAAAAAGAGTGGGACAAAGCCGA
Organism: Salmonella sp. NW722; assembly: GCF_051702785.1. Lineage (NCBI taxonomy): Bacteria > Pseudomonadati > Pseudomonadota > Gammaproteobacteria > Enterobacterales > Enterobacteriaceae > Salmonella > Salmonella sp. NW722. Next base: position 288,012 of record NZ_JAMMIN010000001.1, read on the forward strand.
TGCCGCCTTTGATAACCGCGATAAATGCGAGCAAAGCGCCAACATCAACGCCTATTGGGAACCCAATACGCTGCGGTGTCTGGATCGTCGTACAGGTCGCGTTATTACGCCCTGATGCAGGATAACTAAAAGGAAGTGTAAGGATACAGTATGACAAGTGACTACAAGGTCAGACTGCGCCCGCTTGAGCGTGAAGATTTACGATTTGTCCACCAGCTTGATAATAATGCCAGCGTTATGCGTTACTGGTTTGAGGAGCCGTATGAGGCTTTTGTCGAACTGTCGGATCTCTACGACAAACACATCCACGACCAAAGCGAACGGCGCTTTGTCGTCGAATGCGATGGTGAAAACGCCGGGCTGGTAGAACTGGTGGAAATTAACCATGTGCATCGGCGGGCGGAATTTCAGATTATTATTTCGCCGGAGTACCAGGGAAAAGGCCTGGCGTCACGCGCGGCCAAACTGGCGATGGATTACGGATTTACCGTACTCAATCTCTATAAATTGTATTTGATCGTCGATAAAGAGAATGAAAAAGCGATTCACATCTACCGTAAACTCGGCTTTAGAGTAGAAGGCGAGCTGATTCATGAGTTCTTCATTAACGGCGAATACCGTAACACCATCCGCATGTGTATCTTCCAGCAGCAGTATCTGGATGAACATAAAACGTCCGGTTCTACGCTCCTGAAACCCACCGCGCAGTAAACGCGGCGCGGTAGTCACGGAGAATCGCACCGCGCCCGGTTTAGTAGTAATCGATACGATTTTTAATGGTGTAATGGTGGGACACTGCCGGCTTAACGCTCTCATCGACGATAACAAGCCGGCAGTCAACAGGGTTCGCGTACGCATCATATTCGCAGCTCTGTGTGACGTTGCCGACCTGTCGATCATCCACCCGGCTGACTGCCGTGTAATCCAGCTTTTTACGCGGGTCCGCGGAGGGTTTTGCCGTCACAGAGAGCGTATTCTGCGAGTTTATGGTTGTCTTACCTAGCGGATAACCTTCGCTATCATAGCGATACTCGACTTTCATCTCTTTGCCCGTCGCCGATACCACAAAACCGTTGTCGTCCGTTTCCCAGGTCACGCCCGCCGAAGGCAACGCCGCCAGCTGGCACTTCCCCTGTAACTGCACCTTTTTTTCCAGCGTCTGAGCATCCCGGTAATAATTGGCATCCAGCACGAGCGCCAGCCCCGTATTATTCTCCAGATCGTGTAACTCAAGCGTATCAAAGCAGCCTTCCTGTGAAAGCGTACCGGTGACCTGCTTCGCCACTTCGCCATTCTCACTCATCAATGTCTGGCTGAAATCCTTTACCGGACCACGTAATGGATCAAAATCAAATTCGTTCGAAAAACTGGCCATTTCCGGCGTAAAAGACTCAAGGGATTTCGGGTTATCACAACCTGCCAGTATCATGCACAATAACGTCAGTAAAAGGGGTTTCTTCACACGTGTCACCAGGATGAAAAGATATTTATCATCATATTAGCAAATACAGTTATTTACACGAAAAATGCTAAGCTTAGAACATCGTCATTAATCACAGGAGTTCATGATGAAAATCGCAACTGCAATAGCCGCTCTGGCGTTAGTTAGCGCCCCCTCGCTGGTGATGGCGGCACCGGGATCGTGCGAGAGAGTAAAAAGCGATATCGAACAACGTATCATCAATAACGGCGTGCCGGCGGATAATTTTACGCTCACTATCGTTCCTAACGACCAGGCCGATCAGCCGGACTCACAGGTGGTGGGGCATTGCGCGAACGATACGCATAAAATTCTTTATACCCGCACCAGCAGCGGCAATGCGCCAGCCAATACCTCTCCCGCTCAGGACGGTTCATCCGCCGAACCGCAATAACCTCCTCCTGCCCTCCGGGTCCGGAGGGTAACGCTCTTTGACATGGATTAATAATCCTTACTCCCAAAGGGGTAAACTCATTACATCATTAGCATGTTAATAATTTCGTTATAGTTATCAATATATAGCGAAATAATAACGACAATGGAGTGAGTGATGCCCGGAGAAAAGCAACAAACAGGCTTTAGCCGCAGGACGTTAGTGAAATCAGCGGCGCTTGGCTCACTGGCGCTGGCTGCCGGAGGCGTATCTTTACCGTTTGGGATGCGTACCGCGGCCGCGGCGGTGCAGCAGGCCATGCGCAACGAAGAAGATAAAATCGTCTGGGGCGCCTGTTCGGTCAACTGCGGCAGTCGCTGCGCTCTGCGTCTGCATGTAAAAGATAATGAAGTCTGGTGGGTTGAAACTGATAACACTGGCGACGATGTCTACGGCAATCATCAGGTTCGCGCCTGTCTGCGGGGCCGTTCAATCCGTCGGCGCATTAACCATCCGGATCGCCTTAACTATCCCATGAAACGCGTTGGCCACCGCGGCGAAGGCAAATTTGAACGCATTAGCTGGCAGGAAGCGCTGGACACCATTAGCGCCAGCCTGAAAAAGACCGTAGAGACCTACGGCAATGAAGCCGTTTATATCCACTATTCATCCGGCATCGTAGGCGGCAACATAACCCGCTCGTCGCCTGCCGCCTCGCCGGTGAAGCGTTTGATGAACTGCTACGGCGGTTCGTTGAATCAATACGGCTCATACAGTACCGCGCAAATTTCTTGCGCCATGCCCTACACCTATGGCTCCAACGACGGCAACAGCACGTCTGATATCGAAAACAGTAAACTGGTGGTCATGTTCGGCAATAATCCGGCTGAAACACGCATGAGCGGCGGCGGCATTACCTGGTTTCTGGAGCAAGCGCGTGAACGCTCAAATGCGCGCATGATCGTGATAGATCCGCGCTATACCGATACCGCTGCCGGACGTGAAGACGAGTGGATACCGATTCGCCCCGGCACCGACGCCGCGCTGGTGGCGGGAATTGCCTGGGTATTGATTAACGAAAATCTCGTTGACCAGCCTTTTCTCGATAACTATTGCATCGGCTACGATGAAAAGACCCTTCCGGCTGACGCGCCCCCCAATGGCCATTATAAGGCTTATATTTTGGGCCAGGGCGAGGACGGTATCGCCAAAACGCCGCAGTGGGCATCGCATATTACCGGCATCCCCGCCGATCGGATTATCAAACTGGCGCGCGAGATAGGCAGCGTCAAGCCGGCCTACATCTGTCAGGGTTGGGGCCCGCAGCGTCAGGCGAACGGCGAACAAACCGCTCGCGCCATCGCCATGTTACCGATTCTGACCGGCAACGTCGGCATTCATGGCGGTAATAGCGGCGCACGCGAATCCACTTACACCATTACCATTGAACGTCTACCGGTCCTGGAGAATCCCGTTAAAACCGCCATCTCCTGCTTTAGCTGGACGGACGCCATTGCGCGCGGCCCGGAAATGACCGCCCTGCGCGACGGCGTACGCGGCAAAGATAAGCTGGATGTCCCGATCAAATTTCTATGGAACTACGCTGGCAACACCCTGATTAATCAGCATTCGGATATTAATAAAACCCATGAAATTCTTCAGGATGAAGCGAAATGCGAAATGATTGTGGTCATCGACAACTTTATGACCTCTTCCGCGAAGTACGCTGATATTTTACTGCCGGATCTCATGACCGTCGAACAGGAGGATATCATCCCCAATGATTACGCCGGCAATATGGGATATCTGATTTTTATCCAACCGGCGACGACGCCTAAGTTTGAACGCAAGCCCATCTACTGGGTACTCAGCGAAATCGCCAGACGCCTCGGCGACGATGTGTATCAGCGGTTTACCGAAGGCCGTACACAGGCGCAATGGCTGCAATATCTGTACGCCAAAATGCAGGCAAGAGATCCGGCATTGCCCGCGTATGACGAGCTAAAAAAAATGGGCATCTATAAACGCAAAGATCCCAACGGCCATTTTGTCGCCTATAAAAAATTTCGTGAAGATCCGCAGGCCAATCCGTTAAAAACGCCGTCCGGTAAAATCGAAATCTACTCGAGCCAACTCGCTCACATCGCCAGTACCTGGGAGCTGGCGGAAGGCGACGTGATAAGCCCACTGCCGATTTATACCCCTACTTTTGAAGGATGGGACGATCCGAAACGGAGCACCTTCCCGCTACAGCTGTTTGGCTTTCACTATAAATCCCGTACCCATTCAAGCTACGGCAATATTGATGTTCTGCAGGCCGCCTGTCGCCAGGAGGTGTGGATAAATCCGCTCGATGCGCAAAAACGCGGTATCGCGAATGGCGATAGGGTTCGCGTCTTTAACGATCGTGGAGAGGTGCGTCTACCCGCCAAGGTCACGCCGCGTATTCTGCCGGGCGTCAGCGCGATGGGTCAGGGCGCATGGCATAATGCGGATATGGCTGGCGATAAAATTGACCACGGCGCCTGCATCAATACGCTCACGACGCTGCGTCCTTCCCCCCTGGCAAAAGGGAATCCTCAACATACAAATCTGGTGGAAATCGAAAAAATCTAAGCCGCCTGCTCCGGGACGTTTTTACGCGCCCGGCGCTCCCCGTTTTGCGAACACAACGACATTTAAAACTCTTTTTTGGATGAGCATAGTGAGCTGTTATGAAAATCACCAACCCTGAGGCATTAATGGCGGCCAGTATCAGCCGACGAAGCCTGGTGAAAACCTCCGCTATCGGTAGCCTTGCGCTTGCCAGTAGCGCTTTCACCCTTCCGTTCTCCCGCATCGCCCACGCCGCAGCAGACCTCGCATCTGGCAATGTGGCAGAAAAAGCGGTCTGGAGTTCATGTACCGTTAACTGCGGCAGCCGCTGCCTGCTGCGCCTGCACGTAAAAGATGACACCGTATATTGGGTTGAATCAGATACCACGGGCAACGATGAATATGGCAACCATCAGGTACGCGCCTGCCTGCGCGGTCGTTCTATTCGTCGCCGGATGAATCATCCCGATCGCCTGAAATATCCGATGAAACGCGTTGGTAAACGAGGAGAAGGCAAATTCGAACGTATCAGTTGGGATGAAGCGTTGGATACCATCGGCGATAACCTGAAACGTATCCTCAAGGATTACGGCAACGAAGCGGTACATGTCCTTTACGGTACCGGCGTGGACGGCGGCAATATTACCAATTCTAACGTACCGTATCGCCTGATGAACGCCTGCGGCGGCTATCTCAGCCGTTACGGTAGCTACAGCACCGCCCAAATCAGCGCGGCCATGAGCTATATGTTCGGCGGCAACGACGGCAACAGTCCGGATGATATCGCCAATACAAAACTGGTGGTGATGTTTGGCAATAACCCCGCGGAAACACGTATGAGCGGCGGCGGCGTGACATACTATGTCGAACAGGCGCGCGAACGCTCCAACGCCCGGATGATCGTCATTGACCCGCGTTATAACGACACTGCCGCCGGCCGCGAAGACGAGTGGCTGCCGATTCGCCCGGGTACCGATGGCGCGCTGGCGGCGGCAATCGCCTGGGTGCTGATTACCGAAGATCTTATTGATAAACCGTTTTTGGATAAATACTGCATCGGCTACGACGAAACCACTCTGCCCGCCTCGGCCCCGCGTAACGCGCACTATAAAGCCTATATTTTGGGTCAGGGCGAAGACGGTATTGCTAAAACGCCGCAATGGGCCGCGCAGATTACCAGTATTCCGGCGGAAAAAATCATTCAACTGGCGCGGGAAATCGGCTCGGCGAAACCGGCTTACATTTGCCAGGGCTGGGGACCGCAACGCCACTCTAACGGGGAGCAGACCGCACGCGCAATCGCCATGCTGTCTGTACTCACCGGTAACGTCGGCATAAATGGCGGTAATTCCGGCGTGCGCGAAGGCACCTGGGATCTGGGCGTCGAATGGTTTTCTATGCTGGAGAACCCGGTAAAAACCCAGATTTCGGTCTTTACCTGGACCGACGCTATCGATCATGGTGCGGAAATGACCGCCACACGCGACGGCGTGCGGGGAAAAGACAAGCTCGACGTGCCGATCAAATTTTTGTGGTGCTACGCCAGTAATACGCTGATCAATCAGCATGGCGATATCGCCCACACCCACGAGGTGCTTCAGGACGACAGTAAATGTGAAATGATCGTCGGCATCGAGCACTTTATGACCGCATCGGCAAAATATTGCGACATTCTGCTGCCTGATTTAATGCCGACCGAGCAGGAAGATCTGATTTCCCACGAATCCGCAGGCAATATGGGCTATGTCATTCTTGGTCAGCCCGCCACCTCGCCGAAATTTGAAAGAAAGCCCATTTACTGGACGCTCAGTGAAGTGGCTAAACGGCTTGGTCCGGACGTATACCAGACCTTCACAGAAGGCCGCACGCAGCATGAGTGGGTCAAATACCTGCACGCAAAAACCAAAGCGCGTAACCCGGAAATGCCGGATTACGAAGAGATGAAACAAACAGGGATTTTCAAGAAAAAATGCCCGGAGGAGCACTACGTCGCTTTCCGCGCCTTCCGCGAAGACCCTGCCGCCAACCCACTGAAAACGCCGTCCGGTAAAATCGAAATCTATTCCGAGCGTCTGGCAACCCTCGCCGACACATGGGAGCTGAAGAAAGATGAGATTATCCATCCTTTACCCGCCTATACGCCAGGCTTTGACGGTTGGGACGATCCGCTTCGTCAGCGCTACCCGCTACAGCTAACCGGCTTCCACTATAAAGCGCGTACCCACTCCAGCTACGGCAATATCGACGTCCTGCAACAGGCGTGTCCGCAGGAGATCTGGATCAACCCGATTGATGCGCAAGCGCGCGGCATTCAGCACGGCGACACCGTGCGGGTCTTTAACCAGAATGGAGAGATGCTCATTCCGGCAAAAGTCACGCCGCGCATATTGCCTGGCGTCACCGCTATCGGCCAGGGCGCCTGGTTAAATGCCGACATGTTTGGCGACAAAATCGATCGCGGCGGCTCCATTAACATTCTGACGTCGCACCGGCCTTCCCCACTGGCGAAAGGTAATCCGTCACACAGTAATCTTGTTCAGGTTGAAAAGGCGTAAGGAGTAACCGATGACAACCCAGTATGGATTTTTTATTGATTCCAGTCGTTGCACCGGTTGCAAAACCTGCGAACTGGCCTGCAAGGACTACAAAGATCTCACTCCCGACGTCAGTTTCCGGCGGATATATGAATACGCAGGTGGCGACTGGCAGGAAGATAACGGCGTCTGGCACCAGAACGTCTTTGCCTATTATCTCTCCATCTCCTGTAACCACTGCGAAGACCCGGCCTGTAGCAAAGTCTGCCCGAGCGGCGCGATGCACAAGCGCGATGACGGTTTTGTGGTGGTGAACGAAGAGGTCTGTATCGGCTGCCGCTACTGCCACATGGCCTGCCCGTACGGCGCGCCGCAGTACAACGCGGCCAAAGGTCATATGACCAAGTGCGACGGCTGTTATGACCGGGTGGCGGAAGGCAAGAAACCGATCTGCGTCGAATCCTGTCCGCTGCGGGCGCTGGATTTCGGCCCGATAGACGAACTGCGCAAAAAACACGGTGAGCTGGCTGCCGTCGCGCCGCTGCCGCGCGCGCATTTCACGAAGCCGAATATTGTGATTAAACCCAACGCCAACAGCCGCCCGACCGGGGACACTACCGGTTATCTGGCCAATCCGAAGGAGGTATAAGATGGGAAGTGGATGGCATGAATGGCCGTTGATGATCTTCACGGTCTTTGGTCAGTGCGTGGTCGGCGCGTTAATCGTTAGCGGACTGGGCTGGCTGACGGCAAAAGACGATACCATCGCCCGTCAGCGCATCGTGCGCAGCATGTTTTTTCTGTGGCTGGTGATGGGACTGGGATTCCTCGCGTCGATTATGCATCTCGGCTCGCCGATGCGCGCGTTTAACTCGCTTAACCGCGTAGGCGCTTCCGCACTGAGTAATGAAATCGCCGCAGGATCGGTGTTCTTTGCCGTAGGCGGCATCTGGTGGCTGGTGGCGGTACTCGGTAAGATGCCCCCGGTGCTGGGTAAAGTGTGGCTGCTGATCAGTATGGCGCTCGGCGTTGCATTCATCTGGGCAATGACGCTCGTTTATCAGATAGATACCGTGCCAACCTGGTATAATGGCTACACCACGCTGGCCTTTTTCCTCACGGCATTCCTGTGCGGCCCGGTGTTTGCGGCGTTACTGCTACGCATCGCGCGCGTCCCATTTTGCAGCGTGACGTTTGCCAGTATTAGCGGCCTGGCATTGGTGGTGTGCGTGACGGCCATCGTACTACAAGGACTGTCTCTCTCAACCATTCACAGTTCCGTGCAACAGGCCAGCCATCTCGCACCGGATTACGGTATGCTACAGGTCTGGCGCATTGTCTTGCTTGCTGCCGGATTAGGCTGCTGGCTATGTCCGCTAATCCGTCGCCGCGAACCGCATACCGTTGGTTTGCTGCTCGGTGTCGTGCTGGCGCTGGCAGGCGAAATTATTGGCCGCGGACTTTTTTATGGCCTGCATATGACCGTAGGTATGGCCGTCGCAGGTTAATTTATGCGTGCGGGGCGACCCGCACCTTTCGGGATTGTTTGAATGACCACTTTTTTACAACGTGATGATTTTTCAGTAACGGCGCGTGTTCTTGGCGCGTTGTTTTATTATTCGCCGGAAAGCCACGAAACCGCTCCTCTGGTTCAGGCGCTATTAACCGACGACTGGCAGGCGCAGTGGCCGCTTGATGCCGAGGCGCTTGCGCCTGTGGCGGCTATGTTTAAGACCCACAGCGAAGAGTCGTTGCCACAGGCCTGGCAGCGTCTGTTTATCGGCCCTTACGCTCTGCCGTCTCCGCCGTGGGGTTCCGTCTGGCTGGATCGTGAGAGCGTATTATTTGGCGATTCTACGCTGGCGCTACGTCAGTGGATGCGCGAAAACGGGATTCAGTTTGAAATGCAGCAAAACGAGCCAGAAGATCATTTTGGGTCGCTGTTGCTGCTGGCGGCCTGGCTTGCCGAGAATGGCCGTCATCATGAATGCGAACAACTCCTGGCCTGGCATCTGTTTCCGTGGTCGTCCCGCTTTCTGGACGTATTTATCGATCATGCCGGGCATCCGTTTTATCAGGCGTTGGGGCAACTGGCGCGTCTGACGCTGGCGCAATGGCAAGCTCAACTCATTATTCCCGTCGCTGTAAAACCGTTATTCCGTTAATCCCCACAAAAGGCAGGATTTTACCTGCCTTTTCTCCCATTGCGGCCTATTTTTATCTACAAAAAGTGACAACGTCACACTACGTTTCTGTTTTTAAGATAATTCTTTATCGTGAATGTTTACGCTAAGCCGCATAAGGGCAAAACATAATTGTTAATAGATGTTTAACAGTGTTAAACATCACGCTCCGCTGGAATCCTTCCCAACCTGTTGCTATAGCTCAAAGTACCCTGCCGGAACATGGCATAACAACACGCGACTCTTAACGTCGCCATAACACATGCAAACAGGGAGACACACCGCAATGCACACCCTCACCCTAAAACGCGTACTTGGGTTCACTATCGTCATTTTGCTGTTACTGGCGCTGTTTATCTGGGGAATCGGTCTGGAGACGCTGAAAGCGCGTCAGGTCGATCTGCTGTATCTCGGACAACGGCATTTGATGCTGGTATTTACGTCCATGTTTTTTGCTTTACTGGTCGGTATCCCGAGTGGGATTTTACTCAGCCGTCCTGCGGCAAAGGGATTTGCTGAATATGTCATGCAAATCTTTAATGTTGGTAATACCTTGCCGCCGCTGGCCGTCCTGGCCTTAGCGATGGTGATTATCGGGATCGGCGATACGCCCGCCATTGTCGCGCTATTTCTGGCCTCCCTTCTGCCTATCGTCCGCAATACCTATGCGGGCCTCTGTTCCGTTCCCGCCTCACTGATTGAAGCGGCGAACGGGATTGGGATGACAAAATGGCAGCGGCTTCGCCAGGTAGAGCTACCTAATGCGTGGCCAGTGATGCTGTCCGGTATTCGCATCGCGACCGCCATCAATGTCGGCACCGCGCCGCTGGCCTTTCTGATTGGCGCCAGCAGCTACGGCGAGCTGATTTTCCCGGGAATTTATCTCAACGATTTTCCGACGTTGATCCTCGGCGCAACGGCCACGGCGTTATTCGCGCTGATTCTTGACACTCTGCTTGCCTGGTTTGGGCGACGCCTTAGCCCTCATACCGTCTGAACGCATAAATAACAATAAGGAGCGTTAAATGAGATTCAAAAAACACCTGTTAGGATGGCTTGCCGCAACGCTGTTGTTCAGTAGCCAGACGCAGGCCGCGCCGCTGGTTCTCGCCACCAAAAGCTTTACCGAGCAGCATATTCTTTCCGCTATGACCGTTCAGTATTTGCAGAAGAAAGGCTTTCAGGTTCAGCCGCAAACCAATATCGCCGCGGTGATTTCACGTAATGCGATGGTGAATAAACAAATTGATATTACCTGGGAATACACCGGTACATCGCTGATTATTTTCAACCGTATCGATAAGCGCATGAGCCCACAGGAAACCTACGACACGGTAAAACGCCTGGATGCGAAGCTGGGCCTGGTATGGCTCAAACCGGCTGACATGAACAATACTTACGCGTTCGCGATGCAGCGCAAACGCGCCGAGTCGGAAAATATCACCACCATCTCGCAAATGGTGGCAAAAATCGAACAAGTCCGGCAGAACGATCCTGACCACAACTGGATGCTCGGTCTCGATCTGGAATTTGCCGGGCGCAGCGACGGGATGAAGCCCCTTCAGCAAGCCTACCAGATGCAGCTTGATCGCCCGCAAATACGACAGATGGACCCAGGGCTGGTCTATAACGCCGTTCGGGATGGGCTGGTTGACGCCGGGCTGGTCTATACCACCGACGGACGGGTGAAAGGGTTTGATCTGAAAGTGCTGGAAGATGATAAAGGCTTCTTCCCAAGTTACGCTGTCACGCCCGTAGTGCGTAAAGAGGTGCTGGAAGCCAATCCTGGCCTTGATGACGCCTTAAACACCCTTTCCGGCCTGCTCAATAACGATGTGATATCGACCCTAAACGCCCAGGTCGATATCGAGCATCGTACGCCGCAACAGGTAGCCCATCAATTTTTGCAGGACAAAGGTCTGCTGTAAGGAGCGCCTATGGATACGATACATTATATGCTGGATAACGCAGGCTATCTCGCCAGCCTTACCTTTCAGCATCTCTGGCTGGTCGCGCTGGCCGTCGGTCTGGCGATTATCATCGGCGTACCGTTAGGCGTTTTGATTGTACGCCACAAATGGCTGGCAACGCCGGTATTGGGCGCCGCCACGCTACTTCTTACCATTCCGTCTATCGCGCTGTTTGGGTTAATGATCCCGCTCTTTTCGCTGATCGGGCATGGTATTGGCGTTCTGCCCGCCGTGACGGCTGTTTTTCTCTACTCTTTACTGCCGATTGTCCGGAATACCCATACTGCGCTTGATAGTTTGCCGCCCGGTCTGCGTGAAGCGGGACGCGGCATCGGTATGACTTTCTGGCAACGGCTGCGCTGGGTCGAAATCCCAATGGCCCTACCGGTTATTTTCGGGGGTATCCGCACCGCGGTAGTGATGAATATCGGCGTGATGGCGATTGCCGCGGTGATCGGCGCCGGCGGTCTGGGGCTGCTACTGTTAAACGGCATTAGCGGCAGCGATATTCGCATGTTAATTGCCGGCGCGCTGATGATCTGTCTACTGGCAATTGTACTTGACTGGCTGTTGCATCGTCTGCAAGTCGTACTGACACCTAAGGGGATACGATAATGATAAAACTGGAAAATCTCACCAAACAATTTGTACAGAAAAAGGGTCAGCCGCTAAAAGCCGTCGACAACGTCAACCTGAACGTGCCGGAAGGCGAAATGTGCGTCTTACTCGGTCCCTCCGGCTGCGGCAAAACCACCACGTTAAAGATGATCAACCGGCTGATCGCGCCCAGCAGCGGTAATATTCTTATCAACGGCGAGAATACCAACGATATGGATACGGTAACGCTACGCCGCAATATTGGGTATGTTATCCAACAAATCGGCCTGTTTCCTAATATGACGATTGAAGAAAATATTACCGTTGTGCCGCGCATGTTGGGTTGGGACAAAGCGCGCTGCAAGCAACGCGCCGAAGAGTTGATGGACATGGTGGCGCTGGATGCCAGAAAATTTCTGCATCGCTATCCAAAGGAGATGTCCGGGGGACAGCAGCAGCGCATTGGCGTGATCCGCGCTCTGGCCGCCGATCCGCCGGTACTGCTGATGGATGAGCCCTTCGGCGCGGTGGACCCCATTAACCGCGAAGTGATCCAGAACCAGTTTCTGGATATGCAGCGTAAGCTAAAAAAGACCGTGATGCTGGTCAGCCATGATATCGACGAAGCGCTAAAACTCGGCGACCGTATCGCCGTGTTCCGTCAGGGGCGAATTGTACAGTGCGCCAGTCCTGATGAACTGCTGGCCAAACCGGCTAACGAGTTTGTCGGGTCGTTTGTCGGTCAGGACAGAACATTAAAGCGTTTGCTACTGGTCTCCGCAGGCGATGTTACCGACCAACAGCCAACCATTACCGCGCGGCCTTCCACGCCGCTAAGCGAGGCGTTCGGCATTATGGATGATCACGATATTCGCGCCATTACCGTCATTGACAACGACGGTAAGCCACTGGGATTTGTGAAGCGCCGGGAAGCGCGGAACGCCAGCGGAATCTGCGCCGATATCACCCATCCTTTCCGTATTACGGGCAAAGCGGAAGATAATCTGCGTATTGTGCTGTCCAGATTGTACGAAAGTAATACCAGCTGGATGCCGATCGTTGATGAAGACGGACGCTATAACGGTGAAATCTCTCAGGATTACATCGCCGATTATCTCAGCTCAGGCCGCACGCGTCGGGCGCTAAATATTCACGAAAACAGCTAACGCTGCCGCCGGATGGCCTCTCGCTATCCGGCAATATCATTATTGTACGCAATATTATATCGCACATAGTGCTTTTGCGTCTGACGCCATTTCCCCGCAGAATAGGCTATCCTGAAACTCCCTGTTTACCCGCTCATGCATCGTTTACACGCTTACCCGGATCTGCGCGCGATGTTTCGTCGCCTGCTGATCGCTACGCTCATCGGTATTCTCGCGGCGCTGGCTGTCGCCGCCTTCCGTCATGCGATGCAATTGCTGGAGTGGATTTTCCTGAGTAATGACACTGGCAGTCTGGTGAATGCGGCTGAGGGGCTTTCGCCCTGGCGAAGGCTGATTACGCCGGCGCTTGGCGGCCTGGCCGCTGGTCTGTTGCTGTGGGGGTGGCAAAAAATGAACCAACAGCGCCCCCATGCGCCCACTGACTATATGGAAGCATTGCAAACCGACGGGCAATTTGACGTTGGCGCCAGTCTGGTGAAATCGCTGGCCTCGCTGCTGGTCGTGGTCAGCGGCAGCGCAATTGGTCGCGAAGGCGCAATGATCCTCCTCGCCGCGCTGGCGGCATCCAGCTTTGCCCGACGCTTCACGCCGCGTGAGGAATGGAAATTATGGATCGCCAGCGGCGCCGCTGCAGGCATGGCGGGCGCTTACCATGCGCCGCTGGCGGGCAGTCTGTTTATCGCGGAAATCCTGTTCGGTACCTTAATGCTGGCTTCCCTCGGCCCGGTTGTCGTTTCCGCCGTCGTCGCCCTGCTAACCACCCATGTATTAAACGGTAGCGATTCACTACTCTATACCGTACATCTGACCGTTGATCTCCACGCGCGGGAGTACGTCATGATAGTCAGTACCGGCCTGGTCGCCGGTCTGTGCGGCCCGTTGCTGATGTGGCTGATGACGGCCAGCCATAATAGTTTCTTACGTTTAAAACTGTCGCCGCCCTGGCAACTGGCGTTGGGCGGGCTTATTGTCGGATTATTGTCGTTACTCACGCCCACGGTATGGGGAAACGGCTATAGCGTCGTACAATCATTTCTGCTCTCCCCGCCGCTATTCTCGCTGATTGGCGGAATTTTTGTGTGCAAAATCCTGGCGGTGCTCGCCAGCAGCGGGTCTGGCGCGCCGGGCGGCGTCTTTACGCCAACATTATTTGTCGGATTATCCATTGGAATGTTTCTGGGTCGGATATGGGGATTCTGGCTGCCAGGCTCGGATGAAATAGCGATTTTATTGGGGCTGGCGGGTATGGCGACGCTACTGGCGGCGACAACCCATGCGCCGATAATGTCCACCCTGATGATTTGTGAAATGACCGGCGAGTATCAGTTACTCCCCGGTCTGCTGATTGCCTGTGTAGTCGCGTCAGTGCTCTCGCGAACGTTACGCCATGATTCTATCTACCGCCAGCACGCTGCCGAGCATTGACAAACGAATATACTGCCCCAGCTCACGCTGCTCGGCGCGCGGCAGGTACGGTAACTCGCCAATCAACGGCGCTGGCAGTTTTTTCCCAAGCACATCAATAATTTCAGCATAATGCGCCAGGCCAGGATTGATACGATTCGCCACCCAGCCAATTAATGGCAGTCCATCGTTAGCGACAGCTTGCGCAGTCAGTAGCGCATGATTAATGCACCCCTCCTGAATCCCTACCACCATCAATACCGGTAACTGTTCCTGTACCACCCATTCGGACAATGGACGTAAATCATTCATCAAACTACGCCAGCCGCCAGTACCCTCCACAACCACGTGGTCCACTTTATCGCTCAGGCTCGCCAGACCGTTGGACAGCAAGGTGTAATTTATAGGACAGCTATGCGCGACGCTGCTTTCTTCTTCGCTTAACGCGATCGGATTAATCGCCTCATACGGCAACTCCAGCGAAGAGACGCTTTGCAATACCAGCGCGTCTTTGTTGCGCATCCCTTCTGCAGTCTCTTTGCTCCCTTTAGCGACAGGTTTATACCCTGCAACGCTCTTACCACCCGACGCTAACGCTTGTAGTAATGCGCGGGAAACCACCGTCTTCCCAACAGAAGTGTCTGTACCTGTAATAAAGAAACGCTTCAGCATCACTAACTCCACCGTTATGCTTCGAAAATATAAGCCAGGAAAATAATACAGTGGAGAAAGTCTAAGATATGGCAAGGGCAATCAGCTTGAGTTAGCGCAAATTTTTGTACAACAGTTAAAAAATGTTAACCCTGTAATAGACGAATCAACAAAGAGCCGTTATACATCGCGTCTTTTACCAACGCCGCCCCGGCCATCGTGCCCTGGTTGGTAAACTGCGTGCTTTCCACTACCGTATTCCTGCTGTAGGCGGGCAGCGCCTGCTGACGGATACTGTCAGCAATGGCCGGAAAAAGGATATCAGCCGCTTTACTTAGCGGCGAACCAATAAGAATTTTTTGCGGATTAAATAAATTCACCATGATAGCCAGAATGCGTCCGACATGCGCGCCAACGCCGCTAATAATATCTTTTGCTAATAGATCTCCCTGCATCGCCGCCTGACACAGTGAATCTACCGTTAACGGCTGGCCGTGCAACATTGAACTCATCGACTGATTAAGCCGAAGCTGCGTAAGTTCCAGCACGCTATCGACGCTGGCGATGGTCTCCAGACAGCCATGATTACCGCAATAACAGCGCTTACCATAAGGATCGACCTGGGTATGCCCAATCTCTACCAGACTGCTACTACCCGCATGAAGCAAATGACCGTCGGTGATAACGCCCGCCCCCACATTATGATCAATCACCACCTGGATAACGTCGCGCGCGCCGCGTGAGGCGCCAAAAAGCGCCTCTGCCATCGTCCAGGCGCTAATATCATGCTGAATGTAAACCGGTACGCCGGTGTGCCGCTCCAGCGCATCTCCCAAAGGCATCTCTTTGACATCTTCGTAATACGGCATCCGGTGCACAACGCCGTTTTCGGTATCGATAATGCCCGGTAACGTAATGGCAATGGAGGTCAGACGCTCCAGTTTCTGCTGATGGCGGGTAAAAAACCGATCAACGTGCGTAATAATTCGCTCAAGCAACGGCGTGGCTTCGGTTAACGGCAGCGGCAGACACTCTTCTACCACCAGTTTGCTGCTAAGATCGCGCAGTGCAAGGAAAATTTCGCCACGGCTAATACGAATAGATAAATAGTGCCAGGCCTCCGTTTCCACCATCAGCCCGACGGCGGGACGTCCACGACTGCCCGCCTCTTTAATTTCAAGTTCCTGAACCAAATGCGCTTCCAGCATTTCGCGAACAATTTTCGTAATACTGGCAGGCGCCAATTGCGCCAGACGAGACAGGTCAATTCGCGATACCGGTCCGAGCTGATCAATCAGGCGATACACTGCGCCAGCATTGGTCTGCTTAATTTGATCGATATGCCCAGGCTGACTATCAGCAACCACCGCTCACTCCCTTTATTTTCGCGCTCCGAAATAATCTGTGTGCTATGGTGAAACACTTCAATACTCGCCGTCAACTTTTTGCTTAGCCGTGTGATTAACTGCACATTTTCACCCTTTTTAAGCGTAATTAATCCCGTCGGGCAGCCAGTAATAGCAGTTGGCAAAACCGCTGTACGGCATGACTCTGTTCATGATGCTTTGGCCATACCAGCCACATTTCAGATACGGCGTCCTCTTCTGCCAGGGGAACCCAGCGCATCTCGCTCATCTGTACACGCTTAAAGGATGCCGGCAGAATCGAGACGCCCAGCCCCGCCGCCACCAGACCGATAATGGTCATTGCCTCGCCAACCTCCTGCGTGATGGTCGGCGACAGGTTATAGCGCCGCATCAGGCCGAGAATATCGTCGTAGAGGCCCGTCCCGACATGTGGATCGAAAAAGACGAAAGGTTCTTCCGCCAGCTCTGTCAGACTGACGACCGGCTTTTGCGCCAGTCGATGTTCGCGCGGGATCATGGCCATAAGCGGCTCATGCAAAATCACCTCGCGATTAAGTGTGTCGGGCAGCGGCGTATTCCGCAGCAAGCCAATATCCAGTACGCCTTCGTTGAGCGGCGCGATTTGCTCACGCGTATTCATTTCACGCGTTTGCATATGCACCCCCGGATAGGACTGGCGGAACAGCGAAAAGGTATGCGATACCGCCCGAATAAAAGGCGCTGAAGACGTAAAGCCAATACGGATTTCACCCGCTTCGCCCTGATGCAACCGCTCGGCGCGAGCGGCGGCGTCGTTTACCAGACTCAGGATGTGTCGGCTGTCCACCAGAAACTGGCGCCCGGCGGCGGTTAACGCTACGCTGCGGTTGGTCCGCGCCAGTAATCGCGCGCCGACCTGCTGCTCCAGAATTTGTATCTGCTGACTGAGCGGCGGCTGCGAGATATTGAGGCGCGCGGCGGCGCGACCAAAATGCAGCTCTTCTGCTACCGCCACAAAGTAACGTAAATGACGTAATTCGATATTCATATTTTTAACGTCTTATTTGAGACAATTAATATATTAGACAGAATATTTTGCTTTTTCTATGCTTTACATGTCGGTTATACCCGTCTCCTGTTGACGGAGATGTAAAGCAAGGATTTAACGTGAGTCGTACAACTATTCTCGATGACGCCACGGCGAGCGATATCGATGAACAATGCCATTCTCAGCCGGTTCAATTTATTAAACGCGGTACAGCGCCTTTCATGCGCGTCACGCTGGCCCTTTTTTCCGCGGGCCTGGCGACTTTCGCGCTCCTTTATTGCGTCCAGCCTATACTACCGGTACTTTCCCAGGAGTTTGGCGTCTCCCCCGCCAGCAGCAGCGTTTCACTTTCTATTTCTACCGCCATGCTGGCTATCGGCTTACTTTTTACCGGCCCGCTTTCTGATGCGATAGGCCGTAAACCGGTGATGGTCACCGCGTTGTTATTAGCTTCCTGCTGCACATTGTTATCAACCATGATGACCAGCTGGCATGGTATTCTGATTATGCGTGCGCTGATCGGTCTGTCGTTAAGCGGCGTCGCCGCGGTGGGAATGACCTACCTGAGTGAAGAAATCCATCCCAGCTTTGTCGCTTTCTCTATGGGGCTCTATATTAGCGGTAATTCCATCGGCGGGATGAGCGGGCGTTTATTAAGCGGCGTCATGACCGACTTTTTTAACTGGCGCATCGCGCTGGCGGCCATCGGATGCTTTGCGCTGGCGTCCGCGCTGATGTTCTGGAAGATTTTACCCGCCTCGCAACATTTTCGTCCCACGTCGCTACGGCCTAAAACGCTATTTATTAATTTCCGTCTCCACTGGCGCGATCGGGGGTTACCTCTGCTGTTTGCGGAAGGTTTTTTACTGATGGGCGCGTTCGTCACCCTGTTTAACTACATTGGCTATCGCCTGATGCTCTCCCCCTGGGAATTAAGCCAGGCCGTGGTCGGACTGTTATCCGTAGCCTATCTCACCGGCACATGGAGCTCGCCGAAAGCTGGCGCAATGACCTCACGCTATGGCCGGGGGCCGGTGATGCTGTTCTCTACCGCAGTAATGCTGGGTGGGCTTTTACTGACGCTTTTTACCTCGCTTTGGCTGATTTTTGCCGGGATGCTGCTTTTTTCCGCCGGCTTTTTCGCCGCGCACTCCGTGGCCAGTAGTTGGATTGGCCCGCGTGCGCGCCGGGCGAAGGGACAGGCCTCGTCACTTTATCTTTTCAGCTATTATCTGGGGTCCAGTATCGCCGGGACGCTAGGCGGCGTATTCTGGCATAGTTACGGCTGGAACGGCGTAGGCGGTTTTATCGCGCTAATGCTGGTGCTGGCCATCCTGGTCGGGACGCGGTTACATCACCGTCTTCACGCCTGAAAAGAAATAATCCGGCGATAGCAACGTGCGCTATCGCCGGGCTGGTTTCACGCCACGACTCACTGTTCACCACAGACCTGTCAGGCTTGATACGCCCATAACTTCTCTGATTGCATCCAGCGCCAGAAGCGTAAATACCACCCAGATTATCGGATTCATATACGGTGTGCCTGTTATTCTGGAGGACGGATATTACCGACTCTGCGACCAAAAATAACGGCCGGTAACGTAAAGCTACCTATTATGGTGGGGGCTGACATCGCGTTACCGGGGGATTGTACATAACGTTACATGCCGAAACCAATCACTCACGGAAGCCTTTTGATAACAGCGATATAGTCATTTCACCGGCCCCGCAGTGGGGTTGAATGAAAACCAAATCGAGGGTATCAAAATGAAAAAAGTATTAGCTCTGGTTGTTGCCGCTGCAATGGGTCTCTCTTCCGCAGCATTCGCGGCTGAGACTGCAACGCCTGCGAAAACCGCAGCGCCTGCCAAAACAACCCAGACCACCCAGCACCACAAAAAACAGCATAAAAAAACCGTTGAGCAAAAAGCGCAGGCGGCTAAAAAGCACCAGAAAAAAGATGGCAAAAAAGCCCCAGCCAAATCTGTGTCAAAAACAACTTCGCAGCCGGCTGCGTAAGTCGTAACATGCTGCGGCGCGCCCCCGCGCCCGTTTTTACGGCGCTAAATTGTTCTGGTTTAGCGCCGCCTTCCGGGAGGGCAAAAAAGTGTCTCGCTACCGCTTTGAGCTCATTCTTATCGTGCTTATTTTATGCGCCGTTATTGCCACGCATTTCTATCTTTCCTGAGTGTAGTTATCTGATTTTACTCCCACTTTCTTACCGTCACGTCTATAGTAGTACTGAGGGTTTGTTGTTAATAATCATAATTACCCACCAGAGTGTGATATGCATAAAACCATTGCTGTATTACTGGGCATAGTGTGTTTTTTACCGGTTATGGCGAAAGCCAGGGGGGCTGAAACAGACGCCACGGATGCCAGCGACGTCAAAACGCTTTTTTTTAACCATGATGATCGGGTGCCCGTCGCCGATCCTACCCAATCGCCGTGGGATGCCATCGGGCAACTAGAGACCGCCAGCGGTAATTTGTGTACGGCAACGCTTATCTCCCCGCATATCGCCCTGACAGCAGGTCACTGCCTGCTAACGCCACCGAAAGGAAAACCAGACAAGGCGGTTGCGCTGCGTTTTGTGGCGCGAAAAGGAGTATGGCGCTATGAAATCCACGGCATTGAAGGCCGCGTTGAACCGTCGCTGGGCCGACGCCTGAAAGCGGATGGCGATGGCTGGATTGTGCCGCCTGCCGCGGCAAGCTGGGATTTTGGTCTGGTAATATTACGCTACCCACCTTCCGGTATCACGCCAGTGCCTTTATTTACCGGCGATAAAGCGGCGCTCACTGCGGCGTTGAAAGCCGCAGACCGAAAAGTCACGCAGTCCGGTTATCCGGAAGATCATCTGAATGCGCTTTATTCCCATCAGGATTGCGTCGTGACCGGCTGGGCGCAGAATGCCGTACTCTCACACCAGTGCGACACGTTACCTGGCGACAGCGGCTCGCCGCTCTTATTGCACACGGATAGCGGATGGCAGCTCATTGGCGTACAAAGCTCCGCTCCTGCGGCTAAAGATCGCTGGCGCGCCGATAACCGCGCCATATCCGTCACCGGCTTTCGCGATAAGCTGAAAGCTCTGGCGCAGGATTAATGCGGGAATCGCTGCCTGAACCGACAGGCAGCGATCGTCTCAGGCAAATTTGATCATGACCATTCCGGCGAGCAGCAATATCACGCCAACCCAGCCTTTGGGGTTTAAGCGCTGGCCGAAGAGCACCCAGCCCGCCGCCAGCGTGGCGGCAATACCAAAACCGCCCCATAACGCATACGCCACCGACAGGTCTATCCCTTTTACCGCCTGGGAAAGCGCGCTGAAGGCGGCCAGAACAGCGGCAAGCGATAAGATGCCATAGCATTTACGGCGAAAGCCGTCCGAAAATTTCAACAGTACGTTAGCCGCGATTTCCAGCATTATTGCCAGCCCAAGCCAGGCGCCGTGTATCCATTCAAATTGTTGCACGAGTCGCCTCCTTCACCGGTTTGCCGGGTTTACGCGTCCCTGATTTGATCAATACGATGCCAGCGACCAGCGTCAGCAAGCCGGCTATCTTCATGGTTGATAATGCTTCATCAAATAGCAGCACGCTAAAAATGGTAATAAATAAAATGCCGATCCCTTCCCATAAGGCATACGCTACACCCAGGGCAATCTTTTTTACCGCAAAAGAAAGAAATATATATGACAGCGTGATCATCACCAGCATTAAAATAAAACCCGCATTGCCATTACCCACGCTAGCCCATTTCATTGAGAGCGTGCCGGTAATTTCAGTCGCGATAGCCAGAGCTAATAAAATCCAGTAAAACATGACACTTCTCCTGCATGAGAATATACTCTTTCGAGTCTGCTGCACGCAGCAAACTAAAAGATAAAATCAGTTAGCACAGCGCGTTGCGCCAGCTCAGGTAGAAGTGAGAGACTAAAGTGCGTTACGCCAGTGCTGCTCGCCAATAAGCAGGAAAAAGGAGGTAGAGTGAAGATGCGTTTGCGTGGAGAAAAAAGCGCTGAACATATTGTCCATAATATTACAATTATCCGCAGTGTTGCTTCTCGTCATCGCGGATGATAATTGTCCTCGGTAGTTGAACACGCCTGATTTGTATCATAAGCCAGGAATTAACTCAAAATATTTTCACTTCTTTACCTGAAGTGTTTGATTTTAACCAGAACAGGTCGACCGACATCACATTATTATTCGAGTCGGCATCAGAAAACAGGGACTGATATGGCAAAACCGATCATCACGCTCAATGGTCTAAAAATCGTCATTATGCTGGGAATGCTGGTGGTTATTCTGAGCGGTATCCGCTTCGCCGCAGATATCATTGTTCCCTTTATTTTGGCGTTATTTATTGCAGTCGTTCTCAATCCCGTTGTGCAACGGATGACCCGATGCCGAATTCCGCGCGTTATCGCCGTATCATTGCTCATTGTGATTATTGTTATGTTAATGGTACTGCTACTGGCCTATTTGGGGACATCATTAAATGAACTGGCTCGTACCCTACCGCAATATCGCTCCTCATTGGTGATACCGTTGCAACGTATTGAACCGTGGTTACAGCGAGCAGGCATTGGCGTGTCGGTTGATGAGCTGGCGAAATATATCGATCCAAACGCCGCCATGACTCTGGTAACGAACCTGCTCACCCAACTGTCCAATGCCATGTCGTCCATCTTTTTATTGTTATTGACCGTGGTATTTATGCTGCTGGAGGTTCCACAATTGCCTGAAAAACTGCAGCAGATGATGAGCCGTCCGGCGGAAGGCATGGCGGCAATTCAACGCGCGCTTGATAGCGTTTCCCATTATCTGGTGTTAAAAACAGCGATCAGTATCGTGACGGGGCTGGTCGCATGGGGAATGCTGGCCGCGCTGGATGTCCGCTTCGCCTTTGTCTGGGGACTACTGGCCTTCGCGCTGAACTATATTCCTAATATTGGATCGGTGCTCGCTGCCCTGCCGCCCATTATTCAGGTGCTGGTATTTAACGGGTTTTATGATGCGCTGCTGGTGCTGGCAGGCTATCTGCTGATTAATCTGGTCTTCGGCAATATCCTTGAGCCACGAATCATGGGACGTGGTTTAGGCCTTTCAACCTTAGTGGTATTTTTGTCGTTAATTTTCTGGGGCTGGCTATTAGGTCCGGTGGGCATGTTGCTCTCCGTTCCGTTAACCATCATTGTCAAAATCGCCCTCGAACAGACCACCGGCGGGCAGAGTATCGCCGTTCTGCTTAGCGATTTAAACAAAAGATAAAATGCAATACATACACAAAATCATTCAAGATGCCTCGCGGCGGCAAGGGAAGAAATCCCCGGGAGCATAGATAACGATGTGACCGGGTTTTCTGAGCGCAGCCAACAAAGAGGCAGCTTAAAGGATGAAGTGTATAAAAACGGCCTCCGAAGAGGCCGCCGCACGTTTAAAAGATTAAAGCGCTTTCAGAATCGCATCCACGCTGGCTTTGGCATCGCCAAACAGCATTTGCGTATTCTCTTTAAAGAACAGCGGGTTCTGCACGCCAGCATAACCGGTATTCATTGAACGCTTAAAGACCACGACATTCTGTGCTTTCCACACTTCGAGAACCGGCATACCGGCGATCGGGCTGCGGGGATCGTCTTGCGCCGCCGGGTTCACCGTATCGTTCGCGCCAATCACCAGCACGGTATCGGTATCGGCGAAATCATCGTTGATCTCATCCATTTCCAGCACGATGTCATAAGGCACTTTCGCCTCCGCCAACAGCACGTTCATATGCCCCGGCAGGCGACCCGCCACCGGATGAATGCCGAAACGCACGTTGATACCGCGTGCACGCAGTTTTTCGGTGATTTCCGCCACCGGATACTGCGCCTGCGCCACCGCCATCCCGTACCCCGGCGTAATAATGACGGAGTGGGAGTTTTTCAGCATCTCAGCGGTCTCTTCCGCTGTGATTTCGCGATGTTCGCCAGCTTCCTGATCGTCGCCTGTTGAGGAGCCGTCAGTACCGAACCCACCGGCAATAACGCTGATGAAAGAGCGGTTCATCGCTTTACACATAATGTAAGACAGGATCGCGCCTGACGAACCGACCAGCGCGCCGGTCACAATCAGCAAATCGTTGCTCAACATGAAGCCAGCCGCAGCGGCAGCCCAACCGGAATAGGAGTTCAGCATTGAAACCACCACCGGCATGTCCGCCCCGCCGATAGAAGCGACCAGATGCCAACCAAACGCCAGCGCGATAATGGTCATCAGCAGCAGTGCCAGAACCTGTAGACCCACGCTTTCGGTACGAACAAAAACCAGCAGCAACAGGAAAGAAACAACCAGTGCCGCCAGGTTCATTTTGTGACGGTTAGGCAACATCAACGGCTTAGAAGAGATTTTGCCGCGCAGTTTACCAAACGCTACGATCGATCCAGTGAAAGTGACTGCGCCAATAAAGATACCGAGGAAGACTTCGGTCAGATGGATATTCACCAGCACCGGCGCCAGACTGGCGTCATGGTACAGATAGCTGTTAAAACCAACCAGTACCGCCGCCAGGCCCACGAAACTGTGCAGAATCGCGACCAGCTCCGGCATCTCGGTCATCTCAACTTTTTTCGCCATGCGGATGCCAATCGCGCCGCCAATAATCATGGCGACCAGAATCCATGCCACGTTGCCGGTATCCGGCCCGAAAATGGTCGCCAGCAACGCGATCGCCATCCCGGCAATACCGAAGTTATTCCCCTGGCGGGACGTTTCATGCTTTGAAAGCCCGGCAAGACTGAAAATAAACAGGATCGCGGCAACAATGTATGCAGCTGTAACTAATCCTCCAGACATGTGTTACCCCTTAGTTTTTCCGGAACATTTTCAGCATACGCTGAGTCACGGTGAAGCCACCGAAAATATTAATGCTGGCGATAAGCACCGCGATAAAGCTCAGGAAGCTGACCCAGCCGCCCTGACCAATTTGCAATAATGCCCCGACAACAATAATCCCTGAAATTGCGTTGGTCACCGACATTAATGGCGTATGAAGCGCATGAGACACGTTCCACACCACGTAATAACCAACCACGCAGGCGAGCGCAAACACGGTAAAATGGCCGAGGAACTCTTTTGGCGCGACATCGGCCAGCCAGCCAAAAAGAATGATCGCCAGCGCCATTAACGCATACTTCCGCCAGGGTGAAGCGGGCTTTTCCGGCTCTTTTGGCGCAGGTGCTGCTTTAGGCGCGGCCTGTGGCTGCGCGGAAACCTGGATTGGCGGCGCAGGCCAGGTAATGTCGCCGTCGCGAATCACCGTCACGCCACGGATCACGACATCGTCAAAATCCACGTCAATATTGCCGTCTTTCTCTTTGCACAGCAGCTTCAGCAGGTTAACCAGGTTGGTGCCATAAAGCTGGGATGACTGCGTCGGCAAACGCCCCGGTAGATCGGTGTAGCCAATTACTTTCACGCCATTGTCCGTCGTCACAACCTGATTGGCGACGGTATATTCGCAGTTACCGCCATTCTGCGCGGCCAGGTCGACAATCACGCTGCCGGCCTTCATAGAATCGACCATATCGCGGGTAATCAGCTTCGGCGCAGGTTTGCCCGGAATCAACGCGGTGGTAACAATGATATCGACCTCTTTGGCCTGGGCGGCAAAGAGCGCCATTTCCGCTTTGATAAACGCCTCGGACATCACTTTGGCGTAACCATCGCCGCTACCGGCTTCCTCTTTAAAATCCAGTTCGAGGAACTCAGCCCCCATACTCTGGACCTGCTCTTTGACTTCAGGACGAGTGTCAAACGCGCGGACAATCGCCCCCAGGCTGTTTGCCGCGCCGATAGCCGCAAGACCGGCAACGCCCGCGCCAATCACCATCACCTTCGCCGGCGGCACTTTCCCGGCGGCGGTGATTTGGCCGGTAAAGAAGCGCCCAAATTCATGCGCGGCCTCTACAATGGCGCGATAACCCGCGATATTCGCCATTGAGCTTAACGCGTCGAGCGACTGCGCGCGGGAAATACGCGGCACGGAGTCCATCGCCATCACCGTGACCTTACGTTCGGCAAGTTTCTCCATTAACCCAGGATTTTGCGCAGGCCAGATAAAACTGACCAGCGTAGTCCCGGGGTTCAGTAAAGCGATTTCATCTTCTTCAGGCGCATTAACCTTGAGAATAATTTCCGACTGCCAGATAGCATTGCCGTCTACAATATCCGCGCCAGCCTGCGCAAACGCTTTGTCGTCAAAACTTGCCAGTTGACCCGCCCCGCTTTCGATAGCGACGCTAAACCCCAGCTTCAGTAGCTGCTCTACCGTTTTCGGCGTCGCAGCGACACGGGTTTCATTGGGTAACCGCTCTTTTGGTATGCCAATTCGCATAAATGTTCCCTTCCATCGGTATTTTTGATGATGGTTTGTCAGTAAGCGCGAGAAGCGTACGCCTGCCCGCGTTTGAGGTAAATGTTACCCCAGCAGAATAAAACCGTTACAAACTCTCTATAACCTACTGAAAATAACGCCTGTGATCTAGCGCCAAAAAACAGAATTTTTTATCAAATTTGCAAAACATGAACGATTCAGCCGCTAAGCAGCCATAATGCCTTGAAAATGGCCTGCGAGGGCTGATAATTCGCTCAAATTTGACAGCAAAACATCATTAAACCTCTGCCGGGATCAAGAAGTTAACATTAAATTAACTTATTAAATTTATGCGCTTCATTAGCTTAGCCGCCCGGACGCCGTTTTTTTCGACATATCGGCAAATGTTATCATCAAAGATAGGATACATGACACGATGCGTGAAAAATCCCGCAGACATCCATATGGTTAAATGCAATAATCAGCCACGTTTCTAGTCAATAACAATACCAGTACCTGGTTTGCGCAAGGCGAAGGATTATTTTTATGAAGCTTAAGAACACTCTCCTGGCGTCGGCTCTGCTTTCTGCGGCTGCTTTTTCTGTCCATGCAGCAACAGAACTGACGCCGGAGCAAGCGGCTGCACTAAAACCTTATGACCGCATCGTTATTACCGGTCGTTTTAATGCTATTGGCGATGCGGTCTCCGCCGTGTCCCGCCGCGCAGATAAAGAAGGCGCAGCCTCCTTCTATGTTGTCGACACCTCGGAGTTCGGCAACAGTGGTAACTGGCGTGTTGTGGCGGACGTGTATAAAGCCGACGCGCCGAAAGCCGACGCGCCCAAAAATCGTGTCATTAATGGCATCGTGGAATTACCGAAAGACCAGGCCGTACAATTAGAACCGTATGACACCGTCACCGTTCAGGGCTTCTACCGTAGCCAGCCGGAAGTTAACGATGCCATTACGAAAGCGGCGAAACAAAAAGGCGCATACGCTTTCTATATTGTTCGTCAGATAGATGCGAATCAGGGCGGAAACCAGCGCATCACTGCATTTATCTATAAACAAGATGCGAAAAAACGCATCGTCCAGAGCCCGGACGCTATTCCGGCAGACTCTGAAGCTGGCCGCGCCGCGCTGGCTCAGGGCGGTGAAGCTGCAAAGAAAGTCGAAATTCCAGGCGTCGCCACGTCAGCCTCGCCGAGCGCCGAAGTAGGCCGTTTCTTCGAAACGCAATCCTCCAAAGGCGGGCGTTACACTGTCACACTTCCGGATGGCACAAAAGTTGAGGAGCTGAATAAAGCGACGGCTGCGATGATGGTGCCTTTCGACAGCGTTAAGTTCACCGGCAACTACGGCAATATGACAGAAATCTCCTACCAGGTCGCCAAACGCGCGGCGAAGAAAGGCGCTAAGTATTATCATATTACGCGTCAGTGGCAGGAGCGCGGTAATAACATCACCATCAGCGCCGACCTCTATAAATAAGGCGCGCGTCGCCATCAGGCTTTCTCGCCGGATGGCGGCATACCTGCCTTATCAGGCCTACACGATCGTTCAACGGCAGGCCTGATAAGCCGCCATCCGGCACTTTCCCGCGGGTTGCCAGTTCCGTCAAATATCGCGATGAATCTCACTTTTCGCTTTTTTGGCGATAAATCTTATCCAGGCCGTTGCATGCGGTCCCTTCTCTCCGTAAAATCCCGCGCCTTAGTGGCTTTCACCATTTTTATGCGTTTTGCCATAATAATTATTCTTCCAATTTCATTTTTATAGCTGGATACCAATGGAAAAAAAACTGGGACTGAGCGCGCTGACCGCGCTGGTTTTAAGCTCAATGCTTGGCGCAGGTGTTTTCAGTCTGCCCCAGAATATGGCCGCCGTTGCCAGTCCGGCTGCGTTGTTAATTGGCTGGGCCATTACCGGCGTGGGGATACTCTTACTGGCATTCGCTATGTTAATCCTTACGCGCATTCGCTCCGAGCTTGACGGCGGCATCTTTACTTACGCCCGCGAAGGCTTCGGCGAACTGATTGGCTTTTGTTCTGCCTGGGGCTATTGGCTGTGCGCGGTCATCGCCAACGTATCCTATTTGGTTATCGTCTTTTCAGCGCTGAGTTTCTTTACCGATACGCCTGCCCTGCGTCTGTTTGGCGACGGTAATACCTGGCAGGCTATTGTCGGCGCTTCAGTCCTGCTCTGGATTGTCCATTTCCTCATCCTGCGCGGCGTACAAACGGCAGCCAGCATCAATCTGGTTGCGACTCTGGCGAAACTGTTGCCGCTCGGCGCGTTTATTGTGCTGGCTATCATGATGTTCAAACTGGATACCTTCACACTGGACTTCACCGGTGTTGAACTCGGTATTCCCGTATGGGAACAGGTCAAGAACACCATGCTTATTACGCTGTGGGTGTTTATTGGCGTTGAAGGCGCCGTCGTCGTCTCGGCCCGAGCGAAAAATAAACGCGATGTAGGCCGCGCCACGCTACTGGCAGTACTCGCAGCGCTGGGAATATATCTCCTGGTCACGCTGCTTTCTCTTGGCGTTCTTGCGCGTCCGGAACTGGCGGAGATGCGCAACCCGTCGATGGCCGGACTGATGGTAAAAATGATGGGGCCGTGGGGAGAAATTATTATTGCAGCGGGACTGATTGTGTCTGTCTGCGGGGCTTATCTAAGCTGGACTATCATGGCGGCAGAGGTGCCGTTTCTGGCGGCAGCCTATAAATCCTTCCCGGGCATCTTCGCGCGACAAAATGCGCAAGGCGCGCCTTCTGCATCGTTATGGCTCACCAATATCTGTGTACAAATCTGTCTGGTGCTGATCTGGCTGACCGGTTCGGACTACAACACGCTATTGACGATTGCGTCAGAAATGATTCTGGTGCCCTATTTTCTGGTCGGCGCATTTCTGCTGAAGATTGCAACGCGTCCCCTCCATCGGGCGGTCGGTATCGGAGCCTGTATTTATGGCTTATGGTTATTATATGCGTCGGGTCCCATGCACCTGCTGCTGTCCGTCGTGCTGTACGCGCCTGGATTACTGGTTTTCCTGTATGCGCGTCGGACGCACAAGCATGACAACGTGTTAAATCGTCAGGAAGTCGTGCTGATTGGTTTATTGCTGGTCGCAGCGGTTCCGGCTACGTGGATGCTGGTGGGTTAACGACCACCCCATCGTAATACATACGGATATTACGATGGGGAAACCACTGCCTTTGCCAATACTAATGCCATTTAATCCAGCAAAAAATCAGCAGCCACGCGCTTAGCCCCCAGCAGACCACCGCACCGCCAAGCGCGACGGGCAGGCGCATCACGCCGCTGAAATACCATAGCGTTGCAAGATAAATGAAATAAGGAATGATCGACCACATGCTAAAGACGATGGTGGTACGCATCGCGTCGATGCCCCGCTCGCTGGCCACGATATAGTGCGCGATAAGCGCAAACGTTGGAAACAGAGGAATTAATCCGGCGATATAATAATTTTTCGTTTTTGACAGCAGACCAATCAATACGACGACCAGCGCCCCCAGGGCAGCTTTAATCACGAGTCCCATTACCTTGCCTTAACACGCTAATAACAACAGCGTGTAGCATAACGGAACCGCTCTCGTTTAGAAAAGATTTATGGAAGGGAAAACAGAGGCGGTGTATGTTGGCGTTTTCTATTCTCCATTTATAATATGAACCGCATTGTATTTGTTGAAGACGACGCTGAAGTGGGTTCTCTCATTGCCGCTTATCTGGCGAAACATGATATTGATGTCATTGTTGAGCCGCGTGGTGACCGGGCGGAGGATCTTATCCTCACCACTCAGCCCGATCTGGTTTTACTGGATATTATGCTTCCAGGTAAAGATGGCATGACGATATGCCGCGATTTACGCCACCGCTGGCAAGGCCCGATTGTCCTGCTCACCTCGCTGGACAGTGATATGAATCATATTCTGGCGCTGGAGATGGGCGCCTGCGACTACATCCTCAAAACCACGCCTCCGGCCGTTTTGCTGGCGCGTCTGCGCTTACACCTGCGGCAAAGCGAACAAACGCAACAGGCAAAAAGTCTTCAGGAGAGCGCGCTTACGCCGCATAAAGCGCTGCGTTTTGGCGCGTTAACCATCGATCCCCTTAACCGGGCGGTCCAACTCAATGGCGATTTCATATCGCTCTCCACTGCCGATTTTGAATTGCTCTGGGAACTGGCGACACACGCCGGACAAATTATGGATCGCGACGCGTTGCTAAAAACGCTGCGCGGCGTCAATTATGATGGTCTGGATCGCAGCGTGGATGTGGCGATTTCCCGCCTGCGTAAGAAACTGCTGGATAGCGCTGCTGAGCCCTATCGTATAAAGACCATTCGCAATAAAGGCTATCTTTTTGCCCCTCATGCCTGGGACGAAACGACGGGATAAGTTAGCCGACAGATTTTACCTGCCTTTATTAAGTCATAGTGGCGATGCTCATCACCGCCACTGTTCAAAAAACAGACATTGTATACATGGATGCTATTTTTATTAGTCGGAACAGCCCCTTTATTACCGTTTTCTCTGCGTTGTGGTTCATCATTACGTCTTTTTCGCTCAAGAAAATTAAATTAAAAAAACTCGAAGCCAGTTCACAAAATTGATAACAGAATATCTGCCCGCCGCTATATTGCCATCTTTTTTCGCAAATTGTGAAATAAAACAAATCACAACCATGAATATATAATAACAAATATATTCACCATAAATATATGCGTTTCCGATAGTAACTTTTGTATTAATTAATAACATATAAGAAAAGTTAGCATTTGCTGAAATAATATTATTCAGATTAGGATGCCTTTGATTCAACGAATCTGTAGAAGTTCAATCTTTTGCAAATAAGTTAAGTTTTTAAGGATAAAAAAATGAAAAGAAAAGTATTGGCACTTGTCATCCCGGCTCTGCTGGCTGCTGGCGCGGCACACGCCGCTGAAGTTTATAACAAAGACGGCAATAAGCTGGACCTTTACGGGAAAGTAGACGGCCTGCACTATTTCTCTGACAATAGTGGCTCTGACGGCGACCAAACCTATGTTCGTTTCGGTTTTAAAGGCGAAACGCAGATTAACGACCAACTGACTGGTTACGGCCAGTGGGAATATAACGTTCAGGCTAACACTACCGAAGGCGAAGGCGCTAATTCCTGGACTCGTCTGGCATTCGCCGGCCTGAAATTCGGCGACTACGGCTCATTCGACTATGGTCGTAACTACGGCGTCCTGTACGACGTGGAAGGCTGGACCGATATGCTGCCTGAGTTCGGCGGCGACTCCTATACTTACGCTGACAACTACATGACCGGTCGTGCTAACGGCGTGGCCACCTACCGTAACACTGATTTCTTCGGTCTGGTAGACGGTCTGAGTTTTGCTCTACAATACCAGGGCAATAATGAAAATAGCGGTAACGGTAATGAAGGTACAAATAACCGTACTGATGATGACGATTTCCGTAGAGAAAACGGAGATGGTTTTGGTATTTCTACCACTTACGATTTTGGTATGGGCTTTAGCGCAGGTGCTGCTTACACAACATCTGACCGTACAAACGATCAGGTTTCGCGTGGCGAACAGTATGCAAAAGGCGATAAAGCAGATGCATGGACTGCTGGCTTGAAATATGATGCCAACAACATCTATTTAGCCACTATGTATTCTGAAACCCGGAATATGACGCCATATGGCTCTTTGGATTCTCATGCTCAGGGTGGTGTGGCTAATAAAACACAAAACTTTGAAGTTACTGCGCAGTACCAATTTGATTTCGGTTTACGTCCGGCAATTTCCTTCCTGATGTCTAAAGGTAAAGACCTTGTCAATAACGGCGTAAATGATGACAAAGATTTGGTCAAATATGCTGATGTCGGCGCCACCTACTATTTCAACAAAAACTTCTCCACCTATGTTGATTATAAAATCAACCTGCTGGATGACGACGATAACTTCTATGCAGATAACGGCATTAATACCGATGACGTTGTCGCGCTGGGTATGGTTTACCAGTTCTAATTATTCATTAATTCTTCTCAAGCCCGCCGTTTCGGCGGGCTTTTCTTTTTTTATCACCACCGTTCTAAAAACAGAACGCACTGTTCCCTGGGCACAGATTGAACAATTCTTGTTCGCTCTCTATGGTTTGCTTATCGCCCGACAAAAGGAACATGCTAATGATCAGTCTCGTCCCGCCTCTGCTTTCCAGAACCGCGCTTCTCTTTCTGCTCACGGCCACAGGCGCAGCCACCGCCGCCCGCCCGGCAGCGGATATTATTTTGCATAACGGTAATATCATCACTCTGAATGATGCCCAGCCGCAGGCCAGCGCGCTGGCGATTTCCGGCTCGCGGATTGTGGCGATTGGCGATGATACGGCGACAAATGAATGGCGCGGCAACCATACCCGTACCATCGATTTACAGGGTAAAACCGTGATACCCGGCCTGACCGATACCCACATTCATGCCATTCGCGGCGGACAAACCTGGACATTCGAAACCTACTGGTACGACAGCCCTTCGCTTAAAGACGCGCTGGATAAATTACGCGCCGACGCTAACCGTCGTCCCCACGATCAATGGGTAGCCGTAGTGGGATCGTGGATACCGGCGCAATTTGCAGAAAACCGGGCGCCGACGGTAGCCGAACTGAGCCACGCCCTTCCCGATCATCCGGCTTATATTCAGTATCTTTACGACTATGCGTTAGTGAATCAGCGCGGTATAGACGTACTTGGCCTTAACAACACCCCTCCTCCTGATTTAGCGGGAATCCGCGTAGAGCGCGACGCAAAAGGTAGCGCCACGGGGAAATTATTTGGTGACATCGCCGCGTTCAATCAGCTTTTTGCCAGCATAAGTCGTAACGCCGATCGCGAGGGCGGTCTGCGGCAATTTTTCGCTGATATGAACGCTCGCGGCGTGACCGGCATCATTGACCCCTCTGCCGGGCCTGCCGCCGCTTATGAGCCTTTATTTGCAATGCGAAACCAAGGGGATTTACCGCTGCGCGTGGGGTATCGCATTCCGGTACAGCCGGAAGCGAAAGGTCATGAAGCGCAGTGGTTCAGCAACCTGATGGCCTTTCGCCCGGCGCGTGCCGATGACGGGCAACTGGCTTTTCTTGGCCTGGGGGAAAGCCTGGTGGCCGGAATGAATGACGGCGTGCGGATGGCCCCAGGATTTTCTTCCTCAGAGCAGGACAAAACCGCGCTTCGCCAGGTCGCGACGCTTGCGGCAAAACGGGGAATACCGCTTGAGATCCACGCCTATACCGATGACAGCGCCGACGCGATATTGACGATTTTTGAGCAGGTAGCGCAGCAGTACGATCTGCACCCTCTCCGCTGGTCTATTGCGCACCTGAATACCGGTTCGCCACAGACGCTTGAGCGAATGCGTAAGCTGGGCCTGGCATACACTGTGCAAATGGGGCCTTACTTTGAGGGGCTTGCCATCCGTGACGCCAACCCACCCGGCGCGACGGACAATTCGCCGCCGGTTCGACTGGCGCTGGATAAAGGACTTGTGGTAGCTGGCGGCACCGATTCGACGCGTATTGGCATTGCCGGTGTCTGGCACGCTATCGAATATCATATCACCGGTATAGCGTCAGGCGGTTCCGTGCGTAAACCCGCCAGCGAGCGGCTCACGCGTCTGGAAGCGCTAGCGTTATATACACGTCATGCCGCCTGGCTCGCCTTTGCCGAACAACACCGGGGCCAGCTTAGCGTCGGAAAACAGGCCGATCTGGCGGTACTCAATCAGCCATTTATGACGATGCCGGAAGACAGAATTGATACCATTCGCGCTGTTTTGACGCTTGTCGATGGGCGCATTGTTCACGAAAGTCCGGATCTTAACGCCGGACAATGAGGTTGTCAGTTGACGCAAAGCCTGCTTTTATAACCCACCAGCGGCGCTGACGGGAAATCTTTTCCGTCAGCGCGCGATAGAGCTAATGTATTGAGATCCGGTGGGCGTTGATGAAAAAGCTGTTTGTGCAGTTTTACCTTTTGCTGTTCGTCTGTTTTCTGGTCATGACCTTATTGGTCGGACTGGTGTACAAATTCACCGCCGAACGCGCGGGCAGGCAATCGCTCGACGATCTGATGAAAAGTTCGCTCTATCTGATGCGCAGCGAACTGCGGGAAATTCCGCCGCGTGAATGGGGGAAAACGTTAAAAGAGATGGACCTGAACCTCTCTTTCGATTTACGCGTTGAACCGTTAAATCACTATAAGCTTGATGCCGCCACCACGCAGCGACTGCGTGAAGGCGATATTGTCGCGCTTGACGATCAATACACCTTTATTCAGCGTATCCCGCGCAGCCATTACGTCCTGGCGGTTGGCCCGGTTCCCTATCTCTATTTCCTGCATCAAATGCGACTGCTGGATATCGCCTTAATGGCGCTCATTGCCTTTTCTCTCGCCTTTCCTGTGTTTATCTGGATGCGCCCGCACTGGCAAGAAATGCTCAGGCTCGAATCCGCCGCGCAGCGCTTTGGCGAGGGTCATTTGACTGAACGCCTGCACTTCGATAATGGCTCCAGTTTCGAACGTCTGGGCGTCGCGTTCAACCAGATGGCGGATAACATTAATGCCCTGATCGCCAGTAAAAAACAGCTGATTGACGGTATCGCCCATGAGCTTCGCACGCCGCTGGTACGTTTACGCTATCGGCTTGAAATGAGTGAAAATCTGACACCGCCGGAATCACAGGCGCTCAATCGCGATATTGGTCAACTGGAAGCGCTGATTGAAGAACTGCTCACCTATGCGCGCCTTGACCGACCACAAAATGAACTGATGTTGACCGAACCAGACCTCCCCGCCTGGTTGCTCGCGCATTTGCAGGATGTGCAGAGCGTGACCCCGGAACGTGCCGTAAACCTTGTCACATGTGTAATCGGCGATTATGGCGCGCTTGATATGCGGTTAATGTCGCGAGTGCTGGATAACCTGCTGAATAATGCGTTGCGCTACAGTCATACCACCGTTCAGGTCAGTCTGTTACTCGACGGCAGTCAGGCAACGTTGATAGTCGAAGATGATGGCCCCGGCATTGAAGCGGATGCGCGTGAGCGCATATTTGAACCTTTTGTCAGACTCGACCCCAGTAGAGACCGGGCGACAGGCGGCTGCGGGCTTGGACTCGCCATCGTACACTCTATCGCCCTGGCGATGGGCGGTAGCGTCGTCTGTGACGAGAGCGAACTGGGCGGCGCAAAATTTAGCTTTCACTGGCCGGTCTGGCACGCGATGCCCGACATGACCGCTGCCTGACGTATTTTGCACGCTGGTTGAGCGGCGGGAACTGTGCTATACAGATAGTATGTTGTAACTAAAGTGAGTGATACCATGTCCCGCTACGATCTCGTTGAACGCCTGAATGGCACTTTTCGCCAGATAGAACAACACCTGGCGGCGCTGACGGATAATCTACAGCAGCATTCGCTACTTATCGCCCGTGTCTTTTCACTGCCGCAGGTGACCAAAGAGGCGGAACATGCGCCGCTGGATACTATCGAGGTAACGCAACATCTGGGGAAAGAGGCCGAAACGCTGGCGCTACGTCACTATCGCCATTTGTTTATTCAACAGCAGTCCGAAAACCGCAGCAGTAAAGCCGCCGTCCGCCTGCCTGGCGTCTTATGCTATCAAGTGGATAATGCGACACAGTTAGATCTGGAAAATCAGGTACAGCACATTAACCAGTTGAAAACCACCTTCGAGCAGATGGTTACGGTAGAGTCCGGTCTTCCCTCAGCGGCGCGTTTTGAGTGGGTGCATCGGCATCTACCCGGCTTAATTACGCTGAACGCTTACCGCACGCTGACGCTTATCAATAACCCCGCCACCATACGTTTCGGCTGGGCAAATAAACATATTATTAAAAATTTAAGCCGGGATGAGGTTCTGAGCCAGTTGAAAAAAAGCCTCGCGTCGCCGCGCAGCGTCCCGCCGTGGACGCGCGAACAATGGCAATTCAAGCTGGAACGGGAATATCAGGATATCGCTGCCTTACCGCAGCAGGCCCGACTCAAGATTAAGCGTCCGGTTAAAGTACAGCCGATCGCCCGCATCTGGTATAAAGGCCAGCAGAAACAGGTGCAACACGCCTGCCCCACGCCGATTATCGCATTAATCAACACGGACAACGGCGCAGGCGTGCCGGATATTGGCGGGCTGGAAAACTATGACGCCGATAATATTCAGCACCGTTTTAAACCACAGGCGCAACCGCTGCGACTGATTATTCCGCGACTGCACCTGTATGTGGCGGATTAACGTCCCGGCGTCATACTGCCAACCATTAACTCCGGACGTACCCAGGCGTCGAACTCCTCGACGCTAAGGTATCCTAATGCCACGGCTGAGGCTTTGAGCGTCAGCCCTTCTTTATGCGCCTTCTTCGCAATCTCCGCCGCTTTATCGTAACCGATGTGCGTATTCAGCGCAGTGACCAGCATCAGCGACTCATTCAGCAACTGCGTAATACGCTCGCGGTTTGGCTCGATTCCTGACGCACAGTGTTTATTAAAACTCTCCATGCCATCGGCCAGCAGGCGCACCGTTTGCAGAAAATTATGAATAACCATCGGACGATAGACGTTGAGCTCAAAGTTGCCCGATGCGCCCCCCATATTGATGGCCACATCGTTACCCATCACCTGGCAACATAGCATCGTTACCGCTTCACACTGGGTCGGATTCACTTTACCAGGCATAATGGAACTGCCTGGCTCATTCTCCGGGATAGCAATCTCGCCAATGCCGCAGCGCGGGCCGGACGCCAGCCAGCGAACATCGTTGGCGATTTTCATCAGCGAGGCCGCCAGTCCTTTTAATGCGCCATGCGCCTGTACCAACGCGTCACAGGTCGCCAGCGCTTCGAATTTATTCGGGGCGGTAACAAACGGCGCTGCGGTAATCGTCGCCAGTTCCTCGGCCACGCGCCGGGCATATTCCGGGTGGGTATTAAGCCCTGTCCCTACTGCGGTTCCGCCGAGCGCCAGTTCCGCGACGTGCGGTAAACTGTGCTCAATATGCCTGAGGTTATGTTCCAGCATGGCTACCCAACCGGAAATCTCCTGGCCTAAGGTGAGCGGCGTCGCGTCCTGCAGGTGAGTACGGCCAATTTTGACAATATCGGCGAAAGCGTGGGATTTATCGCGAAGCGTATCCGTTAATGCGGATAATTGCGGGATGAGGTGTTCGCGTAACGCCAGTAACGCCGCCACATGCATGGCGGTTGGGAACACATCGTTTGAGCTTTGACTCTTATTGACGTCATCATTGGGATGCACCTTGCGCTCCATACCGCGAACGCCGCCCAAAATTTCACTGGCGCGGTTCGCTAACACCTCATTCATATTCATGTTGCTTTGCGTACCGGACCCGGTCTGCCAAATCGCCAGCGGAAACTCATCAGCATGTTTTCCCGCCAGCACTTCATCAGCCGCCTGGATAATCGCGCTAGCTTTTTCCGCCGCCAACAACCCTAAGTCCTGGTTGACCTTCGCAGCGGCGCGCTTGGTCAACGCCAGAGCGTGAATGAGCGAGACGGGCATTTTCTCCGTGGAAATCCGAAAATGTTCCAGCGAACGTTGAGTCTGCGCCCCCCACAGTTTATCTGCCGGGACTTCAATCGCGCCCATTGAATCTTTCTCGCGGCGTACCGTTACCATTACCTGCTCCTTACTCAAGTTGATGAGATCATGTGTCGACATTGCTCACATGTTTGCGGTCTTATGAGTATTAACGATAACAACACAACGGTGTAGACCGGATAAGGCGCTTGCGCCGTTCTCCGGCAAAATAGCGAATCATGTTACCGCCCCGCAGGGCGGCGACATTACTTAACGCAGCGCGCACACTGCGATGACTGAATCTGCTGGAAGAAATCGTTGCCTTTATCATCCACCAGAATAAAGGCCGGAAAATCCTCCACTTCAATTTTCCAGATAGCCTCCATACCCAGTTCAGGATATTCCACGCACTCCAGGCGCTTGATACTACCCTGCGCCAGAACGGCTGCCGGGCCGCCGATACTGCCCAGGTAGAAGCCGCCATGTTTCTTACAGGCATCGGTCACCTGCTGGCTGCGGTTGCCTTTCGCCAGCATGATCATACTGCCGCCCTGCGACTGGAGCTGATCAACATAAGAGTCCATTCGTCCTGCAGTAGTCGGCCCAAGCGACCCGGAGGCATACCCTTCCGGCGTTTTTGCCGGCCCCGCATAATAGATAGGATGATCTTTGATGTACTGCGGCAAACCTTCGCCTCTGTCCATCCGTTCTTTCAGTTTAGCGTGCGCGATGTCGCGGCCCACAATAATCGTGCCGTTCAGCGACAGGCGCGTTGATACCGGATACTGCGACAGTTGTTGCAGTATCTCGCTCATGGGACGGTTAAGATCAACGCGCACCGCCTCGCCCTCTCCCGCCTGGCGCAGCGCCTCTGGAATATATTTACCGGGATTGCGCTCCAGCTTCTCGATCCAGATCCCTTCCCGGTTGATCTTCGCTTTAATGTTTCGATCCGCGGAGCAGGACACGCCCATACCTACCGGACACGATGCCCCGTGACGCGGCAATCGGATGACACGAATATCGTGAGCGAAATATTTGCCGCCGAACTGCGCGCCTAAGCCAAGATTTTGCGCCTCAAGCAACAATTCTTTTTCCAGTTCAATATCGCGGAAGGCCTGCCCGTGTTCATTGCCTTCGGTCGGTAGCGCATCATAGTATTTTGCCGAGGCCAGCTTAACGGTCTTCAGGTTCGCTTCCGCCGAGGTGCCGCCAATGACAAACGCGATGTGATACGGCGGACAGGCGGCGGTGCCCAGCGTACGCATCTTATCGACGAGATAATTTTTGAGCTTACCCGGCGTCAGAAGCGCTTTTGTCTCCTGATAGAGGTAGGTTTTATTCGCCGATCCGCCGCCTTTAGCGATACAGAGGAATTTATATTCATCGCCATCGACGCTGTAGAGATCGATCTGCGCCGGCAGGTTAGTACCGGTATTGACCTCTTTGTACATATCCAGCGCCGCGTTTTGCGAATAGCGCAGGTTATCTTCGATATAGGTGTTATATACGCCGCGAGCCAGCGCCGCTTCATCACCTCCGCCAGTCCAGACGCGTTGGCCTTTTTTGCCGACAATAATGGCCGTACCGGTATCCTGGCAGGTGGGCAACACGCCCTTGGCCGCGATATCGGAGTTTCGCAGGAATTGCAGCGCGACATATTTGTCGTTTTCACTGGCCTGCGGATCGCGCAGAATATCCGCCACCTGCTGCTGATGCGCGGGACGTAACATAAAAGACGCATCGTGGAAGGCCTGACGCGCCAACAACGTTAGCGCTTCCGGCGCGACTTTCAGGATCTCTTGTCCTTCGAATTCGGCGACGGAAACATGTTCGCTGGTCAACAAATAGTACTCGGTATCGTCCTTTTTGAGGGGAAAAGGGTCTTGATAAAAGAAGGGTTTGTTTGACATTGTGCTCTCACTTACCGCTCGGTATGGTTATTCTCTGGGCAGGTGTTCCATTGCCCGACTCAAAGCGAGTAACACTATCCTACACAATTTTTTAACAAAAACTGAGACAAGTACGACTTTTTACGCCCGGAGGTTACTTCATGCGGGTTTCTTGGTTTAATACCTCCCATTGATCTCCACATTGAAACAGGGCTTGATAATGCAAAAACTCATTAACTCAGTGCAAAACTATGCCTGGGGAAGTAAAACTGCGTTAACGGAACTTTATGGCATCGCCAATCCGCAGCAGCAGCCAATGGCTGAACTCTGGATGGGCGCGCATCCCAAAAGCAGCTCGCGAATCACCACCGCCAACGGCGAAACCGTCTCCCTGCGTGACGCCATCGAAAAGAATAAAACCGCCATGCTGGGCGAAGCGGTAGCCAACCGTTTCGGCGAACTGCCGTTTCTGTTTAAAGTACTGTGCGCCGCGCAGCCGCTCTCTATTCAGGTGCACCCGAATAAGCGCAATTCCGAAATCGGTTTCGCGAAAGAAAATGCGGCGGGTATCCCCATGGATGCCGCAGAGCGGAACTATAAAGATCCTAACCATAAACCAGAGCTGGTTTTTGCCCTGACGCCTTTCCTGGCGATGAACGCGTTCCGCGAATTTTCTGACATTGTCTCTTTACTGCAACCTATCGCCGGCGCGCATTCCGCTATCGCCCACTTTTTGCAGGCGCCGAATGCTGAACGTCTGAGCCAGCTTTTCGCCAGCCTGTTGAATATGCAAGGCGAAGAAAAATCCCGCGCGTTAGCCGTACTCAAAGCGGCGCTTAACAGCCAGCAAGGCGAACCGTGGCAAACGATCCGCGTGATTTCAGAGTATTATCCTGACGACAGCGGGCTTTTCTCTCCTTTGTTGCTGAATGTGGTCAAACTGAATCCCGGCGAGGCGATGTTCCTGTTTGCCGAAACGCCTCATGCTTATCTGCAGGGCGTTGCGCTGGAAGTCATGGCGAACTCCGATAACGTTCTGCGCGCTGGCCTTACGCCAAAATATATCGACATCCCTGAGCTGGTCGCGAACGTGAAGTTCGAACCTAAGCCTGCTGGCGAGTTACTGACTGCCCCGGTAAAAAGCGGCGCGGAGCTGGACTTCCCAATTCCGGTTGACGATTTTGCTTTTTCACTGCACGACCTGGCGCTTCAGGAGACGAGCATCGGCCAACACAGCGCCGCGATTCTGTTCTGCGTTGAGGGTGAGGCGGTGTTACGTAAAGATGAACAGCGTCTGGTACTGAAGCCGGGTGAATCGGCCTTTATCGGCGCGGATGAGTCTCCGGTTAACGCCAGCGGCACGGGCCGTTTAGCGCGTGTTTATAACAAGCTGTAGCAACGTACTGAATTTTTTAACAACTCTTGCTAAGCTTATAATAGACGTAAAACTCCTCCAGGCGGTTTAATCCGCCTGGTTTCATTTTTATGGACAATTGATATGAAAAAAACACTGGTAGCTGCAGGTGTAGTAATTGCACTTGGCATCGTCTGGACAGGCGGCGCCTGGTATACGGGGAAAAAGCTGGAGAACCATCTTGCAGAAATGGTGACTCAGGCCAATGAACAGCTCAAGCGTACTGCGCCGGAGGCCGGTGTCGAATTAAGTTATCAAAACTACCAGCGTGGCGTGTTCAGTAGCCATCTGCAACTGGTTGTCAAACCGGTTG
The DNA here is from genome assembly GCF_051702785.1 of Salmonella sp. NW722. NCBI lineage: Bacteria > Pseudomonadati > Pseudomonadota > Gammaproteobacteria > Enterobacterales > Enterobacteriaceae > Salmonella > Salmonella sp. NW722. The sequence continues at coordinate 328,965 of NZ_JAMMIN010000001.1, forward strand.
CCGGCGCAGACACTACCTGGTTGAAGCCCGGGCAAAGCATTGTGCTGGACGAGTCCGTTTCACATGGCCCCTTCCCGCTCGCCCAGCTCAAAACGCTCAATCTGATCCCTTCTATGGCGTCGGTAAAAACCACCCTGGTGAATAACGATGCGGCAAAACCCCTCTTTGATATCGCGAAAGGCGACACGCCCTTTGTTATCAATACCCGCATTGGTTATGGCGGCGATACCCGCTCCGATATCTCTCTCAAGCCGTTAAACTACGAGAATGCCGGTGAAAAGGTCGCCTTTAGCGGCGGCGAGTTCCAGCTTAACGCCGATAAAGACGGTAATGTGGTTTCGCTGTCAGGCGAAGCGCAGAGCGGCCTGGTCGATGCCGTTAACGAATATAATCAGAAGGTCCAACTCACCTTTAATAATTTGAAAACCGACGGTACCAGTAAACTGGCAAGCTTTGGCGAACGTGTGGGCGACCAAAAGTTAACGCTGGATAAACTGTCCATCGCCATTGAGGGTAAAGAGATGGCGGTGCTGGAAGGGATGGAAATTACCGGCAAGTCCGATCTCGTCAACGACGGAAAAACCATTAACAGCCAGTTGGATTACTCGCTTAACAGCCTGAAAGTGCAGAATCAGGATTTGGGCAGCGGTAAATTAACGCTGAAAGTCGGCCAAATCGACGGCGAAGCCTGGCACCAGTTTAGTCAGCAATATCATGCGCAAACGCAGGCGCTGCTGAATCAGCCGGACGTGGCGCAGAATCCTGAGCTTTATCAGCAAAAAGTCACTGAAGCGTTCTTTAGCGCTCTCCCCGTGCTGTTAAAAGGCGATCCGGTACTGACTCTGGCGCCGCTTAGCTGGAAAAACGCCAAAGGGGAAACCACGCTGAATCTGTCGCTGTTCCTCAAAGATCCGGCAACCACAACGGCACAACCGCAAACGCTGGCGCAGGAAGTCGACCGCTCCGTGAAATCGCTGGATGCGAAACTGGCAATTCCAATGGACATGGCGGTCGAGTTTATGACGCAGATAGCAAAACTGGAAGGCTATCAGCAGGATGATGCGGAAAAACTGGCAAAACAGCAGGTGCAGGGGCTGTCCGCAATGGGTCAGATGTTCCGACTGACAACGCTGAAGGATAATACTATCGCCTCCAGTTTGCAGTACGCCAATGGCCAGATCACGCTCAACGGACAAAAAATGCCGTTGGAAGACTTTGTCGGCCTGTTTGGGATGCCGGCGCTTTCCGTTCCGGACGTTCCGGCGCTGCCTCAACAATAATCGCCTTGCCGGGTGTCGCGATGCTGCACCCGGCCTGCGCCGAACGACGCGCAGCCTCTACTTTTGCGTTACCAGGCGAGCGGCTATCGTTTGACTCCGCACATGGTGCTCGTCGTGAGCAATACGCTGCAATATTCGTTCGGCCAGGGTATAGCCTATTTCTCGCGCCGGCGTACTGGCCCAGATAATCGGCAGGTCGTCGAGGGCGTTCTCCGCCACATCAGCAAACGCCGCCAGCGACACCTGCTGCTCGAAATAACGATCGACACCGCTCTCGCCACTCTGTCGTCCGGCTCTCAGCAGGCCAAACCACGCCCCCATCGCAATGGTTTCGTTGTAACAAACGACAGCGCTAATGGTCGGATTGTATCGCAACAGCGCGGTAATGCTTTCTGCTGCCTGTTTCTGACTGGAAGCGCATTCCACGACCCACTCGCTGTGAAACGGTAGACCGTATTTTAACAACGTCGCGCAATAGCCGCCCACGCGCTCCGCACGGGTTAAAGATGCGCTTTGTCCTCCCAGCCAGGCGATGCGCTGATGGCCCTGACGAATAAGGTACTCCGTCAGGAGCTGCGCCGCCTGCATGTTGTCAGGCCGAACGGTATCCGCATCATCAAGATAGCTGGCGCGTGACGCAAACACGACCGGAATTCCTTGTGCGTCGGCCTGCGCTCTTCTTCGCCAGCGGTGCTCTCGCTTACGGCGCATATTGCCGCGTATCAGCACGGCGCGCCGTGGCTGGATGCGTTACGCGCCTCGCTGGCGGCTAATATGCGCTATATTGAGCAGGCGCTGAATGGCGCCTTTCCGACGTTGAACTGGCAAGCGCCGCCATCGACCTATCTGGCCTGGATTGATCTCCGTTCACTCGGCATTGACGATCAAAAATTACAGCACACTCTCATTCATCAGGAGAAAGTCGCCATTATGCCCGGCGATACCTATGGCGCAGAGGGCCGGGGATTTGTGCGTCTGAATGCCGGATGCCCTCGCCTGAAACTTGAAAAAGGCGTCAACGGATTGATTAACGCTATCCGCACCGTTCGCTGATACTGTCTACAAGCGGGGGGCTGACCCTTTATCCTAAGATGCGATAACAGAGACGGCCCCCGTGAGCTGACCGGGGGCGCGTTAAAGAGGATGATACAAAATTTCTTCCGCGCTCTCGCGATGTTGCAACGTAATGGCTCCGTTTTTGCAAAATTTCCAGAGCATTATCAATCTGTAGTATAATGGTGCGCACTTTTATTAAAAATTGAGTGCGCCCATGATTGATATTACGCTTCCTTTGACTGACATCCACCGCCACCTTGATGGCAACATTCGCGCCCAAACAATTCTGGATCTTGGTCGGCAGTTCAACATCGCCCTTCCCGCCCAAACGCTGGAAACGCTGATTCCGCATGTCCAGGTCACCTCAACCGAACCCGATTTAGTGAGCTTTCTCACGAAGCTCGATTGGGGGGTAAAAGTCCTGGCATCGCTTGACGCCTGCCGCCGTGTGGCCTTTGAAAATATTGAAGATGCCGCACGTAACGGCCTGCATTACGTCGAGCTTCGCTTTTCGCCCGGCTATATGGCGATGGCGCATCAGTTACCGATCGCAGGCGTGGTTGAAGCCGTTATCGACGGCGTACGCGACGGCTGTAACACGTTTGGCGTCGAGGCGCGACTCATTGGCATTATGAGCCGTACCTTCGGCGAGTCGGCATGTTTACAGGAGCTTGATGCGCTGCTGGCGCACAGAGAGAAAATCACCGCGCTGGATTTAGCCGGTGATGAGCTGGGCTTTCCCGGCAGTCTGTTTTTGTCACACTTTAATCGGGCGCGCGATGCGGGCTGGCATATTACCGTTCACGCAGGCGAAGCCGCAGGGCCGGAAAGTATCTGGCAGGCGATTCGCGAACTGGGGGCCGAACGTATCGGACATGGCGTAAAAGCTGTCGAAGATCGCGCGTTAATGGATTTTCTTGCACAGCAGCGTATCGGTATTGAATCCTGTCTGACCTCGAATATTCAGACCAGTACCGTCGCATCGCTGGCAGATCATCCGCTCAAAACCTTCCTTGAGCATGGCGTTCTCGCCAGTCTTAATACGGACGATCCGGCTGTTCAGGGCGTAGATATTATCCATGAATATCACGTCGCCGCGCCAGCGGCAGGATTGAGCCGCGAACAGATTCGCCAGGCGCAGATTAACGGTCTGGAAATCGCCTTTCTGAGCGATGGCGAAAAACGTGCGCTGCGCGAAAAAGTGGCCGCGGCGTAAGATTGCTTTATTGACACTAACTCTCTTCTCCGCCTGCGGTTTAATGCTATCCCAGGCGGAGAAATGCGACATCTCAGGCAAGACACAGCGTCGCGCGATGTTTTGCCGATTCCATGCCCAGTTCAATCAACTCCATAATTTGAATCGCCTGGCTTGCCGGCACGGGATTTTCACCGTTACCGTTTAACGCATCGCGGATAGCGGCATAATATGCCGGATAGTTACCCGGCAACGTAAGCCAGTTCTCTTCTTTGCGCGTCTCTCCCTCAACCAGGGTCAATACGCCGTCACGCATGTCGTATCCCCAGTCTTCCTGCGGTAAACGCTCGCCGTTTTTTAACCGTTCTTCCTGGGGATCGAGGCCATATTTTACATAGCTACCGCGCGAACCATGAACGATGTATCGCGCGGATTCCGCCGCGGCCAGCATCGTACCGTGCAAAATCACGCGGCGCTGGGGGTAGGATAAAATCGCGTGGAAATAATCTGTAGATTGCGCGCCCGGACGCAGCTGCGCTAAATCCACCGTCATGCTGACCGGCAGGCCAAAAAGTTGAATGGCCTGATCCAACAAGTGCGGCGCCAGATCGTACCATATACCACTTCCCGGCCCGCCTTGTTCGCGCCAGCGGTCGCGCACCTGGGGACGGAAGCGATCAAAGTGGGATTCAAACAAGGACACCTCGCCGAGCACGCCATCCGCCAGCAAGGCTTTCAGCGTCAAAAAATCGCTGTCCCAGCGTCGGTTGTGGAAGACGGAAAGTACCCGGCCAGTGCTCCGCGCAAGCGCATCCAATTCTCGCGCCTGTGACAGTGTCACGGTAAAGGGTTTATCAACCACCACATGCTTACCGGCTTCCAGCGCAGCTTTCGCCAGCGGGAAATGGGTATCGTTGGGCGTCGGGATCACGATCAGGTCGATATGCGGATCGTTAAATAAATGTCGGGGCTCAGAGACCACGGAAACCGCTGGCCAGTCTGCTTTCACTTTTGTTTCATCGCTGCTGGATACCGCCACAAGCTCTAGCCCTGGCGTTCCCATAATTAAGGGCGCATGAAAGGTTTTACTGGCGTAGCCATAACCGATTAACCCAACGCGGATTTTGTCATTCATCTCACTGCCTCCGGTTTTAGATATCGCTATTCCACACCATCGTGCGATTAGCCGCAATAGCGTCCTGACCATCAACGTAGCATCAAATGATTAACTTGTTACAGAACAGAGGCTGAAAACGTTTCCCTCCCTCTTGCCGACCGTTCGCCAGGAAAGTAACATTTACCCCCTGTGTTTATGGATAAATCAAAGCAAATGTCGTCAATAATGAATCGTCTTATTGAATTAACTGGGTGGATAGTTCTCGTTATCTCAGTCATTCTTTTAGGTATTGCCAACCATATTGACAATTACCAACCACCAGAGCCCACGGCTTCCGTTCAGAAGAAGTAAGCGTCAGATAATGTAAAGGCATTTTCGCGTGGTACGGTAAGCGGCGCCCCGGGGGGTGCAAAGAAAAGTCAAAAACCGGCAAAAAAAACGAAATATGTCCTATCTGGTCTGACGTTTATTGCCTGTTGTAGGAAAGCGCGTTAACCTTTCGCCCCAGGCGCCCTGTGGCGCCTGACTCTTTACCGGTAAGAATATTCCCTTTTTACCTGCACCCCTGACCTCTCACTGGTGCGGTTTTGTTTATTTTTTATCAGTGACTACTCCGTTGGCATTATATTTAATATGGATCAACTTTATATGACTGTTCAGGATTATCTATTAAAATTCCGCAAAATTAGTTCGCTCGAAAGTCTGGAAAAACTGTTCGACCACCTTAACTATACCCTTACTGATGACATGGACATTGTTAATATGTATCGCGCTGCAGATCACCGCCGTGCCGAACTGGTTTCCGGAGGACGCCTGTTTGATGTAGGTCAGGTCCCGCAATCCGTCTGGCGCTATGTGCAATAAAGAGAGTAGCGTTTAACATCAAAAACCTTATAATATTTGCCCCAAAATGAGCGGCATGACCGTTAATGCGCGTAACCCCGGAGAAGATATGACTACAACACCGCCACAACGAATTGGAGGCTGGCTTCTTGGCCCGTTAGCCTGGCTGTTAGTCGCGTTGTTGAGCGCCTCGCTGGCGTTATTACTCTACGTTATGGCGCTTGCCACACCGCAAACGTTCAAGACGCTTAGCGGACAGGAAACCGGTAATTTACTGCTATGGGGCATTTCATTTATTACCGCTATCGCCATGTGGTACTATACCCTGTGGTTGACGATCGCATTCTTCAAGCGCAGACGCTGCGTGCCGAAGCATTACATTATCTGGCTGCTGGTGTCGGTGTTACTGGCGGTTAAAGCATTTGCCTTTTCGCCCGTCTCAGATGCCTTTGCCGTGCGTCAGTTACTCTTCCCACTGTTGGCGACGGCGCTCATTGTGCCTTATCTCAAACGTTCAGCGCGCGTTAAAACAACGTTTGTTAATCCGTAATAACCCTACAGTTAACCTGTTGTCGCCTGTGGTAGTTTGACAGATAATAGGCGGCTTTTTTATTTCAGGCCGAAACATGACTGATTACCTGCTGCTCTTTGTCGGAACTGTACTGGTCAATAACTTTGTACTGGTCAAATTCCTGGGCCTTTGTCCCTTTATGGGCGTATCCAAAAAACTGGAAACCGCCATGGGGATGGGCCTCGCGACGACCTTTGTCATGACGCTGGCGTCGATATGCGCCTGGCTTATCGACACCTGGATACTTATTCCGCTGGATCTGATTTATCTGCGGACGCTGGCCTTTATCCTCGTCATTGCTGTGGTCGTGCAATTTACCGAAATGGTTGTACGGAAAACCAGCCCGGCGTTATACCGCTTGTTAGGCATCTTCTTACCACTGATTACCACTAACTGTGCGGTTCTGGGCGTAGCGTTACTGAATATTAATCTCGGTCATCACTTTCTTCAGTCGGCGCTGTACGGATTTTCCGCCGCCGTCGGTTTTTCATTAGTGATGGTTCTGTTTGCCGCCATCCGCGAACGCCTTGCCGTGGCGGATGTGCCCGCCCCTTTTCGTGGTAACGCGATAGCATTGATTACCGCAGGGTTAATGTCTTTGGCCTTTATGGGCTTTAGTGGTTTGGTGAAGTTGTAATGAATACTATCTGGATTGCCGTTGGCGCCCTGACCCTTCTGGGCCTGGTGTTCGGCGCCATTCTGGGTTATGCCTCCCGCCGATTCGCGGTTGAAGATGATCCGGTTGTTGAAAAAATCGATGCGATTTTGCCGCAGAGCCAGTGTGGTCAGTGCGGCTATCCCGGCTGTCGCCCCTACGCCGAAGCCGTGGGTCTGCAGGGCGAGAAAATCAATCGTTGCGCGCCCGGCGGCGAAGCCGTCATGCTGAAAATGGCAGAGCTGCTAAACGTAGAGCCGCAACCATGCGATGGTGAAGAACAGCAGGCCGCGCCAGTACGTATGCTGGCAGTTATTGATGAAAATAACTGCATTGGCTGCACAAAATGCATTCAGGCCTGCCCGGTTGACGCCATCGTTGGCGCAACGCGCGCCATGCACACGGTCATGAGCGATCTCTGTACTGGCTGTAATCTGTGCGTCGATCCGTGTCCGACGCACTGCATCGAATTACGTCCGGTGAATGAGACGCCCGACAGTTGGAAATGGGATTTGAACACCATTCCCGTTCGCATCATTCCCGTGGAACAACATGCTTAAACTATTTTCCGCTTTCAGAAAAGATAAAATCTGGGATTTCGACGGTGGTATTCATCCGCCCGAAATGAAGGCCCAGTCAAACGGCACGCCGCTGCGCCAGGTGCCTTTAGCGCCGCGCTTTGTTATCCCTTTAAAACAGCACATTGGCGCTGAGGGCGAGCTGTGCGTTAGCGTCGGCGATCGCGTGCTACGCGGCCAGGCGCTTACCCGTGGACGTGGGAGAATGCTGCCGGTACACGCGCCCACCTCCGGGACGGTTATCGCTATTACCCCCCACTCGACGGCGCATCCTTCGGCGCTGGCGGAGTTAAGCGTCATCATTGATGCCGACGGCGAGGACCGCTGGATTGAGCGTGATGGCTGGTCTGATTACCGCGCCCACAGCCGTGAAGCGCTCATTGAACGCATTCATCAGTATGGCGTTGCCGGGCTTGGCGGCGCAGGGTTTCCCACCGGCGTTAAATTGCAGGGCGGCGGCGATAAAATCACCACGCTTATTATCAATGCCGCAGAGTGCGAACCTTACATTACGGCGGACGATCGTCTGATGCAGGACTGCGCCGCGCAGATTGTGGAAGGTATTCGCATCCTGGCGCATATTCTGCAACCGCGTGAGGTATTAATCGGCATTGAAGATAACAAACCGCAGGCTATTTCCATGCTGCGCGCCGTACTGGCTGACGCTCACGATATTTCGTTACGTGTGATCCCAACCAAATACCCTTCCGGCGGCGCAAAACAGCTTACCCAAATACTGACGGGAAAACAGGTTCCCCACGGCGGGCGCTCCTCTGATATTGGCGTGCTGATGCAAAACGTCGGTACGGCTTATGCCGTTAAACGCGCCGTGATTGACGGCGAACCGATCACAGAACGCGTCGTCACCTTAACGGGTGAAGCGGTAAGCCGCCCGGGTAACGTCTGGGCGCGGCTCGGCACTCCCGTTCGTCATTTGCTTAACGATGCCGGGTTCTGCCCTTCTGCTGACCAGATGGTCATCATGGGCGGCCCGTTGATGGGATTCACCCTTCCCTGGCTTGACGTACCGGTCGTAAAAATCACCAACTGCCTGCTGGCGCCATCCGTGACTGAAATGGGAGCGCCTCAGGAAGAGAAAAGCTGTATTCGTTGCAGCGCTTGCGCTGACGCTTGCCCTGCCGACCTTTTACCGCAGCAGCTTTATTGGTTCAGCAAAGGGCAGCAGCATGACAAGGCTACCGCTCACCATATTGCTGATTGTATAGAATGCGGCGCCTGCGCCTGGGTCTGCCCCAGTAATATTCCGCTCGTCCAATATTTCCGTCAGGAAAAAGCGGAGATTAATGCGATCAGGCTTGAAGAAAAACGCGCCGCCGAAGCCAAAGCGCGTTTTGAGGCTCGTCAGGCAAGACTGGAGCGCGAAAAAGCCGCCCGCCTTGCACGTCATAAGAGCGCAGCGGTACAACCAGCGGCAAAAGATCAGGATGCCATTGCCGCTGCGCTGGCGCGGGTAAAAGAGAAACAGGCGCAGGCCACGCAACCGGTGGTTATTCAGGCGGGTAGTCTGCCAGACAATAGCGCCGTCATCGCGGCCCGTGAAGCGCGTAAAGCGCAAGCGCGCGCTAAACAAGCCGCTCATCCGGTGGCTGACAGCGCGATATCCGGCGGCGACCCGCGTAAAGCCGCAGTGGAGGCGGCCATCGCCCGCGCCAAAGCCCGCAAACAGGAGCAGCAGGCCGGAAGCGAACCTGCCGAACCGGCCGACCCACGTAAAGCCGCGGTGGAGGCGGCTATCGCCCGCGCCAAAGCCCGCAAACAGGAGCAGCAGGCCGGAAGCGAACCTGCCGAACCGGCCGACCCGCGTAAAGCCGCGGTGGAAGCGGCTATCGCCCGCGCCAAAGCCCGTAAGCAGGAGCAGCAGGCCGGAAGCGAACCTGCCGAACCGGTCGATCCGCGTAAAGCCGCTGTTGCTGCGGCGATCGCCCGCGTTCAGGCAAAAAAAGCAGCACAGCAGCAGGTTGTTAACGAGGATTAAATGGTATTCAGAATCGCAAGCTCGCCTTATACCCATAACCAGCGCCAGACATCGCGAATCATGTTGCTGGTAGTAATCGCCGCTCTGCCGGGGATTGCCGCGCAGACGTGGTTTTTTGGTTGGGGAACGCTTTTCCAGATCGTTCTGGCTGCTATCACGGCGCTCGGCGCGGAAGCCATTGTCCTCAGGCTGCGCAAACAATCGGTCGCCAGTCACCTGCAGGATTATTCCGCGTTATTGACGGGGCTTTTGCTGGCGGTCAGCATCCCTCCGCTCGCGCCCTGGTGGATGGTCGTGCTGGGAACCGGATTCGCCATTATTATCGCTAAACAGTTATATGGCGGGCTGGGACAAAACCCCTTTAATCCGGCCATGATCGGTTACGTGGTGCTATTAATTTCCTTTCCGGTGCAAATGACAAGCTGGTTGCCGCCTTATGAAATAGCCGCAACAACGCCCGATATGCTGGACACGTTGCGGATGATTTTTACCGGGCATACCGCCAGCGGCGGCGATATGACGCTGCTACGTATCGGTATTGACGGTATCAGCCAGGCGACGCCGCTGGATACGTTTAAAACGTCCTTGCGCGCCGGGCACTCCGTTGAGCAAATCATGCAGTACCCGATATACAGCGGCGCGCTGGCTGGCGTGGGCTGGCAGTGGGTTAACCTCGCCTGGCTTGTCGGCGGCGTATTCCTGCTGTGGCAAAAAGCCATCCGCTGGCATATCCCGGTCAGTTTTCTGCTGACGCTGGCGCTATGCGCCGCGTTAGGTTGGCTTTTCTCGCCCGCTACGCTGGCCTCGCCGCAGCTTCATCTGCTGTCAGGCGCCACCATGCTGGGCGCATTTTTTATCTTAACGGATCCGGTTACCGCCTCCACGACCAACCGTGGACGTTTAATTTTCGGCGCGCTGGCTGGGGTATTAGTGTGGCTGATTCGTAGCTTCGGTGGCTATCCGGACGGCGTTGCTTTTGCTGTCCTGTTGGCAAATATCACGGTTCCTCTGATCGACTACTACACGCGCCCCCGCGTCTATGGACATCGCAAAGGATAAACCATGCTGAAAACGATTCGTAAACACGGTATTACGCTGGCGCTTTTTGCCGCAGGCTCTACGGGATTGACCGCGGTGATTAATCAGATGACAAAATCAACCATCCACGAACAAGCGCTGCAACAACAGCATGCCCTGTTCGATCAGGTATTGCCGCCAGATCGTTACAATAATAATCTGCAAGAGAGCTGTTATCTGGTCGATGCGCCCGCCCTCGGCAAAGGCACACACCGTGTTTTTATCGCTCGCAAGGATGATAAACCCGTAGCGGCCATCATTGAGGCCACCGCGCCAGATGGCTATTCCGGCGCTATCCAGCTTATTGTTGGCGCAGATTTCAACGGTACCGTCCTGGGGACGCGTGTGACGGAACATCATGAGACGCCAGGGTTAGGGGATAAAATTGAGCGCCGTTTGTCTGACTGGATTACCCACTTTAGCGGTAAAACCATCAGCGGTGAAAATGATACGCACTGGGCGGTGAAAAAAGATGGCGGTGATTTTGATCAATTTACCGGGGCGACAATAACGCCGCGCGCCGTAGTGAATGCGGTTAAACGCGCCGGGCTGTACGCCGAATCACTGCCCGCTCAGCTCCCCCATTTAACCGCCTGTGGAGAATAGCCATGAGCGAAATAAAAGACATTGTTGTTCAGGGGTTATGGAAAAATAACTCTGCTCTGGTGCAGCTACTTGGCCTGTGCCCTTTACTGGCGGTGACGTCTACGGCAACCAACGCTCTGGGGCTGGGTCTGGCCACAACGCTGGTATTAACGCTGACCAACCTTACGGTGTCCGCACTACGTCGCTGGACGCCGGCAGAAATCCGTATCCCGATTTACGTCATGATCATTGCCTCGGTGGTAAGCGCAGTACAGATGCTGATCAATGCGTATGCGTTCGGTTTGTATCAGTCTTTAGGGATTTTTATTCCTCTGATTGTAACGAACTGCATTGTTGTTGGTCGCGCCGAAGCGTTTGCCGCGAAAAAAGGACCGTGGCTTTCCGCGTTGGACGGTTTTTCCATCGGCATGGGCGCGACAGGCGCGATGTTCGTGCTGGGTTCGCTGCGCGAGATCCTCGGGAATGGTACGCTTTTCGATGGCGCGGATAGCCTGCTGGGAGGCTGGGCAAAAGTATTACGGGTCGAGATATTTCACACCGACTCGCCTTTCCTGCTGGCGATGCTGCCGCCAGGCGCGTTTATCGGTCTGGGACTCATGCTGGCGGTAAAATATCTTATTGATGAAAAAATGAAGAAACGCCGCGCCGAAACCGCGCCTTCCGCTGTTCCGGCAGGTGAAACAGGGAAAGTCTGATGAACAAAGCAAAAAGGCTGGAAATTCTGACGCGCCTGCGCGACAACAATCCGCACCCCACAACGGAACTCAATTTCACGTCGCCGTTTGAGTTGCTGATTGCCGTGTTGCTTTCCGCGCAGGCAACCGACGTCAGCGTGAACAAGGCTACCGCCAAACTTTACCCGGTCGCCAATACGCCAGCCGCGATGCTGGAACTGGGCGTAGAAGGCGTGAAATCCTATATCAAAACCATCGGTTTATTTAACAGTAAAGCGGAAAACGTGATTAAGACCTGCCGTATTTTACTGGACAAGCATAATGGCGAAGTGCCGGAGGATCGGGCGGCGCTGGAAGCGCTTCCCGGCGTGGGGCGTAAAACCGCTAACGTAGTACTAAATACCGCCTTCGGCTGGCCGACCATCGCCGTTGATACGCATATATTTCGTGTATGCAACCGAACACAGTTCGCGCCGGGTAAAAATGTCGAGCAGGTAGAAGAGAAGTTGCTGAAAGTGGTGCCGAATGAGTTCAAAGTGGACTGCCATCACTGGTTAATTTTGCATGGCCGCTATACCTGTATAGCCCGAAAACCCCGCTGCGGCTCCTGCCTCATTGAAGATCTTTGCGAATACAAAGAAAAAGTCGATATTTGATATGGTCGGAGTGCGTCCGTCACGCCAGCGCGCTCCCACCTTCGGCCTGGATCTATTTTAGCCATCAATCATTCCAGTCTCTGTCCTTTTTCTGATGTAATGTGCTTTCGTTTTCACTCCACGTCAGGTTAATCATTTTTTTAATCGCAAAAAATTCTATCTATCCGTGATCAGGATCACTTTGATAACTTCATGTAAAATTTAATGACACCTAAGGTTACATTTACAACCGGATAGACTGACACCCCGTTTTCACTACAAAACATTACTCTGCCATTTTTTCAGATAATGGCCTATATCACTGCTTTTCACCTTAAATAGCAGAAGATATCGCCTTTCACCCAAACTAATGGCCTTTTTGCAGTGTAAAAATCTGCCATTCTTCAAATGAAGAAATTTAACGCTGGATAACATTTCTGACATCGGACGATTCAACCAGAAGAGTTATATGTAACAGATTATTACAAAGCTCTTGTCTGGAGAGGAAAGATAGTGAACATTACCTGCCGTTTCCCCTCCAATATAACAATCGGACGGATGAGTCTGACTCATCACGCGCCAGACAATCCCTGTTAATACGGGGCGTAAAAAAGAGGTAAAAGTGTCTACTGCAAACAAAAAACCAACTGAAAGCGTCAGTTTGAACGCTTTCAAACAACCGAAGGCGTTCTATCTCATCTTCTCGATAGAGTTATGGGAGCGTTTTGGTTATTACGGCCTGCAAGGCATTATGGCCGTCTACCTGGTAAAACAACTGGGTATGTCAGAAGCGGATTCCATCACCCTTTTCTCTTCCTTCAGTGCGCTGGTGTACGGCCTGGTCGCCATTGGCGGTTGGTTAGGTGATAAAATTCTGGGCACCAAACGCGTTATTATGCTGGGTGCCGTGGTGCTGGCTATCGGTTATGCGCTGGTCGCATGGTCTGGTCATGACGCTGGCATCGTCTATATGGGCATGGCGGCTATCGCTGTGGGTAACGGTCTGTTTAAAGCTAACCCGTCTTCCCTGCTGTCTACCTGTTACGCGAAGGACGATCCGCGTCTCGACGGCGCATTTACGATGTATTATATGTCCGTCAACATCGGCTCCTTCTTCTCTATGCTGGCGACGCCGTGGCTGGCGGCGCGTTATGGCTGGAGCACCGCGTTTGCGCTTAGCGTCGTCGGTATGCTGATAACCGTCGTTAACTTTGCTTTCTGCCAGCGCTGGGTGAAAAGCTACGGTTCCAAACCCGACTTTGAACCGATCAACTTCCGTAATCTGCTGCTGACAATCGTCGGTATTGTCGTTCTGATTGCGGTCGCCACCTGGCTGCTGCACAACCAGGATATCGCGCGTATGGTGCTGGGCGTAATCGCTCTTGGCATCGTCATTATCTTCGGTAAAGAAGCGTTTTCCATGCACGGCGCGGCTCGCCGTAAAATGATCGTCGCCTTTATTTTGATGCTGCAGGCGATTATCTTCTTCGTACTGTACAGCCAGATGCCGACGTCGCTGAACTTCTTTGCCATTCGTAACGTCGAGCACTCTATTCTCGGTATCGCGTTCGAACCGGAACAGTATCAGGCGCTGAACCCATTCTGGATCATTATCGGCAGCCCGATTCTGGCCGCTATCTATAACAGGATGGGCGATACGCTGCCGATGCCGATGAAATTCGCCATTGGTATGGTGCTGTGTTCCGGCGCGTTCCTGATTCTGCCGCTGGGCGCCAAATTTGCGAACGATGCCGGCATCGTATCCGTAAACTGGCTGATCGCAAGCTACGGCCTGCAAAGTATCGGTGAGCTGATGATCTCCGGTCTGGGACTGGCAATGGTCGCACAGTTGGTTCCGCAGCGTCTGATGGGTTTCATCATGGGTAGCTGGTTCCTGACAACGGCAGGCGCTAACATCATCGGCGGCTATGTCGCCAACCTGATGGCTGTGCCGAGCGACGTGACTGACCCACTGATGTCCCTGGAAGTCTATGGTCGCGTATTTATGCAGATTGGCATAGCAACCGCCGTTATCGCCGTCCTGATGCTGCTGACAGCGCCTAAGCTGAACCGTATGACCCAGGACGATGATACCGCTGAAAAAGGCTCTAAAGCCGCTACAGTTTAATTTTCCGGGAAACAACATTCAGGCCGCTAACTGTGCGTTAGCGGCTTTTTTTTGCTCGTCCCCGCACTACCATACTTTAAACCTCAGCAAAAAGGAGTTACCGATGAAACTGTTCTACAAACCGGGTGCCTGCTCTCTTGCTTCCCATATTACCCTGCGCGAAATTGGCAAAGACTTTACGCTTGATGGCGTCGATCTCGCAAAAAAACGCCTGGAAAACGGTGATGATTACCTGGCAGTCAACCCTAAAGGACAGGTTCCGGCTCTGCTGCTGGATGACGGCACACTGTTGACTGAAGGCGTCGCCATTATGCAGTACCTCGCCGACAGCGTTCCCGACCGCCAGCTTCTGGCGCCGGTAAGTAGTCTTGCTCGTTATCATACGCTGGAATGGCTCAACTATATTGCAACGGAACTGCATAAAGGCTTTACCCCGCTGTTCCGCCCTGACACGCCAGAAACACTCAAACCCGCCGTTCGCGCCGGTCTGGAAAAGAAATTGCAGTATGTGGATGAGTCGCTTTCAGACGACCAGTGGATTTGCGGCCAGCGTTTTACCATTGCAGACGCTTATCTGTTTACCGTATTGCGTTGGGCCTATGGCGTAAAACTGAATATGGACGGGTTAACGCATATTGAAAGTTATATGCAGCGTGTCGCAAAAAGACCGACCGTTGCGGCAGCGCTTAAAGCGGAAGGACTGAATTAATGTCATGTTGCCGGATAGCTCGCTGTAGCGCCATCCGGCCTCTTTTTAGCAGCAATAATTACAGCCGCGTTGCGCTGAAGTAATGTTCAGGGTTAGCGATCCTGTCCTGGGCCGCCACGACCTGCAGTTCGTACTCCTGCATCGTTTTGGTGGCGATCATAATCTCATAGACTGCCGCCGTAACGTGCTCCAGCGCCTGCTGCAACGTCGCGCCCTGCAAAAGTTTGACCAGCAATAAACCACTGGTGACATCGCCAACGCCAACCGGCTGACGTGAGCCGAAATCCACCAGCGGACGGCTAATATGCCAGGCTTCCTGCGCTGTCACCAGCAGCATTTCAAAGCGTTCTGAACTGTAACCGGCGCGGGCGAGATGTTTTACCAGTACAATTTCTGGCCCCTGAGCAATCAGTTCTCGCGCCGCCTGCACGGCGTCATTCACATTATTCACGCTATGTTTGCTGAGAATTTCCAGTTCAATCAGGTTAGGCGCGATAATATCGCTGGCGGGTAGCGCATAACGCACATGGAACTCTGCGACGCCAGGCGCCACGATACAACCCTTTTCCGGATGCCCCATCACGGGATCACAGAAATATTTTGCCTGCGGATTTGCTGCTTTAACCTGGCGCACAATACCGAGAATGTGTTCTCCCTGCTCGGCAGATCCCAGGTAACCGCTAAGTACGGCGTCGCAGTGCGCTAACTGGCCAATGTCCGCAATCCCCTGGACAATCTCAGTCAGATGGCTGGGCGGCATGACACAGCCGGTCCATTTACCATATTGCGTGTGGTTAGAAAACTGAACGGTATTCAGCGGCCAAACATTCGCGCCAAGACGGCGCATGGGAAATTCGGCGGCGCTGTTGCCCGCATGTCCGAAAACAACATGGGACTGGATAGCGAGGATATTCTTCATTTTTTTACCTGAACATCAAAAATAAGGGAGTGATTTCTCACTCCCTGTTACTTAATGCCTTATTTCCAGCAAATCAGACAATAGTTCTTTTTGCCGCGACGTAATAAGGTATAGCGGCCAAACAGACGGTCCTCATCGTTAAAGATGTATTCAGGATCGGATTGTTTTTCACCATTGATAGTGACAGCGTTGGAGGCGATAGTCTTACGCGCCTGACCACGCGACGGCTGGAGTTCGGCGTCTACCAGCGCCTGCATCAGGTCGGCGCCTTTTTCCATTTCAACCATCGGTACGCCGTCCTGCGCCAACTGCTCAAAGTCAGCTTCGCTCAGCGCGCTCAGTGAACCGCTGAACAGGCATTCAGTGATCCGTTTCGCCGCAACCAGCCCCTCTTCACCATGAACCAGGCGCGTCACCTGCTCGGCCAGCACATACTGCGCGCGCGGCGCTTTACCGCTGTTTTTATCTTCTTCTTCCAGGGCATTGATCTCTTCAATGTCCATAAAAGTGAAGAATTTCAGGAAGCGATAAACATCGGCATCTGCGGTGTTAATCCAGAACTGGTAGAATTTGTACGGACTGGTTTTCTTCGGATCCAGCCAGACAGCGCCGCCTTCGGTTTTACCGAATTTCGTGCCGTCAGCTTTGGTGATCAGCGGAACGGTCAAACCAAATACCTGATTCTGGTGCAGGCGACGGGTCAGGTCGATACCGGAAGTGATGTTCCCCCACTGGTCAGAACCGCCAATCTGTAAGGCAACGCCGTGCAGTTTATTCAGACAAGCGAAGTCGTACCCCTGTAGCAGGTTATAAGAGAACTCCGTGAAAGAGATACCCTGATCGTCACGGTTCAGACGCTGCTTCACCGCTTCTTTGTTGATCATCTGATTAACGGAAAAATGTTTACCGATATCGCGCAGGAAAGTCAGCACATTCATGCTGCCGAACCAGTCATAGTTATTGGCCGCGATGGCAGAGTTTTCGCCGCAATCAAAGTCCAGGAATGGGGCAACCTGTTTACGAATTTTCGCCACCCACTCCTGAACGGTCTCTTCAGTGTTCAGTTTACGCTCGGCAGCTTTGAAGCTCGGGTCGCCAATCAGACCGGTCGCGCCGCCTACCAGCGCAACAGGTTTGTGCCCTGCCTGCTGGAAGCGTTTCAGGCATAACAATGGAACCAGATGCCCCAAATGCAAGCTGTCAGCGGTAGGATCGAAGCCGCAATAGAGCGCGATCGGGCCTTGCGCCAGTCGCTCTGCCAACGCGTCTTCGTCCGTCACCTGGGCTACCAGCCCCCGCTCTTGCAATTGTTTAATCA
This sequence comes from Salmonella sp. NW722, assembly GCF_051702785.1. Lineage (NCBI taxonomy): Bacteria > Pseudomonadati > Pseudomonadota > Gammaproteobacteria > Enterobacterales > Enterobacteriaceae > Salmonella > Salmonella sp. NW722. The sequence goes on from NZ_JAMMIN010000001.1 coordinate 346,322, forward strand.
AGTTACTGCTTGCCATCAAAATCTCCATGTATAAAACGACTGCACCTTTGCCGGTACACGACTTTTCGCCAGACGCGAAAGAGACATAGCATAAAACGGCGGATTCATCCGCACCAGTGCTTAAAACAAGATTTTTGCATCTTTAGGGCGCAAGACGGTCGATTTTCCATGCGCCGTCGTCGCGTTGGTATAAAAAGCGATCGTGCAGACGATGTTCGCCGCCCTGCCAGAACTCCATCTGTTCAATACTCACGCGAAAACCGCCCCAGAAGCTGGGTAGCGGCACTTCGCCCTGTTGAAACTTCTGCTTGAGCTCCAGGAATTTGCTTTCGAGGATACCGCGCGCGGAAATGCGGCTGGATTGTTTAGAGACCCATGCGCCGATCTGGCTGTCGCGCGGACGGCTGTGGAAATACCTCACCACCTCAAGTGTGGAGAGACGCTCGGCTTTGCCTGTCACCATCACCTGGCGTTCAAGCATATGCCAGGGAAATAACAGACTGATACGCGGATTGTGCTCAATTTGATGCGCCTTGCGGCTTCCCAGGTTGGTATAAAAGACCAGGCCTTTTTCATCATAATGCTTGAGCAATACAATACGCTGGTACGGTTGCCCCTTGTCATCTACGGTCGCCACGACCATTGCCGTCGGATCGGCCAGTCTGGCGTCGCACGCTTGCCCAAGCCAGCGCTCAAATAAGGTTAACGGTTCAGCGGGTAAATCGCGGCGACGCAAGCCGCCTTTCGTGTATTCACGGCGCAGATGCGCGATCTGCTGCAATTGGTCGTTATCAGACATGGCGTTGATCAGAAATAATCAGTGGGTGGCGCTATTGTGCGCCCCCATACTGAAAATCTCAACGCTTCGGATTTTGTAACTGACAGTTATTAAGCACAATTCTGTCTCGTTTATAGACCGTGGCGCTCTCGCCTTGCGACCAGAAAACATAAATCCCGTCGGTATAACGCGCGCCCGAGGCCGAGATTCCTTGCTTCAGGGTCAGCAGCTTATTGTCATAAACAAAACTGACCTCTTCACGCGGGTTATTGACTTTAACGGTAAGCGGCTTCTCATCACACTGGTATTCCAGCGTATCCGTTTGCATACGTTCAACAAATTGTTGATAAACGCTACAGCCGGTCAGCAGCACAGGTAAACACATTATTACGATCTTTTTCATAGGCATATCCCGAAAGCTCTCCTGCTTCTGGAAGGGCAAACGCCCCTTCCTGACCTTGCTAGTTTACCGATATAAGGTCCGGGAAAAATTCAGTTAACTCTGAGTTATTGGGTTAGCCGGGTAAATAGCGCCTAAAACACTGGCTTCTGCAGCCCCCGTCACGGAAGGTAAATTTCCCGGCAGGCCCGCGAGCGTTCGCCAGGCAAGCCATGCAAAGGCCAGCGCTTCCATATCATCGCCGCTGATCCCCGCCTTATCGGTGGTCGAAACCTCGATACCGGGCAACAGCGCCGCCAGACGGGCCATCACTAACGGATTCCGGCTTCCGCCGCCACAGACCATCAGCCGCTCGCAGCCGCCATTGAGCAGCACCTGTTGGGCGATGGAGACCGCCGTCAGCTCCGCCAGCGTGGCCTGTACATCGCGCGCGTCTGCGCCAGGGAAAGCCGTAAGATGACGCTCTAACCAGCCATAGTTGAAATATTCGCGACCTGTACTTTTGGGCGCCGACGCAGCAAAGTACGGATCGCGCAACATCTTTTGCAGCAATGGAAGAATAACCTGACCTTCTTTCGCCCATGCCGCGTCTTTGTCGTAGGGCTGCGCGCATTGTCGCCAAATCCACGCATCCATCAACATATTACCCGGCCCCGTGTCGTACCCGCGCACCGCCTGTCCGGGGAAAAGCAGAGATAAATTGGCGATGCCGCCGATATTCAGGACCATACGTTTTTCCGTCGGATGTCCCAACAGCGCGTGATGGAAAGCGGGCACCAGCGGCGCGCCTTGTCCGCCCAGCGCAATATCCCGCCGCCGAAAATCGCCGACCACTGTAATTCCCGTATGGGCGACGATGTGATTATTATCGCCAATTTGCAGCGTATGCGGGGCCTCGCCGGTCGGCTCATGCCAGACCGTTTGCCCATGACAACCAATGGCGACGATATCCCGCGGCTGCAAACGTTGTTGCGCTAACAGCGCATTAACCGCCTGTGCAAAAAGCCGGCCTAACTGGGTATCCAGCTGGCCGAGTTGCGAGAGCGTAAGCGGTTGTCCCTGGCAAATATCGAGAATGCCTTTTTTCAGATGAACGGGAATGGGCCAGGTGAGACTTGCCTGTTGCGCAACCATGGTTTCATCAATTGCCGCCAGTACAACATCCACGCCATCAAGGCTGGTCCCGGACATAACGCCAATAAAACGGCCCGATTTCATACCTCTTCCTTATTAAGCTGGGTTAAGCCTTAACACTCGGCATAACGTATTTTGCAATGCGATGCCCGCGTCACGTTTTTTGCCGTGCCGTCCACGGATATCAATAACCTATCTTTTCTTGCTTCCCACTTCGTTTAAGATTAGTTAATTAACTTCTGATTATGATTTTTACATTCTTTCGGCAGAAGATATGACCTTAACTGCATAAATGCCATATAATTTAGCTATAGGGATGCTGAAATAGCGTTTCGTGAAGAACAGGAGATGGGTAAATGATTAAACGTGTACTGGCCGTTTCACTGATGGGGTTATCCTTAGCTGGGTGTGTTAACAATGATAGCCTTTCGGGTGATGTTTATACCGCATCCGAGGCTAAACAAGTTCAGAATGTAACGTACGGTACTATCGTTAACGTTCGTCCGGTTCAAATTCAGGGCGGTGATGATTCTAACGTGATTGGCGCTATCGGCGGCGCGGTGTTGGGCGGGTTCCTCGGCAACACTATCGGCGGCGGTACGGGTCGCTCACTGGCGACCGCGGCAGGCGCGGTGGCTGGTGGCGTAGCGGGCCAGGGCGTCCAGAGCGCAATGAATAAAACCCAGGGTGTGGAACTGGAAATTCGTAAAGACGATGGCAACACCATTATGGTTGTGCAGAAACAAGGAAATACGCGTTTCTCGGCAGGTCAGCGTGTCGTGCTGGCCAGCAACGGCAGCCAGGTTACTGTCTCTCCACGCTAAACCAGGCTTTACGTGTGGTCACATGGCCACACGTATGCCCCTGCACCTCAATCGTGAGAGTGCAATTCCATAATATTGTGTTCAAGTTTAGCGACAAGTTTAATCAGAAGCTCAATCTCCTCTGAAGAAATCCCAGCCAAAATTTCACCGCGCGTTTTATGAATGACCGCTTCCATCTCAGCGATCAGCGGCTCCGCTTTTTCGGTCAGTTTAATGCGCTTAGCGCGACGATCGCTGGCGCAGGTTTGCCGCGAAATTAGCCCCTTATCTTCAAGTTGATCCAACGTGCGTACCAGCGATGGCTGCTCAATGCCTATCGCTTTAGCCAATTGAATCTGCGACTGGTCAGGCGGCAATTGATGAATATTGTGCAACGTGACCCAATGTGTCTGCGTCAATTCCAGAGGCTTGAGGCGATGGTCAATCAGAGCACGCCAAATGCGCACCAACCGTGCCAGATCAGAACCTAGTGGCGATTCCAATTTCATCTCCTTATAATTAGCTTGCTAAGTTATTATGCTGATTTTAGAATAGTGTGCAGTATTTGTATTCTCAAAACAAATGTATTGCTAAATTTGCTTACCAATAGACATTTTTTCAGACATAGTGCGCACCTGGCACCTGTAGCTTCAGTTTTGGCTAAAACTAAAGCATCGATGTCTGACGCAAAGGAACATTGCTTGTGAAGTGTATACTCAACGCCACAGGATTGCCCTTACAAGATCTCATGTTGGGAGCATCTGTTTACTTTCCGCCATTCTTTAAAGCCTTTGCGCTTGGGTTCGTTATCTGGTTGTTTATTCACCGACTCCTGCGTGACCGGATATACTCTGATGAAATCTGGCATCCCCTGTTAATGGATCTCTCCCTCTTTACGCTTTGCGTATGTCTGGGCCTCGTTTTACTGATCGCGTGGTAAATATGTCGTTAAAAACAATAAAATATTTTTCTACTCTCATTGTCGCCGTTGTCGCCGTTCTGGCCGCGTGGTGGTTATGGAATTACTATATGCAGTCACCGTGGACGCGCGATGGTAAAATCCGCGCGGAACAGGTCAGCGTAACGCCGCAGGTTTCTGGCAGCATTACCCAACTCAATATCAAAGATAATCAGTTCGTCAACGCCGGGGACGTTCTCTTTGTCATTGATAAAACGCCCTTCCATATTGCAGAACTTAACGCGCAGGCGCAGTTGGCCAAAGCGCAGTCCGATCTGGCAAAAGCGAATAATGAAGCCGATCGACGTCGACATTTATCGCGTAACTACATCTCTGCTGAAGATCTGGATAGCGCCAATCTGAATGTTAAAGCGATGCAGGCCAGCGTAGATGTCGCACTGGCGACGTTAAAACAGGCGCAGTGGCAGCTTAGCCAGACGGAAGTAAAAGCGCCGGTATCCGGCTGGGTGACCAACCTTTCCACGCGTACCGGTGATTATGCCAGTACCGGTAAGCCGCTTTTCGCCCTGGTAGATAGCCATTCATTTTATGTAATGGGATATTTCGAAGAAACCAAACTACGCCATATCCGCGAAGGTGAACCTGCATTAATAACACTGTATAGTGGCAATATTAAGTTACAGGGTCACGTTGGCAGTATCGGGCGCGCTATTTACGACCAAAGCGTGGAAAGCGACTCCGGTTTAGTGCCCGATATCAAACCCAACGTACCGTGGGTACGTCTGGCGCAACGCGTACCGGTACGTATCGAATTTGACGCTTTGCCGCAGGATATCACGCTCGTCTCCGGCACTACCTGCAGCGTAGCCATTGGACAGCGGTAATGAAACTCTCCCTGCCGGCCCTGCGAAATACGCCCTGGTTTAAAGCGACCTCCGGCCAGTGGCGTTACGCGTTGCGCAATACCATTGCCATGTGTCTCGCGCTGACATTCGCTTATTATCTCAATCTGGATGAGCCCTACTGGGCGATGACTTCGGCCGCAGTGGTGAGCTTTCCGACCGTAGGCGGCGTAATCAGTAAAAGTCTGGGGCGTATTGCCGGGAGTTTACTCGGCGCGACCGCCGCGTTAATTATTGCCGGCCATACGCTGAATGAACCCTGGTTGTTCTTATTTAGCATGGCCGCCTGGATCGGTTTTTGTACCTGGGCCTGCGCGCATTTTACCAATAATGCCGCTTATGCTTTCCAGTTGTCCGGCTACACGGCGGCGATCATCGCGTTCCCGATGGTTAATATTGTAGAAATCACGCAGTTGTGGGATATCGCCCAGGCACGTGTATGTGAAGTTATCGTCGGCATCCTCTGTGGCGGCATGATGATGATGATCCTACCCAGCACATCGGATGGCACTGCCTTGCTCACCGCGTTGAAAAACATGCATGCGCGCTTGCTGGAACATGCCAGTCTACTGTGGCAGCCGGAGACTAACGACGCCATCCGCTCCGCGCATGAGGGGGTCATTGGGCAAATCCTGACCATGAACCTGCTGCGTATTCAGGCCTTCTGGAGTCATTACCGTTTTCGCCGCCAGAATGCATTGCTAAATGCATTGTTACACCAGCAATTACGGCTAACCAGCGTGATCTCCAGTCTGCGTAGAATGCTTTTAAACTGGCCGACGCCGCCGGAAAACAGCCGCGAAGCCATTGAACAACTCTTAGCTGAGTTGGCAAAACCGCGCGCGGACAGCTACACCGTGGCGCGGATTATTGCGCCGCTACGCCCGCAGGATGAACAGGATTATCGTCACCTCGCGTTCTGGCAGCGATTACGCTATTTTTGCCACTTATATCTGCGCAGCAGCCGTCAGTTATATCTGATCGAAAGCGGCGCGCCGGTGGATCAAATCCATATCCGCCGCACTCCCGGCCTTGCGCGGCATACGGATAACGCAGAGGCCATCTGGAGCGGCGTGCGTACCTTTTGCACGCTCACGGTAATTGGCGCCTGGAGTATTGGCGCGCAATGGGAATCCGGGCCCGGCGCATTAACCCTGGCGGCGATCAGTTGCGTCCTCTACTCCATCGTCGCCACGCCGTTTAAGTCGCTTTCCTTATTGATGCGTACTTTAGTGCTGCTGTCCTTATTCAGCTTCGTGGTGAAATTTGGCCTGATGGTGCAAATCACCGATCTGTGGCAATTCTTACTTTTCCTTTTTCCGCTGTTCGTCACGATGCAACTGCTTAAACTGCAGATGCCTAAGCTGGCGGGACTGTGGGGGCAGCTTATCGTTTTTATGGGCTCATTCATCGCCGTGACCAATCCGCCGGTGTACGACTTCGCCGACTTCCTTAACGATAATACCGCCAAGATCGTCGGCGTCGCGATTTCCTGGCTGGCGTTTGCGATTTTGCGCCCCGGTTCCGATGCCGTAAAAAGCCGCCGCCATATCCGCGCGCTACGCCGGGATTTCGTCGATCAGCTTAGCCGTCACCCTTCCCATAGCGAAAGCGAGTTTGAGTCGCTGACCTATCATCACGTCAGTCAGCTCAGCAATAGCCAGGATGCGCTGGCGCGCCGGTGGTTATTACGTTGGGGAGTGGTACTGCTGAACTGCTCGCATGTGGTGTGGCAGCTGCGCGCCTGGGAGTCGCGTTCCGATCCGCTTTCCCGGGTGCGGGATATTTGTATATCCCTGCTGCGCGATGTGATGAGCGAGCGCGGCGTGCAGCAACGCCCGCTTGCCGTCACGCTACAGGAACTACAGCGTATCTGCGACACGCTCGCACATCATCATCAACCCGCCGCGCATGAGCTGGCGGCGATTATCTGGCGTTTACACTGTTCGCTGTCGCAGCTGGAACAGGCTCCAGCGCAGGGAACACTGTCTCCGGGTTATTTAATGACGCCGCAGGCGTAACGCATTCCGCCGCCGCCGAGCGGTTTCGGCTGATCGGACATGTTATCGCCGCCCACATGGATCATGAGCGCTTTATCTTTCACTTCATCAAGAGACTTCAGACGTGGCGCAGTAACCGGTTCGGTGGCGATACCATCATTATTAACGACTAACACCGGGAGGTCGCCCAGATGCCCCTGGCCTTCCGGCCCTTCATGCTTGCCGGTATTTTGTGGGTCCAGATGACCACCAGCGGCTTCTGCGGCAACCGCTTTGCCGTCTTTAATCGCGGGCTGGCAGCTACCGTTGGCATGAATGTGAAAACCATGCTCGCCCGGCGGCAACGCTTTAAGGTGTGGGGTAAATTTTAAGCCGCCTTCGGTTTCATCGATGACGACGGTGCCGATAGACTGTCCTACGCCTTGCGCCGTCACCAGGTTCATCTCTACTTTCTCGCTGGCGGCCTGCGCACCCGCACAGGCCAACAGCGTCACCATCGCTAAACTTAATCGCTTCATAAAACCTCCGTTACATGTGGTCGCCTGTTAAGTGTAAACCACTAGCGAAAACATGAACGGAAAGTCAACGAGTTGGCGATTACGGCACGTCATAACCCAGTGCCGCCTTGCGGATTCGGAACCACTGTTGACGCGACAATGACAGCGTTTCCGCTTCTAGTGCGGCGCGTACGCGTTCGATTTTACCCGAGCCAATAATCGGCAGCGGCTGCGACGGCAAACGTAAAATCCAGGCATAGACCACCTGTTCAATAGAACTGGCGTTGAGTTCTTGCGCGATAACGGAAAGTTCCTGGCGCAACGGCTGATAAGCCTCATCATTAAACAGCCGACCGCCGCCAAGACATGACCAGGCCATCGGACGAATACGCAGTTGCTGTAATTGATCTAATGTGCCGTCCAGCAACAAAGGCTGGTGAACCGGCGAGATCTCCACCTGGTTGGTCGCCAGGGTGAACGGCAGGCGCGATTGCAGCAACGTAAATTGCGCTGGCGTAAAATTAGAAACGCCAAAATGGCGCACTTTGCCGCTTTGGTGCAGATGTTGAAACGCCTCGGCGACGTCATCCGCATCCATTAACGGATCGGGACGGTGAATTAACAACATATCCAGATAATCTGTCGCCAGATTTTTTAATGACTGTTCGGCGCTCAGAATAATATGCCGGCGATCGGTAATATAATGACCGAGCCTATTTTCCGCTCTGGCAGTGGTCGCAATACCGCATTTGGTAACGATTTGCAGTTTTTCCCGCAAATGCGGCACCAGCGTTAGCGCCTCGCCAAACGCCGCTTCGCACTGATAACCGCCATAAATGTCCGCATGGTCAACGGTAGTGACGCCCAAATCCAGATGTTCTTCGATAAAACTCACTAACTGACGCGCGGACATATTCCAGTCCATCAAACGCCAGTAACCCATGACAAAACGCGAAAACTCCGGGCCTTGTGGAGCGATGGTGACACGCTGAACCATAACAGATTCCTCATAGAGAATAATGAGGTTGAGTATACGCAATTCCGCGTTTAAAAGAGTGAAGGTTGTTGAGGATCTTCCGATGGGAGAGGCTTATTTGCGCGTATTTTACGCAAGAAACGCTGGCGACAAAGCCGCAGTACATTTTGTTTCTCGGCATCGCTCATTTTTTGCCAGTTAAACCGTTCGTCGCGGCTGCGCATACATCCCCGACAAAAGCCACGCTCATCAGACTGGCAGATACCGCGACATGGGCTTGCTACAGGAAAAAACTCCAACTGCTCGGCCACATCCCCTCCTCAACGTTTGGCGCTTATGACTATTGAAGACGCTAACTGACATTATGGCAACTCTGCTTGCAGTAGACCGACTGGTCTACTATACTGCCTGCTATGAATAAGCAAACCGAACACGATACCCGCGAACATCTGCTGGCCACCGGCGAGCAGCTTTGTATGCAACGGGGTTTTACCGGCATGGGGCTTAGCGAGTTGCTCAAAACCGCCCAGGTGCCTAAAGGGTCGTTTTATCACTACTTTCGCTCGAAAGAAGCCTTCGGCGTCGCCATGCTTGAGCGACATTACGCCTGCTATCATCAGCGTCTTACGGCGCACTTCACCTCCGGTCCCGGTAATCATCGCGATCGTCTTCTCGCCTGGTATCAGGAAACGTTAAAGCAGTTTTGCCAGCAAGGCGCCATCAGCGGTTGCCTGACGGTGAAACTGTCAGCGGAGGTCTGCGATCTGTCGGAGGATATGCGCTCTACGATGGATAAAGGGGCGCAGGAGATCATGGCACTGCTTGCACGCGCGCTGGAAGATGGCCGTAATAGCCACTGTTTACATTTTACCGGCCAGCCGTTGCCACAGGCGCAGGTACTTTATGCCCTGTGGCTGGGCGCCAATTTGCAGGCCAAAATATCCCGTAGCGCCGCGCCGCTGGAAAATGCGTTGGCGCATGTTAAGACCATCATTGCAACGCCTGAGCAGTAACAGGCGTTTTTATTTCCTTTATTACAAGACGACCGGTCTACTTATATCAGGAGCCACTATGTCATCAGCAAAACTGTTTACCCCCCTCAAGGTGGGTGCCATCACGGCGACAAATCGCGTATTTATGGCGCCTTTGACGCGTTTGCGGAGTATTGAACCGGGCGACATTCCTACGCCGTTAATGGCGGAATATTACCGTCAACGCGCCAGCGCTGGATTGATCATCAGCGAAGCCACACAAATCTCCGCACAGGCGAAAGGCTATGCCGGCGCACCGGGATTACACAGCGATGAGCAGATCGCCGCCTGGAAAAAAATCACTCAGGGAGTCCATACCCAGGGCGGCCATATGGCGGTGCAACTGTGGCATACGGGCCGTATTTCACACGCCAGCCTGCAACCAGGCGGACAAGCGCCCGTCGCGCCATCCGCTATCAATGCGGGAACCCGCACCTCTTTGCGTGACGAAAACGGCCAGGCCATCCGCGTAGAAACTTCCACGCCGCGCGCGCTGGATACTCATGAGATCCCCGGGATCGTCAACGATTTCCGCCAGGCTATCGCCAATGCCCGAGAGGCAGGCTTCGATCTGGTGGAGCTGCACTCCGCGCACGGTTATCTGCTGCACCAGTTCCTCTCACCGTCTTCTAATCACCGTACCGATCGGTACGGCGGCAGCGTAGAGAATCGCGCCCGTCTGGTGCTGGAAGTAGTTGATGCCGGCATTAAGGAATGGGGCGCGGACCGTATCGGCATCCGCCTTTCTCCTGTCGGCACTTTCCAGAATGTCGATAACGGCCCGAATGAAGAAGCTGACGCCCTTTATCTGATTGAAGCGTTAGGCAAACGCGGCATTGCTTATCTGCATATGTCTGAACCAGACTGGGCGGGCGGCGAACCGTACAGCGACGCGTTCCGTGAAAAAGTGCGCGCGTGTTTCCACGGCCCCATCATCGGCGCTGGCGCCTATACGCCAGAAAAAGCGGAAGATCTGATCGAAAAAGGGCTGATTGACGCCGTGGCGTTTGGTCGCGATTACATCGCTAACCCGGATCTGGTGGCGCGTCTGCAACGTAAAGCGGAACTTAATCCACAGCGTCCCGAAAGTTTTTATGGCGGCGGCGCGGAAGGCTACACTGACTACCCTACTCTGTAATTTCATTGATAGCGGCCGCACATCGCCGCTATACTTTGAATATCTTGACTATTTTAAGGACAACGAAAATGCGTTTATTGCATACTATGCTGCGCGTCGGCGATTTGCAGCGTTCCATCGCTTTTTACACTAACGTTCTGGGCATGAAATTGCTGCGTACCAGTGAGAATCCGGAATACAAATACTCGCTGGCCTTTGTGGGATATGGTCCGGAAACGGAAGAAGCGGTCATCGAACTAACCTATAACTGGGGCGTTGAGAGCTACGACATGGGCAATGCGTATGGGCACATCGCGCTGAGCGTTGACAATGCTGCTGAAGCCTGTGAACGCATTCGTCAGAACGGCGGCAACGTGACCCGTGAAGCGGGGCCGGTAAAAGGCGGTTCGACCATCATCGCCTTCGTTGAAGATCCGGATGGCTATAAAATCGAATTGATTGAAGCTAAAGACGCAGGCCGCGGTCTGGGTAACTGATCCCCCGCCGGGCGCAGGTCACTGCGCCCGTTGTTTTACTGCATCCCGGCGTAAAATTTGCCATAATACGCGCTGCATTTTTTCGTATTAAGAGACTCAGATGTCCGATAACGCTCAACTTTCCGGTCTGTGCGACCGTTTTCGTGGTTTTTATCCTGTCGTCATCGACGTTGAAACTGCAGGATTTAACGCTAAAACCGATGCGCTGCTCGAAATCGCCGCCATCACGCTGAAAATGGATGAACAAGGCTGGCTGATGCCGGACACGACGCTGCATTTCCATGTGGAGCCGTTCGCTGGAGCCAACTTACAGCCGGAAGCGCTTGCGTTTAACGGTATCGATCCCTCTAACCCGCTACGCGGCGCGGTGAGTGAATATGAGGCGCTACACGCTATTTTCAAAATGGTGCGTAAAGGTATCAAAGACAGCGGTTGTAGTCGCGCCATTATGGTCGCGCATAACGCCACTTTTGATCACAGTTTTATGATGGCCGCCGCAGAGCGCGCCTCGCTGAAACGTAACCCGTTTCATCCGTTCGTCACCTTTGATACTGCGGCATTGAGCGGACTGGCGCTGGGACAAACGGTGTTATCAAAAGCGTGCCTGGCGGCAGGTATGGAGTTTGACGGCGAAAAGGCCCATTCCGCTTTGTATGATACCGAGCGGACAGCGGTGCTGTTTTGTGAAATCGTCAATCGCTGGAAGCGCCTGGGCGGCTGGCCGTTACCTTTGCCGACGGACAAATAACGAGGCTAACAACGCCGCTCTTGCTCACGATGGCGGTAAAAAAGCGACCTTTACAGGTCGCTTTCCCCTTTCACAGATTACTCTGCGTCCGGCTCCTGAGTTTTATATTTTGCCGCAGTTTCTTTAATAAGCTGCTGCAGCTCGCCACGCTGATACATTTCAATCACAATATCACACCCGCCGACCAGCTCACCGTCCACCCACAGTTGTGGGAATGTCGGCCAGTTGGCGTATTTCGGTAATTCAGCGCGAATATCCGGGTTTTGCAGGATATCAACATAGGCAAAACGTTCCCCGCAGGCTGAAAGCGCCTGAACGGCCTGCGCAGAGAAACCACAGCTTGGCAGTTTCGGTGAACCTTTCATATACAGGAGAATCGGGTTTTCAGCGATCTGGCGCTGAATTTTTTCGATAGTGGTGCTCATTGTCTCGCTTCCTTAAACTACTTTTACGACCGAAGCCTGTCATTGTAACGGGTCAGGCTGGCAACGGAAAATAACATTTTCATCATGCCTTATTATTTTACCGTCTGCGGGAATAAGTTGTATACAAAATATCTTTTAAGCGGGTTGCCGCGCAGTGATTTGTAGATAACGCGTTCGTGTTTAGCATTAATTGCTATTTTTTTACATCTGTTAACGAAACATAGCTTCAGAAACCAAAAGCAATTACCAATCTGTGCTTTTGTAGATTAGAATTATCAGGTTTTGTAAATCATACGCAGGCATGAATTGCCTGCCTTTAACAGAGGATTGCTCAGTGGCGCGGATAAACAAAATCTCGATCACGCTCTGTGCTTTACTTTTTACTACTCTCCCCTTTACGCCAATGGCCCATGCTTCCAGGCAAGCCAAAGCGACGCCTGCTGTTTCTCATGTCACGAAAACGGCAGATAAAAAGAAAAGCACAACGAAAAAGATTAGTAAAACCAGCAAAAAAAACGTAAAAAAAACCTCAAAAACCAGCCGTTCTTCTTCCGCTTCTACGCCAAAACGTACCACCGCCTCCACGAAATCTCGTCATACGACGCATCGTCGTAACAGAACCGCGCCCACGTCAATCGCCGCCCTCGACGTAACGGAAAAATGCACGACGCGTAAAGGCCGTAAGCCGCACTGCGTGAAGGGGAAAGGAACATTGCCGGTCTCTATTGCCGATGCGCATCGTGCAAAAGTACAAAAAGCGACGAAAACCGCGATGTCCAAACTCATGAATCAGATTGGTAAACCGTATCACTGGGGAGGCGCGTCGCCGCGCACCGGTTTTGATTGCAGCGGTCTGGTTTATTATGCCTATAAAGATTTAGTGAAGATCCGTATCCCCCGAACGGCGAATGAGATGTATCACCTGCGTGACGCGGCGCCTATTGAGCGTAGCGAGTTGAAAAACGGCGATCTGGTGTTCTTTCGTACGCAGGGGCGCGGCACCGCCGATCACGTTGGCGTCTATGTCGGCAACGGTAAGTTTATTCAGTCTCCACGCAGCGGTCAGGAAATTAAGATCACCTCACTGAACGAAGAGTACTGGCAACGTCATTATGTCGGCGCCCGTCGGGTGATGACGCCTAAAACAATTCGCTAATATTTTATCCTGTCGTTTAACGACAGGATAACTTCTTCTTTTGCGCCACCTCTCAATTTGCTACCCTATCCTTACGCGCACCAGGGTTATTGTGCGTGCGCAATATTAATAATAAGGAGAGAAGCAATGTCGTTCGAATTACCTGCATTACCGTATGCCAAAGATGCTCTGGCGCCGCATATTTCTGCTGAGACGCTGGAATATCACTATGGCAAACATCATCAGACTTACGTGACCAATCTTAACAATTTGATCAAAGGCACGGCGTTTGAAGGCAAATCGCTGGAAGAGATCGTGCGCGCCTCCGAAGGCGGTATCTTTAATAACGCCGCTCAGGTATGGAACCACACCTTCTACTGGAACTGCCTGGCGCCAAACGCCGGTGGCGAACCGACCGGGAAACTGGCTGATGCTATCGCGGCATCTTTTGGCAGCTTCGCGGAATTTAAAGCGCAGTTCACCGATGCCGCTATCAAAAACTTTGGTTCCGGATGGACATGGCTGGTAAAAAGCGCTGATGGCAAACTGGCTATCGTTTCTACCTCAAATGCCGGTACGCCGCTGACTACGGATGCAACGCCGTTGCTGACGGTTGATGTGTGGGAACACGCGTATTACATCGACTACCGCAACGCCCGTCCAAACTATCTGGAGCATTTCTGGGCGCTGGTTAACTGGGAATTTGTTGCGAAAAATCTCGCCGCATAAGTCTGAGTACGCAGAAGGTACGCCTTCTGCGTTTTAGAGAGGGATAGAATAGAGGAGACGCCCACCCTCAGAAGAGAGGAAATCAGTGCAGAGCGGCCGTTAATCCACCTGCGACAATCACGCCCAGAACAATCAGCGTAGTAATCAACGAAAATTTCAGGTCGGTACTCATCAAGTTTTCTCCTTTTTATTCCCACACAAAAAGTGATATAGCGCATTTTTGCACATTCCCGCACAAAAATCTCTCATGTTTTATATTGATAACTGTTTTTAACGCTTCCCCTTTTCCTCAAGATCAGACAAAATTCCAGGCTTACTGAATTAGCGTAACGGCCATTGACCCCTTCCTGACGTTCCGTGTCGTTTTTCCGGCGTGCCGCAACCCTGATGTTGCGATTAGGGTGTGTGTAGGCAAACGTTTACCTGGCGTTTCTCAGGAGCTTAGCGAGGGTCTGGAGTGAAATGTAATGGCAACAATTAAAGATGTAGCGAAACGAGCAAACGTTTCCACTACAACTGTATCACACGTAATCAACAAAACGCGTTTTGTCGCTGAAGAAACGCGTAACGCGGTCTGGGCGGCAATTAAAGAGCTGCACTACTCTCCCAGCGCCGTCGCGCGTAGCCTGAAGGTTAACCATACCAAGTCGATAGGCTTACTGGCGACCAGCAGCGAAGCGGCCTATTTTGCCGAAATTATCGAGGCGGTTGAAAAAAACTGTTTCCAGAAAGGCTATACGCTGATTTTAGGCAACGCCTGGAATAACCTGGAAAAACAGCGCGCCTACCTGTCCATGATGGCGCAAAAGCGCGTGGATGGCCTGCTGGTGATGTGTTCTGAGTATCCAGAACCTCTGCTTTCCATGCTGGAAGAGTATCGCCATATTCCGATGGTGGTGATGGACTGGGGTGAAGCGAAGGCCGATTTTACCGACACGGTGATTGATAACGCCTTTGCAGGCGGCTATATGGCGGGTCGTTATCTGGTTGAGCGCGGCCACCGGGATATCGGCGTTATTCCCGGCCCGCTGGAGCGCAACACCGGCGCGGGCCGGCTGGCAGGCTTTATGAAAGCCATGGAGGAGGCGTTGATCAACGTGCCGGACAACTGGATTGTTCAGGGCGACTTCGAGCCGGAATCCGGTTACCACGCGATGCAGCAAATTTTATCGCAGTCACATCGCCCTACCGCCGTTTTCTGCGGCGGCGATATTATGGCGATGGGCGCGCTTTGCGCGGCTGACGAAATGGGGCTTCGCGTACCGCAGGACGTTTCGGTGATCGGTTATGACAATGTGCGTAACGCCCGTTTCTTTACCCCGGCGCTGACGACGATTCACCAGCCCAAAGACTCTTTAGGCGAAACCGCATTTAATATGCTATTGGATCGCATCGTCAATAAGCGTGAAGAGTCACAGTCTATTGAAGTTCATCCACGCCTGGTTGAGCGTCGCTCGGTCGCTGACGGCCCGTTCCGCGACTATCGGCGTTAATCCCCGCTGTCGGGAGCCTCTTCTGGCTCCCGCAGCCACTCCCGATTCAACGTTTCGCTATCGCCCAAATAGTCCAGCAGCCATGCCAGCGCGGGCGAGGCTTCGTTTTGCTGCCACGTCACGCAACAGGCCGCATCGGGAAACGGATTCTCTAACGTCAGCGCCACCCATTTTCCGCTGTCTATCCACTGTCGGGCAAAATGCGTCGGCACCATTCCCACGCATAGTCCTGCCGACAGGCAGGTTGCCGATGACTCCCAGTCCGGTACGACGACCCTTTTTTGGTTATCCAGCAGCCAGGTAATCCGTTTCGGTAAGGTTCGCGAAGTGTCTTCCCTGACCAGCGACGGCCAGTTGCGCAGGGTATCATCGCTTAACGGCCCAGGCATCGACGCCAGCGGGTGATCGCTTGCCACTACGCAGCTCCAGCTCAGGGTCCCCATATCCCGAAAAGCGTAACGCCCCCCTACCGGAATCGCCTGCGTCGCCCCAATCGCCAGCTCGACACGCCCGTCGGAGAGCGCGTCCCAGACGCCGTTAAACACCTCCTGAAAAACCAGCAGTTCCACATCGTCAAAATGGCGATAGAAATCGACGATCATCTGCCGGGTACGTTCTGGTCTGACGATATTGTCCACCGCAATAGCTAACTGCCCGCGCCAGCCATTAGCAATTTGCTGACACTGCTGGCGAGTGATCTGCATTTTTTTGATAACAGAACGCCCTTCTTTTAAAAACCAGACGCCAGCAGGCGTCAGTTCAACATCACGGTGACGTCGTACAAAAAGCGGTACGGCCAGCCACTCCTCTAGCTGACGAACGGTGTAACTGACTGCTGAAGGCACACGGTGCAGTTCCTGCGCCGCCGCGCTAAAACTGCCATTGCGCGCCACGGCGTCAACCACTTCAAGCGAGTATTCCGACCACATAATTTGCCTACAAAAATTTTGAATTCACTGGACAAATATTAACGTTTCACAACCGTAATTTCACTCCCTACACTCTGCGACAATGTCTGTCTGATAAGAAAGAGAAACAAATATGCAACCTGGAAAAGGTTTTTTAGTCTGGTTAGCCGGTCTTAGCGTGCTGGGATTTCTGGCTACGGACATGTACCTGCCCGCGTTTGCCGCCATACAGGCGGATTTACAAACGCCTGCCGCCGCGGTCAGCGCCAGCCTCAGCCTGTTTTTAGCTGGCTTTGCCGTCGCGCAACTACTTTGGGGACCGCTATCGGATCGTTATGGCCGTAAACCGATTTTACTGCTGGGGTTATCTATCTTTGCGCTCGGAAGTCTGGGGATGCTGTGGGTAGAAAGCGCGGCAGCACTGCTGACGCTGCGCTTCGTGCAGGCCGTCGGCGTTTGCGCGGCAACGGTAATCTGGCAAGCGCTGGTGACCGATTATTATCCTTCGCAAAAAATTAACCGTATCTTCGCCACGATCATGCCACTGGTGGGATTATCCCCGGCGCTTGCGCCCTTACTGGGAAGCTGGATACTGACGCATTTCTCATGGCAGGCGATTTTCGCCACCCTATTCGTGATTACGTTGTTGCTGATGTTGCCGGCGCTGCGTTTAAAACCATCGGTAAAAGCGCGTACCGAAGGACAGGATAAACTCACTTTCGCGACGTTGTTACGCTCTAAAACCTATCGCGGTAATGTGCTGATTTATGCCGCCTGTTCCGCCAGCTTTTTTGCGTGGCTAACAGGGTCCCCGTTTATTCTCAGCGCGATGGGTTACAGCCCGGCAGTGATTGGCCTGAGCTATGTTCCGCAAACCATCGCTTTTCTGATTGGCGGATATGGTTGCCGCGCGGCGCTACAAAAATGGCAGGGCTACCAATTGCTTCCGTGGCTGTTAGGGCTGTACGCGCTGAGCGTTATCGCCACCTGGGGAGCGGGCCTTCTGAATAATGCCTCACTGGTGGAGATCCTGATTCCTTTCTGCGTAATGGCGATTGCTAATGGCGCCATCTACCCTATCGTCGTCGCGCAAGCGTTACGCCCTTTCCCTCAAGCCACGGGGCGCGCTGCGGCGCTACAAAATACGCTGCAACTGGGGTTATGTTTCCTGGCAAGCCTGGTGGTTTCATGGCTCATCAGCACGCCGCTGTTGACCACCACCAGCGTAATGCTCTCTACCGTTGTTCTGGCGGCGTTAGGTTACAAAATGCAGTCTCATGCAGAGTGCGCTGAGGCCGAATTTCACCATGCCAATGTCGCCCACGACAAGTCTCACTAAAAGCTTGTTAACCGCTGGTAATTAGCACGCTAACAATTTTCGGTTGAATCATCAAAAATTGCGGCCTATACTGATTCACGGTTGTTTATATTACGATAATTATTAGGCATTAACGGGAACCGGAGCGTTCCCGATTCACCATGGATGGCCTTTTCGGCAAGGGTTCCTCCCTTCCTCTGTTCTACGTCGGATAACTGGCTCACGGAATTGTCCGTGGGATTTCTCACAAAGCCAAAAAAGCGTCTACGCTGTTTTAAGGTTCTGATCACCGTCCAGTGATGGAGAAACTATGAGTTCATCGTGTATAGAAGAAGTCAGCGTACCGGATGATAACTGGTACCGAATCGCCAACGAATTGTTAAGTCGCGCGGATATTACAATTAATGGTTCCGCCCCGTCTGACATTCGTGTTAAGAATCCCGATTTTTTTAAACGCGTCCTTCAGGAAGGATCGTTGGGGTTAGGTGAGAGTTACATGGATGGCTGGTGGGAATGCGAGCGTCTGGATATTTTCTTCAGCAAAGTCTTACGTGCCGGTCTTGAAAATCAACTCCCCCACCATGTTAAAGATACGCTCCGTATCCTCGGCGCGCGTCTGATTAATCTACAAAGTAAAAAACGCGCCTGGATTGTCGGCAAGGAACATTACGATCTTGGTAATGACCTTTTTTCCCGTATGCTCGATCCCTATATGCAATATTCTTGCGCCTACTGGAAAGATGCCGATACGCTGGAAGCGGCACAGCAAGCCAAGCTGAAATTAATTTGCGAAAAGCTACAGCTACAACCGGGGATGCGTGTGCTGGATATCGGCTGCGGCTGGGGCGGCCTGTCGCAATATATGGCGACCCATTATGGCGTTAGCGTGGTGGGCGTAACGATCTCCGCTGAACAACAAAAAATGGCGCAGACGCGTTGCGAAGGTCTGGATGTCTCCATTCTCCTGGAAGATTATCGCGACCTTAACGATCAGTTTGACCGAATCGTCTCCGTCGGTATGTTCGAACATGTCGGGCCAAAAAATTACAACACCTATTTTGAGGTCGTTGACAGGAATTTAAAACCGGATGGTCTTTTCCTGCTCCATACTATTGGTTCTAAAAAAACCGATCATAATGTCGATCCGTGGATCAATAAGTATATTTTCCCCAACGGTTGCTTGCCGTCTGTTCGTCAAATCGCCGAGGCCAGCGAATCACACTTTGTAATGGAAGACTGGCATAACTTTGGCGCCGACTATGACACGACTCTGATGGCGTGGCACGAGCGCTTTATCAATGCCTGGCCAGAGATTGCGGGCAATTATAACGAGCGCTTTAAACGTATGTTCAGCTATTATCTCAACGCCTGCGCGGGTGCGTTTCGCGCGCGTGATATCCAGCTTTGGCAGGTGGTATTTACGCGCGGCGTTGAAAACGGTCTGCGCGTTCCTCGCTAATCATCTCCCCCGCATTTCATGCGGGGGAATCTTATTTTCCGTTAGCCAATGTCGGCCTGATTTCTGACCGCATTTTCTCGTGCAGCCAGTACGCGTTCTACGGTATCGACAACCGCCTGCGTTTGCGGATCGATCTCGATATTCACACGCTCACCCAGTTTTTTTCTGCCAAGCGTAGTACGTTCCAGCGTTTCCGGAATGAGATGCACGCAGAAGCGCGTTGGCGTTACCTCGCCGACGGTCAAACTGATGCCGTCGACGCCGATAAAGCCTTTGTACAGGATATACTTCATCAGGGACGCATCCTGCACTTTAAACCACACCTGATGGTTATTTTCGGAGGTCAGGATTTTCGCGATCTCCGCCGTCGTAATAATATGCCCCGACATCAGATGTCCACCGATTTCATCGCTGAATTTGGCGGCGCGCTCTACGTTGACCTCATCACCTACCCTCAACGCGCCCAGATTGGTGATGCGCAACGTTTCTTTCATCAGATCAAAGCTTATCTGGTTGCCGTTTATTTCAGTCACCGTCAAACAGCATCCGTTATGCGCTACCGACGCCCCCGTCTCCAGCCCCTCCAGCATGTAGTCCGGTAACATCACCACATGGGTGCGAAAGTTGGGTTTTTCATCAATCGATACCAGTTTCGCGGTACCCTGTACGATCCCCGTAAACATATCTTCAACTCCTGAAATAAATAAAAGCAGAACTGTTCAGCACAATAGCAGGTGGAAAAACAGCTTGCCAGCAATGCGCCGTTAACAACTGTTTTTTCGCTGGAGAAATAGTAATACCCCGCTACAATAGACTGAAATTTCCCCTGCTATTTCTTTTGGCTGCCACTACGGCGGCTTTTTAGTCTTTCATATAACAACAAAATAAAAGGTGAATACGTGCAGAAGTATACCAGTGAAGCGCGTCAGTTATTAGCGTTAGCGATACCGGTGATCCTTGCGCAAGTGGCACAGACCGCAATGGGATTCGTCGATACCGTCATGGCGGGAGGCTATAGCGCTACGGACATGGCTGCCGTCGCTATCGGCACCTCTATCTGGCTTCCCGCCATTTTGTTTGGTCACGGCTTACTGCTGGCCTTGACGCCGGTGATTGCGCAACTCAATGGCTCCGGCCGTCGTGAGCGTATCGCGCATCAGGTTCGACAAGGGTTCTGGCTGGCGGGCTTTGTCTCCGTGCTGGTGATGATCGTCCTGTGGAATGCCGGATACATTATCCGCTCCATGCATAATATTGATCCGGCGCTGGCCGATAAAGCCGTGGGTTATCTTCGCGCGCTGCTGTGGGGCGCGCCAGGATACCTTTTCTTTCAGGTAGCGCGAAACCAGTGCGAAGGTCTGGCCAAAACCAAACCGGGTATGGTGATGGGATTTTTGGGCCTGCTGGTGAATATTCCGGTGAACTATATTTTTATCTATGGCCATTTTGGTATGCCGGAACTCGGCGGTATCGGCTGCGGCGTTGCGACTGCGGCGGTCTATTGGGTGATGTTTATCGCCATGCTTTCTTACATTAAACACGCGCGTTCAATGCGTGATATTCGTAATGAAAAAGGCTTTGGCAAACCTGATAGCGTCGTCATGAAGCGCCTGATTCAACTGGGGTTGCCGATTGCGCTGGCGCTGTTCTTTGAAGTGACGTTGTTTGCGGTCGTTGCGCTGCTGGTTTCGCCATTAGGTATTGTGGATGTCGCGGGTCATCAGATTGCGCTTAACTTTAGCTCGCTGATGTTCGTGCTGCCGATGTCGCTGGCTGCGGCGGTAACAATTCGAGTGGGTTATCGTCTGGGCCAGGGATCAACGCTGGATGCGCAAACCGCAGCGCGTACCGGTTTAGGCGTCGGCATTTGTATGGCTGTGGTTACCGCGATCTTTACCGTGACTCTGCGTAAGCATATTGCTTTGCTCTACAATGACAACCCCGAGGTCGTGGCGCTTGCCGCGCAATTAATGCTGCTCGCTGCGGTTTACCAGATTTCCGACTCTATACAGGTTATCGGCAGCGGTATTCTGCGCGGTTATAAAGATACGCGTTCCATCTTTTTTATCACCTTTACCGCCTACTGGGTGTTAGGTTTACCCAGCGGTTATATCCTGGCGTTAACGGATCTGGTGGTGGATCGTATGGGACCGGCAGGCTTCTGGATGGGGTTCATCATCGGCCTGACCTCGGCGGCGGTGTTAATGATGCTACGGATGCGCTATCTACAACGTCAGCCGTCCGCCATCATTTTGCAGCGCGCTGCGCGATAATACGACGATAGCCGTCGCATGGCGGCTATTTTCTCGACATGTTGCATATTTCCACCGCAATCAGGTGATTTCAGGAAGAAAATTGCGATTTCCCTCTTGCCTCATTGCAGTTGTGACGCTAATATTCGTCCCCGTTGTCACCTACAACGTTGCGTTCATAGCTCAGTTGGTTAGAGCACCACCTTGACATGGTGGGGGTCGTTGGTTCGAGTCCAATTGAACGCACCATCATTTTAATGCGTCTGTAGCTCAGTTGGTTAGAGCACCACCTTGACATGGTGGGGGTCGATGGTTCGAGTCCATTCAGACGCACCAATCCATTATCTTGTTTAATTTTATAATACGCTATCTGGTGCTTGTGCCAGGCTAAAAACGATTATTTTCAGTCTCTCACCTTTATCGTCAAGCGCTGCTCTATACGCTATTACCCCTCTTAACCTTCGCAGTGTCTTGAAGAAGCATACCAAAGGCATTTATGGTGTTTCGGTAGAATGCGCATAATCTATCTTCATCACCATACGTAACAAGGCTGCAACGGGTTCAAATAACGTTTCAGGAATTTTATCTCCGCGTTCCACTTCAAAAAATAATGAGCGGGCCAGCTCAACATTTTCAACAACGGGGATGCAGTTGCGTTCAGCGATGTTAACAATATAGTTAGCTTGAGCATCACTGCCTTTTTCCAGGACGCGTGGTATTGGCATATCGGTGGGATGATAGCCAAGACAAACCGCAATATGCGTTGGATTACGCACTACCGCAACAGATTGTTTAACAGATTGAGCTAAACTCCCACTTTGTATTTCACTCTGCATTTCCCGACGCCGTGTCTTCATTTGAGGGTCGCCCTCCAGATCTTTATGCTCCTGTTTTACGTCATCTTTACTCATTTTTAGATCTTTTCTAATCTTATAATATTGAAAAGAATAGTCCAGTATGCCAACGACGATATAAAAAGCCATCACCCCTACCCATAACCATTTTATTAAAGAAGAAACCACAAGCACGCCACAGGCTAACCCACAGTACGGTAGCGCCCGAAAAGTACTGGCATAATAATAAAAGAAAAAGGCAAAGATAAGAGATAACATGATAACTTTCAGGCTGGATTTACATAATTCTACTACGCTATGTAAAGAGAAAATCTGCTTAAAATTACTTACCGGATTTATATGCTCGCTTTTAAAACCTATGGCCTTGCTGGCAATAACCACCCCCACCTGAAGAAACACGCTACCCACAGTAGCAACTATTACCCCAGCGCCCAGAAACAGCAGTGCAGAAGTCAATGACTCTATTAAAGCATGACTCAATTGCGTTAATGCATAAGAAAATGGTTTATTTACTAATTGTAATGTGAAAGTTATTGACTCAATCAGTATCAAAATCATCTTTTCAGTAAAGAAATGAAAATACAAATAAAGCGCAATCAGCTGAAATAATGATGTTATTTCGATACTTTTGACGACCTGCCCTTCCTTACGACCATCACGTAATTTCTTTTCTGTAGGCTGTTCTGTTTTCTCGCTCATACAGATGGAAACCAGTCTTTTAGATAAATATAAAACTTATCGCTTTCAACCAAATAGTGATGAAGAGCATAAGGGAATGAGATCAGGAGCGTGAGTAGAACTAATATACTTTTGAGCGGCATTGAGAAGAAAAACACATTCAGTTGTTGTGCCGACCGATTTAAAAGACCTAAAGCCAGATCGGCTAATACCATACATATTATGGCAGGAACAGAGAAACTGACACATAATTGATAAAGCGTTCTCCACTCTGCCTGGATATATTTTAAAAATTGCCGGTCAAATAATAAAGTACGCCCTGGTGGTAAATATTGATATGACTCATACAGAATATTTAATATAAACTCCATGCCGCCGCTTATAAAGAAAATAACACACAAAAACTGGCTGAAAAGCAAGCCAAAAAGTGAGGTTTCAGCTTCCATTGTAGAATTGAATATCGTACCCATTGTCGCGCCACGTAAAGTATCAAGCAGAAACCCCGCCATATCAACGGCCCAAAAGGGAACCGCCGCACAAAACCCAATTAAAAAACCAATAATCACCTCTCCGGTGACTAACCCTAACCAACTGTAATCTTTACCAATATGCATCATAATCTTCTGCTGGTAAATGATTGGTAATATCGGAAAGGTAAGTGACATAAGCACGCCATTACGTAAAAGTGCGGCCCCTAAACTGCCACTTTTTAATAAGGGAAGTAATAAAGAAAGGCTCAATGGTCGAATAAAAGCCACAGCCAATGCAATAAGCCACTCATTTACCTGTTGTGCCATTCAACCATGCTCTCCAATTCGTAACATTATCTGCCGGGTATAATTCAACAGGATACCGCTAAGCCATGGGTAGCTGACCATTAAGGTTATTGCAATTGCCAATAATTTAATCATAAACTGTAGCGTTTGGTCCTGTATTTGAGTCAAGGCCTGAACAAGGCTTACGATGACACCAACTACCGATGCCACCAACACTACCGGCATAGACGTAAAAAGGACGATCCATAAAAGTTGCGTTACAAATTGCGTCAATTCAGAATCATTCATGAAAAGCTCTGTACCAATTGCGCCAGTGTCAGATCCCAACCACCTGCCAGTAAAAATATTAGCAGCTTAAACGGTAATGAAATGGTCATCGGCGACACCATCATCATCCCCATAGCCAGCAGTATATTTGAAATAAGCAGGTCAATAGCCAGAAAGGGAAGATAAATAAGTAATCCAATCCGAAATGCCTGCGTTAACTGACTCACCGTAAATGCCGGAATTAATATGAGCAAAGAATCAGGTTTTATCTTTCTTTTTATGTCTTCAGGCCAGGTTCGTTTTATCAAATTCCGAAAATAATTGGCTTCCTTCTCTTCAGAGTTTTTTTGCAAAAACTGTCGATAAGGCGCTAATGCTTTACTGTCCCACTCAGACGTCCAGAAAGGAGCGCCAGCGACCTGAACCGGATGCCAGCGCTCTTTTACAGCTAATAGCGTCGGCCCCATAATGAATAAGGAAAGTACAAGCGCAAGGCCATACAGTGCGATATTTGGGGGAACTTGTTGAATACCCAGAGCATTTCGTAAAATCGAAAATACCACCGCCAGTTTAAGGAAAGAAGTTCCCATGACGATAATGAGAGGCAGTATTGAAAGCAGAAACAATATACCAATCAGTTGCAAAGGCGAATCGGGTAAAGACATACTGTATCTCTCATGACACGACCTGGAACGCTATTATATTGTTCGCATATTATTTTTCTTATCAGGTTTACGCTGTATTTTTGGAAAGATACCAACGTGTAATACGCACCATAAATTCATTGCCACAGGCAATCAACTCACCTTGCCCAATAATACGGTCATTTACTCTTATCGTCACCTCTGGCGCAAAACATCCCCCTACAGGCAAAACGTCCCCCGTTTTAAGTTGTCGTAATTGTCCAATTTCCAGACTCGCACGTCCGACCTCAAAGAGCACCTGTTGTGGTATCTGCTCAAGCTCGACTGAAGACGTTCCATCACTCTTTGACATTGGGCTCCCTGACGCAAGTAGCGTTTCGATATCCTGGACTAATTCGTCAAATTTCATCGTGTTATCCTCTGTCAGTAACACCCTCGCGTAGATACCCCCAGGTAGTTGAATAGCAAAAAAACCGAGTCTGATGTCGCCGAAGCAATGAATCCGAACGCCCATGCCGATTTCGATAGACTCAAGTTCGATTAATGTAAGCTGGCACCAGCCTGAATATACAGGGACTACCACAGGAGGGGCAGGATAAATCTGTTGTCGCTCAGCAGAAAGCTCTCCGACTATATTGCGCAAAAAACCCGTTGGCCATGTAAAAATAATGCTATGGAACTCATGTTCTTCAACTGTCCATTTAATATGCAACGCTAGCTGATGTGGTAGATTACTGCAGGATGTTGGCGGTTCGTTCTGACAGAAGGTTGCATCACTGGCTTGCAATAACGGCGCCAGCCCCCATTCAGCTATTCCATATAGCAATTCAGGATCGATAGCCGATCGATTAGCGGTGCCAATTAACCCTTCACACCAGCGCTGCCAGCATTGTTCTGCAATCCACACCCTACCCAGCTCATTATGATAATGTATGGTAAATAACGTCCCTTGCTGTACTGGATATTGTTGCATACTCAATGTCAGCTCACCAATGGTAGCGCCTTGCGTTGGAAGCATCTCCATCCACGGACGCTCTTCATTCGCTATTCTTAACATAGAATATCTCCAGGGAAATTATATACCCCATATGCAGCAACTGAGACTCCAGCCACTGCTTTAGCGCTTTCATCGAACGGTAAATTTCATGATGAGGGACATTGATTCTTAACTGGATTAGCCCCCCTGATTCACATACTTCACACTCTACACCGTCAAGATAACCACCACTAACACGATAACGTTGCGTGAAAACCACGTTCTTGTTCAATGCTACAGGAGGATTATTCTCACCAATGGGTAATGCCTGGTGCATGAGTTGTTCAAAGTCCATACGTTCCGCCTCCGCCTCGTTATCATCCTGATAAGACTGGCATGGCAACCCAAGACTTCCCTCAACTTTGGTAATACGCATCGCTTAATACCATAGTAATTTTTTCTTTCTTTTTCATAAGCGCATTAAAATTCTTCTGTAATTCGCTTCGCCGGGAGACAAGCTGCTGATACTGATTCTCTAACTGCTGCCGTTGCGTCAAAAAGCTCTGCGCCTGAGTGAATAACCCGGCCATTTGTTGTTTCTTATCCAACAATAAATGACAAGATAACGTACCTTGCCAGCCCATTAATTCTTTCAGTCTGGTAGACACTGCTAAAGCGCGCGTCTGGCAAATCTGCTGTTCAGTAATAATCGCCTGTTGCTGCTGATCAAGTACGGTAAGTTTGCCGCGTAATTGCTTTTCACGCCGCGCGATTATCTCCAGCAAAGTTTCCATGATCACTCGGTGAGTATTTGGTGTAATTTTTCTATGAGTAGCTCGGGTCCGCATACTTCATCCTTACTTTGTCGCAAAAATGTGCAAATATCCGGATAGGTATCAATGGCTTTGTCAGTATCAGTATCAACTCCTCGCTGGTATTCCCCAATGCGTATTAACAGCTCAACCTCCTGGTAAAGCGCCAGGCACCGTCGCAATATCGCCGCCAGTTGACGATGCTCATGGCTGGTAACGACTGGAAAAACGCGGCTGAGCGTTGCCAACACGTCAATGGCAGGATAATGCCCCCTCTCTGCAAGCCGCCGGGATAACACAATATGTCCGTCAAGCAGTGAACGGACTTCATCCGCCAACGGCTCATTCATATCATCGCCTTCCACCAGTACCGTATAAAATGCGGTAATACTGCCTTTTTCCCCCATTCCTGTACGTTCTAAAAGTCGTGGCAATGCACTAAATACGCCTGGCGGATATTCTCCAGAAACTGCGGTCTCTCCGGCGGCCAGTGCGATTTCCCGCGCGGCCCTGGCATAACGCGTCAGTGAGTCGGCAAGCAAGACGACTCGCTTTCCATTATCACGAAAAAATTCTGCTATCGTGGTGGCCACAAACAGCGCCCTCACGCGCTCTAAGGCGGGTCTGTCAGAGGTTGCGACAACAATGACACAACGTTTTCGGGTCTCTTCAGACAATGTAAAATCGATGAACTCGCGGACTTCTCGTCCACGTTCACCAATTAACACCAGAACATTGCAGTCTGCGTCTGGCGCATTACACAGCATCGCCAGAAGCGTGCTTTTCCCCACGCCAGGAGCAGAAAAAATACCCACTCGTTGCCCTTCACCACAGGTCGCAACGCTATCAATAGCGCGAATCCCCGTCATTAATGGTTGAGTGATAGGCTGTCGAACCATTGCGGGAGGAGGCATTGCATCATAGTCTTTCCAGCAGACTTCGGGCAGTTCGCGGCCATCAAGGGGACGACCAAAGCCATCAATGACTCGCCCTAATAACGCTTCGCCCACGGGAACCTGATGGCGTCGCCTTAAGGCCATCACTTGCTGCCCGCAGTGAAGTCCGATAGTACTCGTAAAAGGAGATAGCAAAGCTTTGTTGCCATTAATCCCCACGACTTCAGCAAGTTCTTCTCCAGGCTTTATACAGCACAACTCACCCATAAATACCCCAGGCAACCACGCATTTAACAACGTTGCGCTGACATCCTGAATTCGGCCCCATCGACAATAACCATCGGGGGGCGGATATTTCAGCCTCAGACGTTGCATCAATTCATTCTTCATTGTCCGCCAACTCCTCTTCGCTAAGGTCAATACTTTCTACCACTTGTATAAGGCTCTCCTCTCCTAATTCCTGCCATGACAAAATCGGTACGTCGAACAAGGTGGCTTCTGTAATTTTTCGCAAGAAACGTCGGGTGTCGACAGAAGTGACAATGAATAATTTGGCTGACTGCTTCAGCGCCTGCTCGATAAGTTGCAGGATCTGCGTCTTATGACGAGACGACAGCGCAGTATAGGTCCCCATTGCCGTCTGGCGAATGGATTCACGCACGAGGTTCTCAATACCTTCGCCGATCCGCAAAATCGGCAGCGGTTTTCCTTCCGGATTAAGACGACGCAGAATATGACGGCGAAGCGCGATACGGACATATTCTGTCAACATCAGGACATCTTTTTCACGTGGCGCCCAATCAATTAAGGTGCCGAAAATAAGACGTAAATCTCTAATAGAAACCCGTTCTGATACAAGCCGTTGCAAAGTTTCAGCGATTTTATTAATGGGTAACTGGCGCTGAAGCTCTTTCACCAGCTCAGAGTAGTTTTTTTCCATCGCATTCATTAGATAACGCGTTTCCTGAACACCAATAAACTCTCCCATATGGCGAAGCAGGACACATTTTAATAAGGCAGAGATACGTTGGCTGCCCGCGAAAACGTCCAGTCCAAAACCTTGCGCCTTATGGGCCATCTCTTTTGTAAGCCAACAGATCTGCCCCATCCCGTTCGGTAACGTCTGGCTGTCACCCACCACACTAGCGTCCGCGCCTATCAATAAATAATCCGCCTGGGCGGGGATAGATAAACTAAATACGGGTTCCTGATATAGCAGTACCGTCAATTTTTCGGTGGGTTCAGGCAAAACTTCAATATTCACCTCAGGGAGAGGGACGCCGGTATCCTCAAATAAAAACCATCTCATGGCGTCAATATCACGAATCAGGTCGGCAGAATGTAACGTCGGGGTAAGACGTAAGATTAGAGGACATGCGCCGGGAACCATACTATCTTTTTCCGGTGCTTCGACGCCATTTGCGGAAACCACAGACTTTTTGCGGCGAATGAGGATAATTGGCAATGCTAACAACGCTGAAAAGAAAGCGAGAGTGATAAAAGGAAAGCCAGGAATTAAAGCGAGGAGCATTAAAACCACAGCGGTTAATATGAGCGACTGAGGTTGTCTGGCAATTTGAGAACTCAACTCTGTCGCCAGGTTCTGGCGTTTCTCACCCGGAACACGGGTGACAATAATTCCCGCGCTAAGGGAAATCAGCAGCGATGGAATTTGCCCACATAAACCATCTCCGATTGACAGTACGCTATAAGTGTGAACAGCCTCACTCATCGACATATCATATTGCACGATAGCGATAATGATACCGCCGATAATGTTCACCAGAACAACAATAATACCGGCAATCGTATCGCCTTTAACAAATTTCATCGCACCGTCCATCGCACCGAGAAAGCGGCTTTCCTGCTGGACGTGCTGTCTTAATGTACGGGCATGCTCTGCATCGATAACTCCGGCACGCAAATCGCCATCGATACTCATTTGTTTGCCTGGCATCCCATCAAGCGAGAAACGTGCGCTAACTTCCGCCACCCTCTCGATACCTTTTGTAATGACAATAAACTGCACGATAGTAATGATGGTAAATACGACCAACCCAACGGTGAGATTTCCTCCTACGACAAACTTACCGAAGGCATCCACAATATTACCGGCATTATGTTGTAACAGTACCAGCCGTGATGTGCTGATTGTGAGTGACAAACGATATAATGTAGTAATAAGTAATAAAGACGGAAATACCGATAAATCGAGAGGGTCACTAAGATAAATAGCAATTAAGAGCAGGATCACTGAAAACATAAGGTTGATAGTAATCAGGATATCAACCATCCAGGTCGGCAAAGGTAACAGCATCATCACAATAGCGATTAATAACACCGTCGCCAGAACCATATCCTGCCGACCCGCGCATACACTGAGCCACTGTTGCGCCCTGACTCCCTCACCTAACCATGAACGCATTGCGACTCCAGAAATTTTATTTGTCGATGATGTAATCGTAACCAGAGCTCGGCGGAGCTGGAAAGAGGAGGAGAACAACTCATTGCAAGCCCATCGCGCAACAAAAATAATCGCTGAGGAATACCCTGAAACGCTGCGGGTTTCCAGTTAGCCAACGCTTTAAAAAGCAGTTCTTCGTCTAAGAAGGTTTGCTTGAGTATCTGACATAAGTGAATACGACCGTTATGATAGTTTAGATAGGTTTCATATTGTCCTTGCCGCCAGAACATATTGGTTGCTAAAGGCCGTTCAGCTAATCCTGCTAATTGAATAAAAAGCTGAATATTACGTTCAGTAATGAGATCCCAATCCATCCTGACGCCTCATGATGAGCCAGAAAGCCAATTTACCTAAATATTGAAAGCCAGGTATCAGAATAAAACCTGATTTATCTTTACTTCACGAAGCGTTTCGAGAATTTGTTCACGTTGATCTTCGTCGTTAAAACAGTTATCGGGTATCAGCATAAACTGCGCATCAAGTTGTTGGAGTAACCGATTGAACATCTTCGATGAAGAAACTATAGCGGTAAGTCTATCAAGCAACCAATCACTGAAAAGCCAGCGCTCACAAATAATATCGAGTAGTAGCGGCAGTAATGTATTAGGCGGCAACTGGCAAATCCACTCCTCACGCTGGCACTCTTTTTCAAGGCCAAGGAATAACAGCAAACGACGCAAACGTACTAATGCTGCGGCCAAACGACTTTGCTCCGAGGGTTCGATGCATATGCTAAGTTCAAAGGCTATTGCTCTTAGCAAAATACGGACCCGTTCACAGCGATCCGGCCAGTCTGCCACGCGTCTGAACCACTGCGATAAGGGCATTTCATCGTTGTCTATCGCCTGTTGCATAAAACGCTTCAGCGAGGACAGCGTAGCGGTATCCACTTCGCCAAGTTCCAGTAAACTAAAAACGGCAAGTTCCCATCCCTCCTCCGCTGTAAGCGTATCCAGTTGCGATTGCAAATCGCGTTTTTTCTTTTTTGACAACCCGCCGGCAGTAAGCGCCATTGCAAGAGCGATAATTTGATACGCATTCTGTAAATCAGGATCACTATTCTCTTCGGTAAGCGGACGCAACGTTGCCCCATTATCCTCCTGTATTTGTTTTATCAAACGCAGCAAAGCCTGCTGTCTGCGCTCCAGTTTCTCAGCATCCGTGAATTTATAACTTTCGCGCAGTTTACCACTCAGCGCCATTCCTATTTCTTCCATCGTCTCATAGAGCGCTGCCCCCGTCGTTTCCTGTAACTCCTGGAGAGCTAACATTGAAGGCGAAATAACCTCTTGTTCCTCTATAACCTGACCAGGGGTAAATGCTGTAGGGGGCGTCATTTTTATCTCATTAATTTTAATATTCATCGCTACCTCCTTTATCTTCACCATTACGTAACCATTTCAGTAACGCGTTGAAATGACGAGAAAGTGAAAATTCAACGGCATATCGTGTTGAGGAAAGTTCAGCCTGATCGGGAGAGAAACCAGACTCGATAATCAACGTAAACCGCTTGCCAAAAGTTTCACGCATCAATGCCTCTTTTTCAGGATGAATACGCAAATAAAGCGCTCCCTCTTCCGCCATAGCCGTAGCCTGGCGTGCCAGACGATGGCACATAACACTGTCTACCGACTGTTGGTCGAACCAGGCCAACAGAACCTGTTCTATACTATTTTTAATATGATGCTCTGCTTGATCGACCAATGAACGAAATTGATTTTCATCGTCTTGTAAATGTTTTACATGCTGTTCCAGCCATTCCACTTCCATTTTTTCCAGCGTATTTTTACGCAACCACGCTAGTTCTTGTTGCTGCTCAACTTTCTGTTCACGCTGATAACGATAGGCGTCTCGGATGATTTTTTCAGCCTTACGGTAAGCGGAGCTCACAATAGCATGTGAAACTCTCTTAGCTTGTTGCTCTTGTGCAAATAAAGTTAATTGTAATGTTATCCACTGTGACTCAATAATATTTCGAGCGGGTAGCTTATGGTTAATTTCCGTCAGTGGAAGTGAAGTGAAACTCATAGCAAATGCTCCATGAAGATAATCTCGGTAAGAGAAGTCTTCGGCCAAAGTATACGCTGCGGAGGGGGTAATAATACTAATAGCGCATGTAAAACCGCATCGTCATGCGCTTCCCGATTAAGAATGGCGGTACCGATCTGCAATGCAGTTTGTTGCATCACTTGCGGAGGAAGTAATTTGCCATCTCTTTGCCCCAACCAACCATATAGCTGCCAGATCTCATCCTCACTAAACCACTGTAGAAGCAATTGCCGATACTCTGGTAGCATAAAATAGTCACTGCACCTGAGTTTGAATAATCCCAGCCCAAAGGCAAATGCCGATATACGCGGCGCAAGACGAACCTGCCGTTTTTGCCTGTCATTTAAACAGGCTGGAATAACAGAGCTTCCCCTTAGTCTATTTAACGCTCTGTCAAGAAGACGATCCAACTCGGGCCGATCGCCATAACGCCAGCAGTTTGAAGGATGAAAACCCAGCTTATCAAGCCATTCCGGTACAGCGTAACGAGCAGGTTGCCAGAAATAACGATAAAGTTGCAACACCTCGGGATCAGGTCGGCTCAAAAACGGCGTCTCAGGCAAAAATAGCCGATCAGGATGCCCACTCCTATTAACAGTCCTGTCAACGATAACATCAACTGATAAGGGTATTTCATCAACCACTTCTCCACCTTCCCTTTATTGGCGTTGATCACGTCCATAATCCAGAATGTTTGTTTCACGGGTACATCAGGTACCATTCTGAATTCAGCAGGCTGCATCAAGATACTAATCTTACTGTATTGCAACCCAGGAATTGACATTTCTATTAAATCTTTAATTTTTACCCGAAAGGCCTCCATATTGACCTGAGGTGAATATTTTATAAATACGGCAACTGAGCTCGGAGAAGCGTTACTTCCCTCATCATAAGTCGGTAGCGCAATGGTCACTTTTGCATTAATTACGCCCTCCATCTGACTCAGCATTCCTTCAATTCTTTGTTCTTTTAAAAAATTAATCTTCTGCTGTTCTTCCTGGGGTGATACCACTAACTGATTAGCCGGAAACATCTTATCCGCCGTTGTAAACTGCCGATGCGGATAACCGTTAAGTCTAAGTAGCTCAACCGCATTAATAAACTGCGACTGCTCGACACGTAAGGTTACACCATCCTCTTCCTGTTTTTTTTCCGCATCAATATGATGCTGCATAAGTAATGCCAGCATTTGATTCGCCTCATCTTCTGGCAATGAGCGATAAAGATCCACATCACATGCCGTAAGAAAGAACGTAAGGACAGTAAGAAATACTATACGCTGAACCTTCATGTCATGCTATCCAGCTTATTAAGCGCTTGCGATGCTGCGCCTGATATTCTGGCAAGATAATCGACGCCTACCGTTAACTGCATATAATCCATTTGACTGGTCAACATAACCTGCGGTAATAAAGCACTGGCGTTACTGGTGGATGCATCATCTTTCAGCAATTGTTCAAAAAAATTAATTTGCTCCTGACTCGGTTCTGCAGAGGACTTTACATAAGATTGAGTGCTTACAGGCACTACGCTCATATCAGAAATATTCAATTTTCAAACCCCTCATTTGGTGCAGGAAATAACAGACGCAGCGCCATAGCCTCTGGCAAATCAATATCCGATAAAATTTTTGCGGCTTTTAGCGGCTCATTTAAACCCGCCAACAATAATGCCAGACATACCAACTGTAATTTTTTATCCGGAACAATAACCGTTAGCGCTGGTAACATCGCATGTACCTGGGAAATCAGGCTATGGTTAACGCCCGCAAACATGATTTCCAGCAACAACCGTCGAACATCGTCGCTAATAACTTCAGATTTTAGCAATGATTCCACTAAGCATATCCTTGATCATTTTGATCAGTGAACTTTCGTAATTAATAAATGTAGAATACTGCTGTAAGGCAAATTGCGCTTTAATCATCGATTCTGGGTTGAGCAAATCATTACCATTCATTTTGTCATTAATGGCCTGGCCTGCCTGGTGCGCCATGTGGGAGAGCATATCCACTAATTGTGCAATATCCATAATGCTTTTCCTTAAAATAAATACATCGTAAGGATACTGGCAACATAGCAAAATTTAGAAATCAATGAACATCCGGTATATACCTGAAAACGATTACTCCGGCGCACGTTGTTCTGGCGTCACCTGAGCCAGCAAACGATATAATGGGCTGCTGACCTGCATACCGGTCATTGCCATCCCATCCATACCGAAGCGAGTAAAACCCATTAGTCCGTAGGTAATATCATTAAGACGCTCTAATAAATGAGGCTGTAGTCCCAAACTACCACTCCAGTATGAATGCGTCATTACCGTCGCGGTTAAGACTAATCTACCGCCCAGGGAGACGGCTTTAGCAATCGCCATACTTTTGCGTTGATTGGCGAAACAATTAGCAATATAAAAAACGGCATTGCCTATACTGTCGTGAGCCATAGGTAAATGATGTTTATGATGGTAGATAAGACAGGCGACATCCGCGATGGCAATAGCAAGGCCAATTCCCGCCAGGGCTAAGAGCGGTGCGCCTCCACCACTTAGCACTGTTAATGCTATTCCAGCGGAACAGCATAAAATCTGTCCGCCCAAAATGACCGTTTGCCAACTAAAAATTTCTTTTGGAAAACACTCTATCACTCGTTTCGCAAGTCCGGCCAATAACCGCTCATTTCCTTGTTGAGGACCTATTCTACCACTCTCCATATTGGTTTCCGGATGTGGCAATGAGGGACATGGAGGTGATTCCTCAGGCGCGTTAACAGGACGTTGCCCTGCTACCTGAGCATTTGGGCTAACAGGTTTCATGGTTCTCCCTGAGATGTATGACCAGAACTGTCTATTAATGCAGGTGTAGTAGCAGATTGGCAGAGCGATGCCATTTGTTCCGCCAATAACGCACTGGGATCGGCATAAAGTTCATCAACAGAATTTTCCTGATCGTCGCCAGAGGGGCGGGCAAGGCAATAATCCAGTACCGCACCTATCGCCGTCAGGCTAACGGAGGTAATTACACTCCCCATGTCCAAAGAGGCCGCTATATTTTCAGCGGCGGGCAGTGGAAACTGTAGTTGTATAACCAACGAAGAAATAGCGATTCCTGAACGTATTAATAAAGAAAGACAATTAGCAAGGGTGTTAGCGCAGTTAAGACTTGCCCCACATTTTAAGGCCAGCGCACTGACCACAAGAGCAACGCTATCACTGGCGGTTTGTAACGGCTCCTTTTGCTGACATATCAATTGATAATTATGATACGCACAGCAAGCATCCCCAATAGCAATCACGAGCGCCGCCCCCGCAAGAATAGCAATGGGTAATCCTGCCCCGCCAGAAATTACCGCTGCAGCAACCGATAATCCAAACACGACTGTCGCGCCCAGCGCACGAATAGTGTATTGCATAAAATGTATAGCATAATCCCTCTGCTGCCTTATTTGTTCAGGCGTAAGCAGCACAGGGGCTGCGGGGGTGCCAGGGGCTGGAATTTCAGGGGGAGGAAACGATGCCTCCTTCGCTTGTATATCGGAAGGAGGACTATTACCATCGACTATATTGCTTGCCGCTGACGGAATATGAATTTTCATATTTCGTTCTGTTATTTAAGCAATAAGAGTATCAACCATTATTTGCGCATTCTGGCGAATCTCACTCCATGAGGCATCCGCATAACTCATCTTGATTGCGGTTTGAAAAGCCTCTCTCGCCAACCCGGGTTCCCCCATCATTTTGAGACAGACGCCCGTTTGGTAAACCGGTTCTGGATGGCTGGCATCCAGCATCAAGGCATGTCCATAGAAATTAATGGCTGTCGTGTATTCTTTAAGCATCATCCAGGTGCCAGCCAATGCAATATGGGCACGCCAACTCCATGGCTGGGCCATCACCAGCCAACTAAAATCGATTACGGCGCGCGAATAATCCCCCTCCTGCCATGAGGCGTAACCACTGGCATAAACGCTTTCCGGATCAACGGATAATAGCTGTTTCAGAATGTCTTCGGGTATTTTATTTTTCTGATCTTCTTTCATCATCATACCTATTGATTGTTATTTTCACGTGATAATGATTTACGTCAGGAAGGTTATTTAAAAACGTCGCTGGATAAGATGCTCGGCGGATAAAACTGTCCAGTTATCGCCATCAAGCTGTGTAAAGGTCGCTCCCATTACTGTCAGGATACGCAATAATTTCCTGCGTAGCATGGCTTTTTTTTCATCCAGAACGTCGGTGATTATCAACATCTTTAAACATGTTAACTGCGGGTGATGCACAAATATCCCGCGTAAAAGTCCCAGTAAGTGAAACAATTGCTGTGGTCGAGGTTGCCCGGGCGTCAGGCGCCTGAACTCACAAATAATCATTTCTTTTGCCTCAATACGATAGATCACCAGGTAAGGCGATAATATAAACTGTTGCCCAAGTAATATGGCGGTCTCCCCTAAATATGCAGGCTCAGTAAACACCTGATGCCGACGCAACCATTGCTCTATTTCTTGCACCATGTTTACCTCGTTAATGCCCGGAGTATTTCAGCAAGAACCGCAACCAGTGACGACCCCACGCCCATGATTTGTTGCATAATTTCAGTTGCTTTCTCCATAATTTCCGTCAGGGATTTATTATAGGATTGGGACCCATTTTGTTGCAGGTCGGCAATCGCTTTATCTTGATCACTTTGACGTTGCGCTACACCGGCCCCCAGGCCCATGACGCCTCCAGCAGTGTGGCCTACGGCTTGACCCGCTATAAGACCGGTCTCCCCGCCTACGGCCCCTAATCCTATCGTCAACACGCCCGACAATATTGCGCCGCCCGCAGTAATCATTGATGCTCTAAACGCTTCATCAATTGTTTTCATTTGCGTCTGTAAAACATTGACTTGCAGTTCCCAGGACAGTCGTTGTTTTTCTACGTTATAGTCGCGCATGATATTGCGCAGCTTTTTGGCAAGCTCCATTAGCTTCATCCAGATATTATCAAATAACAGAAGCATTGATTCAGTACCCATTCCCTCCCCGGAGGGAGATGGAGTGGAAGAAGGCGTTAACAAGGAAGGCGCTGGTAATACCAGTGCTACGTTACTCGCTTCCATATTTTTATCCTCAGATTAAGCGCGACAGCCAGCTATTCTCGCCTGAACGCTACTATAGTGATCAATGGTATCTAATGCATCTCTAAGCGCGGCACCACTACTCTTATAAAGCTCCTCTAAGCGTTTTTGTTCTATCTTTTTTTGGTCTTCCGTTTGTTGCATTATGAAATCCAGAAACCGTTGCTGAGTTATTAATTGCTCTATTTTCTTTTCGAGCTTCGCTTTATCTGCGTTAACCATGCCAGTATTCATCTGATTGGCGCCCTCGGTTGCACATCTGATAGCCTGTAAGCCTTTAAATGAACAATCGCTCAGTAAGGCATACAGGATTTTTTTGAACATATTCCAGAGAACTTTATTACGAAAATTTTTTAACAGAAAATTTCCCCCTTCCTGCGCACATTTTTCCAGGGCTTCTTTTGCCGCTTCTTTTGCCATGGCTTTCACCCCCTCTTTCGTAAAACTTTTTCCCGCGCTTCGCGTCATATTATTTTCTACCTTACGAGAAAACTCAGCAGACTCCTCTTCCATCTCGCCCGGCGAAACCATTTCACGCTCAATCGCCTCAAATTGTTTGGAAAAATTTTCGCTCACCTCTTCGCCAAACTTTTCAGCCAACTCCTCTATTTCTCCTTCCCCTGCACCTACCATACGCTCAACCATTTCTTCGCCTAAGCCGGAGTCAAGCACTTTTGCAGCTGCGCCAGATAAGCCTCTCGTCGCCATAAAAGCACGACCAATCTGGAAAACATCCAGTGCCATCGCGACGACTTCACAACCAACTTGAATTTTACTTGCCACGTCAATAATCGCCTGACAGGTATCGTGGTCAGCACCGCACATCATTGCCGTTTCGGCTCCGGCTTTAACCATTCCTGCACAACCTGCGGCCATATAAGCTACGCCGCTAGCCATTTCTGCGGGATTACCGGACAGAAAACCCTCCACAACTTTTAAGGCGCCAATCACAGTTTCAAATATGCCGGTAATCCAGTCAAAAATAGCGCCAAAAATGCCCGCTTTACGCGCTTTATCCTCCTGCTCTATCGCTTTCTGGATCTGCTCCTGATACTCCTTTACCTGCTTATTACGTAATGCATTTTGC
This sequence comes from Salmonella sp. NW722, assembly GCF_051702785.1. Classification (NCBI taxonomy): domain Bacteria; kingdom Pseudomonadati; phylum Pseudomonadota; class Gammaproteobacteria; order Enterobacterales; family Enterobacteriaceae; genus Salmonella; species Salmonella sp. NW722. The sequence continues at coordinate 384,465 of NZ_JAMMIN010000001.1, forward strand.
ACCTCAGTTGCCCGCTCAAGCTGTTGACATAACGATTGAGCGTTATTACCAAAGACGTTGAGTATTAATGACGTCATCATCATTGATAAAACAGTGGGATTGATATGCAAAAAGTCAGGCAATGATGGACGCTTATGATCTCCGGGTACGGCATCAAGCAGTTGCTTCAACGCATTGCTTGCCTCCTGAAGACTAATTTTCCCTGATAGCAGACACGTGGCGTTGCCATCGCCAAAAGTAGAATTCACACGATGCTGGCGCTTTCCCAGCGAACCCGAGGAAACGCAACTGACATTGCTTAAGTGATGATGTGTTAAGGCGGTTACTCCTGCGGCGCTATCGCTATTACTGTGAATTCGATTCATTTTTAGCTCCTGTCAGAAAGTTGCTGTAACATCTTTTCTGCACGCAGTCGGAGGATTTGATGTTCACTGACCTCGCCGCAAATACGCACCACGGCCTTTAACGCTTTTATTGCATAACAGACGTTATCACACGCGAGGTAGCATTCCGCTGCGGCCCATGGCGCCTGCGGCGCATCAATCTTAATTTGTGCCGCGCGTCCATAAGCGTATATCGCTTCCCCCCAATGTTTTTGAGCCTGGCAGCATTCCCCTAACCGAAACCAATAGTCAAATGACCAGGCATCATATATCGTCAACAATTGAAAAAGTCGCGCTGCGCCGGCGAACTCTTTTACCTCCATAAGCTGCATGGCATAGTGATACAGAGTATTAAGCGGCTGTGTAACATCGTCATCCAACAACATACGCAGCGAGCCGCCACGCCGGAAAAACCGCATCGTGTCATGTGCCTGTTGTAGGGTCGGGTCTTTTTTCATGAGTACGTTTTCTGCGCTATCATACTGGAAATCTCCCCCCACTTACTGATAAGCCCCGTCAGTTGGGTAAGGACAGCGTTAAGCTCCTGAGACATTTTTTGAATTATTATCTGCCCCTGACTCATAAGATCGGTATTCCGGTTGGCATCGTTATCCAAAGCCGCTTTGACCGCCTGTAGACCACCTTTATCCAGCTTCCCATGATCGCCATATTTAGCCATATATTCATCAATGGTCAGACCATCGATGAGAATACCATTATCACGCATGTATTTAATTACATCCTCAGGTACCTCCTCTTTGGTTTTAGCATCCCCTTTGGCTGCTTTAGCAATCACCTCATCCATCTCATTTGACTTTTCCTGGGTATTTCTGGCACGTTCAGCGTTCTTCTGGACTTCAATAAATTTATCGTTTGCAATAGCCTGAATAACCATAAGGAGAATAAGCAAAACACCATACCCTTCGGCAAACGGATTTTGCTGGGATAAGTCATCCTGCCCCCCGGTATCAGTGTTGCTAACGCCGAAACTATTTTTAAACACAATAGGGTTTTGACTTCCCCATAAGATGTTTCCTGAAGACATTATGCTTTACCTTTTTGTTTTTCCTGACGGTATCTCCACCGGGGCTTGAGCATTAAGTTGTTTCAGTCGTACTTCAAGTTGTTTAAACAAACTTACTATTTTCTTTAAATCCTTCTCGGCCTCCTGGTTAACCCCGGCAACGCCTTGTGGAAATAGGTTATGAAGAATACTCTCTGTCTCTCTGCTTTTTTTGGGGCTCTCTGCCCTTTCAGCAAGCTGTTGACTCACCTTAGCCCGGATTTGGTGAAATTTTTTAAGACAGTGATTTAGCTGCATGTAACTTTGCTCTAAATCACGATATTCACTAAACGCAGCCTTTTTCTTTATCATCATTCCCCTCCATATACACGATAGATAATTAACGTGCTAACTAAGAGCCTATCCCATTAGGGCTATTTTACTTGCCATTTTGGTCCTGGGCAGTGCTCGCCAAAACGCGTTAGCGTTTTGAACGCCGCTAGCGGCGGCCCGAAGGGCGAGCGTAGCGAGTCAAACCTCACGTGCTACGTGTACGCTCCGGTTTTTGCGCGCTGTCCGTGTCCAGGCTGGCTGCGCCAATTAACGCCTGGTGGGATAGGCTCTAAGATATTTTTACTTTACTCTTGCTCACTCACTACAAGTGCGCTGTTATGGTAACGATAATAAATAATGTTGATGATATTTTCGGCCTGCTCGATCGCTTCAAGCAATAAGGTGTTTTGCTGATATTGCTGCGGATCCTGTAACCTACCGTTGTTCTCTTCTAACTGTTTCCGGGCAGCCCTTAATTGTAAAATTATGCCTTTGGCCTCTTCACGCGAATGAAGCAGCAAATCTTCTAACCGGGTCAGAGTTGTCATTTTCCACTCACTTAAAATCTAATGGATAGTTAATCAAAGTATCATAATGTTTAATCGTTACCACATCGGCACTCAGATGGACAATTTCTCCCCCATTGGGTAACAATGCCCCTACACGTAAACGCTCTTTATTCGTCAGTAATAAGTAATTACCATGGCGACTCTGTACAAAGCCAGCCACTGGCGCAGGCAGATACTTGCTTTCATCATGAGAAGGCGCAATATCCTGATAAATTAAAGAAAGAGCGGGGTCCTTTTTCTTTAATGCTGCTAACGTTTCTTGCAAAATGCGTTGATGAGATTCATCCAGTACACCACTGATAACAAAAGAGCGGCGCATTGGCGTAACATTGACAAGGCCCACTAAACCGTTCTCTATTATCGCAGAAATAATATCATCCCCCTGAGACTGATGAGAATGACTAATCTGCCAGTGCAATAACCCGGGAATATCTGCAAGTAATGGTTGAACCTTACGCCATTGCTGATCCATTTGTATATCATCATGAATTAACACGCTTCCCGGCCCTTCGCTGGATACTTCAGCATGCGGGTAACCCATTTTTATCAAAACATCCTGCACTTCTCGTATCAATAAGTCATCACAGATTACACCATCCCGATACATGACCCCCCATGATTCGAGAGTCGCTCTCACCTTTTGCATCTGTTCGCTTGACGCGCAATAACCGGACAACTGCAGGCTTCCATCTTCTTTCCATTGCGCCCGCACATAATGAATATTGCTTTTGTCTAATAAAAACTTAACCCGCAAAGGTAAATCATTTACCGTTTCAGGCTGACCGCCAATACTTAACAGGACACCCATTCCACCGATGAAAATCAAGAATACGCCAGCCAACCACCAGTATCCTGATCTGGAAACGGGTATTTGATAATCAGCAAGTTCACAATCCTGTTTACCAAACGCGATAGCCACTCCCGCAACCTGCAAAACCCCACTGGATGGTAGCGGCTTATTTGGATTAAATCTGCGGCCATTAACTCTAACTCTGGCTTTCCCGGCATCAACAAATAAACTATCTGCCTGTTCTCTCAGAATAATTTTTTCATTTATAGTAAGCGGAATACAAATATCGCATCCTTTCTCCCCCAGTGACAGGTTACCTTCATTCAGCCATACTTCCCGGCCTTGTAAAATGTGACCTAAAAAACGTATTTTCCAGGAGCTCTTTGGATTAACCATGAGATATGCCATTATTTACTACTGAGGCTTTAATCAAAAACAGCCTGATTACACTATGTACTTGAGTCGTATCATTGCGAAACAAATGGCCTACGACAGGAATATCGCCCAATAAAGGGATTTTGTTTTGCGAGTGGATTTGTTTACCTTGTTTAAATCCTCCCAGCAATAGACTCTGTCCGGCTAATAATGTGGCTTGCGAAGCAATTTCAGAATTTTGCACTTCGGGTAGCGGATCTGTTTCGCTTTGCGTATCACTTTGTTGTCCATCCTGAATATTAAGATTAAGCATTATTTTTTGCGTGCCATTGTCATTTAACAAGCGAGGTGTAACGCGCAACAAAGAACCCGTAGTGATGGATTCAAGTTTAGCCACTTTTTCTCCCTGCAGTTTGGTATAGAAAGTAATATTTTTATCCAGTACAGCCTGGATATTATTTAAAGTCACCACAGATGGCTGGGAAAGTACATAAGCCTGAGAGCTTTTTTCCAGGGCATTCAAACGCACCATAAAGTTTGAGGTATCGCTGATTACCGTTGAAAAACCGCTAGCACCGCCGTCATTCAAACCTGTATTGAACGCAATTTTCTTGCCACCCAGCGACACTGCCGTTCCCCAGTCGATGCCTAACTGGTTAATATCTCCAGCATTAACATCGATAATTTTCACCGAAATCTCTATCATCTGCTGGCGTTGATCTAATTCTGTGATGAGTTTCCGATACCCGGCCATATTGGCCGCATAATCACGAACGATCACTGCATTCTGGCGTGGGTCGGCAGCAAACATGGGCAATGCCTGTGTAGCGGGTGAACCATTGTTCGTCGATGACGCCGGGACGCTGGTTTTACTCATCTCACGCAATACACTCACGACCCCAGGAACCACGACGGACTGATCGCGATATTGGTATTGGGTATCCATCGCAGTGGCATACTTAAGCGTGTATATACTTACACTCACCGCACTGTCTTTTCGTTTGATTAACGCATTATCCAGCACTGAAGCTAATTGACTAATACGAGTCAGACAGCTGGGAACACCGCTCACCTCCACAGCTCTGGTACCGGTAATTTCTTTAACCTCGCATCCCGGTGATGAAAGGATATTCTGGCTGCGTAAGTAATGAATGAACCGCCCAGTAGATAAAATATTGAAAGTGATAACCTGATGTTTTAATAACGATGCAGGATATACATATAACATGCTGCCATCAAACCAGGTTAGCAAATCATATTGTGCTGCCAGGTTATTCAAAATATCGACCGGTGGTCCAGGCGGAATTTTTCCACTAAATGTAGCTGTTATCAATGGGCTAATAGTAATAGCCGTATCATAGTTCTCTGAGAGCAGATGTAAAACCTCTGCTAATGGCATTTGTCTGGCATAAAGGGTGAAGTCATTACCTTTCCATGATAACTCATCACTCTTTGCTGTATTGAGTATAAATAGTAAAATTAAGATTAAACGTTTATTTACTACCATTTTATACCCCACCCGAATAAAGTTTATGGTGATTGCGTATTACATTTTTTAAAATGCAAGTTAAAGCCAGGTGTTTTTCTATCTCAATAGCAATAAGCTCAGAGCTACTACTTGTGGTATAATAACCGTTTAACCATCCCCCATCCGCTGTGAGCTGTATAGCATAATCATGGACGTCCGGGTGTGCTGCAAGCAGTAGTGTCACATAGGCAAGACAAGGCTTAGGTAAGCTTTCCAGGTCATTTAAGAACAAAGAAATAGAAAATGCTTCTGAGAAAATTTCTCCTCTGGCAGGATGTCCATCAATAGTCATTATCCAGGATCGGCTATTACCTTCGGCCTTGATATCCTGAATTAATGGAATGCCTTTTAAAACTGCCAGCATGAATCCCTCCTCAGACATAAATGGGAGTTTCTATCAAATTCGCTCACAACCACATCCGTAAAAAGCCTGATTCACATTTATTTCGACTATACTCTTCTTGTACAATATCAGGATGCTGTCTACATATACCTTGTCACAGACGATTCTATCATTCGGATTTTCCGATAAATTCACAATTACACTTTCAGCATTGACATAAAAAATTACAATTTGAAAAATTATTCATTAAATAAACTGTTACGATGTTTTTACATCGCCACCTTATTAAAAAATAATTGTAGTCATCGACTGGGTTATATATGAAGAAATTTATCTTCCTAATGATAACACCATCGATTAATCTTCTGATGAAACTATATGTACTGCGATAGTGATCAAGTGCCAAAGATTTTGCAACAGGCAACTGGAGGAAAGCATTATGAATTTGCTCAATCTCAAGAATACGCTGCAAACATCTTTAGTAATCAGGCTAACTTTTTTATTTTTATTAACAACAATAATTATTTGGCTGCTATCTGTGCTTACCGCAGCTTATATATCAATGGTTCAGAAACGGCAGCATATAATAGAGGACTTATCCGTTCTATCCGAGATGAATATTGTACTAAGCAATCAACGGTTTGAAGAGGCTGAACGTGACGCTAAAAATTTAATGTATCAATGCTCATTAGCGTCTGAGATTCATCATAACGATATTTTCCCTGAGGTGAGCCGGCATCTTTCTGTCGGTCCTTCAAATTGCACGCCGACGCTAAACGGAGAGAAGCACCGTCTCTTTCTGCAGTCCTCTGATATCGATGAAAAAAGCTTTCGTCGCGATAGTTTTATTCTTAACCATAAAAATGAGATTTCGTTATTATCTACTGATAACCCTTCAGATTATTCAACTCTACAGCCTTTAACGCGAAAAAGCTTTCCTTTATACCCAACCCATGCCGGGTTTTACTGGAGTGAACCAGAATACATAAACGGCAAAGGATGGCACGCTTCCGTTGCGGTTGCCGATCAGCAAGGCGTATTTTTTGGGGTGACGGTTAAACTTCCCGATCTCATTACCAAGAGCCACCTACCATTAGATGATAGTATTCGAGTATGGCTGGATCAAAACAACCACTTATTGCCGTTTTCATACATCCCGCAAAAAATACGTACACAGTTAGAAAATGTAACGCTGCATGATGGATGGCAGCAAATTCCCGGATTTCTGATATTACGTACAACCTTGCATGGCCCCGGATGGAGTCTGGTTACGCTGTACCCATACGGTAATCTACATAATCGCATCTTAAAAATTATCCTTCAACAAATCCCCTTTACATTAACAGCATTGGTGTTGATGACGTCGGCTTTTTGCTGGTTACTACATCGCTCACTGGCCAAACCGTTATGGCGTTTTGTCGATGTCATTAATAAAACCGCAACTGCACCGCTGAGCACACGTTTACCAGCACAACGACTGGATGAATTAGATAGTATTGCCGGTGCTTTTAACCAACTGCTTGATACTCTACAAGTCCAATACGACAATCTGGAAAACAAAGTCGCAGAGCGCACCCAGGCGCTAAATGAAGCAAAAAAACGCGCTGAGCAAGCTAACAAACGTAAAAGCATTCATCTTACGGTAATAAGTCATGAGTTACGTACTCCGATGAATGGCGTACTCGGTGCGATTGAATTATTACAAACCACCCCTTTAAACATAGAGCAGCAAGGATTAGCTGATACCGCCAGGAATTGTACACTGTCTTTGTTAGCTATTATTAATAATCTGCTGGATTTTTCACGCATCGAGTCTGGTCATTTCACATTACATATGGAAGAAACAGCGTTACTGCCGTTACTGGACCAGGCTATGCAAACCATCCAGGGGCCGGCGCAAAGCAAAAAACTGTCATTACGTACTTTTGTCGGTCAACATGTCCCTCTCTATTTTCATACCGACAGTATCCGTTTACGGCAAATTTTGGTTAATTTACTCGGGAACGCGGTAAAATTTACCGAAACCGGAGGGATACGTCTGACGGTCAAGCGTCATGAGGAACAATTAATATTTCTGGTTAGCGATAGCGGTAAAGGGATTGAAATACAGCAGCAGTCTCAAATCTTTACTGCTTTTTATCAAGCAGACACAAATTCGCAAGGTACAGGAATTGGACTGACTATTGCGTCAAGCCTGGCTAAAATGATGGGCGGTAATCTGACACTAAAAAGTGTCCCCGGGGTTGGAACCTGTGTCTCGCTAGTATTACCCTTACAAGAATACCAGCCGCCTCAACCAATTAAAGGGACGCTGTCAGCGCCGTTCTGCCTGCATCGCCAACTGGCTTGCTGGGGAATACGCGGTGAACCACCCCACCAGCAAAATGCGCTTCTCAACGCAGAGCTTTTGTATTTCCCCGGAAAACTCTACGACCTGGCGCAACAGTTAATATTGTGTACACCAAATATACCAGTAATAAATAATTTGTTACCACCCTGGCAGTTGCAGATTCTTTTGGTTGATGATGCCGATATTAATCGGGATATCATCGGCAAAATGCTTGTCAGCCTGGGCCAACACGTCACTATTGCCGCCAGTAGTAACGAGGCTCTGACTTTATCACAACAGCAGCGATTCGATTTAGTACTGATTGACATTAGAATGCCAGAAATAGATGGTATTGAATGTGTACAATTATGGCACGATGAGCCGAATAATTTAGATCCTGACTGCATGTTTGTGGCGCTATCCGCTAGCGTAGCGACAGAAGATATTCATCGTTGTAAAAAAAATGGGATTCATCATTACATTACCAAACCAGTGACGTTGGCTACCTTAGCTCGCTATATCAGTATTGCCGCAGAATATCAACTTTTGCGAAATATAGAGCTACAGGAGCAGGATCCGAGTCGCTGCTCAGCGCTACTGGCGACAGATGATATGGTCATTAATAGCAAGATTTTCCAATCACTGGACCTCTTGCTGGCTGATATTGAAAATGCCGTATCGGCTGGACAAAAAATCGATCAGTTAATTCACACATTAAAAGGCTGTTTAGGTCAAATAGGGCAGACTGAATTGGTATGCTATGTCACAGACATTGAGAATCGCGTAAAAATGGGGAAAATCATCGCGCTGGAGGAACTAACCGACTTACGCCAGAAAATACGTATGATCTTCAAAAACTACACCATTACTTAATATTATCTTAATTTTCGCGAGGGCAGCAAAATGAAAGAATATAAGATCTTATTAGTAGACGATCATGAAATCATCATTAACGGCATTATGAATGCCTTATTACCCTGGCCTCATTTTAAAATTGTAGAGCATGTTAAAAATGGTCTTGAGGTTTATAATGCCTGTTGCGCATACGAGCCTGACATACTTATCCTTGATCTTAGCTTACCTGGCATCAATGGCCTGGATATCATTCCTCAATTACATCAGCGTTGGCCAGCAATGAATATTCTGGTTTACACAGCATACCAACAAGAGTATATGACCATTAAAACTTTAGCCGCAGGTGCTAATGGCTATGTTTTAAAAAGCAGTAGTCAGCAAGTTCTGTTAGCGGCATTGCAAACAGTCGCAGTAAACAAGCGTTACATTGACCCGACGTTGAATCGGGAAGCTATCCTGGCTGAATTAAACGCTGACACGACCAATCATCAACTGCTTACTTTGCGCGAGCGTCAGGTTCTTAAACTTATTGACGAGGGGTATACCAATCATGGGATCAGCGAAAAACTACATATCAGTATAAAAACCGTCGAAACACATCGGATGAATATGATGAGAAAGCTACAGGTTCATAAAGTGACAGAGTTACTTAACTGCGCCCGAAGAATGAGGTTAATAGAGTATTAACCAGGGGCATCCGATGGTATTAAGCATTGGTCATATTTTGATGAGCCTTACGCCACGCAGTATTGCTCATCATCGACAAAATCCATACGGATGCCCTGGTATGCCGCACCATTTATCACTACCTTAGTCTTCATTTAATCATGATATAGTAGAATCCCCTTATTTAACGGGCTTTACCATGTCGTATTCTATCGGCGAATTTGCCAGACTATGCGGTATCAATGCCGCCACGCTAAGGGCATGGCAGCGACGCTATGGTTTATTGAAACCGCAGCGTACTGATGGCGGGCATCGCTTATACAGCGATGACGATATTCGACAAGCGCTTAGCATCCTCGACTGGGTGAGAAAAGGCGTACCGATAAGCCAGGTCAAACCCTTACTGTCGCGTCCGGTCATTCGCCTGGGCGATAACTGGATAACGATTCAGGAGACGATGCTTCAACATCTCCACGAAGGGCGAATTGACGCGCTGCGGCAGTTGATTTATGACTGTGGCCGGGAATATCCCCGCGCAGAATTGGTGACCCATTTATTGCGTCCGTTGCGCAGCAAAGTGTCCGCGCATCTTCCCGCCGTGATGACGCTGCGCGAAATATTGGATGGCATCATTATTGCCTACACCTCTTTTTGCCTTGAAGGCGACAGAAAAGCGCCTGGCAACAATGCCTTTATTAGCGGATGGCATCTCTCGGATCACTGTGAAATCTGGCTGGAAGCGTTGACTCGTACCGGACAAGAGCTGCGGCTCAATGTGCTTCCCTCTCCACCAGCCGTGCTGGCGCCCGAGCTGTTCGCCCAGAGAAAATGGTTCCTGGTGACCACCGGAAAGCTCACTGCCGGGCAGAAAAAACAGCTTGCCCAGTGGCGCAACGTGGTCGCTTCGCTGGAGGTTATCACACTATAAGCGCTGAAATAGATTTCTTCCCCTCATTCTATCTTATTGATATTTAACTACATCAAAAAAATCCCCGCGAAAACTTAGACAAAAAAACAAAGTTGTGTAAGTTTTAAATCAGCGTGAGATAACATTTTGCGCCATTGGCGTCAGTCGTCGTACTTTCAATAAGGGGGAATCATGAATAACAAACCCGTAGTCGGCATTAGCGGATGTCTGACTGGCGCCGCGGTACGCTTTGATGGCGGACATAAGCGTATGGATTTTGTCATGAACTCTCTGGCACCGTGGGTGGCCTACAAACCGATCTGCCCGGAGGTGGCGATCGGCCTGCCCGTGCCCCGCCCTGCGCTGCGTCTTATCCAGACGACCTGTGGCGACATTCGGATGCGCTATAGCCATGCCCCGCACGATGACGTCACCGAGCGAATGAATGCCTTTGCCGATCGGTTTCTGCCAACAATAGGCGAACTGGCGGGGTTTATTGTGTGTGCAAAATCGCCCAGTTGCGGAATGGAGCGCGTTCGCCTGTATGATGAAAAGGGTAACAGGGGCCGCAAAGCTGGCACGGGGCTGTTTACCGCCGCGATGATGGACAAATATCCCTGGCTGCCGATAGAGGAAGATGGTCGCCTGCACGATCCGGTACTACGCGAGAATTTCATCGCACGTATCTTCGCGCTACATGAATTAAATGCGCTACGCGCGCAGGGCTTGAGTCGTCACAGTTTGCTCGCGTTTCATAGCCGATACAAACTTCAGCTTCTCGCCCACCACCAGGCCGGCTACCGCGAAATTGGCCCTTTCGTCGCGCGTCTGCATGAGTGGGACGATCTGGATGCCTTCTTTGTCCGATACAGAGAAAAACTGATGGCTATCCTGCGACACCCCGCTTCACGTAAAAATCACACCAATGTGCTGATGCATATCCAGGGCTATTTTCACCGCGCGTTGAACAGCAGGCAACGCGCGGAATTACGCGAGGTGATTCTCGGCTACCGGGCGGGCCGACTACCTATCCTGGCACCGTTAACGCTGCTGAAGCACTATCTGGCGGAACATCCGGATGACTATCTACGCAGCCAGAATTATTTTGAGCCGTACCCTGATACATTAGGGCTGCGCTTAGCCATCACCTGATAACCCTGCGCATCGCTAACGGCGGGCAACCTGCCCGCCATGGTGACAATCGCGACAATTCAAAGGTGATGTCGTTATTGCCAACAGACTGTTTCCACCCTGATAGCGGCTATGACCGCGCCAGAGCGTTAATCACGGTTTCCATCGCCTGTTTTTCTAACGCGCTACGTTGGATGCGTTGATTCGCCAGCGCGGTTCTTAACACGCCCGCAATAACAATATATTTAGGCTCCTGCCCCAGATCGCGCATTTCCAGCACGACCTTGCCCACCACCCGGCACATCTCACGGTACAGCTCGTCATCTTTTGTCGGTTTTGTCATACGTTTTACTCGTCGCCAGCTCAAACCAACAGAATATAACAGTCTTCTCTATTAAACAAAATTTGATGCAAATCAAAGAAATAACGTGGTTTATTATTCATGGCTCATACGTTGTTCGTATTCTGGTCTCTGGCGAGGCCATTTTTTCGAAACGCCTAATCAGTTCCGCCAGGCTACCGGCCTGCATTTTTTCCATGACTCTGGCGCGGTGCACCTCTACGGTACGCACCGCGATATTCATCGCTTCCGCAATTTCACGGTTCATAAATCCTTTTGCCACCAGGCTGGCCAGCTCACGCTCTTTCGGCGTCAACTGCTGGTAACACAGTATAATCTCACGGCGCGTCACCGCTGCCGATGAAACCGTCAGCGCACGCTCCAGCGCCGCCTGTAGCGGTTTTACCGATACCGGTTTTTGCAGAAAATCGACGGCGCCGCGTTTCATCTGCTCCACGGCCATCGGTACATCGCCATGCCCGGTAAGAAAAACAACCGCCAGGGTACTTCCGCACTGGCGCAACGCATCATGAACGCCCTGCCCATCCAGTACCGGCATTCGCATATCCAGTAATACGACTCCGGCCTGATACAGACTGGCCTGCGCCAAAAAATCCGCCCCCTGCGTCCAGCATTTTACGTCATATCCCAGACTTTCCAGTAAAAACGCGCACGCGTTAGTGACCGCCGTATCATCATCCAGTAGATGAATTGTCGCCATCCCTGCCCCCATGTTCATGTAAGAAATGTATCGTGACCACCGTTCCCGACAGACCGTCCGGCGCGGTCTGGTTCCTGATGTTGATATCGCCCCGCCCATACCGCACCAGCCGCTGGCAAATCGCCAGCCCTAAGCCCATCCCCTCTTTGCGGGTTGTCATAAACGGCTGAAACGCCTGACGTAATAGCGCCTCATCGATTCCCCCGGCGTTATCCTGTAAAGCGATACTGATGCCGTTTTCAGTGCGTTCAGCAACGACCCATAAATGGGTGGCGCCCGCCTGAGCCGCATTAAGAATGATATTCGCCAGCACCTGTTCCAGCAGCACTGACGGCAGCGTTACGCGCAGCGCAGCGCTAACCTCGGTATGCAGAGTCACTGTCGGAAATTGTTGCGCCATACGCAACAATTGCCAGACATGATCAATCGCCTCGCGAATGGCTATGGCCTTCCACGCTTCGGTTAGCACCGGGTTGCCCTGCGCCTGGCTGACCCAGTGACGCAGGTTACGCAGAGTATCCGCACCGCGTTGCGCCTGCTGGTCAATCTGCTCCAGCGCCGGCAGCAAGGGATGCTGTTCATCTGCAGCGCGCAGTCGAATCAGGCACCCCTGGGCATAATGTCGAATCGCGGAAAGCGGCTGATTAAGCTCATGGGCAAACCCGGAGGTCATTTCACCCAACACGCTCATTTGCCGGGCGGTTTCCAGCGCCCGCTCATGCTGATGAAGAACTACGCTATTACGTTCCAGTTGCTTTCCACGTCGACGCACCAGCAGCATGACCCAAATATAATTGAGCGTGAGCAACAGGAACGCCAGAATCACGCCGCCGACCATTAGCTGGTGCTGGATTAACCAACTTTTGACATCCAGCCACAGTCGACGCTGCTGAGGGTGCTGACGAACATCACGCAGCAACGCTTCCACCTGACTGGTCGACGCTGGCGCGCCCCAGTGAAATGACGCGGCGGCGGGCGCGTTGAATAGCGCTCGCGTTACGCGATCCGCCAGCGCATCGCTTACCGCAGGTAGCGCCGCGAACGACCAGTCAGGATATAACGGCGTACTGGTTAAGCAAGGCAGGGGCGTCGGTCGGGAAAGCAGCGCGATAAAGTCCTTTTTATTAATCAATCCTTCCTGATCCATATTTTCTAACAGACACACTGGCACAATTGCCGCCTGCACCGCTTTTTCGCGCAGCATATAGACTAAGGCATCGCCAGGAAATCCGGTAAAACGAAGATGAAAATCGCGCTCCGGGCGTAAGCCCGCGTCGCTGAGCGCTTTATAGCCTAATAAATAGCCGCCAAACGCCTGAGCATCAATCGCGCCGACTGTCTTACCGATGAGATCATGCGCCGTGGTGATGCCGCTATCGCGCCGGGTCAAAATCACGCTGCCAATAACATTACTCACCGCTTTCCCATCGCGCGTGGAACGCAGGGAAGCTAACCAGCGGAGCGGCGCATGGCTGTTCAGTTGGACAAATTGCGCCGGGTTGGTTATCACAAACTGCACGGTTCCCTGGTTAACGGCCTCCTGCATTTGATGCAGATCCAGCGGCTGGATGTGAAAGGTTTCGCCTGGAAGCTGTTGGCTTAATGTCTTTGCCAACGGTTGCCAGTGGCTGCGCGTAGACGCCTCGCCGCGCATGGCCAGAATACCGATATTCCACGTCCCTGCCCACGCGCCATGACAAAGTAGCCCTACTGCCGCCAACACCGCCAGGCGCCTTACGGTTTTACCTCTCACCCCAATATCCCTGTCAATTATGTTGTTTTAGATCAACAACAAGCCGGGTATGTGGTTAACCACAATAGAGTGCACCCCGTCTCGATTTTTACACTGTAAATCATCAACATTTTTTATTCATTACACATGAACCAACATCGTGACAAATGTTTCATTGTTGGCAATGTGGACGGGAGTCAATATGGACAGCAGTAAACGGCAATTTCTCCAGCAGCTCGGCGTCCTGACCGCTGGCGCCTCGCTGGTTCCGCTGGCTGAAGCGAAATTTCCTTTTTCGCCGGAGCGGCATGAAGGCTCTCCCCGACACCGTTACGCCATGCTTATCGACCTGCGGCGTTGTATCGGCTGTCAGTCCTGTACCGTAAGTTGCACTATTGAAAACCAAACGCCGCAGGGCGCATTTCGTACGACCGTGAACCAATACCAGGTCCAGCGTGAAGGTAGTCAGGAAGTCACGAATGTGCTGTTGCCGCGTCTGTGCAACCATTGCGATAACCCCCCCTGTGTGCCGGTCTGCCCGGTACAAGCCACCTTTCAGCGGGAAGACGGCATTGTGGTGGTGGATAACAAACGCTGCGTCGGCTGCGCCTATTGTGTCCAGGCGTGTCCTTACGACGCCCGATTTATCAATCATGAAACGCAAACTGCCGATAAATGCACGTTTTGCGTCCATCGTCTGGAAGCCGGGCTGTTACCCGCTTGCGTAGAGTCCTGCGTCGGCGGCGCGCGTATTATTGGCGATATCAAAGATCCCCATAGTCGCATCGCCACCATGCTTCATCAACATCGCGACGCTATCAAGGTATTAAAGCCGGAAAACGGCACGTCGCCCCATGTTTTCTACCTGGGTCTGGACGACGCCTTTGTCACCCCATTAATGGGCCGTGCACAGCCCGCGCTTTGGCAGGAGGTCTGAATGACACATTCACTCATCATTGAAGAAGTGCTGGCTCACCCGCAGGACATTAGCTGGCTGCCGTGGGCGGTACAATATTTCTTTTTTATTGTCATTGCCGCCTGCGCCGCACTGTTTGCCTGTTATCTTCACTGGCGGAAAAAAGACGCCGCAACAGAAGAAAATAGGGCATTACTGATTGCCATTACCTGTGCGATTACCGCACCGCTGGCGTTGACGGCGGATCTGCACCAGACCGCCCGCGTCTGGCATTTCTATGCCTGGCCGACGCCCTGGTCGTGGATGCCCTGGGGAGCGTTGTTCCTGCCGCTGTTTACCGGATTTCTCGCTCTGTGGTTCCTGGCGCAGCAAATAAAACGATTATTCAATAAAAGTTACAACGTCACTAAATGGTTGGCGTTAGCCAGCGCGCTTTGCGCGGTGGGCCTGTTGATTTATACCGGCCGCGAAGTCTCCGTTGTGCTGGCGCGCCCAATCTGGTTTAGCTACGCCTTCCCCGTGGCGATGTTTCTTAGCGCCTTACAGGCGTTCTTCGCGCTGATGATTGTCGCCGCCCGACGCGACTCGGTAAGGCTGCCAAAAATATTGTGGGGACAAATCTGGACGCTGGCGGCGCTGGGGCTGGTCGTGGCCATGTGGGTCAGCGGCGATACGCTTTCCGGCACGGCAATCCGTCAGTGGATTTCCGTCGCCCTGTCAGCCAAATATTACGCTGTCGGCTGGCTAGCGCTGTGGGTATGCACACTGCTGTTCTGTAGCCTGGCGCTACGTCATCCGTTATCGCAACTAAGACGCGTCCTGCTGGTTCTGAGCGCGCTGGCGCTATGTTGGCTGATGCGCTGGACATTGTTGATTCAGGTACAAACCGTACCCAAGTTCAACGCGCAATTTAACCCTTACTCGTTACCAGGAGGAACGGATGGCTGGCTGGCTATTCTCGGCACCTTCGGCCTGTGGATAGCGCTACTGATTATTATTCGTGAAACGCTGAACGGACTCACCAGGAGATTACAACATGGCTAATTTAACCCGTCGTCAGTGGCTAAAAGTCGGTCTCGCCGTCGGTGGGATGGTCACTTTTGGTCTGAGCTACCGTGATGTGGCGAAACGCGCAATTGATGGCCTGTTAAACGGGACGTCCGGCAAGGTAACGCGCGACCGCATCTTTGGCAATGCGTTAATTCCGGAGGCGCAGGCGCAAACGCACTGGCAGCAAAATCCACAACAAACCATCGCCATGACGCAATGCTTCGGCTGTTGGACACAGTGCGGTATCCGCGCCCGGGTTAATGCCGATGGCAAAGTGATACGCATCGCCGGCAATCCCTATCACCCCTTGTCGCAGGAACACCCGATTGACTCGTCCGTCCCTTTTAGCGAAGCCATGGAGCAACTGGCGGGAGAAAGCGGTCTTGACGCCCGCTCAACCGCCTGCGCGCGCGGCGCCACGCTGCTGGAAAGCCTGTACAGTCCGCTGCGACTGCTTGAACCGATGAAACGCGTGGGTAAACGCGGCGAAGGGAAATGGCAGCGCATCAGCTTTGAGCAGCTTATTGAAGAAGTCGTGGAAGGCGGCGATCTGTTTGGCGAAGGTCATGTGGACGGACTGCGCGCGATTCATGCGCCGGATACGCCAATTGACGCAAAGCACCCCAGTTTCGGGCCCAAAACCAATCAGTTACTGGTCACGAATACCAGCGACGAAGGCCGCGATGCGTTTCTGCGTCGTTTTGCGCTAAATAGCTTCGGCAGCAAGAATTTCGGCGCGCATGGCGCCTACTGTGGACTGGCTTACCGGGCCGGCTCTGGGGCGCTGATGGGCGATCTGGATAAAAACCCGCATGTCAAACCCGACTGGGAAAACGTGGAGTTTGCGCTCTTTATGGGCACCTCCCCGGCACAGTCCGGCAATCCGTTTAAACGCCAGGCGCGTCAGTTGGCGAGCGCCCGGCTGCGTGAGAATTTTCAATACGTCGTGGTCGCCCCCGCCCTCCCCTTATCAACGGTGCTCGCCGATCCTCGCGGTCGCTGGCAACCGGTCATGCCCGGCAGCGATTCGGCGCTGGCAATGGGGATGATCCGCTGGATCATGGATAATCAACGTTATAATGCTGATTATCTGGCGATTCCCGGCGTACAGGCGATGCAGCAGGCCGGCGAGCAAAGTTGGACCAACGCCACGCACCTGGTCATTGCGGATGAACTGCCGACGCTTGCCGGACAACACCTGACGCTGCGCCATCTTACGCCCGATGGCGAAGAGACCCCTGTCGTACTGAATACCGACGGCGAGTTGGTCGATGCATCCACTTGCCGACAGGCACGGCTTTTCGTGACGCAGTACGTTACGCTCGCCGACGGCCAACGGGTCACGGTGAAGAGCGGGTTGCAACGCCTGAAAGAGGCGGCAGAAAAGCTCTCGTTGGCGCAATACAGCGAACAGTGCGGCGTGCCGGAAGCGCAAATTATCGCGCTGGCGGAAACCTTTACCAGTCACGGACGTAAAGCTGCGGTCATCAGTCACGGCGGCATGATGGCCGGCAATGGGTTTTATAACGCCTGGTCGGTCATGATGCTTAACGCGCTGATCGGCAACCTCAGCTTGTCCGGCGGCGTCTTTGTCGGCGGCGGCAAATTCAACGGCGCTAGCGACGGCCCCCGCTACAACATGAACAGTTTTGCCGGAAAAGTGAAACCGTCAGGGTTAAGTATTGCCCGTAGCAAAACCGCTTATGAAGCATCGGAAGAATACCGCGACAAAATTGCCGGCGGGCAATCCCCTTATCCAGCCAAAGCGCCGTGGTATCCCTTTGTGGCAGGCCAGCTTACCGAACTGTTGACCTCCGCGCTCGAAGGCTATCCTTATCCGCTTAAAGCCTGGATTTCCAATATGAGCAACCCGTTTTACGGTGTTCCCGGTCTACGCGCCGTGGCGGAAGAAAAGCTAAAAGACCCTCGCCGACTGCCGCTCTTTATCGCGATTGACGCCTTTATGAATGAAACGACGGCGCTGGCGGATTACATTGTGCCGGATACACATAATTTTGAGAGCTGGGGCTTTACGGCGCCCTGGGGCGGCGTAGCCAGTAAAGCCACTACCGCCCGCTGGCCGGTTGTCGCCCCCGCCACTCACCGCACGGCGGACGGGCAACCTGTCTCAATGGAAGCATTTTGTATTGCGGTAGCAAAACGGCTTCGTCTGCCCGGCTTCGGCGACCGGGCGATAACCGATCCGCAGGGCAATACTTTTCCACTGAACCGGGCGGAAGATTTCTATCTGCGCGTAGCCGCTAATATCGCCTTTATGGGCAAGACGCCGGTCGCGCTGGCAAATCAGGAAGATATTTCGCTTACCGGCGTCAGCCGCATTCTGCCAGCAATTCAGCACACGCTTAAAGCTGATGAGGTCGGTCGCGTGGCGTTTATCTACTCGCGTGGCGGCCGGTTTGCGCCCGAGGATAGCGGCTATACGGAGCAACGGTTAGGTAACGCGTGGAAAAAACCCTTACAGATCTGGAATGCAGATGTTGCCGCCCACCGTCACGCCATCACCGGGGAGCGTTTCAGCGGTTGCCCGGTCTGGTATCCGGCGCGTTTGTCAGATGGTCGTGCGATTGACGACCAGTTTCCCATTGGGCAATGGCCGCTGAAACTGATTTCATTTAAATCAAATACCATGTCCAGCTCAACAGCCGTCATCCCGCGCTTACACCATGTGAAGCCAGCAAACCTGGTGGCGCTGAATCCGCAAGACGGCGAGCGTTATGGACTGCAACATGGCGATCGGGTACGGATCATTACGCCGGGCGGTCAGGTCGTGGCGCAAATCAGTTTGTTAAATGGCGTGATGCCAGGCGTCATCGCCATCGAACACGGATATGGCCACCGCGAGATGGGCGCAACGCAGCACTCTCTGGATGGCGTGCCTATGCCGTATGATCCACAAATCAGGGCAGGCATAAATCTTAACGATCTGGGCTTTGCTGATCCGACAAGAACCATTACCAACACTTGGCTCGACTGGGTTTCTGGCGCGGCAGTACGTCAGGGGCTGCCGGCAAAAATCGAGCGTATATAACCCCCGGGCCGGAGAGCGATATCGTCTTATTTCGTCGAGGGTAGCGACTGATAAGCGAACGCTGTCCGGCTGCATATACTCACTGAATCGTGCAAGCCCAACTATTTTACGTTCACCCCGTCATATTACATAGAAAATATATGACAACACTCACAAAACTATTTTCCCCTTCTGTAAGCAATTAATATTTAACACATTGACTGCGCTTCTGATTATTGACATTCATTTGGGGTTACTTCCGGTTGACCGCATAATCTGTGATTGAATTCACCGCATGACAACATTGCCATAAATACAATTCAACTCACTACCCGGAGGCAATATGTTTAAAGAAGAAAGACGTCATGCCATCATTAATTTACTGATAAAGGATAATAGTGTTAGCGTCAGTAAACTTTCAGACCTTTATAAGGTTAGCCAGGAGACTATTCGTTCCGATCTACGCTATTTCCAGAAATCAGGTATGCTTCAGCGTTGCTATGGCGGAGGGATTTTAAACCGTGACGCGCTGAGTAAGCTTATCACTGAAAATAAGATTGATATCTCCAGCACTATCGCCACGCCAATCCATCAGGATGCAAAACTGTGCCGGGAAAACACAAAAAAAGCAGGCAAGGTGTGTGTTTTAGGCTCATTCAATATTGATGTTTCAGCAACCGTGCCGTGGTTTCCACAAAGCGGAGAATCCATTCTGGCCAGTCAATTTGGATTCTATCCTGGCGGTAAAGGAGCCAACCAGGCTTTAGCGGCGAACAATGCCGGCGCTGCGGCACATTTTATTTTTAAAGTGGGCAAAGATCAGTTCAGCGCATTTGCTATGAATCATATTATTCAATCAGGTATCGCCTCATACAGCGCGTATCAAACAGATAAAGCGCCCACCGGTAGCGCATTGATCTATGTCTCCGCCGTGGATGGCGATAATATTATCGCCATCTACCCTGGCGCCAATATGATGCTCACCACGCAAGAGATTAACGAGCAACACCGTTATATCGCCGAGTCTGACGTTATGTTAATGCAGCTCGAAACGAACATTGAAGCGTTGACTGAATTTATTCGCCTGGGAAAACAAGAAAATAAAATGATCATGCTGAATCCTGCCCCCTATACGAAACAGGTGACGCATTTATTATCTGATATTGACATCATCACGCCGAATGAAACTGAAGCCTCTTTTTTATCCGGCGTAACCATTACTGATATTAATGATGCGAAAAAAGCCGGAAATATTATTCTGCAATCCGGGGTGAAAAAAGTCATCATTACCCTTGGCGCCCGTGGCTCTCTGCTCTGTGAGCACGCCCGCACGTTGTATATTCCTGCGTGGAGCGCCGTGGTAAAAGATGCCGCTGGGGCCGGTGACGCTTTTAATGGCGCCTTAGCCGCCGCGCTGGCGCGACAAGCAGATATGGTCGCAGCCATTCAATATGCCTCCGCTTTCGCTTCTCTGGCGGTGGAACAAGTCGGTGCGTCGAGTATGCCTCAGCACTTGCAGGTTTTACATCGAATGCGTACCCAATCTAATAAAGTCATTAACATTAATTAACAGGTGACATAATGAAAATTTTATTTATTGGCGAATCCTGGCACATTCATATGATTCACTCTAAAGGTTTTGATAGCTTTACATCGAGCAAATACGAAGAAGGCGCAGACTATTTATTATCCTGCTTACGTCAGGGTAATATCGATGTAGACTACATGCCTGCCCATATTGTGCAAACTCGTTTTCCACAAACCGCCGAAGCATTAGCCTGCTATGATGCGATCGTCATCAGTGATATCGGTAGCAATACGTTCCTGCTACAAAACAGAACGTTTTATAATATGGACATTATTCCTGATGCATTACAACTTATCGCCGATTATGTTGCTGAGGGCGGCGGTCTGTTGATGATCGGCGGGTATTTATCCTTTACGGGAATAGAAGCAAAAGCCAATTATAAAAATACGGTTCTGGCGGAGGTATTGCCGGTTGATATGCTGGATGTAGATGACCGCGTAGAACTACCGCAAGGATGTAAAGCAGTAAATACTGCGGTAGAGCATGTTATTACCCAGCCATTTAGCGAATGGCCGCCGCTATTGGGCTATAACAAGCTTATCGCCAAAGAAAATAGTCAGGTCCTTGCTGAAATTAATGGTGATCCACTGTTAGTTATGGGTACTTACCATAAAGGGAAAGTATGTTGCTTTGCCAGTGATTGTTCACCGCACTGGGGAAGCCCGCAGTTTCTGCAATGGGAACATTACGCCACCTTCTGGTGTAATGTTTTACACACAATAAAAAAATAATATTACCCAGGCGAATATAAATTTCGCCTGCCCTGCCACACACTGAGTCATTAAGAATATGAATGATACTTATCTCTATGGCGAAATGTTTTCTGAAAACATATTGACAAGCTATCGGATTTATGGAGACAGAAAATCATTACTCACGCCGCTCATTATCCTTCACGGCGGCCCTTCTGGCGGCTTTGATTATTTATTAAATTATCGCCATCTGGCTGATGACGGGCGCATGGTAATATTTTACGATCAATATGGCTGCGGTCGTTCAACGCATTTTCCTCATGCCGACGCGTCTTTCTGGACTATTGCGCGTTATCTCCGTCAATTAACCCAATTAATTAATCACCTGGGTATCGGACAAGGGTATTCGATACTGGGACATTCCTGGGGCGGAATGCTTGCCGCAGAGCACGCCTGCTTACAGCCTGCCGGGCTTCGCGGGACGATACTGGCCAGTTCGCCGGCCAGTATCGCCCTGTGGCAACAGGAAGCCATACGGCTCTTTAACGCTCTGACGCCAATGTCCGATGACGATATCAAAAACGTCATTATGCCCGCCGTCATTTATCAAAACCCACCGGAACAGCTGGTCGCTTATTATGCCAGACACGTTTATACCCTCGCAGAAGAAGCCGTTCATGTTCAGCGCTCTAATGCGCAGTTCGCCGCCGACCCTACGGGTTATCACATTTTATGGGGAACCAATGAACTGGCGGCAAATGGCAAACTTGCCGACTGGGATATTACGCCCCATTTGTGCCAGATACGCTGTCCTGTTCTGGTACTACGCGGCGAAAACGATCAGGCAACCGAGCGCGTCGTCTCTCCGCTTCTCTCTCACATTTCAGACTGCCGCGCGGTCACTATTCCCGGCAGCAGCCATAACCCGCATGAAGAAAATATCGCGCCCTGCCTCGCAGCGGTAAGCGCGTTTTTACGCGATCTGGCATAAAAAGCCATTAAGGTATTTATCATGAAAAAAGTCAAAAAATTGTCTCTTACCGATTTAGTGCTTTATGGTCTGGTGTTTATGGTGCCTATCGCGCCAGTCTCTCTTTATGGCGTCGTTTATAATCTTTCGCACGGTATGGTTGCGCTGGTTTATATTATTGGCGCGATCGCGATGTTTTTTACCGCGTACAGCTACTCTACCTTATCGCAACATATCTCCTCGTCGGGTTCGGCCTATGCGTATGCTGGCGTATGCATTAATCCCGCCGTAGGGTTTCTGACCGGATGGATATTACTGCTGGATTATCTTTTGTTCCCTACGCTCGTGGCGGTGCTGGGCGGCGTCGCGGTCCACGCTATTTTACCGCAAATCCCGGTCTGGGTCTGGCCGTTGATTTATGTGGCTATTGGCACCGGAGTCAACTATCTCGGGATACAGCAAACGGCGAAATTCGATAAGTTACTGGTCTTTATTCAACTCGGTATTCTGGCGATTTTCGTGCTACTCATTGTCCGTCTGATGATGCTGGACAGTAGTCAGATAACGCTTTCCTTCCGGCCTTTTTTCGATTCACAGTGGTTCACCCCTGGGCTCATCGCGACGGCGATTTCGGTGGCTGCGCTGAACTTTCTCGGCTTTGACGCTATCAGTACATTAAGTGAAGAAAGCGAAGGCGGGGGACGCGCCGTCAGTAAAGCAACGCTGTTGGCGTTAGTTTTGGCGACGGTACTGTTTATTATCGTTGTGGCGTTTGCGGCGTTCGCCACCGGTAATGTCGACCGCTTCGCGGAAGGCAATGCGACGAATGAAGCATTTTTCACCATTGCCGGCAACGTTGGCGGTATCTGGCTCAAAGTGGCATTTTCCATCATTGTGGCGTTTGTGTGCGCCGTCGGCAACATTATTACCGCGCAAACGGCGGTGTCCAGAGTGTTATTTTCAATGGGGCGCGACCGAATGTTGCCCGCCTTCCTCGCTCACGTCCATACCACGCGTAAAACGCCGGATTATGCCATTCTGTTTACCGGCGGCGTCACCCTGCTGCTCAGCTACCTGTTTTCCGGCAAGATTGAATCTATCTCCACGCTGGTGAACTTTGGCGCGCTTTTCGCTTTTTTTGTCGTGAACCTGTGTGTGTTTATCCTGTTCAATTTCCGGATGAAAGCCCAGCGGCGCATTTTCGCCCATGTCATTTCGCCGATCATGGGGATGATCGTCATCGGCTACGTCTGTTTAAACATGAACATTCACGCTCTGATACTCGGAATTAGCTGGGCGGCGATCGGGATAGCGATTCTGTGCTATCGAAAAGCACACAACCAAAACATCGCCATCGACCTGGAAGGCAAAAAGTTGCTCGATTGACATTATGCGCAACAACACCCATTGTTGCGCAACGCCGCCCCTGTTCGGGCGGCGTCATCGCCAGCGACATCGTAAACAGCGTAATAACAAACCGTTGTGGATCTGCACAGATGTCTTTTGAAACAGGGTTTTCATTTTCCTTTTTTGTAAATTTCAGCGTATAATGCGCGCCAATTGTCTCTTGAATGGTTTCAGCGCATTGGACTGTAAAACTCAACGACTAAAATTATCCCCTTCCCGTTGGGCTGAAACGCGAGCACACATTCCTCTGCACGCTCTTTCGATGTCACCTATCCTTAGAGCGAGGCATCATCACTTTAGCAACACAGGCTTAGCTTCCGGGCCGTGCGCGCCCGAAGCCAGATTTCCATATCCTCCTCAACTTAAAGACTAAGACTGTCATGAAAAAGACGAAAATTGTTTGTACTATCGGTCCGAAAACCGAATCCGAAGAGATGTTAAGCAAAATGCTGGACGCGGGCATGAACGTCATGCGTCTGAACTTCTCTCATGGCGATTATGCAGAACACGGTCAGCGTATCCAGAACTTGCGCAACGTGATGAGCAAAACCGGTAAAAAAGCCGCTATTCTGCTTGATACTAAAGGACCAGAAATCCGCACCATTAAACTGGAGGGCGGTAACGACGTTTCGCTGAAAGCGGGCCAAACCTTTACTTTTACCACCGACAAATCCGTGGTCGGTAATAATGAAATCGTTGCCGTCACCTATGAAGGCTTCACCAGCGACCTGAGCGTTGGCAACACCGTCCTGGTTGACGATGGTCTGATCGGTATGGAAGTGACCGCCATCGAAGGCAATAAAGTCATTTGTAAGGTGCTGAACAACGGCGATCTGGGCGAGAACAAAGGCGTTAACCTGCCGGGCGTTTCTATTGCTCTGCCGGCGCTGGCTGAAAAAGACAAACAGGACCTGATCTTCGGTTGCGAACAGGGCGTTGACTTTGTTGCGGCCTCCTTTATCCGTAAACGTTCTGACGTTGTCGAAATTCGCGAGCATCTGAAAGCCCACGGCGGCGAAAACATCCAGATTATCTCTAAGATCGAAAACCAGGAAGGCCTGAACAACTTCGATGAAATTCTCGAAGCTTCCGACGGCATCATGGTTGCGCGTGGCGACCTGGGCGTAGAAATCCCGGTTGAAGAAGTGATCTTTGCGCAGAAAATGATGATCGAAAAATGTATCCGCGCACGTAAAGTCGTGATCACCGCGACTCAGATGCTGGATTCTATGATCAAAAACCCGCGTCCGACCCGCGCAGAAGCAGGCGACGTTGCGAACGCCATCCTCGACGGTACGGATGCGGTTATGCTGTCCGGCGAATCCGCCAAAGGGAAATACCCGCTGGAAGCCGTTTCTATCATGGCGACCATCTGCGAACGTACCGACCGCGTCATGAACAGCCGTCTGGACTACAACAACGACAGCCGTAAACTGCGCATTACGGAAGCAGTATGCCGCGGCGCGGTAGAAACCGCCGAAAAACTGGAAGCGCCGCTGATCGTGGTAGCGACCCAGGGCGGTAAATCCGCTCGCGCCGTGCGTAAATACTTCCCGGACGCCACCATCCTGGCATTGACCACCAATGAAGTGACCGCCCGCCAGTTAGTACTGAGCAAAGGCGTGGTATCGCAGCTGGTGAAAGAAATCAATTCTACTGATGATTTCTACCGTCTGGGCAAAGATGTCGCCCTGCAAAGCGGACTCGCCCAGAAAGGCGACGTCGTAGTGATGGTCTCCGGCGCGCTGGTTCCAAGCGGCACCACTAACACCGCCTCTGTTCACGTACTGTAATAATTGTTGTGTGAATTAATTTGTTTAAAAAAGCGCCCTTCCGGCGCTTTTTTTATTTAATCGATAGCCACTATTAATAAAAAAATCAAATCGGATTTTACTATCTAATTGCGGATTATCTAAGAAGAATCCGATGGAAGCCCCCTGTTTTCTTTCGGTTTTTTAGGGACTTTCATGCATTTCGATGCTTCTTTGAGCGAACGATCAAAAATAAGTGCATTCCCATCAAAAAAATATTCTCAACATAAAAAAGTTTGTGTAATACTTGTAACGCTACATGGAGATTAACTCAATCTAGAGGGTATTAATAATGAATCGTACTAAACTGGTACTGGGCGCGGTAATCCTGGGTTCTACTCTGCTGGCTGGTTGCTCCAGCAACGCTAAAATCGATCAGCTGTCTTCTGACGTTCAGACTCTGAACGCTAAAGTTGACCAGCTGAGCAACGACGTGAACGCAATGCGTTCCGACGTTCAGGCTGCTAAAGACGACGCAGCTCGCGCTAACCAGCGTCTGGACAACCAGGCTACTAAATACCGTAAGTAATAGTACCTGCGTAATAAAAATGGCGCACATCGTGCGCCATTTTTTTTACCTATATAACCACACAAAATATAAGGTTATTGTTATGAACCGCACTAACAAACTGATCTTAGGTGCAGTAGTTCTGGGTTCCACGTTACTGGCAGGTTGTTCCAGCAACGCTAAAATCGATCAGTTGTCTTCCGATGTACAGACGCTGAGCGCTAAAGTTGATCAACTGAGTAATGACGTAAATGCAATGCGTTCCGACGTTCAGGCTGCTAAAGACGACGCCGCTCGCGCGAACCAGCGTCTGGACAACAAAGTATTCCGCATCTGTAAATAATTTGACGCACAATATAAAATGGCGCACATCGTGCGCCATTTTTTTGTCCGTCGTTTGCTGCGAAGGCTACTGCGTCGCGCGCGTTTGCCCCTCTTCCCCGACAAAACCATTCTGAGCGGATTCGACTGCGGTCGTATTTACCGCTGGCGTCTGCCCGGCGCTCACGCTGACTGGATACCCGGCTCGCCGGTATAGCGCCTTATCGACCAGGCGGCTATCCACCCCTTGCGCGTTTCTGAATGCGGTAAATTCCGCAGGCAACACGTAGGGCATCGTCTGCACGTTTTGCTCTTCTTCCGGCGATAGCGGCCTGTGTACCTCTACATAACGAATGCCATTCGGCTCGACAGAGAATTTCACCGGCTGGTTAATCACTTTTACCGGCGTCCCCGTTCTGACCTGCGCAAATAACGCTTTGATGTCCGGCGCGTTCATGCGAATGCAACCGGAACTCACGCGCAGACCCACGCTATCCGGCGCGCTGGTGCCATGAATGAGATATTCCCCATTACCGTGCGCCAGACGCAGCGCATAGCGTCCCAGCGGGTTATTTGGCCCGGCAGGGATCACCGGCGGCAGCGTGATCCCCCGCTCAAGCGAACGTTGGCGTATGCCCGCCGTCGGCGTCCACGTCGGGTTGGGGATCTTTTGCCCTATCCGGGTGTCCATGACGGGAGTTTCCAGTCCCTGCAAACCGATGCCGATGGGATATACCTGAACGCGGTTTTCTCCCGGCGGATAATAATACAACCGTAGCTCCGCGAGGTTGACGATAACGCCTTCCCTGGGCGCATCCGGCAATAACATCTGCGAGGGAATGGTAATTAGCGTACCGGGCTTAGGCACCGGCGCAATCGTATTGTTCGCTTCAAGAATGAGCATCGCCGCCGTATCAAAACGCCGGGCGATAGCCTGCAGGTTTTTATCACCTTCCTGTACGGTATAGGTTTGATTCTGACCAATAAGACGGCTGCCTTCGGGCGGTAATGGATAATCAACCGCCCAGGCTGCCTGTAACGCGCTATACGCGCCGATAATAGTTAGCGTAATGAAAGACGCACGTTTCATACCAAACCTCCTGTATTCCTGGTGATGCCCTCTGCGACGACTGGTAGCGCTTCGCTTATCAGAACAACAAAATATACGCTCTGTCCACTCTGGATAAAGCGACGTCGCCGTCCGACAAAGGATTTGACATCAGGTAGAACGCTGTCTGTACAGTTTAGCTAAGAGTGGCGGCCTTAGCGCGAATTGCGCGAATCATTGCTTCCAGCCCCTGAGAACGAGAAGGCGTGAGGTGCTGTGTAAGCGCCATTTTTTCGAACCATGGCCGGACATCAAAATGCACAATATCCTGCGCCGTCATCTGGTGGTACAAAATAAATACCACCGCCATAAGACCTTTAACGATCGCCGCGTCGCTGTCGCCCTGCAATTCGATAATGCCGTTGGCGTTTCGCCGCATCACGATCCACACCTGGCTCTGACAACCATGAATCGTATTTTGCGCATTGCGATCCTGCGGATTTAACTCCGCCAGGCGCTGCCCCAACTCAATAATATATAAATATTTCTCTTCCCAATTAGCGCAACGCGTAAAGTTACGCAGCAATTTTTCTTTATCCGGTAGCGCAGCCATAAAACCTCACTGTTATCCCAATAAGCGGTGGATACGCGTTAATCCTGCCACCAGTCGGTCCACTTCTTCATGGGTGTTATACATCGCCAGCGAAGCCCGGCACATTGCCGGCACGCCATACCAGGCCATGAGCGGCATCGCGCAGTGATGCCCCGTTCGTACCGCGATGCCGTAATTATCAAGAAAGCTGCCGACGTCGTAAGCATGGTGTTTACCCAGATTAAACGCGATGACGCCCAACCGCTGTGCCGGACCATACAGCGTGATATCAGGCACCTGCGCCAGTTGCTCCAGCGCATAGCGCATCAGCATCTGCTCATAATCGCCAATCTTATCCAGTCCCAGCGACGTCACATAGTCAATTGCCGCGCCGAGACCGATGATGCCGCCAGTATTCGGCGTTCCCGCCTCAAAACGCCAGGGCGCTTTCGCCCATGTCGTTCCCTGCGTCAGGCTGACGGTCGAGATCATCGACCCGCCCCCTTCCCACGGCGGCATTTCTTGCAGCAACGCCTCTTTAACATACAGAATACCGATGCCGGTCGGCCCGTAAAGTTTATGGCCGGAGAAAACGTAAAAATCGCAGTCCAGCGCCTGGACGTCAACAGCATGGTGCATCACGGCCTGGGCGCCATCCACCAGCACTTTCGCCCCATGCTGGCGCGCCAGCGCAATCATGTCCGGCAGTGGGTTTTCCGTCCCCAGCACATTGGAAACATGGGTAATGGCCAGCAGTCGGGTCCGGTCATCGAACAGCGCAGCTAAGGTCTCCAGCCGCAGCGTACCGTCAGGATGCAATGGGATCACGCGCAGTTCAGCGCCTTTGCGCTCGCACAGCATCTGCCAGGGAACGATGTTGGCGTGATGCTCCATCTCGCTGATGATAATGTTATCCCCGGCGCGAATATTTTCCGTTCCCCAACTGTTGGCGACAAGGTTAATGCCCTCCGTCGTACCGCGCACGAACACCAGTTCTTCTGCGGAGCGGGCGTTAATAAACCGCGACGCCTGCTTACGCACATTCTCCATGCTTTCGGTCGCCTGCGCGCTTAACGTATGGATACCCCGATGTACCGCAGCATAGCCGTGACGGTAGAAGGCAGATTCAGCATCAATCACCTGATTAGGTTTTTGAGCGCTGGCTGCGCTGTCCAGGTAAGCCAGCGGCAGGCCGTTAACTTCACGCTGCAGTATGGGAAAATCCGCCCGTACTTTTTCTACAGGAAATGTCATACCAGGCCTCCGGGCAGTCGCTGGCCGATTCGCGCCAGCACCTGCTGTTTAAGGGCGCTATCATGGATAGCTTCCGTTAACTCTGCGGCAAACGCGTAAAGAATCATGTGCCGCGCCTCCTGCTGCCTGATGCCGCGTGATTGCAGATAAAACATCTGCTCATCGTCAATACGCCCGATCGTCGCGCCGTGGCTGCACTTCACGTCATCGGCATAGATCTCTAATTGCGGTTTGGTATCGACTTCAGCCAGTTTCCCCAACAACAGGTTATTATTGGTCATCTGGCCGTCGGTTTTAATGGCGTGTTGCGCCACGTTAATCAGGCCATTAAAGACCGCGCGTCCTTTGTCGCTGACGATGGTCTTGTGCAACTGGCGGCTGTTACAGTAGCCTTTGTTATGTTCCAGCCATGTCCGCGTATCGCAGACTTCATTTTTCACCGGCATCGCCAGACTATTCAGTCGAAGCGTCGCGTTTTCACCATTCAGTTGTGAGCTGCTGTGGTGGCGTAGTACTGCGGCGCCCAGCAGAAAACTGTGGCTAAACGCCGAGGCGTCTGTCGCCAGCAGAAGATCGTTATGCGCAAAGTGATAGCTGGACGCATTTTCAAACGCCAGTTTGATATGATGCAGTTGCGCATTGTCTGCAACGTTCATCGTCAGACGCGCGCCGGTAAAATGTTTTGCCGCTGTAAGGCTGACATAATGCTCAATAACCGTCGCTTCCGCGCCTTCCGCCAGCGCCAGATGGTGGCGATAATGCGCGGTATTCAGCTCGTCGCCATCCACGCCCTGCGTGATATGCATTAACAGTAGCGGCCTGGTCGGACGCTGATTTCGCCGTACCTGTATATACGTGACACATTGCGCCAGGCTTTCCGTCAGATGCAGAAAAACCTCGGGATGTACCGGCGCGGCAAGCGTCTGGCGCTCATCCCTGACGCTAACGTCAAATCCGCTGTTTTGCGTGCTATCACTGAGCTCTGGCATAAACCGACCATCGACAAACACCAGCCGCACGGCATCGATTTGCAGCGCCAGCGCATCACGCTGTGCGGCGCTGATAGTCGCACACTGCTGGATAAACTGGCTATGGGTTAAGCCCTCCAGCGGCGTGTATTTCCAGTCTTCATGTTTACGCGTCGGCAATCCCAGACGTAACATCTGTTGTAAATGTTGTCTTGCCTGCTCAGGTCGACTTTCTCCTTTTTCTTCAAAGAGATGCTGCCATTGCTGTAGCGCTTTACTGCTGTTCGGTAAGCCAGCCATAACCCTGCTCCTCCAGTTGTTTGACCAGAGTAAAATCGCCGGATCGGACAATTCGCCCCTGATAGAGGACATGGACGTAATCAGGCTTGATGTAGTCCAGTATGCGCTGATAGTGGGTCACGATAATAAAAGCGCGTTTATCGTCGCGTAACGCGTTGACGCCTTCCGCCACAATTTTCAACGCATCGATATCCAGTCCGGAGTCAGACTCATCAAGGATGCACAGTTCCGGCTCCAGCACCGCCATTTGCAAAATATCATTGCGCTTTTTCTCCCCGCCGGAAAAACCGACGTTTACCGAACGGGTCAGTAAATCTTCCGGCATTTTCAGCAATGCGATCTTTTCTTCCATCAGATCCTGAAAATCAAAGCGATCCAACGACGTCTGCCCGCGGTAGGCGCGCACGGCATTCAGCGCGGTTTGCAGGAAAAACTGGTTACTGACACCGGGGATTTCTACCGGGTACTGGAAGGCCATAAAAATCCCTTCGCCCGCCCGTTCCTCCGGCGACAGTTCAAGCAGATCTTTACCTTTGAACGTAACCGAGCCGCCGGTGACCTCATAATCTTCACGTCCCGCCAGAGTGGCGGAGAGCGTGCTTTTCCCGGAACCGTTCGGCCCCATAATGGCATGAACTTCGCCGGGGCGAATCTCCAGATTCAGGCCACGCAAAATCGCTTTTTCTTCCACACTGACCTGTAAATCTTTAATGCTTAACATGGTTTTTCCTTCATCATTAACCGACGCTGTGCTCAAGGCTAATCGCCAGCAGTTTTTGCGCTTCAACGGCGAACTCCAGCGGTAGTTCCGAGAAAACGTCTTTGCAGAAACCGTTGACGATCATCGAAATAGCGTCTTCTTCGCTGATACCGCGTTGCAAACAATAGAAAAGCTGATCTTCACCGATGCGTGATGTTGTCGCTTCGTGCTCCAGCTGCGCGCTGTTATTGCGGCATTCAACATACGGGAACGTATGCGCGCCGCAGTCCGCGCCAATCAACATGGAGTCGCATTGGGTGAAATTTCGGGCGTTGGTCGCCGTCGGCATAATTTTTACCAGCCCACGGTAGCTGTTCTGGCTGTGGCCGGCGGAAATGCCTTTTGAGATAATGGTTGAGCGCGTGCTTTTACCGATATGGATCATTTTGGTGCCGGTGTCAGCCTGCTGATGTCCACTGGTCAGCGCAACGGAATAGAACTCGCCGATAGAATTATCACCGCGCAGAATGCAGCTCGGGTATTTCCAGGTAATCGCCGAACCGGTTTCCGACTGGGTCCACGACATCTTGCTGTTTTCCCCTTCGCACAACGCCCGCTTGGTCACAAAGTTCAGAATGCCGCCCGTGTTGTTGTCGCCCGGGAACCAGTTTTGTACGGTGGAATATTTTACTTCAGCATCTTTATGGATGATGACTTCCACTACCGCGGCGTGGAGCTGATAACTGTCGCGTACGGGCGCGGAGCAGCCTTCGATATAACTCACATAGCTGCCTTCATCCGCCACCAGAATCGTGCGCTCAAACTGACCGGTTTTCTCGGCGTTAATGCGAAAATAGGTGGATAACTCCATTGGGCAACGCACGCCTTTGGGAACATAGATAAATGTCCCATCGGAAGCGACTGCCGCATTCAGCGCGGCAAAAAAGTTATCGTTCCCCGGCACGACGGTGCCAAGATATTTCCTGACCAGGTCAGGGTGATCGTGTATCGCTTCGCCAAAAGAACAGAAAATAATGCCCTGTTCCGCCAGTTTTTCACGGTATGTGGTCGCTACGGAGACCGAGTCAAAAATCGCATCGACGGCGACCTCTTTCCCTTCGCGAACCGGAACGCCAAGCTGCTCGAAGGCGTCTTCAACCTCTTTACTCAAAAAGGTATTCGCGCCCGTTTGCTGTACGGCTCCCGGCTGGGAAACGCAGTTATCGTCGCAGTTTCCGCATGATGGCGCAGAGTAATAGCTGTAATCCTGATAGTTCAGTTTATCGTAGTGCGCCTTCAGCCAGTGCGGTTCATCCATGTCCAGCCAGGCTCTATAGGCATTGAGACGAAATTCCAGCATCCACTCAGGTTCGTTACGCTTTGCGGAAATCGCGCGCACCACCTCTTCGCTGATGCCTTTTGCCAGTTCATCAGTGGGTAGTTGCGTGAAAAATCCTTCTTTGTAATTAAGGCGTCCGCCTGTCCAGATGCCGACCTCTTCCGTTGCTTCAGTATTACGAGACATAGTACCGCCTATACCCCAAAACTTTCGCCGCAGCCGCATTCATTCTGGGCTTTGGGGTTATGAAATTTAAATAACTGGTTCAGCCCTTCCTGCACGTAATCCACTTCTGTTCCGTCAATAAAAGGCATCGCCTGTAACGGTGCGAAAAGCTTTGCGCCTTCGGCTTCAAAAACCAGATCGTCTTTATCCGGCTCCCGAACGGTATCCAGAACATAGCCAAATCCGGCACATCCCGTCTGTTTTACGCTTAACCGCACGCCCAACATGCCCGGCTGCTTTGCTGCCAGTTCACGTATGTGCGCTGCCGCCGCTGGCGTTAGCGTCAGCCCTTGCCAGGGGAAGTCCTCCGGGTTAAACGTGCCTGAATGCAATTCCATAGAGTTACCTCGCGTTCTAAATCACCAGGATATAACAGCATGTTAGTGATAATGATTATCACTTCAACCCCTTAACCGCAGGGGCTTTCCAACAAATGGTTATATTGAGCGCCTTTTATTAAGCATAGACCCTGTCCGTCAGGTCATACGACAGACAAAAAATCGCTTAACATTTTGATAAGTAATGATTTATAAGACATTAACCGTTCTGACAGGTCAAAAACGAAAAGATGTATAGAAAATGACTATTTAATTAATAGGCTGTCGACATTGCCGGGCGGCGAGGTCAGAACCCCATTTTTTGTATGGATACCTGGCGTTGCGCTCTTTATAATCCGCTGCGGTTCTATAACTCAGTTTGAGCTATAGGTTTATGTAAACTCTTTCCGGCATTTCAGGTGCTGAATGAGGCAAGAGGCTTAAAATATGGTTGTTACGCTCGCGTATATCGCACTTTTTTTGGTTTTCTCGTGGGTCATCTTGAGAATTAATCAAAAAAGCGATTCCCTGTCGAAAAGCGTTTTTATCGCTATCTTTTTAGGGGCTGTTATTGGTTTATCCCTGCATTTTATTTCAGCAAATCACACTAAAACTATTATCGAATGGTACAGCATCGTCGGCAATGGTTACGTCCACCTGCTAAAACTGGTCGCTATACCGCTAATTTTTATTTCTATTCTTTCCGCCATCAATAAACTGGAAAATAGTGCCGGCATCGGAAAAATGTCGCTGACGATCGTCGGATGCATGTTATGCCTGGTGATGGTTGCCGGTTTTATCGGATTACTGACCGCTCATGTGCTGGGGCTTGACGCCAGCGCTTTTGTGCACATGCCGTCAATGTTAACTACGGAAGAAGTCAATAAGACTGCCGCGGTGTCGATTCCCCAGTTAGTGACATCGCTGATTCCGACTAATATTTTTCTTGATCTTACGGGGGCCAGAAGTGTTTCCGTTATCGGCATCGTTATCTTCACGCTAATAGCGGGGATCGCCCTGTTAAAGGTCAAAAAAGAGGCGCCGGAAGAAGGTCAGAAATTAAGCGCAGGCATTAACGCTATTCAGATCTGGGTCATGAAGATGGTACGTATCGTTATTGCATTAACGCCCTATGGCGTCATGGCATTAATGACTACCGTATTTTCATCATACCGCCTTGAACAATTCGCCAGCTTACTTGGTTTTATCGGCGCCTGTTACATCGCGATTTTTATGATGTTTATCGTGCATGCCATCTTGCTGATCCTCAGCGGTAATAATCCAGCGCGTTATTTCAGAATGGTCTGGCCCGTCTTAACCTTTGCGTTTGTTTCCCGCAGCAGCGCAGCCTCTATCCCGCTGGCCATTTCCGCCCAGGAAAAATTTGGCGTACAAAGCACCATTGCCAATATTTCCGCTTCGTTTGGCTCCAGTATGGGGCAAAATGGCTGCGCCGGGATTTATCCGGCTATTATGGTAGCGATGATTGCGCCCACCATCGGCATTGATCCGCTCTCGCTGCATTTTCTGGCCGCGATGTTGCCTGCCATTGCGCTAGGGTCTATTGGCGTAGCAGGCGTCGGCGGCGGTGGTACGTTCGCGGCGCTGATTGTCCTGTCGACATTGAATTTTCCCGTTGCGCTGGTCGGTATTTTTATTGCCATCGAACCTATCGTTGATATGGCCCGCACGGCACTGAACGTTAACGGATCGATGATGTCAGGTGTGCTGGCTAACCGTATTTTGAATAATCATACGGCTGACGACATGCCAGCGGTTATTGACAGACCTTAGTTTTTTACGCGCCCGGAAAAGAAAAACCCTTAAGTCTGTTCAATACAGGCTTAAGGGTTCCGGCCCCATCCGGCGCTTATCTCCGGCACTCTTAATGGCTTAGCTCTTGAAGGGGCATAAGAATAATCTCATAAAGAGCGCGCGCCTTTTTAGCACAAATGGCGATCTGTATTTTTTTTAAACAAAATCAAGGGGGTTATCTATTACCGGGGGACAGTGTCTGGTGAGATCGCCTGGTAACATAGCCGGATGGCGGCTAACGCCTTATCCGGCCTACACAGACTTTATTAATGCACGCCCAACCGCCAGGCGAAATAGATCTCTTCTTTCAGTTCGGTTGCAGAGAGGGTGAGGAGATCGGCAAACTCTAACTCCAGCTGTTTTAAACGCTTCAAATACTGCGCGGGAGAAAGTTCGGTTTTATCACGGCGTAAAAATTCAATCGCCAGTTGGGTTGGGTCTAAATCAGTAGACATATCATCCTCGCTTATGTGTAAACGTGCACAGTATATCACCTTTTTCTGCGCACATTTTGACCAAAAGCAATATGCATCACACTTTTATGGTGACAACGTCACACAATCGCCGTAGTAAGGCGCGAAGAACAGCACAGACGTCCCTGTTCATCAAAGATCTCTATCTGCCAGACCTGATGGCGAGCCCCGGTATGCAACGCTTTACAGACGCCTCGTACGCGCCCCTGACGCGCCGACCGTACATGGTTGGCATTCACCTCCAGCCCCACCACCTTTTGCTCCCCCTGCGTACACAGATAACCTGCGACCGAGCCGATACTTTCCGCCAGCACCACAGACGCTCCGCCATGCAGCAAGCCGAACGGCTGTTTGGTGCGATGATCGACGGGCATTGTCGCTTCCAGCGTATCGTCCCCAATACGCTCAAAGCGGATATCAAGCAGGCCAACCATATTCCCTTCCCCCATCGCATTAAGCGCATCGAGGGTCACTTCACGTTTCCAGATCAACCTATAATCTCCAGTAATGCCTGCAACGGGTGACGCACGCCCGTACCTTCAATGCGTTTAACCTGGCTTCGGCAGGAATAGCCGGTTGCCAGGCAGCGGTTTCGCGGTAGACGTTGCATCGCCTGATGCCAGGATAGCTCATAAATTCCCAGCGAATTTTTATGATTGGTGAGTTCATGTCCATAAGTACCCGCCATACCGCAGCAGCCTACGCTGACATTTTCCAGCTTCGCGCCAAAATGGGCAAAGATAGCGGCCCACTGCGCAGGCGCGCCGGGTAAAGCCGTGACTTCCGTACAATGACCAAAAAAGTACCACGGTTCGCCGCTCACCTCGACGGACAGTCTTGCATTTATTTCCTGCGCCAACCATTCATTCACCAGCAACACATGAAAATCGCCGCGCTGTTCGCCCAGCGCCAGTTTGTATTCGTCGCGATAACACAGAACCAGCGCCGGATCGACGCCCACCATCGGCATCCCCAACGCGGCGATCCGATTAAGGAACTCAGAGGTTTTTTTCGCCGTTTTCGCAAAGCGATTAAGAAAACCTTTAATATGCTGCGCCTTGCCATTCGGCGAGAACGGCAACAATACCGGCCTCCTGCCCAGTTTTTCCGCCAGGCGGATAAAGTCCGCCACGACCCGAGCGTCGTAGTAGCTGGTAAACGGGTCCTGAACCACCAGTACCGTTTTCGCTTTTTGCTCGGCGCTCATGCGCTCCAGTTGCTCAAGCGTCATGTTGGCGGACGGATGGCCCACCAGTTGCTGTTGCAATGAAGGGGCAGAAAGCAGAGGTAAATCCACCATACCGATATGTTTTTTCGCCAGATTGCGAACCACCGGTTGGTTAATAAAAAAGTTAAAGGTCTTTGGCGCACGCGCCATCAGCGGCGCGTAGGTCTCGACCGTCGCCACCAGATGATCGCGTACCGGACGCAGATAACGCGTATGGTAAAGCTGTAAGAAACGTGAACGAAACTCCGGAACATCGATTTTAATCGGACACTGGGTCGTACAGGCTTTACAGGCCAGACAGCCGGACATGGCCTCTTTAACTTCATGGGAAAAGTCATACTCGCCTTTGCGTTTGTGCCAACTATTCCGGGTGCGGGCAATCAGCGTGCGTAAGCTGGCGCGTTTTTCTGGCAACTCCTTTTCCAGCTTCAACGGATCGACGCCGCGATCGGCCAATAGACGGAGCCATTCCCGTACCAGCGTCGCCCGCCCTTTCGGCGAGTGGATCCGGTTAAGGCTAATTTTCATCGACGGGCACATCGGGCTTTTCGCATCGAAATTAAAGCACAGGCCGTTACCATTACACTCCATAGCGCCGCGCCAGGTCTGCCGTACCGCCAGCGGGATTTGCCGATCCCAGGTGCCGCGTTTTACCGCATCCACCTTCATCATCGGCGCCTCTATCCCCTGCGGTGGACAGATTTTACCCGGGTTAAGTCGATTATGCGGATCAAAAGCCGCTTTTATTTTGCGCAGCTCGCCATACAGGACTTCGCCGAAAAAGGCCGGGCTGTATTCCGCACGGAAACCTTTTCCATGCTCGCCCCACAACAGCCCGCCGTATCTGGCGGTCAGCGCGACGACCTCATCGGAGATCTGTTTCATCAACAGTTCCTGCTGCGGATCGCACATATCCAGCGCCGGACGCACATGCAGCACCCCGGCATCCACGTGGCCGAACATGCCGTAACTTAAGCCATGACCATCCAGCAGGGCGCGAAATTCGGCGATGTAATCGGCCAGATGTTCAGGCGGCACGCAGGTATCTTCCGCAAAAGGAATCGGTTTGGCAGCACCTTTCGCATTACCCAGCAGCCCTACCGCTTTTTTACGCATCGCGTAAATACGCTCAATACCCGTCAAATCGGTACAAAGTTGCCAGCCGATCACGCCCGCTTCCGCACGCGCCATCAGGCCATCCAGCCGGTGGCACAGCGCCTCGACCTGTCCGTCAATAAGCGCTTCATCGTCACCCGCGAATTCTACGATATTCAGGCCAAGCATCTCTTTATCCGGCACATCGGTAATCAATTCGCTAACGGAGTGCCAGACAATATCTTCCCGAGCGAGGTTAAGGACTTTGGAATCGACCGTCTCGACGGATAAGGCGCGCGCATCAACCATAAAAGGGGCGTTACGCAGCGCGGAATCAAAGGAATCGTATTTTACATTCACCAGACGGCGGACTTTGGGTATCGGGGTAATATCCAGCCGGGCTTCAGTAATAAACGCCAGCGTCCCTTCCGACCCCGTTAAGATGCGGGTAAGATCGAAGCGGGTCATGTCATCGTTAAAGACGTGGCGTAAATCGTAGCCTGTCAGGAAACGATTGAGCTTTGGAAAGCTATCGAGGATAAGTTGACGGTTTTCCAGGCAGGACTGATAGACGGTCTGATAGATGCGGCATGGCGTCGTCGTGTTTTCACCCAGCGTCCGGGCAAGCTCTACGGGCATTGATTGCGTGTCAAGGATATCGCCCCCCAACAATACGGCCCGTATGCCTAAGACGTGATCTGACGTTTTCCCATAGACCAGCGAACCCTGACCAGAGGCATCGGTATTAATCATACCGCCAAGCGTGGCGCGATTACTGGTGGAAAGTTCCGGCGCAAAAAAATAGCCATACGGCTTTAACGCCTGATTAAGCTGATCTTTTA
The DNA here is from genome assembly GCF_051702785.1 of Salmonella sp. NW722. Taxonomy (NCBI): domain Bacteria; kingdom Pseudomonadati; phylum Pseudomonadota; class Gammaproteobacteria; order Enterobacterales; family Enterobacteriaceae; genus Salmonella; species Salmonella sp. NW722. The sequence continues at coordinate 422,957 of NZ_JAMMIN010000001.1, forward strand.
TCACCCCCGCCTCTACCCGCACCCATCCCTCTTCAGAATTAATTTCAATAATGCGGTTCATATAGCGGGACATATCAACAATAATGCCCTGGTTTAGCGCCTGGCCATTCGTGCCAGTACCGCCGCCTCGAGGGGTAAATATCAGCGACGTAAAGCGCGGCTCCGCCGCCAGACGGGCAAGAAGCGCGACATCCGCCGTAGAACGGGGAAACACAACAGCATCGGGAAGAAGCTGGTAGATACTGTTATCGGTCGACATTGTCAGACGGTCGGCATAGCTGGTTGCCGTATCGCCCGTAAACCCTTGCTGCTCCAGCGCCTGCAAAAAATTGAGCACCAGCTGAACGACGCCGGGTGCCTGAGAAATTTGTGGAATCATTATATTGACCTTTTCCTGCGGTCTATGTTGTGAACGGTGGCGCCCAACCCGGCGAGCGCGAGCGGTCTACGCACAGGAAGGGATGCTTAATCGTTTGCGTGTTGCGTTATTTGTTGTATCACATTTTTTTCCTGTGCGCCCAACAGAATTACATGCAGAATCGGCCTGTTAAAAACCGCTGAAATTGCTCATCATTATAGGGTGTGGTTTGCATGTTCACGTCGCGCCAACGTTCTGGCGCAAAGACAAAGGTGAAAAGTATTTATGGTAAATGTTCGTCAGCCCAGGGATATTGCGCAAGTGCTGCTATCGGTGCTGTTTTTAGCCATCATGATTGTGGCCTGTTTGTGGATAGTACAGCCTTTTATTTTGGGGTTTGCATGGGCAGGTACGATTGTTATCGCGACCTGGCCCGTTTTGCTGAAATTACAAAAAATATTGTGGGGCCGCCGCTCGCTTGCCGTACTGGTCATGACGCTGCTGTTAGTGCTGCTCTTCGTTATTCCCGTCGCCTTGCTGGTGAACAGCATTGTCGATGGTAGCGGCCCGCTCATCCATGCAGTGACCGGCGGCGATATGACGCTACCCGATCTGGCATGGTTAAATAATATTCCGTTAGTTGGCGCCAAACTGTATGCCGGATGGCATAGCCTGCTGGATATGGGCGGTAGCGCTATTATGGCGAAAGTGCGGCCTTATATCGGCACAACCACGACCTGGTTTGTCGGTCAGGCGGCGCATATCGGACGCTTTATGATGCACTGCGCCCTGATGCTGTTGTTTAGCGCCCTGCTTTACTGGCGTGGCGAACAAGTGGCGATGGGAATACGCCATTTTGCCTGTCGTCTCGCGGCTAAACGCGGCGATGCGGCGGTTCTGCTGGCTGCCCAGGCGATCCGCGCCGTGGCGCTTGGCGTGGTGGTCACCGCGCTGGTACAGGCGGTACTTGGCGGCGTCGGGCTGGCGATTTCCGGCGTGCCTTACGCTACCCTGTTGACGGTAGTGATGATCCTTTCGTGTCTGGTTCAGTTGGGGCCGTTGCCGGTATTGATTCCAGCCATTATCTGGCTTTACTGGACAGGCGACACCACCTGGGGCACCGTGCTGCTGGTTTGGAGCGCCATCGTCGGCACTCTGGATAACGTGATTCGCCCGGTACTCATCCGCATGGGCGCCGATTTACCGCTGCTTCTGATCCTTTCCGGGGTAATCGGCGGCCTGATTGCATTCGGTATGATTGGTCTGTTTATTGGACCGGTGCTTCTGGCCGTGACCTGGCGTTTGTTCTCCGCATGGGTACATGAAGTTCCGGCGCCGACGAATGAACCAGAGGAGATCCTTGAAGAGCTGGATGATATCGAGGAAGCCAACAAGCAGTCATAATTCCGTCGGGCGGCATTGCCGCCCGATGCTTTAGCGACGTTTATCAATTCAACGCACACCCCATTTTGATTCGCCCGTCTGTTCCCCGCCGCATCTCATTTCTGTCGCAAATCCGTTACAGTTTTTAAACTATTGAGACGAATCTGATCGACGCAAAAAGTGCTCATGCCTACTATTAGCACACGGTTATAAATCAACACATTGATTTATAAGCATGGAAATCCCCTGAGTGAAACAACGAATTGCTGTGTGTAGTCTTTGCCCGTCTCCTACGATGGGCTTTTTTTTTAACTTTTTTCGCCGCATTGTTACATAAGCCAGCTCCCGTTTCCCTTCAACACCGCGATATCTGCAACGAACAAATAATATTGCACAAAATAGTGTGATTCTGTTCAAGTCGAAACGGTGTCGGTGGTGCTATTTATAGCATCACTTTTTTCATATAAAAGCCTAAAAAATGATGAACGCGTTAGAACTACAAGCACTACGGCGTATTTTTGATATGACGATTGAAGAATGCACAATCTATATCACCCAGGATAATAATTCGGCAACCTGGCAACGATGGGAAGCTGGCGACACTCCCATCTCTCCAGAAATCATTGCCAGGCTGAAGGAAATGAAAGCCAGGAGACAGCGACGAATTAACGCCATTGTTGACAAAATAAATAACCGCATCGGCAATAATACAATGCGTTACTTCCCTGATTTATCTTCTTTTCAGTCCATTTATACAGAGGGTGATTTTATCGAGTGGAAAATTTATCAATCTGTTGCTGCCGAACTTTTCGCACATGATCTGGAGCGGCTGTGTTAGACGTAAACTTTATCGCCGCATCGTATTGATACCGGATAGAAAACCACACAATCACGACATTGACTTGTCACCCTATCCAATATGCTTCCTGCCTGTGTATACCACTGTAACGTTCAGGCGGCATCTCTGAGTCAGATAATATGAAAAATCGTTATTTCCCTACCGCTGTAGGGTTGTATTTTAATTACTTTGTACATGGCATGGGGGTTATCCTGATGAGCCTGAACATGTCATCGCTTGAACAGCAATGGCATACCAGTGCCGCAGGCGTATCTATTGTGATCTCTTCGCTTGGTATTGGCCGGCTAAGCGTTTTGTTAATCGCCGGTATGCTTTCCGATCGCTTTGGTCGCCGTCCTTTTATCATTCTGGGGACCGCCTGTTACCTGATTTTTTTCATTGGCATTCTTTATGCTCAGACGATTTTTGTCGCTTATGCCTGTGGCTTTTTAGCGGGTATGGCCAACAGTTTTTTGGATGCAGGTACCTATCCCAGTTTGATGGAAGCCTTCCCTCGCTCCCCCAGTACGGCAAATATTCTGATCAAAGCATTTGTCTCCGGCGGGCAATTCTTGTTGCCCATTATTATCAGTTTATTAGTCTGGGCTAATATGTGGTTTGGCTGGTCCTTCCTGCTTGCCGGGGCGATCATGCTTATTAATGCTCTGTTTTTATTACGCTGTCCTTTTCCACCCTATCCTGGTCGGATATTGAAGCCCAAAATCTCGCAAGCGCCTGTCACAGGCGTACATCATTGCTCCCTCATCGATCTTATCAGCTACACCCTTTATGGCTATATCTCGATGGCAACCTTTTATCTTATCAGCCAGTGGCTGGCGCAGTATGGACAGTTCGTCGCAGGAATGTCGTATACCCAATCCATCAAACTGTTAAGTATTTATACCTGCGGCTCGCTACTGTGCGTTTTTATAACCGCCCCGCTGGTCAGAAAAACAATTCGCTCTACCACATTATTGATGTTTTATACCTTTATCTCTTTTATTGCGCTTCTGACGGTCTGCCTGCATCCTCAGGCCTATGTTGTTATGATCTTCGCATTCGTCATTGGATTCTCTTCCGCCGGTGGCGTAGTACAAATCGGCCTGACGCTGATGGCGGCCCGTTTTCCACAGGAGAAAGGTAAAGCGACCGGCATTTATTACAGCGCCGGCAGTATCGCGACGTTCACTATTCCGTTGATCACAGCGCGGATTTCAGAAATGAGCATTGCACATATTATGTGGTTTGATACCGGTATCGCCGCAGCGGGATTTCTCCTCGCGCTGTTCATCGGTTACCGAAGTCGGGCTGAATCACAACATCACGCTGAAGCAGCGTCAACTGCGCAATAAATGTTAGCGTGCCAGTTGCAATATTATTGCCTTGCTATGCAAAATAAAACGTTAGCCATTATCACCGGGAAACAAAAAATGTAATTTTCGTGTTAATTATTATTCATTATCTTCACACTTATCAGAAAAATTGCGATGAGCATCACGAGTTATATGTATTAAACAACAAATACGCAGCAATTTTTATATTTCCTGGCTAACAAATGAAATGCTATCAATGCAATAAACCTGGCATTTTAAACGCCATGTTATGTACATATAACGACAGTACCGAATTATAGTGTTACTGAACAATCGCTGCATGTAGTAAAGCAGTAATAAGCAGGACATTGAATCAAACCATCAGCAAGGAGCTGTGAACAAATGTCTCAGAACAAGGCTCGCAACATGCCATATTTGCTGGCTGTTATCTGCATTTATTTTAGTTACTTTCTCCACGGCATGAGTGTTATTACACTAGCCCAGAACATGACCTCCCTTGCACAGAAATTCTCCACGGATAGCGCCGGTATCGCCTATTTAATCTCTGGCATTGGTCTTGGCCGTCTGGTCAGTATTTTATTCTTTGGCGTACTGTCCGATAAATTTGGCCGTCGGGCAATAATACTGCTTGGCGCCGTACTATATATGCTGTTTTTCTTCGGTATTCCCGCCAGTCCTAACCTGATGATCGCTTTCATATTAGCGGTGTGTGTCGGCGTGGCGAACTCCGCGCTGGATACCGGCGGATACCCTGCATTAATGGAGTGTTTTCCCAAAGCATCGGGCTCGGCAGTTATTCTGGTTAAAGCGATGGTCTCTTTTGGGCAAATGATTTATCCCCTTATCGTCAGCGCCTTGTTAGTCAACCATATCTGGTACGGCTACGCGGTGGTAATCCCCGGTATCCTTTTCGTCCTCATCACGTTGATGCTGTTGAAAAGCCGTTTTCCCAGCCAACTTGTCGATGCCAGTATTGCGAAAGAATTACCCCAGATGAACAGTACTCCCCTCGTCTGGCTGGAAGGCGTAGCTTCCGTTTTATTTGGCGTCGCCGCGTTCTCAACCTTCTATGTGATTGTGGTCTGGATGCCTAAATATGCGATGGCCTTCGCCGGAATGGCGGAATCCGACGCGCTGAAAACCATCTCTTATTACAGTATGGGATCGTTGGTTTGCGTGTTTATTTTTGCCGCATTGCTGAAAAAAATGGTTCGCCCTATCTGGGCCAATGTTTTCAATGCCGGGCTGGCGACACTCACCGCTGCGGCAATTTACCTGTATCCCTCTCCACTGATCTGTAATGCTGGCGCCTTCGTGATTGGTTTTTCCGCTGCTGGAGGTATTTTACAATTAGGTGTATCGGTAATGTCGGAATTTTTCCCTAAGAGTAAAGCTAAAGTCACCAGTATATATATGATGATGGGGGGCGTAGCTAACTTTATTATTCCACTGATCACCGGTTATCTCTCTACTATTGGCCTGCAATATATCATTTTGTTAGATTTTTCCTTTGCACTACTGACATTTATCACCGCCATTATTGTATTTATTCGCTATTATCGCGTATTTAAGATCCCGCAAAACGATGTCCGATTTGGCGAGCGTTATTTCCAGTAAAAATGTTAACTATGCGCAACAGGCATGCGCCCTGCTCTGCACTGTCCACTTATTAAGGAGTATAAAATGGATGTTACCGCAAAATATGAATTAATTGGTCTTATGGCGTATCCTATCCGTCATAGCTTATCGCCCGAAATGCAAAACAAAGCGTTAGAAAAAGCGGGGCTACCGTATACCTATATGGCTTTCGAAGTGGATAACACGACGTTTGCCAGCGCCATTGAAGGACTGAAAGCATTAAAAATGCGCGGTACGGGCGTCTCCATGCCAAACAAACAGCTCGCGTGTGAGTATGTCGATGAATTAACGCCAGCGGCAAAACTGGTTGGCGCTATCAACACCATTGTTAACGATGACGGCTATCTACGCGGCTACAACACGGATGGTACGGGCCATATTCGGGCAATTAAAGAAAGCGGTTTCGATATTCGGGGAAAAACCATGGTGCTGCTCGGCGCGGGAGGCGCGGCTACCGCCATTGGCGCCCAGGCAGCCATTGAAGGCATTAAGGAAATTAAACTGTTTAACCGTAAAGATGACTTTTTCGAAAAAGCGGTTGCCTTTGCGAAGCGGGTGAATGAAAACACCGATTGCGTCGTTACCGTCACCGATCTTGCCGATCAGCACGCTTTTACTGAAGCGCTTGCCAGCGCAGATATTCTGACGAACGGCACCAAAGTTGGCATGAAACCATTGGAGAACGAATCCCTGATCGGCGATGTTTCCCTGCTCCGCCCTGAATTGCTGGTCACCGAATGTGTTTATAATCCGCATATGACAAAGTTATTGCAGCAGGCGCAACAAGCTGGTTGCAAAACAATTGATGGTTACGGCATGTTGTTATGGCAAGGAGCCGAACAGTTTGAACTGTGGACAGGAAAAGCGTTTCCATTGGACTATGTGAAGCAGGTGATGGGATTCACAGCCTGACCGGTAAAGTTATAATTGCGACGAATGACAATGAAGGGTACCAAATGAAAACCGTAACTGTAAGAGATCTCGTGGTTGGCGAAGGCGCGCCAAAGATCATTGTGTCGCTAATGGGAAAAACCATTACCGATGTGAAATCGGAAGCACTCGCCTACCGTGAAGCGGATTTCGATATTCTGGAGTGGCGCGTTGACCATTTTGCCAACGTGACAACGGCGGAAAGCGTACTTGAGGCCGCCGGCGCCATCCGGGAGATTATTACCGATAAACCCTTGCTATTTACCTTCCGCAGCGCGAAAGAAGGCGGCGAACAGGCGCTAACCACCGAACAGTATATCGCTCTGAATCGTGCAGCGGTTGACAGCGGTCTGGTCGATATGATCGATCTTGAGCTTTTTACCGGCGACGATGAGGTGAAAGCCACCGTCGGCTATGCTCATCAACACAACGTTGCGGTGATCATGTCTAACCATGATTTTCATAAAACGCCCGCAGCGGAAGAGATTGTTCAGCGTCTGCGTAAAATGCAGGAACTGGGCGCCGATATTCCGAAGATCGCCGTCATGCCGCAGACTAAAGCCGATGTCCTGACCTTACTTACCGCCACTGTAGAAATGCAGGAGCGCTATGCGGATCGTCCGATTATTACCATGTCAATGTCGAAAACCGGGGTAATATCTCGTCTTGCCGGCGAAGTGTTCGGTTCTGCAGCAACGTTTGGCGCGGTGAAAAAAGCATCTGCGCCGGGACAAATATCGGTAGCCGATCTGCGTACCGTATTAACTATATTGCACCAGGCGTAATACTTTATCGTGTGGCGGAATATTCTCTTTCTGCCACAATAAAATAAATAGTTATCTGACATGAATATGTTCCATATTCATTGAAAGCCGCTGTCTTTATTACCTTAACACGGTTATATCGATATTGCTTTCAGGGATAATAGTGGAGTAAATATGAAACTCAATAAGCCATCACGCATTAATGGCCGCGTTCCCGTGCTCTCTGCACAAGAAGCAGTAAATTATATCCCGGACGAGGCCACTTTATGTATTCTGGGCGCAGGCGGCGGCATTCTCGAAGCGACAACATTAATTACCGCACTGGCAGATAAATATAAAACAACCCAGTCACCACGAGATTTATCTATTATTAGCCCTACCGGATTAGGTGACCGCGCCGATCGCGGCATCAGCCCGCTGGCGCAGGAGGGATTGGTAAAATGGGCGCTATGCGGACATTGGGGGCAATCTCCCCGTATTTCTGAACTGGCTGAACAAAATAAAATCGCCGCCTATAACTACCCACAAGGCGTATTAACCCAGACGCTGCGCGCCAGTGCCGCACACCAGCCGGGTATTCTGAGCGATATCGGTATTGGTACCTTTGTCGACCCTCGCCAACAGGGCGGAAAATTAAACGACGTGACTAAAGAAGATCTCATTAAGTTGGTAGAGATCGATAATAAAGAATATCTCTATTATAAAGCGATAGCGCCTAATGTGGCTTTTATCCGCGCCACCACCTGCGACAGCGAAGGCTATGCATCATTTGAAGATGAGGTGATGTATCTTGATGCGCTGGTGATCGCCCAGGCCGTTCACAATAATGGCGGTATTGTAATGATGCAGGTGCAGAAAATGGTAAAAAAAGCCACGCTGCATCCAAAATCCGTGCGTATTCCCGGCTATCTGGTGGATATTGTGGTTGTCGACGCCGACCAGACGCAACTGTATGGCGGCGCGCCGGTGAACCGATTTATCTCCGGGGATTTTACTCTTGATGACAGTACCCAGCTTACCCTGCCCCTTAATCAGCGCAAGCTGGTAGCCCGACGCGCGCTGTTTGAAATGCGTAAAGGCGCGGTAGGCAATGTGGGCGTAGGCATTGCCGACGGTATTGGTCTGGTCGCTCGCGAGGAAGGCTGCGCCGATGACTTCGTGCTGACCGTGGAAACAGGCCCGGTGGGCGGTATTACCTCTCAGGGCGTGGCCTTCGGTGCCAATGTCAATACCCGCGCGATCCTTGATATGACCTCACAATTTGATTTTTATCACGGCGGTGGGCTCGATGTCTGCTATTTAAGTTTTGCCGAAGTGGATCAACACGGTAATGTCGGTGTACATAAATTCAACGGCAAAATTATGGGCACCGGCGGGTTTATCGATATTAGCGCAACGTCGCAAAAAATTATTTTCTGCGGAACTCTGACGGCCGGAAGTTTAAAAACTGAAATTACCGATGGCAAATTAAATATTCTGCAGGAAGGTCGCGTGAAAAAATTCGTCAGCGAACTGCCGGAAATTACGTTCAGTGGAAAAATTGCGCTTGAGCGCGGGTTAGACGTGCGTTACATCACTGAACGTGCGGTTTTCACTCTCAAACAAGATGGCCTGCATTTAATTGAAATTGCGCCTGGCGTCGATCTGCAGCGGGATATTCTTGACAAGATGGATTTTTCACCGGTTATCTCACCAGATTTAAAACTGATGGACACAAGATTATTTACCGATAGCACTATGGGATTCACGCTTCCTGACGCAACACATTAAAAGGAGTACAAATATGGATTTTTCATTAACTGAAGAACAAGAACTATTACTGGCCAGTATTCGCGAGTTAATCACCAGCAATTTTCCGGAAGAGTATTTCCGTACCTGCGATCAAACGGGCACCTATCCCAAAGAATTTATGCAGGCGCTGGCGGAAAACGGTATTTCGATGCTGGGCGTCCCGGAAGAATTCGGCGGCATTCCGGCTGACTATGTAACGCAAATGCTGGCGCTGATGGAAATCTCAAAATGCGGCGCTCCGGCCTTTTTGATTACCAACGGCCAATGCATTCACAGTATGCGCCGTTTTGGTTCCGCAGAACAACTGCGTAAAACAGCAGAAAGTACTCTGGCCACCGGCGATCCAGCATATGCGCTAGCTTTAACAGAACCTGGCGCGGGATCTGATAATAATAGCGCCACAACAACCTGGACGCGTAAAAACGGCAAGGTTTATCTTAACGGCCAAAAAACATTTATCACCGGTGCAAAAGAATATCCTTACATGCTGGTTCTGGCGCGCGATACGGAGCCAAAAGATCCTAAAAAAGCGTTCACGCTTTGGTGGGTGGACTCAAATAAACCGGGCATAAAGATTAATCCGCTGCACAAAATTGGCTGGCACATGTTGAGTACATGCGAAGTTTATCTCGATAATGTCGAGGTGGACGAAAGCGACCGGGTCGGTGAAGAAGGCATGGGTTTCCTCAATGTCATGTACAATTTTGAAATGGAGCGTTTGATTAATGCGGCGCGCAGTACAGGTTTCGCCGAATGCGCATTTGAAGATGCCGCCCGTTACGCCAACCAGCGTATCGCCTTTGGTAAACCCATCGGCCATAACCAGATGATCCAGGAAAAGCTGGCGTTAATGGCCATCAAAATCGAAAACATGCGCAATATGGTGTTGAAAGTCGCCTGGCAGGCCGATCGGGAAGAGTCACTGCGTACCAGCGCCGCGCTGGCTAAACTGTACTGCGCACGCACAGCGATGGAAGTGATTGACGATGCGATTCAGATTATGGGTGGGCTTGGTTATACTGACGAAGCCCGTGTCTCCCGCTTCTGGCGCGATGTTCGCTGCGAACGTATCGGTGGCGGCACGGATGAAATAATGATCTATGTGACAGGACGCCAAATTCTGAAAGACTATCAGAACAAGTAAGGATCGTACCGGAACGTCTTATTCGGCCTGACTGCTTTACGGCATCAGGCCGAATAAATCAGATAAATTTCGCCGTCAGGTATTTGGCAGCAAATACGCCTGCTCAACCAGGCTATTTTTAAATTGCTTACGATAATCGTTGGGAGAACATCCTACATGCCGCATAAACAATTTGGCAAAATGGTCCACATTTTCATATCCTACCCGCCATGAAATTTCTGCCAGTGGCGACTCAGTGTTTGTCAGCGCAAACTTGGCCTCGGTCATACGTCGTTGAATAACATAGTTGATAGGGGATATATGATATTCCTTGGCAAATTCATGGCATATATAACTGACGCTGGCGCGAAATTTTTTCGATAGCTGGTCAAGCGTGATTTTTTCACGATAATTATTATTGAGATAAACAAGTACATCCTTAATTAATACATCTTTTTTAATGTAGCCTTGTTCAGAACGATAGGCATTTTTAAAATTTTCATAATAAAGCGCGGTCAGAGTGTAAGCAAATGCATCGTATACAGAGGAAGCCAATACGTTTTTCCCCTGCGGAAGTAACACGCTTAATTCATTAAAGATACTTTTAATGACCTCTTTCCCCTGAACCACGGAAACCACCGGACAGGAATGACTCTGCAATAGTTGGTTTTCTTCCCAACCTGGAAAACAAAACCCATACAGCGCACAGGTATAGGTGGTAGCCGGCGAATTGCTGTCGGATGCTACAGCGTGTAGCCGCCCCCGCTCAACGACGACAATATCGTCCGCATGCGCGACGTAGAGTGAAGAGTCAATAATTAACCTGGCTATCCCTTTTTTGACGTAAATAAGCTCTGTTTCATTATCATGCATATGATGGCCAGACTCCCAGTTTGGATCATCGCTAATGACAAAACGTGAAAATCGAGGGGTCTTGTCCTGTTCAAAAATCGTCTCCGCGGCGGAGTCAAAACAGCGCTGATACATAATAACCTCTGTCAGGTTTAAAAAGATAACCAGGATAAAATAAAGCGAGCGTCAGTGTTGTACAACCGTGGAGATTACCAGCAAAACAAGATTATTCGTTCCGAATGCAAGATATTATGTTCTTTTGCAGACAGCTCAGATTACCTGTCGATAGCGTATTACCAGACAAAAATACATAGCCGACATATCTTTGATGTTTTCTTTTAACCTCACAGAAACAACATCGCACGTTTCATGTTAAAAAATGATGATATGCTTCGCACTTATTATTCTCACTACCGTATTTATATTTTTATGACACCCTTTTCAGATGTTTGCTAACGATTCTCTGTTCGCAGATTTTTCGTGCAAGATTGTTGGCAAGGAAAACAGATTGACCCATCGAAAACCTCTTCAGACTGCCGCAGACTATTTTCAGTCAGATTTACGTTACTTATCCGCACGCGACTCACTGGAGATGCAATGAAAATAATAACCTGCTTTAAGTTGGTGCCTGAAGAACAGGACATTACCGTGACCCCGGAGCATTCGCTCAATTTTGATCGTGCCGAGGCCAAAATCAGCCAGTTTGATTTAAATGCAATTGAGGCCGCCGCGCAGTTAGCTGGCGATGGCGACGAGATCGCCGCGCTCACCGTCGGCGGCTCTCTGTTACAAAATTCAAAAGTCCGCAAAGATGTGTTATCCCGCGGGCCGGATGCGCTTTTTATGGTTCAGGATGCGCAACTGGAGCACGCCCTGCCCAAAGAAACCGCGCTGGCGCTAGCATCCGCGGCGGAGAAAATCGGCTTTGACCTGCTGCTCTTTGGAGAGGGCTCCGGCGATATTTATGCCCAACAGGTGGGCCTGCTGACTGGCGAACTCCTGAAACTCCCCGTCATCAACGCAGTAAGCCATATTCAACGCGACGGCGACAAAATCATCGTTGAACGCACACTGGAAGAAGACGTTGAAATTATCGAGCTCACGCTGCCCGCGGTGCTTTGCGTGACCTCAGATATTAACGTTCCACGCATCCCGTCAATGAAAGCCATTCTCGGCGCCGGGAAAAAAGCCGTTACGTCGTGGCTGGCGAGCGATATCCACTGGACCCCAACCACGCCAATGGCGGAACTGGTCGCCATCTCGGTACCGCCGCAGACAGAACGCAAGCATATCATTCTCGATAACGATTCGCCGGAAGCCATTACCGCACTGGCCGACCATTTGAAAAAATCCCTGAACTAAGCCCAACGGAGAAAAATTATCATGAATCATTTAGCTAACGTATGGGTATTTAGCGATAACGTAGAGCGTTATGCCGAATTAATGACCGGCGCGCGGCAGTGGGGAGAAAAAGTTTACGCCATCGTGCAAGGAAACACGGAGATCGACTACGTGAAAGCGCTTGGCGCTGATGAGATAGTCATTCTTGAATCGCATACGGATTTGCAGCGCGTGGAAAACTATGCCGAAACGCTGGCCTCGTTATTAGGCGACCAAAATGGGCTGCTGCTCATGGCGGCGACCAAGCGCTGTAAAGCGCTGGGCGCCCGGCTGAGCATCCAGCTTGACGCCGTGATGGTGAACGACGCGACGTCTATTGACCTCCTCGACGGGACGCTACACGCAGAGCATCGCATGTACGGCGGACTTGCTTTCGGCAAAGAGAAATTAAACAGCCCGCAGGCGATTATTACGCTGGCACCCGGCGTGCTGGAACCCGCCGCCCCTCTCCCCGGTCATACTTGCCCGCAGACCACGCTGGCATATATTGCCCCACGCCACGAGGTATTGTGCCAGCAGCGGCGCGCGAAATCGTTAAGCAGCGTCGATTTGAGCAAAGCCAAACGGGTCATCGGCGTAGGACGAGGCCTGGCGGCGCAAAGCGATCTGGATATGGTGCATAAACTGGCGACCGTCCTCGGCGCAGAAGTGGGCTGTTCCCGCCCCATTGCGGAAGGAGAAAACTGGATGGAACGCGAGCGTTATATTGGCGTATCCGGCGTTCTGTTGAAATCCGATCTCTATCTGACGCTGGGCATTTCCGGCCAAATTCAACATATGGTGGGTGGAAACGGCGCAAAAATTATTGTCGCAATTAACAAAGATAAAAACGCGCCCATTTTCAATTATGCCGATTATGGTCTGGTGGGCGATATCTATAAGGTTGTTCCTGCCCTCATCGACCAGTTAAGCCGCTAATTCCTTTTTCAACGCACATCTCCCGTCGTCGATACGGCGGGAAAGGAGCATAAAGCATGTCGGATGATAAATTTGACGCTATTGTGGTGGGCGCAGGCGTAGCAGGAACGGTCGCTGCGTATGTGATGGCAAAAGCGGGACTGGATGTACTGGTTATTGAACGCGGAAACAGCGCGGGCAGCAAAAATATGACCGGTGGCCGGCTCTACGCTCACAGTATCGAAAGTATTATGCCGGGATTCGCAACGTCCGCCCCCATCGAACGTGTCGTTACCCGTGAAAAAATCTCCTTTTTAACCGAAGAAAGCGCCGTCACACTTGATTTTCACCGCGCGCCCCCTACTCCGCCCCTTACGTCATATACCGTACTGCGCAACAAACTGGACCCGTGGCTAATGGCGCAGGCGGAACAGGCTGGCGCGCAGTTTATCCCAGGTGTGCGGGTCGACGCTCTGGTACGTGAAGGCAATCGCGTCACTGGCGTTCAGGCCGGGGATGATATTCTTGATGCGAATATTGTGATTCTCGCGGACGGCGTGAATTCCATGCTGGGCCGTTCACTGGACATGGTGCCTGCCTCTTCTGCGCATCACTATGCCGTCGGCGTAAAAGAGTTGATTGGGCTCTCTCCGGCACTTATTGAAGAGCGCTTTAATCTGGCGTCCCATGAAGGCGCCGCCTGGTTATTCGCTGGCGCGCCCTCCAACGGGCTCATGGGCGGCGGGTTTCTTTATACCAACCGCGATTCGGTTTCTCTGGGGCTGGTATGTGGCCTGGGCGACATTGCTCACGCGACCAAAAGCGTACCGCAAATGCTGGAAGATTTTAAACAGCATCCGGCAATACGCCCTTTGATTCAGGGGGGAACGCTGCTTGAATACTCCGCTCATATGGTGCCCGAAGGCGGCATAGCAATGATGCCGGAGCTGGCAAATGACGGCGTGATGATTGTCGGCGACGCCGCCGGTCTTTGCCTGAATCTCGGTTATACCGTCCGCGGCATGGATTTAGCCATCGCGTCCGCGCAAGCGGCCGCTCAAACCGCCATTGACGCTAAAGCGCGGCAAGATTTTTCCGCCACGAGTCTTGCCGGTTACAAACGCGCGCTGGAGAAAAACGGCGTGTTACGCGATATGCGGCATTTCCGCAAACTCCCCGGATTAATGGAAAACCCACGGCTTTTTACCGAGTACCCGCGAATGGCGGCAAACATTGTGGGCGATCTGTTCACCGTTGATGGCGGTCCAGTCCCACCGTTGCGTAAAACTATCCTGTCACATGCGAAAAAAATTGGACTGGTGAATCTATTAAAAGACGGCATAAAAGGGGCTACGGCATTATGAGTTCGGACAATAAGGTGAATGTTGACGTCAAATTGGGCGTAAATAAATTTTACGTAGATGAAGGACACCCACATATCATTTTGCGCTCCTCGCCTGACATGCAGGAGTTTAATAAATTAATAAAAGCCTGCCCTGCCGGACTCTATAAGCTGGACGATGCGGGAAATATTCATTTTGACTCCGCGGGCTGCCTGGAATGCGGGACCTGCAGGGTTCTCTGCGGCAATACTCTTCTCGAAAAATGGGAATACCCGGCGGGAACGTTCGGCGTTGAGTTTCGCTACGGCTGACGCTCTGAAACACCGGATAACGACGCTACGGCGTCTTATTCGGCTTGCCCCCGGAGATTACGTCATTTGTATTAATAGAGAACAAGTCAATGAGTGTTACATTAACGTTTGACGCCGCAAGGCGGAAAACCTATCGCGAGTCCGGCTACTGGGGCGATGCTTCACTGGGCGACTACTGGCGGCAAACCGCACGCGCCGTACCCGATAAAATCGCCGTGGTCGATAATCATGGCGCGTCCTGGACCTACGCCGCGCTCGACTACGCGGCAAGCCGCCTGGCAAACTGGTTACTGTCTCAGGGGATTCAACCGGGCGATCGCGTGGCCTTTCAGCTTCCGGGCTGGTGTGAGTTTACCCTCATTTATCTGGCCTGCCTGAAAACGGGCGCGGTATCTGTCCCGCTACTTCCCGCCTGGCGAGAAGCAGAGCTGGTTTGGGTGCTGAACAAATGTCAGGCTAAAATATTCTTCGCCCCCACCGTATTCAAACAGAATCGTCCGGTCGATCTTATCCTTCCGCTACAAAATCAACTGCGCCATCTGACGCATATTGTCGGCGTGGATAAACTGGCGCCTGCCACCACAGCGCTTGCGCTTAGTCAAATCATCGACCGCAGCGAACCGTTGCAGTCAGACATTAACATTCACGGTGATGAACTGGCGGCAGTGCTGTTTACCTCCGGCACAGAAGGAATGCCGAAAGGGGTGATGTTGACCCACAATAATATTCTTGCCAGCGAACGGGCGTATTGCGCGCGGTTGAATTTAACCTGGCAAGATGTGTTCCTGATGCCTGCGCCACTGGGCCACGCCACCGGATTTTTACACGGCGTCACCGCGCCCTTTTTAATCGGGGCGCGTAGCGTATTGCTGGACATCTTTACCCCAGAAGCCTGCCTTACCTTATTAGCGCAGCAACGCTGTACCTGTATGTCAGGCGCGACGCCGTTTATTTACGATCTGCTTTGTGCCGTTGAGCAACAGCCTGCCGACCTCTCCTCACTGCGATTCTTCTTATGCGGCGGCACGACTATTCCCAAAAAGGTTGCCCGCGACTGCCAGCAGCGCGGTATCAAATTATTGAGTATTTACGGTTCTACAGAAAGTTCTCCACACTCGATGGTTAATCTGGGTGATTCGACTTCACGCATGATGAACACCGATGGTTATGCCGCCACCGGTGTAGAAATTAAAATCGTGGATGAAGATCGCAATACGCTTCCAGCAGGCCACGAAGGCGAAGAAGCCTCGCGCGGGCCGAACGTTTTTATGGGATACCTGGACGAGCCGGAACTTACCGCCCGCGCACTGGATAATGAGGGCTGGTATTACAGCGGCGACCTCTGCCGCATGGATGAAGACGGTTATATCAAAATTACCGGGCGCAAAAAGGATATTATTATACGTGGAGGTGAAAATATCAGCAGTCGCGAGGTGGAGGATATTTTATTGCAACACCCCCGCATACACGATGCTTGCGTCGTTGCTATGCCTGATGAACGCTTAGGCGAACGTTCATGCGCGTATGTAGTCTTAAAACCGCCGCACCTTTCGCTGACGCTGGAAGAGGTGATCGCTTTTTTCAGTCGAAAACGGGTAGCGAAGTATAAATATCCGGAACGGATCGTCATCGTAGAAAAACTGCCCAGAACCGCCTCTGGCAAAGTGCAGAAGTTTCTGTTGCGGCAGGATATTATTGAGCGGCTGCGCCAGGAGCACACTGCGGTATAAATTGCCGGATGGCGACGTTAACGCCGCCATCCGGTATTACACTACTTCTTCAGTTCCGCCAGACTCAGCCAGGTCTGAACCACGGTGTCCGGGTTCAGCGACAGGCTGTCGATCCCCTCTTCCATCAGCCAGGCGGCAAAGTCTTCATGGTCGGACGGACCCTGACCACAAATTCCAACATATTTGCCCTGTTTTTTCGCCGCGCGGATCGCCATCGACAGCAGCGCTTTCACCGCGTCGTTACGCTCGTCAAACAGTTCAGACACCACGCCGGAATCGCGATCCAGCCCCAGCGCCAGCTGCGTCATGTCGTTAGAACCAATCGAGAAGCCATCAAAATACTCGAGGAACCGTTCAGCCAGCAAGGCATTGGACGGGATCTCGCACATCATGATGATCTTCAGCCCGTTCTCGCCGCGTTTAAGCCCCTGGCGCGCCAGCTCTTCGATGACCGCTTTCGCCTGGTCGACCGTCCGCACGAACGGGATCATGATTTCGACGTTGGTAAGGCCCATATCGTTGCGCACGCGTTTCACCGCTTCGCATTCCAGCGCAAAACAATCGCGGAAACTTTCTGCGACGTAACGACCCGCGCCGCGGAAGCCCAGCATCGGGTTTTCTTCATGCGGCTCATAGCGTTCGCCGCCGACCAGGTTGGCGTATTCGTTGGACTTAAAGTCAGACAGGCGAACGATAACGCGTTTCGGGTAGAAGGCGGCGCCTAACGTCGCGATCCCTTCCGTCAGTCGACCAACGTAAAATTCACGCGGCGAGTCAAACCCTTTCATCATCTCACGAATGTCGTTTTGCAGCGCGGCATCCTGGTCGTCAAACTCCAGCAGCGCGCGTGGGTGAACGCCAATCATACGGTTAATGATGAATTCCAGTCGCGCCAGACCTACGCCTTCATTCGGCAGGCAGGCAAAGTCAAATGCCCTGTCCGGGTTGCCGACATTCATCATGACCTTCAGCGGTAGCTCTGGCATGGTGTCTACGCTGGAGCTTTTTACGCTGAAATCCAGCATGTCGGCATAAACATAACCGGTATCACCTTCTGCGCAGGAGACGGTTACTTTTTCGCCATCTTTCATGCGTTCGGTGGCGTCGCCGCAGCCGACTACCGCCGGAATGCCCAATTCGCGGGCGATAATCGCCGCGTGACAGGTGCGCCCGCCACGGTTAGTGACAATCGCCGCCGCTTTTTTCATGATCGGTTCCCAGTCCGGGTCGGTCATATCGGTGACAAGCACATCGCCAGGCTCAATACGGTTCATTTCGCCGATATCGTGAATAACTTTTACCGTACCTGCGCCGATACGATGACCAATGGCGCGACCTTCGGCAATGATTTTCCCCTGCGCATGTAGCGTATAACGCTCCATCACCTGGCCACGAGAGCGCACGGTTTCCGGACGTGCCTGCACAATAAAGAGCTTACCGGTATGACCGTCTTTCGCCCATTCGATATCCATCGGACGACCATAGTGCTGCTCAATCTGCACCGCTTGTTTCGCCAGTTCCTGCACTTCTTCGTTGGTGAGCGAGAAAATGTCGCGCTGTTCCTGCGGCACATCTTCAATCTTCACTTGCTTGCCGTGCTCCTGGGTGGCGGCGTAAACCATGCGGATTTTTTTCGACCCCATGGTGCGGCGTACGATGGCCGGACGGCCTGCCGCCAGGGTTGGCTTATGGACATAAAATTCATCCGGGTTAACCGCGCCCTGCACCACCATTTCACCCAGTCCCCATGCCGAGGTGATAAAGACCACCTGGTCAAAGCCGGATTCGGTATCGATAGAGAACATCACCCCTGACGAGGCGAGATCGGAGCGAACCATCCGCTGCACGCCAGCGGAAAGCGCTACGCCGCGATGATCATATCCCTGGTGAACGCGATAAGAGATGGCGCGATCGTTAAACAGAGAAGCAAATACGTGTTTCACTGCCACCAGTACCGCATCGAAGCCCTGAACGTTAAGAAACGTTTCCTGTTGACCCGCAAACGAAGCATCTGGCATATCTTCCGCCGTGGCGGAGGAACGCACGGCAAAAGAGGCATTTTCATCATCCGACGAAAGCTGTGCATAGGCATCGCGGATGGCGTTTTCCAGCTCCGGCTGGAAAGGAGTGTCGATAATCCACTGGCGGATCTGCGCGCCCGCTTTCGCCAGCTGGGAGACATCATCAATATCTGTCTTATCCAGCAGCTCATAAATGCGCTGGTTTACGCCGCTTTGATCCAAAAACTGGTTAAACGCATCGGCAGTGGTTGCAAAACCATTCGGAACGGATACGCCCATGCCGGAAAGGTTAGTAATCATTTCACCCAGGGAGGCATTTTTGCCCCCAACTCTGTCTACATCATTCATGCCGAGTTGGTTATACCAAAGCACCAGCGGTGACGAGCCATTGTTGGACATCGAACAATCCTTTTGTGATAAATGAACGAGTTTAAGAAACACATAGTTGCGTATTTATCCTGGCATACTTAAACCCGCGAAAAAAACGGTGAATCGTTCAAGCAAATTTATTTTTTCATTTTTTCAGATTGTTTACGTAGTTGCGCAAACCCGCGCATAGCACGGCATTCCCTGAATAACCCCCGGTATAAACTGCGTTTCCAGGAAATGAAACACACTTTTCATTAATTATAAAAAGCGCCTGTCATTTTATAAAATAAGCGACAAGTTATACGTTTCCCGTTACTTTTAATTTATGCTTTCAGATAATTATGTTTACTCTTCAGGATGAACAGAATGGATAATGTTGTTGATCGCCATGTTTTCTATATTTCTGATGGTACCGCCATCACCGCCGAGGTCCTGGGTCACGCGGTCATGTCGCAGTTTCCGGTGACGATCAGCAGCATCACGCTGCCATTCGTGGAAAACGAAAGTCGCGCCCGCGCCGTCAAAGACCAAATTGACGCCATTTATCAGCAAACCGGCGTTCGCCCGCTGGTATTTTACTCGATTGTTTTACCTGAAATTCGCGCCATCATCTTACAGAGCGAAGGTTTCTGCCAGGATATCGTCCAGGCGCTGGTGGCGCCGCTTCAGCAGGAGATGAAACTGGATCCGACGCCGATCGCTCATCGTACTCATGGGCTTAATCCGGGTAACCTGAACAAGTATGACGCCCGTATTGCCGCTATCGATTATACCCTGGCGCATGATGATGGCATTTCATTGCGCAACCTCGATCAGGCTCAGATCATTTTGCTTGGCGTTTCGCGCTGTGGAAAAACGCCCACCAGCCTCTATCTGGCGATGCAATTCGGTATTCGTGCGGCTAACTACCCTTTCATCGCCGATGATATGGATAATTTGACGCTGCCCACATCGTTAAAACCGCTACAACATAAACTGTTCGGCCTGACAATTGACCCTGAACGCCTGGCGGCAATTCGCGAAGAACGCCGTGAAAACAGTCGCTATGCCTCGTTGCGTCAGTGCCGCATGGAAGTGGCGGAGGTCGAAGCGCTGTATCGTAAGAATCAGATCCCCTGCCTGAACAGCACCAATTATTCCGTTGAAGAGATAGCCACCAAGATTCTCGACATTATGGGGCTTAACCGCAGAATGTACTAGCAAACTAGTTTAATGGGTTGGTTTTTGTTATCATGCCGTTCTGCCTGCGAGGTGTGACACGCCTCGCACTTGAAATCAGCAGGGATTGGTTTATCGTGATGCCCATCACTTCCCGGTAGTCCTGCCGTTGAAGCAACAAACTTCTGAGACTTGTAATGAACAGAACCGACGAACTCCGTACTGCGCGTATCGACAGCCTGGTAACACCGACCGAACTCGCGCAGCGGTATCCTGTATCGTCCTCCGTCGCCAGTCACGTTACCGACTCCCGACGCCGGATAGAAAAGATTTTAAATGGTGAAGATCCACGGCTACTGGTCGTCATTGGCCCCTGTTCGATTCACGATCTGAATGCTGCCATGGAATACGCGACGCAGCTCCAGGCGCAACGCCAAAAGCATCAGGCGCGTCTGGAGATCATCATGCGCACCTATTTTGAAAAACCGCGCACCGTTGTGGGATGGAAAGGCCTGATTTCCGATCCTGACTTGAATGGAAGTTACCGCGTCAATTATGGGCTTGAACTGGCGCGTCGCTTGCTATTGCAGGTGAACGAACTGGGAGTACCGACCGCCACAGAATTTCTTGATATGGTCACCGGCCAGTTTATTGCCGATCTGATCAGTTGGGGAGCGATAGGCGCGCGTACCACCGAAAGCCAAATCCATCGGGAAATGGCTTCTGCGCTCTCTTGTCCGGTCGGCTTTAAAAATGGTACGGATGGCAATACCCGCATTGCCGTTGACGCTATTCGCGCCTCCCGCGCCAGCCATATGTTTCTCTCGCCGGATAAAGACGGACAGATGACCATCTACCAGACGAGTGGCAACCCGTATGGGCACATCATCATGCGCGGCGGTAAAAAACCGAACTACCACGCTGAAGATATTGCCGCCGCCTGCGACACGTTGCATGAATTTGATCTGCCGGAACATCTGGTCGTCGACTTCAGCCACGGCAACTGTCAAAAACAGCATCGCCGCCAGTTGGAGGTATGTGATGATATTTGCCAGCAGATTCGTAATGGCTCCACGGCAATTGCCGGGATTATGGCCGAGAGTTTTTTACGGGAAGGCACGCAAAAAATTATCAGCGGTCAACCATTAATCTATGGTCAGTCCATTACCGATCCTTGCCTGAACTGGGAAGATACGGAAGTTTTGTTGGAAAAACTTGCCGCGGCGGTAGACAGCCGCTTTTAATAGCTCGCCCATCCTGTCGGGATGGGCGTTTCTTCGATGCGTTACCCGCCCTTTTCTCTCCCCGCGCGTATATCACTCCACAGAATTAGCACTTGCTGTTATCGCATTAATTATTGATAATAATAATCATTGTGAGTTTGATTATTAATAAATAGCATGTCGCGTATGGATAACACCGAGCTGCCTCACCCTAAGGAAATAGACAATGAAACGCTTCTCCCTGCCGCTGAACGGCGCGTCAACAGTCAGGCGCTATTAGGTCCGGACGGCAAAGTCATTATCGATCACAACGGTCAGGAGTATCTGTTGCGCAAAACTCAGGCCGGTAAACTACTGTTAACCAAATAGCGCTCCCGCCAGCAGACGATGCTGCTGGCATCAGGCTAACTTGAACAACTGACCTCCAGCCGCTTTCCCCACTCCGGCGGTCGGCTGGCATAGTCATCATCTCGATCGGTAAAAGGTTGACGTAAAACTTCATGCAACCGATGCAGTTCCGCCATGTCTCCTTGTTCAGCCGCATCTATCGCGCGTTGCGCCAGCCAGTTGCGCAACACAACCGCAGGATTCACGCGTTGCATCTGCTGCTGGCGCAGCGCGTCATCAACCGCCTCTGTGCGCAATCGCGCCCGGTAGCGGTCGAACCAGGCATCGAACGCCGCGCGATCGATAAACGTATCCCGCAACGGCGAGGAAGCGCTCTGTTGCTCCGTATGGCTTAACATCCGAAATGTACGGGTATAGTCACTCCCTTCGCGCGCCATCAGACTAAACAATTCATTCAGTAAAGCGTTATCGTCTTTTTGCTCGGTAAAGAAACCCAACTTCTGGCGCATTCGCTGCCCATAGTGCGTTAACAACGCGTCCTGGTAGCGATCCAGCGCTCTGTTTAACGCGTCGATCTCAATAAAAGGGGTTAACGTCTGCGCCAGACGTTGTAAATTCCACAGCGCCACCGACGGTTGATTATCGAAGCGGTAACGTCCCTGATGATCGGAATGGTTACCAATGAAGCCGGGATCGTAGTCATCGAGAAAACCAAAGGGACCATAGTCGATGGTCAGCCCCAGAATCGACATGTTATCCGTATTCATAACGCCGTGCGAAAAACCGACGGTTTGCCACTCGGCGATGAGTCTTCCGGTACGCGCCGCCACCTCTTCAAACCACAAAGCATATTTTTCCGGGACATCCTGCCATTGCGGCCAGTAATGACGAATAGCGAAATCAGCCAGTTGCTGAACTTTTTCCGGCTCACGGCGGTAGTAGAAATGTTCGAAATGACCAAAACGCATATGACTTTGCGCCAGACGCATTAACATCGCGCCCGTTTCCTGCGTCTCTCGCTGAACCGGCGTATCGCTGGCTACGATAGATAACGCGCGCGTAGTGGGAATACCCAGATAATGCATGGCTTCGCTGGCAAGACTTTCTCGTATGGTTGAACGCAGGACGGCGCGTCCATCTCCCATTCGCGAATAGGGTGTTAATCCGGCGCCTTTCAGATGCCAGTCGAGGGTCGAGCCATCCGCCAGGAGCTGTTCACCCAGCAAAATACCGCGTCCGTCGCCGAGTTGTCCCGCCCAGATGCCGAACTGATGCCCGCTATATACCTGCGCGACAGGCGACATACCGGGTAATAAGGTTTCGCCGCCCCAAACGCCAGCGCCATTGGTAGCGTCAAATAACGAAGCGGGAATGGCTAACTGCTGCGCCAGTTCGTCGTTATACCAAATCAGTCGCGCATTTTTTAACGGTGTGGGTAAAAGCGCGGTATACGTTGCTGGCAGTTCATCGCGCCAACGGGCAGTAAAAGACAGGGTCATAGGGCCTCCTGTCTTCAGTGTAGACGGTTAATCACCGGTTAAACACCGGCAAACAGAAAGGTTATCGCTGAACGAGTTTAATGAGCTGGCTTACCGGCACCGGAGGCCATAGTCCGCCCTGGATGACTCGTTTGAAAAGCCCATCGAAAATAGCTTTAGTCGACGCCTCGCCTGCCCCAAAATTTGCCAGCATTAATGGGAAATGCATTGCCAGATTAGCTAACGTTTCATTGTTTTTGCCCTGGTTTAACCCAGGATAATTCTCATTTATAGCTAATTCAAGAAACGGAAAGCGCGCTGCCCGGGAAAAAAGTTCGCTATCTAATAATAAGTCACTAATTGCAGGCGGTAAATTAAGCCATGCAATAAGTTTATGCTGAATAAAAAAGTGCTGACAGGTTTCTAACAACGCCAGTTTTTCAACAAACAGACAGTATTGTTCCTCCACCGAAAGGCGAGGCGCTACCAACTCAGTCGGCATCCGCACGGCGCCGTCTTCAGAGGCAAACGTTGCAATAATCTCTAAACCAACAAGCCGAGCGTTTTCATCCATGACGGGAAGGAAAAAGAGTTCGGAATGGTAAAGCTCATCAAGTGAAGCAATCATTACGCCAGTCCCATGGTTAGGGCGCTATTCGCCACCCAGTCACTACGGACGGAAACAGACGTAACTTCAGATACTAATTGAAGCGTCATCATTTTTCTTGTTTACCGGTGAACCGGTTCCTTTTTTTAACTTACTCTGATTATAAACCAATATTCAATCTTGTACTTTTAACAGGGCGTGAACACGCCCGTTTTTAATAAAAGTACGTTTGTAAATGCTACGGTTATATCATTACATATGATGACAACAGATGTCATAAGTTCAACCGGCGATATGTTAAAAATAGACTATAAAATTTATATCGTCTGCGAGGTTAAATTCGCCGTGCCTGCCAGAAGTTTTTTCGCCAGTACACATTATCCAGCGATGAACGCATCACGCCACGACTGGTAGAGGCATGAATAAACTCATTATTTGTATCGTAAATACCAACATGTAAACCACTTTCGCCCGAACCGGTTTTAAAGAAAACCAAATCTCCGGGCAGCAATTCATCTTTATCGATTCTGGTGCCGATTTTTGATTGTTCACGCGTATCACGAGGCAACTGCAAATCAAACTTGTCGCGCATAGTGACTACCACAAAGCCGGAACAGTCCACGCCTCTGCGACTCATGCCGCCGTAACGGTATGGCGTACCGCGCCAGGACTGCAACTGATCGTTCAGACCCGCAATGACGGTAATGGAGTCTGATAATCTGGCATTTGGCGCCGGTGCCCGATGAGTACTGCATCCTGCCAGGAACAATGCTGTGATAACAAGAAGCCAAAAACGCATGCCGCAACAATCCTCTGTTTTTATTTTGGTATTAATTTAGCGTCGAAATTACCTGCTTTTCAAGAAACGATTTTACTTAAGTGGCCGAAATGAGCATTGGATGCCCCTCGACGTCGAGTCGTCGAAAGCGCAGACCGTAGGCTTGCGCCAGATAAGAGGGGGTGAGCACCTCTTCCCGGCGGCCGCAGGCAATGAGTTTACCGCGCTTTAGTAACCAGGCTTTATGCGCATGGCGCAGCGTGTGGTTCAGATCGTGGCTACTCATCACAATCGCAATTCCTGCCTGACATAAATGATGTAATACCCGATCCAGAGCGTTTTGTTGCGCAACATCGAGACTGTTCATCGGCTCATCAAGCAGCAATAATTGACCGACCGGATTAGCGTCGGGATGAATTTGTAGTACAACGGCAGCAAGGCGAACACGCTGCCACTCGCCACCGGAAAGCTGATTCACGCTTCGCCCCAGTTTGTCGCCCAATCCAAGCATATCGGCCACCTCGTTAAGCTGCCCGGTTCGCGTTTTATCAGGTTGATGCAATGTCAGGTAATGCCAGACCGGCATGGCGAACGGCGGATTTTGCTGTTGCGCAAGATAAGCGCGGTGTTGGGCAAGCGTTGCCGTCGCCCATGCCTCCAGCGGCGCTCCGCCAAACCTGATGCTCCCCTCGCCGGAGGTTAACCCCGCCATACGCGCCAGCAGCGTGCTTTTCCCGGCACCGTTCGGCCCGACAAGATGAAGGATCTCTCCTGCGCTTACTTCGCCGGAAAGCGGCCCCAGGCGGGTGCTCTCGGCGACGTCCTTTAATTGCATCAATTGAGACATTATTTTGCCAACGCGATTTTTATGCTTTCCATCACAATAGGATCTTCAGGCGTCATATCCGGCGAAAAACGCTGTACCACCTGACCATCCCGGCCTACCAAAAATTTTTCAAAATTCCACAGAATATCATCCGGATAGAGTGGCGTACGCCCTTTGCTTACCATCCGTTCGTAAAAGCCGCTCTTCTCCGGCGCGACTGCCGTTGGCGCAGCGGCTATCAGTTTTTGATACAGCGGATGGCGCGCGTCGCCATTCACATCAATTTTACTGAACATCGGGAACGTGACGCCCCAGGTGCTGGCACAATAGGTTTTAATCTCCTCTTCGCTGCCTGGCTCCTGCCCCATAAACTGGTTGCAGGGAAAACCCAACACGACAAACCCCTGATCTGCCCACGCCTTCTGGATATTTTCCAGCTGTTCATATTGCGGCGTCAGGCCACATCTGGAGGCGACGTTTACAATGAGCAGCACTTTTCCGGCGTATTTTTCAAGTGTAGTGACCTCTCCATCAATCGTCGTAACGTGAGTATTAAGAAGCGAGTTTTGCATGGTGTCTCCCTGATGTCGGTAGAATAGCGGGTTTCATCGTTAGCCTTTAATCATAGACTGCGAATGATGAAAGCAGTTGTTTACCGATGCGCTAACGCGCAGATTTGAGCAGCAGCCAGATAAACACTGGCGCCCCCAATGTGGCGGTGACCACCCCGATAGGCAGTTCAGCCGACGCCAGCGCCAGTCGGGCGACCACATCAGCCAATAGCAGGGCGATAGCCCCGGCCAGCGCGCAGCCGGGAAGTAAAACCCGGTGATCGGTTAAACCACATAAGCGCAGGATGTGCGGAATAACCAGACCGATAAAACCAATCGCCCCCGCCATCGCCACGCTGACGCCCACCATCCAGCCGGTGGCGATGACCAACAAATTGCGCCAGAACCACAGCGGCAGGCCAAGCTGCCGCGCCGAGGTTTCCCCTAGCGCCAGCATATTCAGCGGTTGCGACTGGCAACATATCCAGATCAGTACCGGGATGAGCGCAATCATTAGCCAGCTCTGCTGCCAGTCAACGCCGCCAAATCCTCCCATCATCCAGTACATTAATTGCCGCAGATCGAAAGAGGTGGAAAAATAGATAGCCCACGTCATCAGCGCGCTACAGATAATGCCCAGCGCGACGCCCGCCAACAACAAGCGGCTGGTAGAAAGATGGCGACGCGCAAAACGCAGCAGGATTAACGTAATAATGAGCGCGCCGGCTATAGCGCACAGCCCCAGCGCCCATCCTGGCAGTTGCCCCTGCCCCAGTAAGACGGCGGCAATAAGCCCAACACCGGCCCCATTCGAAACGCCGAGCAGACCCGGTTCAGCAAGTGGGTTTTCAAACAGCGCCTGCATCACAGCGCCAGATAGCGCCAGCGCAGCGCCAACCAGCAATACCGCAAGCGTGCGGGGAAGGCGAATTTGCCAGACAAACAGTTCCCCCCGGGCGCTTAACCAGTCACCGGGGGCAATCCACTGTTCGCCTGCGCATAAGCTCAGAAGTGTAGCCAGTAGCACCAGCAGTGACAGGCTCAGAAGCCAGCGAACGTTTCGTCGCTGTTGTTGGCGGGCAAAAGTCAGCATGTTATCCATTCAGCTGAAAAGAGGTAGCGTGATTTTACGGTGGGTATCCTTTACTTGAAAGAAAAAAGGCCGCAATGCGGCCTTTTTAGTTATACGGGTCATCTTTCAGGCTGACAGATACGCTGTCATCCCGCTGATCTACTTTCGGGATGGCAGCGTATCTGCCGCAATACACCCTGATGGATGTTATGCCTGGATCTGATTACTCTTCTTTGGGCGAAGCGTTTTCGACCCGGCTCTTTAACTTCTGCCCGGGTCTGAAGGTCACCACGCGCCGTGCTGTAATAGGAATATCTTCACCCGTTTTCGGGTTACGCCCCGGACGTTGATTTTTATCACGCAGATCGAAGTTACCAAAACCAGAGAGTTTCACCTGCTCACCGTTTTCCAGAGCACGACGGATCTCTTCGAAAAACAGTTCAACCAGTTCTTTGGCATCCCGCTTGCTAAGCCCAAGCTTATCAAACAGATATTCTGACATTTCAGCTTTTGTAAGCGCCATAGGTTCAATCCCTCAATGATGCCTGGAATCGCTCTTTTAATGCCTCTACACATTTGGCGACGGTAGCGGCAATCTCCTCTTCTTCGAGTGTACGGTTGGTATCCTGAAGGATCAGGCTGATAGCGAGGCTCTTATAACCCTCCGCAACACCCTTACCGCGGTACACGTCAAATAAGTTTACGCCAACTACCTGATTTACGCCAACTTTCTTACATTCGGATAAAATATCCGCTGCGGGAACGTTTTCTGCAACAACAACCGCAATATCGCGACGGTTAGCCGGGAAGCGTGAAATCTCCCGCGCCTGCGGCACGATACGGTCTGCGAGCTTATTCCATTCCAGTTCAAACACCAGCGTACGACCATTCAGATCCAGTTTACGTTCCAGTTCAGGGTGAACAACCCCAATAAAACCAATACGTTCATCTTTCAGATAAATCGCCGCAGACTGTCCCGGATGCAGAGCCGGATTCATCTCCGCCTTAAACTGGATATCACCCAGTTTGCCGGTTAAATCCAGTACTGCTTCCAGATCGCCTTTCAAATCATAGAAATCAACGGTCTCTTTTGCCAGGTTCCAGTGCTCATCATAGCGGTTACCGCAAATCACGCCAGCCAGCATCAGATCCTGTCGAATACCCAGATTGGCTTGTGTATCCGGAACGAAACGTAAACCGGTTTCAAAAATACGCACGCGATTCTGCTGACGGTTTTGGTTATAGACCACCGTCGCCAACAATCCGCTCCACAGAGACAGACGCATCGCCGACATCTCAACGGAGATAGGGTTTGGCAGCAGCAGCGCTTCTGCGCCTGGATGGATGAGCTGTTGTACTTTAGGATCGACAAAGCTATAGGTAATCACTTCCTGATAGCCTTTGTCGTTCAGCATGGTTTTAACCCGCTTCAACGACAGATCGGCTTCACGGTGCGTCCCCATGATTAAACCGGCCTGGATTGGCTCGTCCGGAATATTGTTATAGCCGTAAACGCGGGCCACCTCTTCCACCAGATCTTCTTCAATCTCCATATCGAAACGCCAGGTCGGCGCCACGGCTTTCCACTCGTCCTGCCCTTCGGTCACTTCACAGCCCAGACGACGCAGAATATCACTGACCTGCTCATCCGCAATATGATGCCCGATCAGGCGATCCAGTTTACTGCGACGCAGAGTAATGGTGGCGCGTTTCGGCAACGTTGCTTCGTTGCTCACATCAATTATCGGACCCGCATCACCGCCACAGATATCAAGAAGCAGACGAGTAGCGCGCTCTATCGCTTTATATTGCAGCGCCGGGTCCACCCCGCGCTCGTAGCGGTGAGACGCATCGGTATGCAGACCGTGGCGGCGAGCGCGACCGGTGATAGACAGCGGATTAAAGTACGCACACTCCAGCAGCACATTTTGCGTTTCGCCGTTCACGCCGGAATGTTCGCCGCCAAAAATACCGGCTATCCCCAGCGCCTTATGGTGATCGGCGATCACCAGCGTGTCCGCATTTAACGTCGCTTCGCTACCGTCCAGCAGGACGACGGTTTCACCCTCTTTTGCCATCCGCACGACAATACCGCCATCAATGCGATCTTTATCGAAAGCATGCATTGGCTGACCCAGTTCGAGCAGCACATAGTTGGTGACGTCAACCACCGCATCGATGGAGCGAATACCGCAGCGACGCAGTTTCTCTTTCATCCACAACGGAGTTGGCGCTTTAACGTTGATGCCTTTTACCACCCGGCCAAGATAGCGTGGACACGCATCAGCGGCCTCTACTGTAATCGGCAGCGTATCGCTGATGGTTGCCGTAACCGGCGCCATTTCAGGCTCCTGGAGCGGCGCTTTGTTCAGTACCGCCACATCGCGCGCAACGCCGATGATACCTAAGCAATCCGCACGGTTCGGCGTGACGCTAATTTCGATGGTATTGTCGTCGAGCTTCAGGTATTCACGGATATCGGTACCCAGCGGCGCATCCGCCGGCAGTTCGATAATGCCGCTGTGATCGTCGGAAATCCCCAGTTCGGAGAAGGAGCACAGCATCCCTTCAGACGGTTCGCCGCGCAGTTTCGCCGCTTTAATTTTGAAATCGCCCGGCAGAATAGCGCCAATGGTGGCCACCGCTACTTTCAGCCCCTGACGACAGTTTGGCGCGCCGCAGACGATATCCAACAGGCGTTCTCCGCCGACGTTGACTTTCGTTACACGCAATTTGTCAGCGTTCGGATGCTGGGCGCACTCAACCACTTCCCCAACCACAACGCCATTGAAGCTTCCCGCGACCGGCTCAACGCCGTCTACTTCCAGGCCAGCCATCGTAATCTGGTTAGCCAACGCATCGCTATCAATTGCCGGGTTAACCCACTCGCGTAACCACAGTTCGCTGAATTTCATTGTTTTATCCTGCCTTTATTTAAACTGTTTAAGGAAACGCAGATCGTTTTCGAAGAATGAACGCAGGTCGGTGACGCCGTAACGCAACATGGTCAGACGTTCCATCCCCATACCAAAAGCGAAGCCAGAATAGATTTCCGGATCGATACCGACATTACGCAGCACATTCGGATGCACCATCCCGCAGCCCAGCACTTCCAGCCATTTGCCGTTTTTACCCATCACATCCACTTCCGCAGAAGGTTCGGTAAACGGAAAATAAGAAGGACGGAAGCGAATCTGCAGATCCTCCTCAAAGAAATTACGCAGGAAGTCGTGCAGCGTACCTTTGAGGTTGGTGAAGCTGATGTTGGTATCAACAATCAGACCTTCCATCTGATGGAACATCGGAGTATGCGTCTGGTCGTAGTCATTACGGTATACACGGCCCGGCGCAATAATACGGATCGGCGGTTGCTGCGCTTTCATCGTCCGGATCTGGACGCCAGACGTCTGGGTCCGCAGCAGACGGGTCGCGTCAAACCAGAAGGTATCATGATCGGCGCGGGCCGGATGATGACCCGGAATGTTTAACGCATCGAAGTTATGGTAGTCATCTTCGATTTCCGGGCCAGTCGCCACGGTAAAACCAAGCTCGCCGAAGAAACTTTCAATACGGTCAATGGTACGCGTGACCGGATGCAGACCACCGTTCTCAATACGGCGCCCCGGCAGGGAGATATCGATGGTTTCAGCGGCCAGACGGGCGTTAAGCGCTGCGCTTTCCAGCTCGGCTTTACGTGCGTTAAGCGCCTGTTGTACCTGCTCTTTCGCGGCGTTAATGACTGCCCCGGCTGCCGGACGCTCTTCCGGCGGCAGATCGCGTAGGGTCGTCATCTGAAGGGTTAAATGCCCTTTCTTGCCCAAATATTCGACGCGTACATTGTCTAACGCGGCAACATCTGACGCCTGGTTAATGGCGGCCGCTGCATTGGCAACCAGCTCTGCGAGATGTGACATGGTTTTCCTCATTGTGTCGGTGAAGACACCGGTTCATTGGACGTAATCTCTCGATTTCAGATACAAAAAAAGCCTCCATCAGGAGGCTTTTTTGCGCTGTTTTTCGTTTCGTTTTTCACGCGCTAGCCTCCTGGGATCAGGTGCTAAAGTAAAAAAAGAAACGGAAAATAGCAGCGTTCATGCTTGCGTTACCTTATGTGGTAAAACCGAATATCCTTTATTGAAAAGGGTTACAGGTCAATTGTCAACTCACTGAACAGTAAATAAAAGAGAGGGAGCCAGGCTCCCTCTTTTCACTGGCTTATGCCAGAGCTGCTTTCGCTTTTTCAACCAGCGCGGTGAACGCGACTTTGTCGAATACGGCGATATCAGCCAGGATCTTACGGTCGATTTCAACAGAGGCTTTTTTCAGGCCGTTGATGAATTTGCTGTAAGAAATACCGTTCTGACGTGCTGCTGCGTTGATACGCGCAATCCACAGTTGACGGAACTGACGCTTACGTTGACGACGGTCACGGTAAGCATACTGACCAGCTTTGATAACTGCCTGGAAGGCAACGCGGTATACGCGAGAACGCGCACCGTAGTAGCCTTTGGCTTGTTTCAAAATTTTCTTGTGACGTGCGCGTGCAATTACACCACGTTTTACGCGAGCCATATGTGCTCTCCTGTATCTATTCTAATTAAAAAGTTAAAAACGTTAACGGCTTATGCGTACGGCAGGCACGCGATAACCAGGCCCAGATCGCCTTTAGAAACCATGGCTTTCGGACGCAGGTGACGTTTACGTTTAGTCGCTTTTTTGGTCAGAATGTGACGCAGGTTAGCGTGCTTGTGCTTAAAACCACCTTTACCGGTTTTTTTGAAGCGCTTAGCAGCACCGCGTACGGTCTTAATTTTTGGCATTTTAATAACTTCCACTTCGCATTGTTAATAAACGAAACATAGGCGAACAAAACCTGTGAAGCCCGAAGGCTTCACAGAATTGTTACTTGAAGGCCTTACTGTTTCTTCTTAGGAGCAAGCACCATGATCATCTGACGGCCTTCGATCTTCGTTGGGAAGGATTCGACCACTGCCAGTTCTTGCAAATCGTCTTTCACGCGATTAAGCACTTCCATACCGATTTGCTGGTGGGCCATTTCACGACCGCGGAAACGCAGCGTGATTTTGGCCTTATCGCCCTCTTCGAGAAAGCGAATCAGGCTGCGGAGTTTTACCTGATAGTCGCCTTCATCTGTCCCAGGACGGAATTTAATTTCCTTCACCTGGATAACTTTTTGCTTTTTCTTCTGTTCCTTAGAAGACTTACTCTTTTCATAGAGGAATTTGCCGTAATCCATTATACGACAAACCGGCGGCTCGGCGTTAGGGCTGATTTCGACTAAGTCTACTCCGGCTTCTTCAGCTTTTTCCAGAGCTTCTCTCAGACTCACAATACCAAGCTGCTCGCCTTCCAGACCTGTTAAGCGAACTTCTTGCGCGCGAATTTCGCTATTAATACGATTCGGACGCGCCGTTTGAACTCGTTTTCCGCCTTTAATACTTTATTCCTCCAGTTGTTGAAGACTGCGGCTGCGAATCTCTTGTTGCAGCTTCTCAATCACGTCATTTACGTCCAGACTGCCCAGGTCTTTACCGCGGCGGGTGCGAACGGCAACTTTGCCTGCTTCCACCTCTTTATCACCACAGACCAACATATAAGGGACACGACGTAAAGTGTGCTCGCGGATTTTAAAGCCAATCTTCTCATTTCTCAAGTCTGCTTTTACACGAATGCCCGCATTTTGTAGTTTCTGCGTCAATTCGTTAACGTATTCAGACTGCGAATCGGTAATATTCATCACGACTACCTGAACAGGCGCGAGCCATGTCGGGAAGAAACCAGCGAACTCTTCGGTCAGGATACCGATGAAGCGTTCCATCGACCCAAGAATCGCACGGTGAATCATTACCGGCACCTTACGCTCGTTGTCTTCGCCTACATAGGAGGCGCTCAGACGAGACGGTAAGGAGAAGTCCAGCTGTACTGTACCGCACTGCCATGCACGATCGAGGCAGTCATACAGGGTAAATTCAATTTTCGGACCGTAGAATGCGCCTTCACCCAGTTGATACTCAAACGGGATATTATTTTCTTCCAGCGCAACCGCCAGATCCGCCTCAGCACGATCCCACATCTCATCGCTGCCGATACGCTTATCAGGACGAGTGGAAAGCTTGACGACGATCTTCTCGAAGCCAAAGGTGCTGTACATATCGTAGACCATACGAATACAAGCGTTAACTTCATCGCGGATCTGCTCTTCGGTGCAGAAGATATGCGCATCATCCTGCGTAAAGCCGCGTACGCGCATCAGACCATGCAGCGCGCCTGATGGCTCGTTACGGTGGCAGCTACCGAATTCCGCCATACGCAGCGGCAAATCACGATAGGATTTCAGACCCTGGTTAAAGATCTGAACGTGGCCCGGGCAGTTCATCGGCTTGATGCAATATTCGCGGTTTTCTGAGGATGTGGTGAACATCGCATCTTTATAGTTGTCCCAGTGCCCGGTTTTTTCCCACAGCACACGGTCCATCATGAACGGGCCTTTAACTTCTTGATACTGGTACTCTTTGAGTTTAGAACGAACAAAGACCTCCAGCTCGCGGAAGATAGTCCAGCCGTCGTTATGCCAGAACACCATGCCCGGCGCTTCTTCCTGCATATGATACAGGTCGAGCTGCTTACCAATTTTACGGTGGTCGCGTTTTGCGGCCTCTTCCAGGCGCTGCAGATAAGCGTTCAGGGCTTTTTTATCTGCCCATGCCGTACCGTAAATACGCTGCAACATCTTATTATTGCTGTCACCGCGCCAGTATGCGCCGGCAGTTTTCATCAGTTTAAAGTGATGGCAGAAACGCATATTCGGCACGTGCGGACCACGACACATGTCGACATATTCTTCATGATGGTACAAGCCTGGCTTGTCATCATGAGCAATGTTTTCATCAAGAATGGAAACTTTGTAGCTTTCACCACGCTTCACGAAGGTTTCACGCGCTTCGTGCCAGCTGACTTTCTTCTTGATAACGTCGTAATTTTTCTCGGCGAGCTCATGCATCCGCTTTTCGAGCGCTTCGACATCTTCCTGAGTTAGCGTGCGGTCAAGATCAACGTCATAGTAAAAACCGTTGTCGACAACCGGGCCGATCGCCATTTTCGTGTGCGGCCAAAGTTGCTTGATAGCGTGACCTAACAGATGCGCGCAAGAGTGACGAATGATCTCCAGACCCTCTTCATCTTTTGCGGTGATGATGGAAAGCGTCGCATCATTTTCAATCAGATCGGAAGCATCAACCAGCTCGCCATTCACACGGCCCGCAATGGTGGCTTTCGCCAGGCCAGGACCAATGTCCAGAGCAACATCCATCGGGCTTACAGGGTGGTCATAATGGCGTTGGCTGCCATCAGGAAGAGTAATAACAGGCATGTAATATCCTTATTTGCAGTGGTGACCCATACGCAAGATCACATACAAAGAGAAAATGAATTTATTGACAGTGAGTTGTGTATCCATCTAGCCAACCATTGCTAAATTGGCGCACAACCTTCGACACAGACGAAAATCGCTATTTTCGTCCGGCATGACGATGGTAACACTAAAAAAAGGGAGATTGCATCACTCTGTAGCAAATCAAGACCCTTGACAGGATTTCTCCATTATCTTTCTACGCGCCGTATAGCGCTTCTCATCGACAACCTAACTTCTGCGCCAGACTCCCCTTTGTCGTTTTCACCTCGCTGGCTACCGCTTCAGGCAAGGCAGACCACAGCGTCAGCACTGGCTTCGTTTTATGTTCGATAGCCTCCACGGTAACCTGATAGTCGCAAAAATTCGCCGAACGGGGTGTATTCTGATCCATAATAAACGCAGCGTAATTTCCTTCACTTTTTGACGGCGCCGTTCCGGTGAATAAAACCTTCCAGTACCCGCTGGGAATTTCTACCGTCGCATCTTCTGGCAATGTGGCGATATGCCGCTCAAAAAGGGGGCCGGTCACTACGTGCACTACAGATACATCAGCCTGTTTGGCAAGTTCGCGCACCCGGTTTTCCAGTGCAGCCCATGCTCCCTGGTTCAGGGCGGATTTCTGCGGCGTAATATTCGATAAATAATTTAACGACGGCCAGTCCGAAACGCCGCCCAATCCTGCCAACGGCGCCTGGTGTCCCCTGTCGACTTTTAATAGCGTATGGGCATTTTTATAGGCCGAAGGGGCCAACGTATCCGAGGGCGGTAAATCGGGGTCCTGCGCCCAGTTCCGCGGGCGACCGCTTGCCTGGCTGGTCTTTGTCACGCTATAGGCAACCCAGTTGGCAAATTTCGTGGCGCTATTATTATTGAGCGTATAGACATGGCGATAGATTGTTTGTTGACTTCCTCCTTGAGGACAGCCAACGCTACAGTTATCAGGTTGTTGAACGAGTACGTTACGATGGGGTAACTCGGGTGCCGATGTTGTATCCTGGGGAGGATACGATGTAGTACATGCGCTTAATAATACTACGGGCAGTAATTTTAGCAGATTAATGGTTTTATTCATTTTTTCTTCCTTAATAATAACTGCCCTAATAATTCAGATGGCAATAATTTGGTTATATTACCCTGCCAGCCGTTAGATGCGCTCATCATTAAAGACAACACTATCACGGTAAAAATTAATAACAGATAAACATCGAAGCCATCAAAGAAAATGAGCTCAAAAGAATACAACATGATATTCATGTTGATACCAAAAAACATCGTATTATATGCATAATCGTGAAGCCAATAATTTCTCGCACTCAGATAGCGAATGAAAAATGGATATTCAATAATATCTGGCGCATGTTTTTTAACACCATTTTTCAACATTAAGGCAACGTATCCTCTCAATGACTCGCTGCTGGCAGGAGTTTAGTTATATTTAAAGGTTTAATAAGCACTGCGCATCATGCTGCTGTGCTTATTACTTTGTAAAAATAAGAGTATTCACTTTCATATTCAGGGGTAAAAAGTGAACAAATACAGCTATTGCGCAACGATGATTGCCGCCATACTCAGTACGACCACAATGGCCAATGCCAGTAGCCTTGCTATTTCAGTGGCGAATGATGATGCAGGTATATTTCAACCATCCTTAAATGCCCTTTATGGGCACAAGGCTGCAGACCGGGGTGATTATACTGCCGGGCTCTTTTTAGGCTACAGCCACGATCTCACTGACGCCAGTCAACTCTCTTTTCATATCGCGCAAGATATTTATTCTCCATCAGGCGCCAATAAGAGAAAGCCTGAAGCCGTCAAAGGCGACCGCGCGTTCAGCGCCTTTCTTCATACCGGACTGGAGTGGAATTCATTAGCCACCAATTGGTTACGTTATCGTTTAGGTACCGATATTGGCGTTATTGGTCCTGACGCAGGCGGTCAGGAGGTTCAGAATCGGGCGCATCGAATAATAGGCGCAGAAAAATACCCTGCCTGGCAGGATCAAATTGAAAACCGTTATGGTTACACGGCAAAAGGAATGGTCTCCCTTACGCCAGCTATTGATATTCTGGGTGTCAATGTGGGCTTCTATCCAGAAGTATCTGCTGTCGGCGGCAATCTCTTCCAGTATTTGGGGTACGGCGCAACCGTTGCGCTGGGAAATGATAAGACCTTCAACTCTGATAATGGGTTTGGGTTACTGTCCCGCCGAGGGTTAATACACACTCAAAAAGAGGGATTGATCTATAAAGTATTTGCTGGCGTTGAGCGCAGGGAAGTTGATAAAAACTACACGTTACAGGGGAAAACGCTGCAAACAAAAATGGAAACGGTGGATATTAATAAAACCGTGGATGAATATCGCGTCGGTGCCACCATCGGCTATTCTCCCGTCGCATTTTCTCTTTCTTTAAACAAAGTCACGTCGGAATTTCGCACCGGAGACGACTATTCTTATATCAACGGCGACATCACCTTCTTCTTCTGAGGCGTCACCACGGAATAACCGGGTTACGTAACGTAACCCGGCGCAATATTACATCTTATAGCCCAGCGTTACCGTAGTGCGGCGATCGGTATGTTCAGGCGCTGATTCAGGCGACTGCGAGTTCCACGTTAAATTATACCCCACCTTTAGACCAAAATGTTCGTTAATGGCGACATTGAGGGCTGTTTCCGAATTTAGTGTGGTGTCTTCTGCGCCAAATACTGACACCCCCTGTGTAAACTTAGCATTGTCAGTTAACTGCCAGGCATAGCTGCCGGAAGCATAACCCAACGGCTGCGTTTCAGTGGTATCGTCCGTATGTTCGTCATAGCGAACCCCTGGACCGAATTCAAAACGGAAGCTGTGCACTGGGCCATTAAGGAACTGCCGCCCGTAACCGGCGGTCAGTACGTCGCGCTGACGATAACCGTTGAAACGGTCTGTCAGCCAACTGGCCTGGCCAAAGGTATAATCATAATCCGTCATATTAAAACGGTTACGCGCGCCTATCGCATATTTTTCTGAAGAGCGCTCATCATTAGAGGAGGTATTGCTGGCATTGCCCCATAATGACCAGGCGGTACGTTGTCCATACCAGGTCATCGCCGTGTCAGCCGTTAAGGAAGAACTTTTAGTATTGCCTGACTGAGCAAGGTAGCCCGCATTCAGATTACCTTCAAAAGGTTTTTTCGCGGTGGAGGGATCATCCATGACAGTAAAAACGGAATCATCGGCGGCGGCATACAGAGACGCGAACACGCCACCCGCCAGCATAACTACAGCGGGTACTGCCTTCAAAAGCTTCATTTATATAGAGTCCGTACAACTAAAAAAGAGACCACGACGGTCCCGGAAACTTTCATAGGGATCAATGACAAACGCCCCTGGAAAGGTAGCGAATTATAAGAAGCCCCGAATAACATAGCAATCAATTACTATTTCATTTTTTGAATAAGAACCCTCCCGAAGCATTCATTTATTTATATAACTTTACATCGTACTTCTTTAAATAAAGATCCGGAAAATCATATTGTTAATTCCTTCACTTTCCGGGGATTAAGTGCCAGACTGAAATCAGCCTAACAGGAGGTAACGATGGTACGTATCTATACGTTGACGCTTGCGCCCTCTCTCGATAGCGCAACAATCACGCCGCAAATTTATCCCGAAGGTAAACTGCGGTGCTCCGCGCCGGTATTCGAACCCGGCGGCGGGGGTATTAATGTCGCTCGCGCCATTGCGCATCTTGGCGGCACCGCGACCGCAATTTTCCCGGCTGGCGGCGCTACCGGCGAACATCTGGTCGCACTACTGGCTGACGAAAATGTCCCCGTGTCTACCGTCGATGCGAAAGACTGGACGCGTCAGAACCTGCACGTCCACGTCGAGTCCAGCGGCGAACAGTATCGTTTTGTTATGCCCGGCGCCACGCTGGACGATGACGAATTTCGCCAGCTTGAAGAACAGGTACTGGAAATTGAATCCGGGGCAATTCTGGTTATCAGCGGCAGCCTTCCGCCCGGCGTTAAGGTCGAGAAACTCACGCAACTGATTTCCGCCGCGCAGAAGCAAGGCATTCGCTGCATTATTGATAGCTCTGGCGACGCGCTCACCGCCGCGCTGGCGCTTGGCGATATCGAACTGGTGAAACCTAACCTGAAAGAATTGAGCGCGTTAGTCAATCGCGATCTGACGCAGCCTGATGATGTGCGTAAAGCGGCCCAGGAATTAGTGCAAAGCGGCAAGGCTCGCCGGGTAGTGGTCTCTCTGGGGCCGCAAGGGGCGCTGGGCATAGACAGTGAGAATTGCATCCAGGTTGTTCCTCCCCCGGTGAAAAGTCAAAGTACTGTCGGCGCAGGCGACAGTATGGTGGGCGCGATGACGTTAAAACTGGCGCAAGACGCGTCGCTGGAAGAGATGGTGCGCTTCGGTGTGGCGGCAGGCAGCGCCGCTACGCTCAATCAAGGTACGCGTCTGTGTTCCCGTGACGATACCCAAAAAATATACGCCTATCTTTCCGCGCAATAATCGTTTCCCCCTCGCCGAGGGGGATACCGGAAAATCGGTTAACGGGCGGCGCATCC
This sequence comes from Salmonella sp. NW722, assembly GCF_051702785.1. Classification (NCBI taxonomy): domain Bacteria; kingdom Pseudomonadati; phylum Pseudomonadota; class Gammaproteobacteria; order Enterobacterales; family Enterobacteriaceae; genus Salmonella; species Salmonella sp. NW722. The sequence continues at coordinate 462,082 of NZ_JAMMIN010000001.1, forward strand.
GCCGCTGTTAAAAACACAGTTGCTCCCAACGAGGTGAACGATGGCCAGTGGCGATATTACCCGTTATGTTATTACCGTAACCTTCCATGAAGATTCCCTGACCGAGATTAACGAACTCAATAACCATCTGACGCGTAGCGGTTTTTTGCTGACATTAACGGACGATGAAGGGAATGTGCATGAGCTCGGCACCAATACGTTTGGCTTTGTTAGCGCTCAGAGCGCTGATGAAATCAAAGCGCTTGTCGCCGGACTTGCGAAAAGCGCGTTAGATAAGGATGTCGACATTACCGTGGCGACCTGGGAGGCGTGGAGTAAAAACGCACAATAAGTGCCATTCCCGCCGCGGCGCGTCCGCGATGTGCGTTAGTTCGTATTTTTTAACCGCATTTTTGCGCTAACCTTATGATCTGGCAGACAACGTGGGGAGAGACATTATGTGGCAAGCTATCAGTCGTCTTTTAAGCGAGCAAGTCGGTGAAGGCGAAATCGAACTGCGTAATGAACTGCCAGGCGGAGAAGTTCATGCCGCATGGCATTTACGTTATGCAGGCCATGATTTTTTCGTGAAGTGCGATGAACGAGAAATGCTTCGCGGTTTTACCGCTGAAGCCGATCAGCTGGAGCTGCTCTCCCGCAGTAAAACCGTTGTTGTGCCTAAGGTATGGGCGGTAGGTTCGGATCGGGATTACAGCTTTTTAGTCATGGACTACCTCTCGCCCCGCCCGCTGGATGCCCATAATGCGTTTATTCTTGGGCAACAGCTGGCGCGTCTACATCAATGGAGCGATCAACCTCAATTCGGCCTCGATTTTGACAACGCGCTCTCTACCACGCCGCAGCCGAATACCTGGCAACGCCGTTGGTCGACTTTTTTCGCCGAACAGCGCATTGGCTGGCAACTTGAACTCGCCGCGGAAAAAGGCATTACCTTTGGTAATATTGACGCCATTGTTGAACATGTTCAGCAACGTCTGGCGTCGCATCAACCGCAGCCTTCTCTTTTGCATGGCGATCTATGGTCGGCGAACTGCGCGCTTGGCCCTGACGGCCCCTATATCTTCGATCCAGCCTGCTATTGGGGCGACAGAGAATGCGATCTGGCGATGCTGCCGCTGCATACCGATCAGCCACCGCAGATTTATGATGGCTATCAGTCCGTTTCGCCGCTACCGCTGGATTTTCTCGACAGGCAGCCGATTTACCAGCTCTACACCCTGCTTAATCGGGCAAGGCTGTTTGGCGGTCAGCACCTGGCTACTGCGCAAAAAGCGATGGATCGGCTGCTTGCGGTATAGGTACAGCCCATGCCGGATACGCGCTATCCGGCATTTTTCAGTTTACATGAAGCCTAACAAGGAAAAGAAAAAGTAGCCGAGCACGATAATAATGATCGGCAAAATATAGAGCGGGAAAAACTGTAAAAAGATGGTATGGTGCGGCACCACGATACGTGACTCTATCTGCTCACGCGTTAGTCCTTCCGCGCCTTTTGCTTTTTCCAGGATCAACTGATCTTCCACGCCTTCACGTAAAAAACGTGATTGGCGGCTCATTCTGGCGCCGGAATCCTGCATCGCCAGCCCGACAAAAATCAGAATAAAAATGAGCCAGAAACCGATATTCAGGCTTCCCTGAAAATTCGGCGTCGGCGAGTTGTACCAAAAAACATTCAGAAACGGCGTATTCACGCGCATCATGTCTATCATTACGTGGGTAAAATCCAGCATTACCGCATTTATCCCCTCCTGCTTTTCACTGTGCGCATACATAAATTTAAGGACTGAGATGAGCGTGGAAAGCAGTGCCGGAATAAAAATAACCCACCCAACAACTCTTTTTAGGATTGCAATGCGTCCAGCTTGTTGATACGTCATGAGTTCCCCTTGATAAAGACGCGTCGTTTTGGCCTAAGTCTACCTGTTGATTCACGTTTTCGCCTGATCTTTAAGGGCGATATACTAAGAACATGGTCATAATGAACGCTTAATTCGTTATTTTTTAATCTCAACAGGAGAGGTTGTGATGTCAACCCCACGTCAAATTCTTGCTGCAATTTTCGATATGGATGGACTACTGATCGATTCCGAACCGCTCTGGGATCGCGCTGAACTGGACGTGATGGCAAGTTTAGGCGTAGATATTACTCGGCGCCATGAGTTACCAGACACGCTTGGGCTACGCATTGATATGGTTGTCGATCTCTGGTTTGCGCAGCAACCGTGGAGCGGCCCCGATCGCCAGGAAGTGACAAACCGTGTTATTGCCCGCGCGATTACGCTTATCGAAGAGACGCGCCCTCTTTTGCCGGGTGTGCGCGAGGCCGTGGCACTGTGTAAAGCGCAGGGGTTATTAGTGGGGCTTGCCTCGGCATCGCCGCTGCATATGCTGGAAAAAGTGCTCACCATGTTTGAACTGCGCGACAGTTTTGACGCGCTGGCTTCTGCGGAAAAATTGCCCTACAGCAAACCGCATCCGCAGGTCTATCTGGATTGTGCGGCCAAATTAGGCGTTGATCCATTAACCTGCGTGGCGCTGGAGGATTCGGTGAATGGTCTAATCGCGGCAAAGGCGGCGCGAATGCGCGCCATTGTGGTGCCAGCAGAAGAAAACCAGCATGATCCGCGCTTTGCGCTGGCGAATGTCAAACTTAACTCACTGACAGAGCTGACGGCGGCGCATCTACTCGGTTAAGATGTTTCCGAAACAAAGTCAACGGGCAATTAGCCGCTGAGCCAGACGGCAAGCGGCTTTGACAGAGACAAAGAGTTACAACGTCACCACTTCCGCCTACTGTATAAAAACCCTATACTGTATGAATTGACAGTTTAATGGGTTTTATCATGACGGCGGAAGGACATCTTCTTTTTTCTATAGCCAGCGCGGTTTTCGCCAAGAATGCCGAGTTAACGCCCGTCCTTGCGCACGGCGACTGGTGGCATATTATTCCTTCGGCTATTTTGACCTGTCTGCTGCCGGATATCGACCACCCCAAATCTTTTCTTGGTCAGCGCCTGAAATGGGTATCGAAACCGATCGCCCGCGCGTTCGGTCACCGGGGGTTTACCCATAGTCTGCTGGCGGTCTTTGCCCTACTGGCGACCTTTTATCTCAAGGTTCCGGATACGTGGATTATCCCGGCGGATGCGCTGCAAGGCATGGTACTCGGCTATTTAAGCCATATCGTCGCGGATATGCTCACCCCCGCAGGCGTTCCCTTACTGTGGCCGTGCCGCTGGCGTTTCCGCCTGCCTATTCTGGCGCCGCGCAAAGGCAATCAGCTGGAGCGATTTTTATGTATGGCGTTGTTTGCCTGGGCGGTGTGGATGCCGCAGTCCATGCCGGAAAACAACGTCATACGCTGGTCTTCGCAGATGATCACTATCCTGCAAATGCAGTTCAATCGTTTTATAAATCACCAGATTGATTAGTAAATCAACGCCAAAGTCATTTTTGGTATAAACCATTCCATTTGAATATAAGAGCCAGCTCACAGTTCTGCTAATCTTGCGCGAACAGAATCGCTAAAACACAGCGCTTCATAATAAAAAAATCAGGAGAACGGGGATGAATTTTCCATTAATTGCGAACATTGCGGTGTTCGTCATTCTGCTGTTTGTACTGGCGCAGGCCCGTCATAAACAGTGGAGTCTGGCTAAAAAAGTGCTTGTCGGCCTTGTGATGGGCGTGATCTTTGGTCTGGCCCTGCACACCATTTATGGCGCTGACAGTCAGGTGTTAAAAGACTCCATTCAGTGGTTCAATATTGTCGGCAACGGCTATGTGCAATTGCTACAAATGATTGTGATGCCGCTGGTATTCGCCTCTATTTTAAGCGCCGTGGCACGACTGCATAACGCCTCTCAATTGGGGAAAATCAGTTTTCTGACTATCGGCACGCTGCTGTTTACTACCCTTATCGCAGCGCTGGTGGGCGTGCTGGTCACCAATCTGTTCGGACTGACGGCGGAAGGTCTGGTTCAGGGCGGCGCGGAAACCGCGCGTCTGAATGCCATTGAGACGAGCTATGTCGGCAAAGTGGCCGATCTCAGCGTGCCGCAACTGGTGCTGTCTTTTGTACCGAAAAATCCGTTTGCAGATCTGACTGGCGCAAATCCTACGTCTATTATCAGCGTGGTGATTTTCGCCGCATTCCTGGGCGTGGCCGCGCTTAAACTGCTGAAAGATGATGCGCCAAAAGGCGAGCGTGTGCTTGTTGCTATCGATACCCTGCAAAGCTGGGTGATGAAGCTGGTGCGTCTGGTGATGCAACTTACGCCTTATGGCGTACTGGCGCTGATGACGAAAGTGGTTGCTGGCTCCAATCTGCAGGACATCATTAAGCTTGGAAGCTTCGTGGTAGCGTCATATCTTGGTCTGGCGATAATGTTTCTGGTTCACGGCATACTATTGGGCGTGAACGGGATTAGCCCGCTGAAATATTTCCGCAAGGTGTGGCCGGTGCTGACATTTGCCTTTACCAGCCGCTCCAGCGCCGCCTCCATTCCACTTAATGTCGAAGCGCAAACCCGCCGCCTGGGCGTGCCGGAGTCCATAGCCAGCTTTGCTGCCTCTTTTGGCGCGACCATCGGCCAAAACGGTTGTGCCGGTCTTTATCCTGCGATGTTGGCGGTAATGGTTGCGCCGACAGTCGGCATCAACCCCTTAGACCCCGTATGGATAGCCACGCTGGTGGGTATCGTTACCGTAAGTTCGGCGGGTGTTGCCGGCGTTGGCGGCGGCGCGACCTTCGCCGCGCTGATTGTGCTGCCTGCCATGGGCTTACCGGTCACGCTGGTCGCGCTGTTAATCTCCGTCGAACCGTTGATTGATATGGGCCGTACCGCGCTGAACGTGAGTGGCTCAATGACCGCGGGTACGCTGACCAGCCAGTGGCTGAAGCAGACCGATAAAACCATTCTCGATAGCGAAGAAGACGCTGAACTGGCGCATCGATAATACATTATCGGGAGTTCACATCGTCTGAGACACGACGATCAGCAACTCAAAATGTCTGTCACTAAAAACGCCGGTCTCCAGTACCGGCGTTTTGTTTTTTTCTTAGTCAGCGATTTCGTTTTCCTGGCGAACCTGATTCGCCCAACGCTGCGCCGATTCTGGCACGCTAAAGGCGGGCGACCGTTGAAATGACTCCCCCGTCAGAACAAAGGCAACATATTTACCGCGCAGTATCCAGACGTCGCGAAACGTATCCATTTTTATCGCATGTTCCGGCGGCGCGGGTTCAACACGCGGAATATAGCTAATAATCTGGCGATTTTGCTGGCGAAGAGGTTTCATCATTAATGCTTCACTAAAAGAGGCTAAGAGCCTATCCCATTAGGGCTATTTTACTTGCCATTTTGGTCCTGGGCAGTGCTCAAAATCCTCACGTACTACGTGTACGCTCCGGTTTTTGCGCGCTGTCCGTGTCCAAACTGGCTGCGCCAATAACGCCTACTGGGATAGGCTCTAAGGCTAAAAATCAGAAAAACACTATTTTAGCCGATCTTCGCCCCCGACGTCCTGTTCCGCGCGTGCGATTTCCCTGTTATACCCTGTCTGCCGTTCCGCTCTCCCCCGGCATAATTGCTGAAATGTTCTATAGTTAGAGTGATTTTGACTACTACCACGCCCATTTCAGTGATGAAAGCAGGAGACGAGTTCAATGTCGCATAATGAGAAATCCCCCCATCAGTCCCCCGTGCATGATACCCGTGAATCACAGCCCGGCCTGGACTCCCTGGCGCCGTCAGACGGTTCACATCGCCCCACGCCAGAACCGACGCCGCCGGGCGCGCAACCAACGGCCCCCGGCAGCTTAAAAGCGCCCGAGACCGCGAATGATAAGCTCACTGCCCTCGACGCCTTTCGTAAAGGCAGCGAAAATTATGCGCTGACCACCAATCAGGGCGTGCGCATCGCCGACGATCAAAATTCTCTTCGCGCCGGCAGCCGTGGCCCTACGCTGTTGGAAGATTTTATCCTGCGCGAGAAAATTACCCACTTTGACCATGAGCGTATCCCGGAGAGGATCGTTCACGCCCGCGGATCAGCAGCGCACGGCTATTTTCAGCCATATAAAGACCTGAGCGACATCACGAAAGCCGCGTTTCTGTGCGATCCACAGAAAATTACCCCGGTCTTTGTTCGCTTTTCGACAGTACAGGGCGGCGCGGGGTCTGCTGATACCGTACGTGATATCCGCGGTTTTGCGACCAAATTTTATACCGAAGAGGGAATTTTCGATCTCGTCGGTAATAACACGCCGATCTTTTTTATCCAGGATGCGCATAAGTTTCCGGATTTTGTGCACGCCGTTAAGCCCGAACCACATTGGGCTATTCCGCAAGGACAGAGCGCGCACGACACCTTCTGGGACTATGTTTCCTTACAGCCTGAGACGCTGCACAACGTCATGTGGGCAATGTCGGATCGCGGTATTCCACGCAGTTATCGGACGATGGAAGGGTTCGGCATTCACACCTTCCGTCTGATCAATGCACAAGGGAAAGCGACCTTTGTCCGTTTCCACTGGAAACCGTTGGCAGGTAAAGCCTCGCTGGTGTGGGATGAGTCACAAAAACTGACCGGTCGCGATCCGGATTTTCACCGCAGGGATCTGTGGGAGGCCATCGAAGCGGGCGATTTCCCGGAATACGAGCTGGGCCTACAACTCATTGCCGAAGAGGATGAATTTAAATTCGATTTTGATCTGCTCGATCCGACCAAACTGATTCCGGAAGAGCTGGTGCCAGTACAACGCGTCGGCAAAATGGTGTTAAACCGTAATCCGGATAACTTTTTCGCTGAAAACGAACAGGCGGCATTTCATCCAGGGCATATTGTTCCCGGCATTGATTTTACCAACGATCCGCTGTTACAGGGGCGTCTGTTCTCTTATACCGACACGCAAATCAGTCGTCTGGGCGGGCCAAACTTCCACGAAATTCCGATTAACCGCCCTACCTGCCCCTACCATAACTTCCAGCGTGACGGTATGCACCGGATGGATATCGACACCAATCCGGCGAACTATGAACCAAACTCCATTAATGACAACTGGCCACGCGAAACGCCGCCAGCGCCAAAACACGGCGGCTTCGAATCATACCAGGAACGCGTGGATGGCAATAAAATCCGCGAACGCAGCCCCTCTTTCGGTGAATATTACTCGCATCCTCGCCTGTTCTGGCTCAGTCAGACGCCGATAGAACAGCAGCATATTATTGACGCGTTCAGCTTTGAACTGGGTAAAGTCGCCCGCGCGTATATTCGGGAGCGGGTGGTCGATCAGTTAGCGCATATTGATGTCACGCTGGCTGAGGGCGTCGCGCATAATCTCGGTTTTGCACTCACCCATGAGCAAACGCAAATTGCCCCGCCTCCTGATGTCAACGGTCTGAAAAAAGATCCGGCGCTCAGCCTGTATGCGGTGCCGGACGGCGATGTTAAAGGCCGCGTGGTCGCTATCCTGCTGAACGACAAGGTTAACGCCGCCGATCTGCTGACCATTTTGCAGGCTTTAAAAGCTAAAGGCGTCCACGCAAAACTGCTCTATTCACGGATGGGTGAAGTAACGGCTGATGACGGTTCAACATTAACTATTGCGGCAACCTTTGCCGGCGCGCCGTCGCTAACGGTCGATGCGGTAATAGTACCGTGCGGCAATATTGCCGATATCGAGAGTTGCGGCGATGCCCGTTACTACCTTCTGGAAGCCTACAAACATCTGAAGCCCATCGCACTGGCAGGCGACGCCCGACGGTTTAAGGCGCTTTTAAACATTGATAGCCAGGGGGAAGAAGGACTTGTTGAGGCAGATAACGTTGACCACCACTTTATGGACACTCTGCTGACGCTGATGGCGGCACATCGTGTCTGGTCGCGTGCGGGGAAAATTAACGCGATTCCTGCATAAACGGCAAAAAATGCGGCGCATTCTTGCGCCGCAAACTCAGGAGCTAAATATCAAGAAAACTGCCAGGACGATATCCACGTTCCGCAATCGCTGCCTTGAGTGACGCAGACGTCAACACCTCCAGTTCAGTTAAGCGGGGGTAACAATAGGCGCTCTGGCGAATAATGTTGTCCACAAACGCCGGATGACACATCACCTCCAGAGAGGCTTCTCCTCGATGCGCCGAGGCGTCCAGAATGCGTAAAAAGCACGCTTCGGTGATCTCCTCGCCGTAAAATTCACTACTAAATCCTTGAGTGCTGCGCAAATCCGACGGCAGATCGTCTGCATTCAACACCGTCTGGCGGTCAATACGTAACGCAATCCCGCGCTGCGCCGCAAAGCGGGCGACGATGGGGAAAATTTGCGGGAACATATGCACATGATGGTGACTGTCGAGATGCGTTGGCTCGCGGCCAAATACGTCGATGAAACGCTGATACTGACACGCCAGTTCATGCGCAATTTCATCCAGCGGAAGCGTATCCTCCTCCGCCATTTGCCAGATCCATTTCCCCAACAGGCCGTCTCGCGTCAGGCCCGGCATCTCTGACACCGGTTTGCCTAACGTCAAAACAAAATGCATTCCCACCCCAAGCGCAGGCAGCTCGCGGCTAAGCTGCGCCGCATGGTCAATAGCCTCGCCATTGACCAGCGCCGTCGTGGAGGTCACAACGCCGTTGCGATATGCTTCAACAATGCCGTAATTTTGCCCTTTACTCAGGCCAAAATCATCGGCATTCACAATCAACACGCGTTCCATAGCCTACCTCTGTCAGTGGTGCTTACCTTTAAGCGCTTCGATGCAAGCGGCAAAATTAGGCAGCCATTTTTCATGCGCCAGAATGAGCTCACGCGCCAGGACTTCTGCGTCGCGGTCGGAATGCACCAGCGGACTCAGGTTAAGCGCCAGCAGCACATCATTAAAGTTTCCGCTCAGCGCCGCATTGCTGGCCGCGACCTCAAATCCTTTAATAGTGTGGATAAGCCCCAGGACTTTTTCGTCAAAACGGGTGATACGCGGGTGCGGCGTCGCGCCATTGCGTCCCAGAATGCAGGTCATTTCCACCGCCCAGTCCGCCGGGATATTCTCGACATGCCCATGATGTGGAATATTAACGTAATGCTCAGTCTGCTTGTCATTATAAATAGCGTTAATGACTTCACAAGCGGCATCGGAATAATAAGCGCCGCCGCGTTGCTCAAGCTCTTTCGGCTTCACGTTTAGCTCAGGATTTTTGTACAAGTCGAAGAGTTGTTTCTCCACTTTCTGTACGACCTGAGCGCGCGCGCCGCCTTTGTAATATTCGCCCATTTCAATCGCCAGCATCTCTTTTTGCTTGAAGTAATACAACAAATAAGAGCACGGCAGCATGTTCAGCGAGCGAATCAATCCTTCACTAAACGGCAGATCAAAGATATTTTTTACGGTTGACGCTTTCAACTGACCGGACGCCACGCCATCCAGTAATTCTGCGAACCGTGAGGTGCCATTCACCAGCACATCTTTAATAAAGACCATATGGTTTAGACCAAACAGGTCAATGGAAAGATCGTCAGTCTCATTCAGCGCCAGCACGTCATGAATAAACATTTTCATGCCGACAGGAATATTACATACGCCAATGAACTTTTTAAAGTTGGTATGACGATAAACCGCTTCCGTCACCATCCCTGCCGGATTAGTAAAGTTAATGACCCACGCATTCGGACATAATTCTTCAACATCTTTAATGATGTCAAAAATAACCGGAATGGTACGCAACCCTTTAAATAAACCGCCAGCGCCGTTGGTTTCTTGCCCCAGATAGCCGTGACTAAGCGGGATACGCTCGTCCAGCTCACGGGCTTTGAGTTGACCAACGCGTAGCTGGGTAGTGACAAAATTAGCGTCTTTCAGCGCTTCCCGGCGATCCAGCGTTTTATACAATTTTAGCGGAACGCCTGCTTTATCAATCATTCGCTGGCAGAGATCATAAATAATGCCCAGCTTCTCTTTCCCGTCTTCAACGTCAACCAGCCATAATTCGGTGACAGGTAATTCATGGTAGCGTTTAATAAAGCCTTCAAGTAATTCAGGGGTGTAGCTGCTCCCGCCACCAATAGTGACGACTTTTAATTTCTGGCTCATAATATCTCCCTTCAGTGTATGACACTGATATGTATTACGCTATGCCCGCTCGTAAGAAATAGCGTGACGTTCCCCGCGCTATTGGGGCAAGCGTGAAATGTAATTAATCGAGCAATGCAAACCGTTACTCATTAATTTCCGTCAATCGTTTCCGATAACTATTCGGCGTAAATGAGGTCATCTTCTTAAACGTTTTAATAAACAGACTTGGACTGCTATACCCGGCTTCATAAGCAATATCCGTAACCGAATAGTTGGTCATTTCCAACTGTTTCTTGGCAAAATTAATGCGAATCTCATTAATGATTTGCATCGGCGTTTTGCTGTAATAACGTCGGGTGGCGCGCGTCAGATACTCCTGGGATTTTGCCGACAGGCGCACCATATTTTCTAGCGCATGTTCGCCAAACTGCGTTTTATCATGCATTATCTCCACGGTTGCTTTCAGCCATTGTGGAATATCATCATAAACCTGCTCTTCGCGGTAATGACGTAAGCGGTTTATAATATAAAATGTCACCACTTCGATAAATTCGTCGAGCCCATTGCCGCGAAAATTCAACGACGCAATCACCGTTTCAATATAGGTAAGGAAGGTGCTATTCGCCCTGTATACCTGCGATGCCACAAAACAAAACGGCAGTAACGGAAGATAATGCTGTTCAAAAAAACGTTTACTAATTCCTACGTTCAGAATACGCGTTGCGCCAAACTCATAGAAACTTTGGTGATTCGACCCCACCGGGATAAAAACAAAATCTCCACGTTCCAGCAGCACACGCTTCCCGTTAATCTCCTGGTAATAACGTCCGGTTAATACCAGGGTAAATTCATAGTAGTCGTGCTGATGCAGCCCGGTGACGCTTTCCGTCTTGTTATAGATAAACACATGGAAATTTTTGCCATTGAAGAGCTGCTGCTCATAAACCGTTTTGATTTCCGTTGCGTTAACCTGTAGCTGCATCATCCGCCCCCTGTTATTTCAGTTTCTCATGGAGCTCAATCAACTCAGCGATCAGTTCACGAGCCAGCATTGATGTCATCAAATGATCCTGAGCGTGAACCAGGACCAGACTGACTTTCATTTTGCCTTCGCCCTGATCGCCTTCGATGAGTTTTGTCTGCACAAGATGCGCTTCATTGAGCGCTATGCGCGACTGGTCCATCATCGCTTTCGCCGCCTCAAAATCGCCTTCTTTCGCTTTTCTGAGCGCGCCATATGCCAGGCTGCGCGCCTGACCAGAATTGATGATAAGCCCCATAACGACTTCTTCGAGTTCCTCAGCCGCTGTCTGGTTATCTACAACATTTTCAAGATCAAACATAGTCTTTCCTCTGATTCAGCCCGGCATGGCATCCCATGCCGGCGCGGAGTTTAGAATTTCAGTGCGTTAGCGATATCTTCTTCGCTTTCTTCCTGCTCGATGGCGTTCTGCGCTTTGTTAGCCACCACCACGAAGGGGAGATAAATCAGGGTAGCGACCGCCAGGTTAAATAGCGCAACCAGCAACGCGGCGACACTGCCGTTGGTGTTAAAGAACGCCCCCAGCCCGGTTGGCATGGTCCACGGCGCAATATTGGTAATCGGCGGAATAATACCCAAATAGTAAGCCACCAGCGTAATCGCCGCCAGAATCGGCTGTACCAGAATGAAGGGGATAAACATCACCGGGTTCATAATAATCGGCAGGCCAAACAGGATGGGTTCGTTAATCTGGAAGATACCTGACGGCAGCGCCAGTTTTGCCACCTGGCGATAGTCCGCGCGACGGGATGCCAGGAAGATAGCGATGATCAGACCCAGCGTTGCGCCGCTACCACCGAGGAAGATATAAGAATCCAGCATCGGTTTCGCCCAGATATGGAACGTTTTACCGGCTTCCAGTGCCGCATCGACGGAGCCATACTGCTGGTAAATAGAGATGTTTTCCAGCGCCCAGGGCGTCATGATGCCGCTGTCCAGCGCGGTCAGCGCCAGCGAACCATGAATACCAAAGAACCACAGCAGCGGTACAAAAATGACATATGCCCACCCTACCACGCTACCCAGCGATGCCAGCGGCGTAGAGATAGTGTCCATAATAATCTGATGGAAGTTAGAACCGTAATTAGACAGCGCCCAGGCAATAATCCCCATAATAGAGAGAATAATAAAGCCGGGAATTAATGCTGAGAATGAACGAGACACCGAAGCCGGTACGCTGTCCGGTAGCTTAATCACCCAGTTACGCCGGACAATAAATGTAAACATCTCCGCGACCACCAGGCCAATAATAATACCGGAGATAATATTCGCGCCGCCCAGCCAGTTAGCGCCTACGGCATAGGCCTCGCCGACACTATACGGCGTTACGGTCATAAATGCCGCCACGGAGAGCAGTCCGGCGGCCAGCGCATCAACCTTGCGCTCTTCCGCCAGCGCCATGCCGATAAAAAATGGCGCCATGAGCGACATAATGCCCAATGTGCCGTTATAGACGTTCCCGCCGATGCCTTTCAATCCATTAAGTGTTTCAATGGTTGAGGCATCAAGCCGAATGCCCATGGAATAAAAAAACGACCCCTCCCCAAAGCTCAGGAAAACGTTATTAATTAATACAAACATCGCCCCCGCAAGGGTTAATGGCATTAAACGAATAAAGCCGTTCTTGATTGCATTAACGTGTGGCTGCTTTCCTATTTTTACAGCAAAAGGAAGGAGTACCTTTTCAAGTGAAGCAATAACGTTACTCATAGAAAAATACCCTTAAATACCGCAATAAAATATTGCGGTTAGTGTATGAAATAACTCTTTGACGGGAAAAATTAAAAAATAATTAATTCGCGGCGGCTTTTTTAATTGCCGCTACCGCAGCTTTAAGCACGCCTAAGCCATCTACCTTGCCGTACAACATTGAATCAATGACTTCTACCGGTTTACCGGGTAATAAACGCTGAATTTCGGGGAGCATATAAGCAATTTGCGGGCCTAATAACACGACGTCCGCTGCCGGGCCTTTTTCACCGGCCAGGGTTTCAGGGAATGCTTCAATAATCACCGGCACTTCATATTTTTCAGCCTGAGCGCGCATTTTTGATACCAGTAACGATGTTGACATGCCCGCAGAACAAAACAGATAAATGTGTTTCTTTTCCATAAAAACCTTCCTCATGTGCGATTATCTGTCAACCAGATACGCCGCAAGCCTCAACCTGCATCCATACTCTGGGCGACTTGCGTAACCGGATTTACTTTTTTAGGTGGCTGAAATGAGTATACGGGATCGGACCGCCGGATGGTATTTCCTTGACCCACTAAATTGTCTCTCATTGACCTGGCGTTATGACCCCCCTCACATTTCGGGCAAATAATTCGCGATAATAAATAAGGTTATGGCAGGCACAAAAAAACCGGCTCGCAGGCCGGTTTCCTTGAATGTTCAGGCAATGTACAGTTGTTACTGCTTCGGCGCCTGTGGGTCAGTGTCGTACTCCGCACAGGTCTGATAGCCGGAGTTAATCACGTGCCCAGTATCATCCAGCGCAACAAAGTAGGTTTCCGCTTTACCATCACGTTGACCCAGGATGTAGGTCTGACAGGTACCGCGCGCATGAATCATGCTCACTTCAGATGACGGTTTGCCCGCAATCTGCGCAACCTGCGCCCTGCTCATTCCTTTTTTAACATCTTTAACGACAGGCTCAACAAATTGGTCTTTTGTACGATCATACGCCGTACAGCCTGCCAGCATAGTCATTACCGCCGCTGCGCTTAAAATTCCTGCTACGTTCTTGTTCATTTTCCGTCCTCTTGTTTATCAGCGTGTTATGTAAGCCTGGAATACATCAGAACATTTTTCAAGCCGCGCCTCGCCACAAAAAGTCTTTCGGAAAATTCTCTAACGCAGCGATATGTTGTTTTAAACACCGCTTAGCCCGCCAAACCTTGTCGTTTCAGCGGCGAAGGGTTAGCTTTAACAGGGTAAAGATTCATTTTTTTAATGTCGAAGGGGGTTAAATGACTCTGCAGCAAGAGATAATCCAGGCGCTTGGCGCGAAACCGCATATCAACCCTGAAGAAGAAATTCGCCGCAGCGTGGATTTTCTTAAAGCGTACCTGAAAACCTATCCCTTTTTGAAATCGCTGGTGTTAGGCATCAGCGGCGGGCAGGATTCGACGCTGGCCGGGAAACTTAGCCAGATGGCTATCGCCGAATTGCGGGAAGAGACCGGTGATAATGCGCTGCAGTTTATCGCCGTTCGTCTGCCTTATGGCGTGCAGGCCGATGAACAGGATTGCCAGGACGCCATTGCTTTTATTCAGCCGGACAGAGTACTCACCGTCAATATTAAAGGCGCCGTCCTCGCCAGCGAGCAGGCGCTGCGCGAAGCGGGAATTGAGCTGAGCGATTTTGTTCGCGGCAATGAAAAAGCGCGTGAGCGAATGAAAGCGCAATATAGCATCGCCGGTATGACTCACGGCGTCGTGGTGGGTACCGACCATGCGGCGGAAGCGATAACCGGGTTCTTCACCAAATATGGCGATGGCGGTACCGATATTAACCCGCTTCATCGTCTTAACAAACGCCAGGGCAAACAGCTTCTCGCAGCGCTGGGCTGTCCTGAGCATCTGTATAAAAAAGTCCCCACCGCCGATTTGGAAGACGACCGCCCTTCACTGCCTGATGAAGCCGCGCTGGGCGTAACGTATGACAATATTGACGATTACCTGGAAGGCAAAACGCTGGACTCCGCCATCGCTAAAACTATCGAAGGCTGGTATGTAAAAACTGAACATAAGCGCCGTTTACCGATTACGGTATTCGACGACTTTTGGAAAAAGTAAGCGTACTTCTACTGTTGTGCCGGATATCGCTCGTCTATCCGGCCTCCTCTCTTCCCAGCCTCTTTTTTAATCACCCATCCGCTGTTATACTGGATGAATAACCAGTTAACGGAGATCACTGTGGTACGGCGTCAATCAGCCCCCCGCCTTGAGTTTGAAGCGGCGGCCATTTACGAATATCCAGAACATTTACGTCCTTTCCTCAGCGAAGCGCCAGCCTTACCGGGCGTCTATATATTTCATAGCGAAAGCGATACGCTGCCGCTTTATATCGGTAAAAGCGTAAATATTCGCAGCCGGCTGCTCTCACATCTGCGAACGCCTGACGAGGCCGCTATGCTGCGACAGGCGCGCCGGATAAGCTGGATCTGCACCGCTGGGGAAATGGGCGCGTTGCTGCTGGAGGCGCGGCTGATCAAAGAACAACAGCCGCTGTTTAACAAGCGGTTACGGCGTAATCGCCAGCTTTGCTCTCTCCAGTTGAGCGAACAAAAGATTGAGGTCGTTTCCGCCCGCAGCGTCGATTTTTCCCATGAGCCGAACCTGTTTGGGCTCTTCGCCAACCGTCGGGCGGCGCTGCAAAGCTTACAGAACCTCGCCGATGAACAAAAATTGTGTTATGGCCTGCTGGGGCTTGAACCGGTAAGCCGTGGGCGCGCCTGTTTTCGTTTCGCTCTGAAGCGCTGCGCTGGCGCGTGCTGTGGGCAAGAAACCCCGCAGGCGCATTTTCTTCGTCTGCAGGCCTCGCTGGAACGGTTACGTGTGGTTTGCTGGCCCTGGAAAGGCGCTATCGCGTTAAAAGAGAGCCGCCCGCAAATGACCCAGTTCCACATTATCAACAACTGGTTATGGCTGGGGGCGGTACCCTCGCTGGATGAGGCCGCCACCCTGGTGCGCACCCCTGCGGGCTTTGATCAGGATGGCTATAAAATTCTCTGTAAGCCACTAATGTCAGGTCAATATGAGATCATTGAACTGCACACCGACTGTCGCCAGTCATAAAGAAAACCGCCGATCCTGTCCACCTCAACGATTGTGTTGTCGACAAGACCGGCGGTCTTAAATTATGCGGAAAGTTATTCTGCCGCAGCAGGCATTTTACCTTCTTGCGCCGGGCGTTCTGTCAGACGCTTCTCAAAATTAGCGTTATATTGCTTTTTCTGCTCCGGCGTCAGAACGTTATAAATTTTATTCTGGGTTTCCATATGCGCCAGCATATTGGCCTTGCGCTGTGCTTCCATTTTCGTAATTTGCGCTTCGGCTTTGGCTTTATCGAAGGTATCGCTGGCGATAATATCATGCATGGCGCGACGCTCTTCCAGCGGCGGACGTTTCATTTGCTCGCGCTGCGCTTTCATAATGTCGCGAATTTGTTGCCTCTGTGCGTCCGTCAGGTTCAGGTTTTTAAACATCATATCGTGATGTGGGCCAAATTTACCTTTATGCTGCATCATTGGCTTCGCATCCGCTGGCGCGGCGGTGGTAGTCTCAGCGGCATGAGCGAGATTCGCAGCACCCATCGCCAGGGTAGAGGCAACAAATAGAGCAGTCAGTTTACGCATATTTCCATCCTTCCTTTCAGTTATTTTTACGGCATATTTAAAACAGCGCCGTGTTGTCGTGATTAACTTTAACCGTCTTAGCGTCAATTAGTCATAACAACGGTAAAACAATGAAAGTATAAAAAACACTTTTTCGCCAATTGTGAAGAAAAAAAGAATAAATTGCGCAGAGTTGAAAGAGAAATATACAACAGCATGATATAGCAGAAATTATGCAGAACTATAACGCAGCAACGCTTATTAATAAAGCAATTCTCCAGGAATAATCCGTAATAGCATGAAACTGTGTCCCAAATCATCCCTGTAATCCTAACGTGAGCTTACAGGGACATTTATCAGGGAAGTCTTTCCAGCATTAATCCAGCCCGCAATCCGCAGGCGACAGAGGGATTAGGAAAGAGAACATATTCAACGTCATGCGTCACCGTCACGCGCTTATCCCCCTCCTCGGCCAGCAACGTTCCCTTCGCAAAGGCAGTAAAATTCAGCGTTTGCGCATCCATATAAAGCGCGAACTTGTCGCTGTGACGCGTGATTTGCGACACCACCCGATAGCGTAGCGGCGGCGAAAACGAGGTTGACGTTTCGACACCGCTCAGCAGCGCCGACAACGCCTGCGAGGTTACACTGAACTGCGTCAGATCGTTTTGCCCAAACGGCAACGCCTTTCCCAACTCCAGCGTACAGGAAAGCGCGCCGAAATGTTCAGAGCTAAAGTGCGTAAACGTACCGCCGGGCGCCTGATGAAATACCAACGCCTCCAGTCCTGCCGCGCCCAGCCACGCCAGAAAATCGGTCTCCCACGGGCGGTCGCGCTGCGGCAATACGCCAAAACGCAAATGATGCGAGCCACGAATGGCGGTATGCAGATCCAGATGCCAGCGTACCCGCGTCTGGCCAGATGAAAAGAAGGTTTCCAGACTTAGCTCCAACTCACGCGCCCGCCGCGTTTCATCGCTTTCGGCAAAGGACTGCCAACGCCCGCCAAACATACGGTTCATATCGCTGTGACCATAGCGTATTCCCGCCGCCAGCGCCTGCGGATTGCCGAGTACCACCAGCACTCGCCACGTTAACGTCAAGCTGCCTGAAAACAGCGCCGACAGCAGCCTATCCAGCATCTCGACCGGCGCGGTTTCATTGCCGTGTATCCCCGCAGAAAGAATTAACGCGCGGTCGACCGGCGCATCGGGCGTGAGTTCAAGCAGACCATGACCTAACCAGCGCCAGCGAAAACCCGCGCCCTTCCCCTGCCTCACCCGTGGTGTCGTGCCGCTTAGCGTCAACGCCAGAAAGTTATCCATCAGCCGCCCCCGTTTGCTGGAAAGGATAAACCGACCCCAAATCCAGCAGACGCGTTAACACATCCAGCGCCTCCCGGCCTTCTCGCAATAATAACGGATCGGCCAGATCGGCAGCGGTCAGGCGATCGCGATAATAACGATCCGCCCACGCGTTAAGGGCCGTAAACAGAGCGTCATTCATCATTACCGCTGGATTCACCGCCCGTCGTTCTTCTTCTGTTAACACCACGCGTAATCGCAGACAGGCCGGGCCGCCACCGTTGGCCATACTTTCTCGCAAATCAAACACCTGCATCGCGCTGATGGGGTTATCCTCCGCCACCAGCTTATTCAGATAGCGCCAGACGCCGGCATGGTCCTGACATTCCCGCGGCAACACTAACAGCATTGAGCCGTCGTCACGGCTTAACAACTGACTATTAAACAGGTAGGTCGCCACAGCATCTGATACAGAAACCTCGCCGGCGGGCACCTCTATCGCCATAAAACTGTCAACGCGCGTACGCAACTGATTAATGAGCACTTTCTGCCGGGCAAACGCCGCTTCGTGACAAAACAATACCTGTCGATTCGAAACGGCGATGACATCATTATGGAATACGCCTTGATCGATGACCTCCGGGTTTTGCTGAGCGAAGATAACCTGTTGCGGATTCACCTGATTAAGACGCGCCACGGCCTCGCTGGCTTCGCGGCTCTGGCGCGCCGGATAACGAGCGGGTCGTATTTCATTCTCCTCTTCGCGCCCATAGACAAAAAGCTGCACGCCTGCCGAACCATACTCGCCGCCAAGACGGTTATGATTCGCCGCGCCTTCATCTCCCAATAATGCGACCTGCGGTAACGCGCTATGCACTGAAAACTGACTTTCATCGCGAAATATGGCGCGTAGCAGCGCTTCGGTAACAGGCGCCTCAAGAGCGCGATGAAATTTATTGTTTAAATTCGCCACCGTCAGGTGAACTTTCCCGTCCAGCGCGTCTGCCGATGGGCAAACCGTCGCCGCATTCGCAACCCACATTGGCGACGCGGAACTCACGCTGGAAAGCCAGCGTGGCGCCTGACGCGCAACCTTATCCAGAATCTGCTCATCGCTACCCGTAAAGCCGAGCTGACGCAACGCCGGAATAAAAGGCCGCTCATGCGGCGGGATCACCGCCTGGGGAAAGCCGGCATCCGCCAAAGCCTTCATCTTTAGCAGCCCCTGCTTTACCGCCAGACGAGGATTCGACACCTGAAAACGGTGGCGGGTCGATGCCTCATTGCCGAAGGATAGCCCGGCATAATGGTGCGTAAGCCCCACCAGCCCGTCAAAATTAACTTCATGCGCCGTCATACCGCCTCCCTGCGAGAAAAGTCGAGGCCGGGGCTTAATGTCGCAGGCAACGTCAGTTCGGGAGACTCCAGACTAGCCATCGGCCAGGCGCAATAATCGGCGGCATACCAGGCGCTGGGTCGATGGTTGCCAGACGCGCCGACACCACCAAACGGCGCAGTACTCGCTGCCCCGGTGAGCGGTTTATTCCAGTTAACGATCCCTGCCCGCGCCTCCAGCAAGAGCTGTTCGAACTGCGCGCGATCCGTCGACACCAGCCCACACGACAGACCAAAACGGGTATTATTCGCCAGACGAATCGCCTCATCGAAATGCGCATAACGCCAGACGTTCAGCAGCGGACCAAACACCTCTTCATCCGGCACATCCGCGACGCCGGTCAGCTCAATGATGCCAGGCGTCAGCAGAGAGGTTCCCTCTTTGACCTTCCGCGGCGCCAGTAGCGTGCGACCGCCTAATGCCTCTCGTTGACGCCAGGCCTCCATCACATGCTGTGCCGCCTGCGCTGAAATCAGTCCGCCGATAAACGGCTGCGGATCGTCGTCCCATCTGCCGGGCTGCAGACGTCCGGCGACGTCAACCAGCCGCGCCAGAAATGCATCTCCCTGCGCACCCTGTTTTACCAGAAGGCGTCGCGCGCAGGTACAGCGCTGTCCGGCGGTAATAAACGCCGATTGCAGCGTCAGATGTACCGCCGCATCTATATTTGCCACATCCTCAATAATGAGCGGGTTGTTTCCGCCCATTTCAAGAGCCAGGATTTTTTCCGGCTGGCCGGATAGCTGGCGATGAAGCTGATATCCGGTACTGGCGCTGCCGGTAAACAGCAGTCCGTCGAGATCGTCGAGCGAACTCAGCGCTTGTCCGGTCTCCCGGCCGCCCTGCACCAGATTAAGAACGCCTGCCGGTAGCCCCGCCCGTTCCCAGAGTTTTATTACCGTTTCCCCGGTCCATGGCGTTAGCTCGCTAGGTTTGAAGATCAGCGTATTGCCTGCCAGCAACGCGGGCACAATATGGCCATTCGGTAAATGGCCGGGAAAGTTATAAGGGCCGAATACCGCCAGCACACCGTGAGGACGATGGCGCAACGTCGCGGCGCCATCGACAAGTTCGCTTTTTTGTTCGCCTGTTCTGGCGTGGTAAGCCTTAATCGAGATGGCAATCTTATTGATCATCGCCGTCACTTCCGTTGCCGCCTCCCAGCGCGGTTTACCGGTTTCACGCGCGATGACCTCCGTGAGATCGGCTTTATGCGCCTCCAGCAGGGCGGCAAATTTCTCTACGATAGCCTGTCGTGCCGTAAAAGGCTGTCTGGCCCAACGAGGAAACGCCGCACGCGCCGCCTGACAGGCCTCGGCGACCTGTGCCGCATTAGCGTCATTCCCCTGCCAAAGTATCTCCGCGCTCACCGGGTTCGTTTTGCGGCGGCGTTCGCCCTGACCGGTTATCCAGTCGCCGTTTATCCATAGCGTCATACGGTTTTCTCCTCAGCGCAAAGGCGTACCAGCCGAACGTGGTCGCCCGCGCGACATTTCAGCGCATCCAACTGCGCGGCGGTAAGTACAAGTCGTGAAGTCTGTGGATCGGCACGCACCAGCGCGGCCCGAAAGTGGTGATAGTTTTCATTGGCGACCAGACATGCCGGATAGTCGCCAGGCGCGGGTTGCCCTTCCGCGACTTCCACCAGTCGGCTTTTACGAATGGCCCGCACGCGGTCAATATCACACTCCAGCGTCGGCCCACCGTCGAAGATGTCGATATAGTGGCGATAGCGAAAGCCTTCCTTTTCCAGCACCGCGCGGGCTGGCGCCGTTTGCGGGTGGACTTCGCCAATCACGGCCTGTGCCTCTTCAGATAAGAAGTGGGTATAAATAGGATGTTTGGGCATCAGCTCGGCGATAAACGCTTTTTGCCCGGTACCGCATAAGAAATCCGCCCGGCTGAAATCCATAGAAAAAAAGCGTTTGCCGAGACTTTGCCAGAAGGGAGAATAACCGTGCTCGTCAATGACGCCGCGCATTTCCGCCACCACTTTCTCATTGAATTTATCGCGAAACGCGGCCATAAACATAAAGCGCGATTTTGACAACAGGTAGCCGTTACCCTCTTTACGCCATTCGGGATCGAGAAACAGCGTGCAAAGCTCACTGCTGCCGGTATGATCATTACTCAGGAATAATGTTGGCAACGCGTTATATACATTCAGCTCTTTGGAGGCATGAACCAGCGTACCGACACGATAGTTATACCAGGGGTCGTTAAGGCCGACCGCGACCTCAATGGCGCAGATCCCGCCGACCTCACCCGTTTCACTGTCCTCGAGAACGAATACATACCCTTGTTCGCCTTTTGGCAGCTCGTCGGACCAGGTTTTTAGCGCGCGTTCAATGCGGGCCGCCAGCGTCGCTTCATTTGCCGGTAGCGAGGTTAAGCCGCCGCCCGTTTTGCCTGCAAGCTGCATCAGCGCGGCGATATCCGCATGTTCGACAGGACGAATCACCCGCATGATGCGCCTCCCGTCTGAAGGCGTTCGCACGCCAGGGCAAAACGGTCAAGCCCGGTGACTATCTCCTCGTCGCTCACATTTAACGCTGGCGCAAAACGCACCACGTCGCCGCCGGCGATGAGCACCATCACGCCTGCTTTTGCCGCTTCCTGGGCGATGAGTTTGGCTTTTCCGGCAAACTCCGTCTGTAGCACACAGCCAAGCAGTAGCCCCAGCCCGCGAATTTCACTGAACATGCCAAAACGTACATTAATGGTATTTAGACGTTCAATAAACGCATCGTGGCGCTGTCTGACGCCGTTTTGCATCTCCGGCGTATTGATGATATCCAGTACTTTTCCGGCAACTGCCGTCGCCAGCGGATTACCGCCGTAGGTGGTGCCATGCGTGCCTGGCGTCATGACGCTGGCATAGTCTTGCGTGGTCAGCATCGCGCCGATCGGGAAGCCGCCGCCCAGCGCTTTAGCGGTCGTCAGGATATCGGGCGTAACGCCATAATGCATATATGCATACAGTTCGCCGGTACGTCCGACGCCCGTCTGCACCTCATCAAAAATCAGTAACGCCTGATGCCGGTCGCACAATTCACGCAGCCCCTGCAAAAAAGCTTTCGTGGCGGGGATCACGCCGCCCTCGCCCTGCACAGGCTCTACGATCACGGCGCAGGTATTGTCATCAATTAGCGCGCTGGCGGAGTTCAGATCGTTATAGGCTGCATGACGAATATCCGGCGGCAGCGGCGCAAAGTCCTGTGAATAGGTGGGTTGACCGCCAGCGCTGACGGTAAAGAGCGTGCGGCCATGGAACGCGTTTTTAAAGGCCACAATGCCGCTTTTATGATTGCCGACACGATCGTGGGCATATTTGCGCGCCAGTTTTAATGCTGCTTCATTTGCTTCAGCGCCTGAATTACAAAAGAAAACGCGTTCGGCGAAGGTCGCGTCGATCAGTTTTTTCGCCAGTCGCAGCGCCGGTTCATTGGTGTAACCGTTCCCGGTATGCCAGAAGCGATTCGCCTGTTCATTTAACGCCTCGCGCAGCGCCGGATGCGCATGTCCCAAGGCGTTGACCGCGATCCCGCCAGCAAAATCAATGTACTCTTTCCCCTGCTGATCCCACAGGCGTGAGCCTTCTCCGCGTACAGGAATAAAAGGCGCGGGAATGTATACTGGCACCATCCATTCATCAAAGTTTTCGCGCGTAACTGACAGAGACATAGCGACCTCTTTTGGTAAAAATAAAGTTATCTATATGTTAATTAATATGAGTGTTTGCGCTGTAAATGTAGATTGCAGCATTCGTGCCAGCCAGCGTTAACATTGCATAAACAGAAGTGATAAACGGTAAATCAATGGGTTACAGCGTAGCGATATTCACTTTTACTGCATGAAAAGTGAATATTTCCGCATAATCGGTGGCTAAAAAGAGGAAAAAGCGAAATATTATTCAGTTGCCAAATATAATTCTGGAATTGTGATCTTATACGAAATTTACTGGAAATTACCGCCCCGTTCTGGCGCATCTGCACGCAAACTGTGCCATTTTCGCGCTATAGAAAACACCATACGCTTCCATTGGCCGAATCTGACGATGAGTGGCAGTCACCCGGTAAAATTTCTGCTACCATCCCAACACGATTCACCTTGCAAAGTGGCAGTGACTATGAAATTTGTCTCTTTTAATATCAACGGCCTGCGCGCCCGTCCCCATCAGCTTGAAGCGATTGTCGAAAAACACCAGCCCGATGTGATCGGTCTACAGGAGACAAAAGTCCACGACGAAATGTTCCCGCTCGAAGAGGTCGCGAAGCTGGGCTATAACGTTTTCTATCATGGACAAAAAGGCCATTACGGCGTCGCGCTGCTAACAAAAGCCACGCCCATTTCCGTCAGACGCGGTTTCCCGGATGATGGCGAAGAGGCGCAACGCCGCATTATCATGGCGGAAATCCCCTCGCCGCTGGGTAATATCACCGTCATTAACGGCTATTTCCCGCAGGGGGAAAGCCGGGATCATCCGTTGAAGTTCCCCGCAAAAGCGCAGTTTTACCAGAACTTGCAAAACTATCTTGAAACGGAACTCAAGTGCGATAATCCGGTATTAATTATGGGCGACATGAATATCAGCCCGACCGATCTGGATATTGGCATCGGCGAAGAGAACCGCAAACGCTGGCTGCGTACCGGTAAATGCTCCTTCCTGCCGGAGGAGCGTGAATGGATGTCGCGGTTACTGAAGTGGGGATTAGTGGACACGTTCCGTCAGGCGAATCCGCAAACGATGGATAAATTTTCGTGGTTTGATTACCGCTCAAAAGGTTTCGTGGATAATCGCGGGCTGCGTATCGACCTCTTGCTGGCAAGCGCTCCGCTGGCGGAACGTTGCGCAGAAACCGGTATAGACTACGACATTCGCAGTATGGAAAAACCCTCCGACCATGCGCCGGTCTGGGCGACGTTTCGGGTTTGATTCCGCTTTCTGATTAACCGTAAGGCCGGGATAGCGCGACGCTTCCCGGCAGGAATAACGACCTTAACGACAATGATAAAAAAACTCGATGTTGTTGCCGCCATCATTGAACGCGACGGCAAAATTCTGCTGGCCCAGCGCCCAGATCATGCGGATCAAGCCGGTTTTTGGGAGTTTGCCGGCGGTAAAGTCGAACCCGGCGAAACCCAGCCGCAGGCGCTTATCCGCGAGCTACGCGAAGAGTTAGGGATTGACGCCACGCCCGGCGTCTATATCGCCAGCCATCAACGCGACGTGTCTGGCCGACGAATTCATTTGCACGCCTGGCATGTGCCTGCGTTTAACGGTCTGATACGTGCGCTGGAACATCAGGCATTAGCCTGGTGTACGCCGGAAGAGGCGCTGGAATACCCCCTCGCCCCGGCGGATATTCCGCTATTGCAGGCGTTTATGGCTTTACGCGACGCCAGACTAACGGATTCGTGCTGATGGTTTTTTCGTCACGCTGGCACTGGAGCAAGACGCCTTCCACTTTTATTACCGCGCCTTCGGAGTAATTCTGATCCTGGTAAACGCAGCACTGAATGCAGGGCTGGGACGACTGACCGCGCGTGCTGAAAACTTCCGGCGGGACATTCACCTGAATATCAGGACGACTGTTCTGGTTTGCCAGCCCGACCATTGGCATTATCGCCATCACGGCGACCACGAGGCTTCGGCGCATAGGATTTCCTTATTTTTCTAAGTATATTCTCAGTATAACGGTAAGCCGCCGTGAAAACTTTAATCCTCTTTTGTCATCGCTTTTAGTTATGAGCCTCGCCCCGTTATGAATTTACTTAGCAGCGTCATTTTTTTCTTGCTTACCGTCACATTGCTGATGGTATAGTCGAAAACTGCAAATACATATTCTGATAAAACGCAAATACAACCACATTAATATATAAGAGGTTTTTATATCTATGGATCAGACATGTTCTCTGGAATCGTTCCTCAACCATGTACAAAAGCGCGACCCGCATCAAACCGAGTTCGCGCAAGCCGTCCGTGAAGTCATGACCACCCTGTGGCCGTTTCTTGAACAAAACCCCCGTTACCGCCACATGTCTTTACTGGAACGTTTGGTTGAACCAGAGCGCGTAATTCAGTTTCGCGTAGTGTGGCTGGACGACAAAAACCAGGTGCAGGTAAATCGCGCCTGGCGCGTGCAGTTCAACTCTGCTATCGGCCCCTATAAAGGCGGTATGCGCTTCCATCCTTCGGTAAACCTTTCCATCCTTAAGTTCCTCGGCTTTGAGCAAACCTTTAAAAATGCCCTCACCACGTTGCCGATGGGCGGCGGTAAAGGCGGCAGCGATTTCGATCCGAAAGGGAAAAGCGAAGGCGAAGTGATGCGTTTCTGCCAGGCGCTGATGACTGAACTATATCGCCATTTAGGGCCGGATACCGACGTGCCTGCCGGGGATATCGGCGTGGGCGGGCGCGAAGTGGGCTTTATGGCGGGAATGATGCGCAAGCTTTCCAATAACAGCGCCTGCGTCTTCACCGGCAAAGGGCTTTCCTTCGGCGGAAGCCTGATTCGCCCGGAGGCGACGGGCTATGGCCTGGTCTACTTCACCGAAGCGATGCTTAAACGTCATGGTCTCGGTTTCGAAGGGATGCGCGTCGCCGTGTCCGGCTCCGGCAACGTAGCGCAATACGCCATTGAGAAAGCGATGGCCTTTGGCGCGCGCGTGGTTACCGCGTCGGATTCGAGCGGGACGGTGGTCGATGAAAGTGGCTTCACGCCAGAGAAGCTGGCGCGTCTGTGTGAAATTAAAGCCAGCCGTGACGGTCGCGTCGCTGACTACGCCCGTGAGTTTGGCTTAACCTATCTGGAAGGCCAGCAGCCCTGGAGCGTACCGGTGGATATCGCCCTGCCATGCGCGACGCAGAACGAACTGGACGTTGACGCCGCGCGCGTACTGATTGCCAATGGCGTAAAAGCCGTGGCGGAAGGGGCAAATATGCCAACCACGATTGAAGCGACCGATCTCTTCCTTGAGGCGGGCGTACTGTTTGCGCCGGGTAAAGCCGCCAACGCGGGCGGCGTGGCGACATCAGGTCTGGAAATGGCGCAGAACGCCGCGCGGTTGAGCTGGAAAGCCGAGAAAGTGGACGCCCGTCTGCATCACATTATGCTGGATATCCACCACGCCTGTGTCGAGTACGGCGGCGATAATAAGCATACCAACTACGTTCAGGGCGCCAACATCGCCGGTTTCGTGAAAGTCGCCGACGCCATGCTGGCGCAGGGCGTCATTTAATCCCGTCGTCAGGCCAGATAGCTTTACGCTTATTCGGTCTGACGGCCTGTCTCCTCAGCAGGCGGGCTTTTTTTGCCCGCTCGCTTACGCGGCGCGCTCTTTTTCTTGTCTCCACCGCCTGGCGCGACTATCCCTCTGAAGCGCTTCACCGGCGTGCGCTTAGCCTGCTCGATCAGCTGATATAACGTGCCGACCAGCGGTTGCATAAAATCCTGGTAACGGCACTGTTTTTCGCTGATTTGCGTCAAAACAGATTCCCAGTGAGCGGTCATATCTGGACGGGCCGCCATTTCCGGCAGCGAATGTATTAACGCTTTGCCAGCATCGGTAGAATGAATATAGCGCCCTTTTTTGGTCAGAAAGCTACGTTTGAACAGCAGCTCGATAATCCCGGCGCGCGTGGCTTCCGTCCCCAGCCCATCGGTCGCGCGCAGAATCTTTTTCAGATCTTTATCCTGCACGAAGCGGGCAATTCCGGTCATCGCGGAAAGCAATGTCGCATCGGTGAAATGACGCGGCGGCTGGGTTTGGCGCTCGACCACTTCCCCCTTTTCACACAGCAACTCATCACCTTTGGCGACAACCGGCAGCGGCGTACCGTCGTTTTCCTCGTCGCGCTCTTTACTGCCCAGTAACGTCCGCCAACCGGCCTCCGCCAGAAAACGCGCTTTGGCGACAAATTTTCCTTTGGCGATTTCCAGTTCAATAACGCATTTACGAAACACCGCGTCCGGGCAGAACTGCATCAGATACTGACGCGCAATCAGGGTGTACACTTTCGCTTCGTTTTCCGTCAGATGGACAGAAGAACTGCGCGCCGTCGGGATAATCGCGTGGTGCGCATCCACTTTTTTGTCATCCCAGCAGCGATTGCGCGTATCAGGGTTAACCACAGGCTGCGGCAGTAAATCCGGGGCGTGGACGCTAATCGCGTTCATGACCGCCTGCCGTCCGGCAAAGTGTTCTTCCGGCAGATAACGGCAGTCGGAACGCGGATAGGTAATCAGTTTGTGGGTTTCATATAGCTTCTGACAAATATCAAGCACGTTTTGCGCGCTCAGGCCAAAGCGTTTAGCGGCTTCAATCTGTAGCGTCGAGAGCGAAAACGGCAGCGGCGCGGATTCTGATTCCCGTTTATCATTATAACTGGTTACCAGCGCGGGCTGACCGTTGATTCGGTTCACTACATGCTCCGCCAGCGGACGATGAAGCAAGCGCCCCTCTTCATCCTGATAAGGTTCGCACGCCTCGCTCGGCTGCCAGATAGCGGTAAAACGCTCGTCGGCAGGCGTAACGATGTGCGCCTTTACTTCAAAGAAGTCTTTGGCGACGAAGTTCTCAATCTCTTCGTCTCGCCGCACCACCAGCCCCAGTACCGGCGTCTGTACGCGTCCCACGGATAACACGCCCTGATAGCCGGCATTACGGCCCAGGATCGTGTAAGCGCGGGTCATATTAATGCCATACAGCCAGTCCGCTCGCGCTCGCGCCAGCGCGGAGACGCACAGCGGCACGAAGTCGCTGTTCGCCCGCAGCCTGTCAATAGCACGCTCGACCGCCTGCGGGTTAAGGTCGTTTATCAGACAACGCCGCACCTGCTGGCGCTTTTCGGCAGGAAGCTGGAGATAATCCAGCACTTCATCAACCAGAAGCTGCCCTTCGCGATCCGGGTCGCCGGCGTGAATAATTTCACCGGCTTGATGCAAAAAGCGCTTAATCACATTGAGCTGTTTGGTGACGGAAGGACGAGGCTGAAGCTGCCATTTTTCCGGCACGATAGGCAGGTCAGCCAGATTCCAGCGCGCATAACGGCTGTCATACGCATCCGGCTGCGCCTGTTCCAGCAAATGACCAATACACCAGGTGACGACCTGCCCGTTTCCGCACTCAATAAAACCATCGCCTTTACGGTGCGGTTTTGGCAGCACATCCGCAATGGCGCGCCCCAGACTCGGTTTTTCGGCAATAAACAACCGCATCAGGTTAACGAATCTCAACCATAGCGCGACCGCCGCGGGCCTCGACCAGTTCGCCAATCGCGGTCAGATCGATACCAAATTCCGCCGCGGTGGCTTTAACATTGTCTTCGGCGTCCGGCGTTACCGCCAACAGCAGGCCGCCTGACGTTTGCGGATCGCACAGCAGGCTACGAACTTCACGCGACATGTCGCCCATCAGATGACCATAGCTGGCGAAGTTGCGCTCTGTGCCGCCCGGTACGGCGCCCAGAGCAATATACTCTTCCACGCCCGGCAGTTTAGGGATGTCCTGATAGCAAAGCAGCGCCTGCACGCCTGCGCCCTGGCACATCTCGCTCAGGTGCCCCAGCAGGCCAAAACCGGTAACGTCAGTCATGGCTTTTACGCCATCGATATTGGCAAACGCCGCGCCAGCAACGTTCATCCGACACATGACTTCCGTCGCCAGCCCCTGATGTTCAGGTTTAAGCAGCGATTTTTTCTCGGCGGTGGTCAACACGCCAATCCCCAACGGTTTGGTCAGAAAGAGTTTGCATCCCGCCTGCGCGGTACTGTTTTTCTTCACCCGTTCGGTCGGCACTACGCCTGTGACCGCGAGACCAAAGATCGGCTCCGGGGCGTCAATAGAGTGTCCGCCCGCCAGCGCGATACCGGCCTGGCGGCAGGCAAAGCGCCCCCCCTCGGTCACTTCACGCGCAATATCGGGCGACAGGGTATTAATCGGCCAGCCAAGGATCGCGATCGCCATAATCGGTTTGCCGCCCATCGCAAAAATATCGCTGATGGCGTTTGTTGCCGCAATGCGGCCAAAATCAAACGGGTTATCGACTATCGGCATAAAGAAGTCGGTGGTGCTGATAATACTGGTGCCATTACCCAGATCGTAAACCGCCGCATCATCGCGGGTTTCATTACCCACCAGCAGGTTCGGGTCGACGAACTTCGCCTGCTCGCTATGCAGGATAGTCTCCAGCACTTTAGGGGAAATTTTACAACCGCAACCAGCGCCGTGGCTGTATTGCGTTAAACGAATGGCTTGCTCGCTCATGGACATCTCCTGTCATTGCATTCGCGCTATGGTAGCGCTCATTCCCTTATGTGGTAAGTATCACTGTCTGAATTACCGCGTCTTTGCTCAGAATCCAGACAGTTTTATCCCTCAGCGTCAGAAATAACGCACAAACGGCGTGGGGTCGGGGGTACTGATCGTCGTTGACGCTTTGAGCTGCGGCGTGCCGAGATAGAGAAAACCAACAATTTTATCCTGCGGGCGGCACTCAAAGGCTTCCCGCACGATAGCGCTCTCCGTTAATGCGCCGCTACGCCAGATACCATTAAACCCTTGCGCAATCGCCGCCATTTGCATCGCCATCACCGCGCATCCGGCAGACATCTCCTGTTCCCACACGGGAACCTTATGGTTTTCTTCGCATTTCGCCACCACGGTAATAATCAGCGGCGCGCGAAACGGCGCATTACGCGCTTTTTCGATCGCTTTCTCATCGCCCCCGGCAGCGACAGCGCCTTGTTCAAGCACGGCGCTGAAGCGGTCGCGCCCCTCTCCTTCAATCACAAAAAAACGCCACGGCTGTAGAGATTTATGATCGGGAACACGCATTCCCGCCCGCAGAATGTTCTGTAATTGCTCGCCGACAGGCGCCGGTTCTGCGAGACGAGAGGCGCTACGACGGTTGACCAGCAGTTCTAGTGCATCCATTTGATTAACTCCAGCAATGATATTTATTCACAAAATTAACACGGGAGCGGATTTTGTTACAGCGCAGGCAGTGATTCCTGCTGACAACTGCCTGATGGGTCATTACGATAGCCACATCTTAATGCTTTATCCTCACCAAGGTATAAGCGTTGTTACTCAGATAGGGAGAATACATGCGAACCCTGTGGCGATTTATTGCCGGATTTTTTAAATGGACGTGGCGAGTGTTGAACCTCGTCCGTGAAATGGTACTCAACCTGTTCTTTATTTTTTTGGTTCTGGTGGGCGTTGGGATCTGGATGCAGATCGGTAACGGCAGCAACAGTGAGCAAACGGCGCGCGGCGCTTTGCTGCTGGATATTTCCGGCATCATTGTGGATAAACCCTCCACCAATCACCGTCTGGGCGCGCTGGGTCGCCAGTTATTTGGCGCCAGCTCCGACCGTCTGCAGGAAAACTCCCTGTTTGACATCGTCAACGCTATTCGTCAGGCGAAAGATGACCGTAACATCACGGGTATCGTTCTGGATCTGAAAAACTTCACCGGTGCCGATCAGCCGTCAATGCGCTATATCGGTAAAGCGCTGCGCGAATTCCGCGACAGCGGCAAACCGGTTTTCGCCGTGGGTGAAAACTACAGCCAGGGTCAGTATTACCTCGCCAGTTTCGCCAATAAAATTTGGCTTTCCCCACAGGGTCAGGTAGATCTTCACGGCTTCGCTACGAATGGCCTGTACTACAAAACGCTGCTGGATAAACTGAAAGTCTCTACCCACGTTTTCCGGGTCGGCACCTATAAATCCGCCGTCGAGCCGTTTATCCGCGACGATATGTCGCCCGCCGCCCGCGAGGCCGACAGCCGCTGGATAGGCGAACTGTGGCAGAACTACCTGCATACCGTTTCTGCCAATCGCCAGATTTCGCCGCAACAACTCTTCCCCGGCGCGCAGGCTATTATCGACGGGTTAACCAGCGTGGGCGGCGACACCGCCAAATATGCGCTCGACCATAAACTGGTGGACGCCCTCGCCTCCAGCGCAGATGTTGAAAAAGCGCTGACGAAGCAGTTTGGCTGGAGCAAAACCGAAAATAACTATCGCGCGATCAGCTATTACGATTATTCGCTGAAAACGCCTGCGGATACCGGCGGTACTATTGCGGTTATTTTCGCCAATGGCGCGATTATGGATGGCGAAGAAACGCCAGGGAATGTCGGCGGCGACACTACGGCATCGCAGATCCGCGACGCACGCCTTGATCCTAAAGTGAAAGCGATTGTGCTGCGCGTCAATAGTCCAGGCGGTAGCGTCAACGCCTCCGAAGTTATCCGCGCCGAACTGGCGGCGGCAAGAGCGGCTGGCAAACCGGTGGTGGTCTCAATGGGCGGTATGGCGGCCTCCGGCGGTTACTGGATCTCTACGCCGGCAAACTATATCGTGGCCAGCCCCAGCACGCTGACGGGTTCAATTGGCATCTTCGGCGTCATCAATACGGTAGAAAACAGCCTGTCGTCGATTGGCGTACACAGCGACGGCGTTTCCACCTCGCCGCTGGCGGATATTTCGATGACCAAAGCGCTGTCACCGGAAGTGCAGCAGATGATGCAACTCAGTATTGAGTACGGCTACAAACGCTTTATCACACTGGTGGCAGACGCGCGTAAGCGTACGCCGGAGCAGATTGATAAAATCGCACAAGGCCATGTCTGGACCGGAGAAGACGCGAAAGCCAATGGTCTGGTGGACAGTCTCGGCGACTTTGACGACGCCGTCGCCAAAGCGGCGGAGCTGGCGAAACTGAAACAGTGGCATCTTGATTACTATCAGGACGAACCGACGGTCCTTGATATGGTCATGGACAGTATGACCGGATCAGTACGCGCCATGCTGCCGGAGGCCATTCAGGCGATGCTCCCGGCGCCGCTCGTTTCCGCCGCCAACACGGTGAAGGCCGAGGGGGATAAACTGGCGGCATTTAACGATCCGCAAAACCGTTATGCGTTCTGTTTGACTTGCGCGAACGTTCGCTAATGCTTCATCAATAGCCATACCGGATGGCGGCGTCTGCTCATAGCCGCCATCCGATAATCATTAATACGTCCTTCGCGACACGACTGAACATTATCATGCAAAAGAAATCAATTTACGTTGCCTATACCGGCGGCACTATCGGTATGCAGCGCTCAGATAAAGGGTATATCCCGGTGTCCGGGCACCTTCAGCGTCAGCTGGCGCTGATGCCGGAATTCCACCGCCCGGAGATGCCGGATTTTACCATCCATGAATATGCCCCGCTGATGGATTCATCAGATATGACGCCGGAAGACTGGCAGCATATCGCTGCAGATATCAAAGCGCACTACGATGAGTATGACGGTTTTGTTATTCTGCACGGCACCGACACGATGGCGTTTACCGCATCGGCGCTCTCTTTCATGCTGGAAAATCTGGGTAAACCGGTTATTGTGACAGGGTCACAAATTCCGCTGGCTGAGCTGCGTTCCGACGGGCAAATTAATTTGCTGAATGCGCTTTATGTCGCCGCCAACTACCCTATTAATGAAGTAACGCTGTTTTTTAATAATCGTCTGTTCCGCGGTAATCGCACGACCAAAGCCCATGCGGATGGGTTTGACGCTTTTGCCTCTCCCAATCTGCCGCCCTTGCTGGAAGCAGGAATTCACATTCGTCGTTTAAATACGCCTCCCGCGCCCTACGGTTCTGGTGAATTAATCGTTCACCCTATTACGCCGCAGCCGATAGGCGTAGTGACGATTTATCCGGGGATTTCCGCCGAGGTAGTACGTAACTTTCTGCGTCAGCCGGTAAAAGCGCTGATTCTGCGCTCTTATGGCGTAGGCAACGCGCCGCAAAATAAAGCGTTTTTACAGGAGCTGAAAGAGGCCAGTTCGCGCGGCATCGTGGTGGTTAACCTGACGCAATGCATGTCAGGGCGAGTCAATATGGGCGGGTACGCTACCGGTAATGCGCTGGCGCACGCTGGCGTGATTGGCGGTGCCGATATGACCGTCGAAGCTACCTTAACCAAACTGCATTATTTGTTAAGCCAGGGTCTGGACACTCAGGCGATTCGTAGCGCGATGGCGCAAAACTTGCGTGGTGAATTGACGCCGGATGATTAAAAAATCCCGACGACAAGGAGAAGATAATGACAAACCGGGCCTTATTACTGGTCGACTTGCAAAATGACTTTTGCGCCGGCGGCGCGCTGGCTGTAGCGGAAGGCGACAGCACCATCGACATCGCCAACGCTCTTATTGACTGGTGCCAGCCCCGGCAGATTCCGGTGCTGGCCAGCCAGGACTGGCATCCCGCGCAGCATGGCAGCTTCGCCAGCCAGCATCAGGCGGAACCCTATAGTCAGGGAAAGCTGGACGGGCTGCCGCAAACGCTCTGGCCGGATCACTGCGTTCAACATACCGACGGCGCGGCGTTACATCCCCTGCTTAACCAACATGCGATTGACGCCTGCATCTATAAGGGTGAAAACCCGCTGATTGATAGCTACAGTGCGTTTTTTGACAACGAACATCGGCAGAAAACTACCCTTGATACCTGGCTTCGCGAGCATGACGTTACCGAGCTTATCGTGATGGGGTTGGCGACCGATTACTGCGTAAAATTTACGGTGCTGGATGCGCTAGAGTTGGGCTATGCCGTTAACGTTATCACCGATGGCTGTCGCGGCGTGAATATTCACCCGCAGGATAGCGCACACGCGTTTATGGAGATGGCGGCGGCAGGCGCGACGCTGTATACGCTGGCAGACTGGGAAGAGACGCAGGGCCAGGCTGTCGCCAGGTAGCGGAGCAGGTATCGTATCCGGTCAATACATCACGCAACGGTGAGACCATTGCATAGATCTTTGGGCCGGATACGTCACGTCAGCGTCGCTACCAGGCAAAGCTCAACGCAGGCTGGAGAGCGCTTCTAACGAAACAGATTAAAAAGCGCGGGCTGGCCGGCGCAATGTTCCGGGAATAGGCCGCCGATGACAATAATCAGTTAGCGACACAGTTGGCGGACTCGCTGGACATTAAGCGTAATGGGTAAAAATATGGTGGGCCTGTGCCTGGCAGCAATGAGCAGGCCCGGTAAGCACAACGCATTGGCAATTAAACCACCGAATGGCGACTACCTCTTATCCGGCTCCCCGTTACTGCATTTTCAATGTCGCAATCGGCTTTGACGTAATACCGAAATCCGCTTTGAGCTGCTGCTTGCTTTTCATCACCATCTGACCGTGAGTATCGATCGTCATATGTTGCGCTTCGGTATTGTGCCGCGCCTGCCATAGCATCACCAGTTGCAGGCTGTTTTCTTTCTGTTCCGGCGTCAACGCCACGCCATCCGGCCATTTACCCAGCTCAACGGCGGTGGATAAACGTTGATACACTTCCGGCGTCATGCTGTTAATGATCTCATCAAGATTCATGATGTGTCCGCTCCTGTGGAATAATTTGCTGAATCGTTTTTTCAGCCTTTCAGTTGATCGCCGTTTTTCTCGTCAGAAAAGGCCAGCGAGGCCGAGTTAACGCAATAGCGCTCACCGGTTGGCTGCGGCCCGTCCGGGAAAACGTGTCCGAGATGCGCATCGCAGTTACCGCAACGAATTTCGACACGCTGCATTCCATGAGAAAAATCGTCTATGTAACGAATCGCCTCTTCGCTGACAGGCTGGTAAAAGCTAGGCCAGCCGCAGCCTGAATCGTATTTGGTGTGGGAGTGAAAAAGCGGCGTATCACAAACCAGGCAGTGATAAACCCCATCGCGTTTATTATGTAGCAGGCGTCCGGTAAATGGCGGTTCTGTGCCACGATCCTGCGTCACATAGAATTGCATTTCGGACAATTTTTTCTTGAGTTCTTCTGCTGAAGGTTGGTTAGCCATTTGCTCACATCTCACTTTAAACGTGCTCACATTGCCTGACCGATTCTAACAAAACATTAACACCTCAGTACCAACTTTTGTTCTAAACTTGATCATTGCGAAATGGCGGCTCACGAATCGTGACTGATGTCACATTATTATCTCGGTTGCCCTTTAAAATTCGGGGCGGCGCCCCCATGTGGTTTCAAGCCGAAAGGAAGAGTGAGGCGAATCAGCCGCGCAAAGGTTGTGCAGAGGATTGATTTGTCGCAATGATTGACACGATTCCGCTTGACGCTGCGTAAGGTTTTTGTAATTTTACAGGCAACCTTTTATTCACTAACAAATAGCTGGTGGAATATATGACTATCAAAGTAGGTATCAACGGTTTTGGCCGTATCGGTCGCATTGTTTTCCGTGCTGCTCAGAAACGTTCTGACATCGAGATCGTTGCAATCAACGACCTGTTAGACGCAGAGTACATGGCATACATGCTGAAATATGACTCCACTCACGGCCGTTTCGACGGTACTGTTGAAGTGAAAGACGGTCATCTGATCGTTAACGGTAAAAAAATCCGTGTTACCGCTGAACGCGATCCGGCTAACCTGAAATGGGACGAAGTTGGTGTTGACGTAGTGGCTGAAGCTACCGGTATCTTCCTGACTGACGAAACCGCGCGTAAACACATCACCGCTGGCGCGAAAAAAGTGGTTCTGACGGGTCCGTCTAAAGACAACACCCCAATGTTTGTTAAAGGCGCTAACTTTGACAAATACGAAGGCCAGGACATCGTTTCCAACGCTTCCTGCACCACCAACTGCCTGGCGCCGCTGGCTAAAGTTATCAACGACAACTTCGGCATCATCGAAGGTCTGATGACTACTGTTCACGCGACTACCGCAACCCAGAAAACCGTTGACGGTCCGTCTCACAAAGACTGGCGCGGCGGCCGCGGCGCATCTCAGAACATCATCCCGTCCTCTACTGGCGCTGCTAAAGCGGTAGGTAAAGTACTGCCAGAACTGAATGGCAAACTGACTGGTATGGCGTTCCGCGTTCCGACTCCGAACGTATCCGTTGTTGACCTGACCGTTCGTCTGGAAAAAGCGGCTACCTACGAGCAGATCAAAGCTGCTGTTAAAGCTGCTGCCGAAGGCGAAATGAAAGGCGTTCTGGGTTACACCGAAGACGACGTTGTATCTACCGATTTCAACGGCGAAGTATGCACTTCCGTGTTCGATGCTAAAGCAGGCATCGCGCTGAACGACAACTTCGTGAAACTGGTCTCCTGGTACGATAACGAAACCGGTTACTCCAACAAAGTACTGGACCTGATTGCTCACATCTCCAAATAAGTTGAGATGACACAGTCATTGGTAAGAGCGACTCAGGTCGCTCTTTTTTTTGCTTAAAGATATACCCGTCATACTTCAAGTTGCAGGTGTGTTGGCTATGCTTTCTCACCCGAATCACTGACGGAAGTCGAACTTATCGGGATGAATCAGGGATGTCCATGTCCCTGGCCGGAGATGACCTACGGTTGTTCAAATTCGTTCCCGATGAATTTGTCTTTCACTTGCCGCGTTACTCGGCCTGCGGCCTCGCCTCTACGGGCCAGCGCAAGCACTGGTCAAGGCACAAGCGCCTTGTCATGCAACTCGAATTATTTAGGGTTAAGAGGATTGCGTAATGATTAATAAAATTTTTGCCCTCCCGGTTATCGAACAGCTTACCCCTGTCCTTTCCCGTCGTCAGCTTGATGACCTGGATCTGATCGTCGTTGACCATCCGCAGGTTAAAGCCTCTTTTGCATTACAGGGCGCGCACCTTCTCTCCTGGAAACCCGTTGGCGAGGAAGAGGTATTGTGGCTCAGTAATAATACGCCTTTCAAAACCGGCGTGGCGCTACGCGGCGGCGTACCGATCTGCTGGCCCTGGTTTGGACCTGCGGCTCAACAGGGTCTGCCGTCACACGGCTTTGCGCGTAATCTTCCGTGGGCGCTAAAAGCGCATAATGAAGATGATAATGGCGTAATGCTGACATTTGAGCTGCAAAGCAGTGAGGCCACCCGGAAATACTGGCCGCACGATTTCACGCTGCTGGCACGTTTTAAAGTGGGCAAAACCTGTGAAATTGAACTGGAAGCGCATGGCGAGTTTGCAACCACATCCGCGCTCCACAGCTATTTTAACGTTGGCGACATCGCCAACGTTAAGGTCAGCGGACTCGGCGATCGGTTTATTGATAAAGTTAACGACGCTAAAGAAGGTGTCCTGACCGACGGTATACAAACCTTTCCGGACCGTACCGATCGCGTTTACCTCAATCCTGAAGCATGTAGCGTGATCCACGATGCGACATTAAACCGCACGATTGATGTGGTCCACCACCATCACCTTAACGTCGTAGGCTGGAACCCTGGCCCGGCGTTGTCCGTCAGCATGGGCGACATGCCGGATGACGGCTATAAAACGTTTGTCTGCGTTGAAACGGTTTATGCTACTGCGCCGCAACAAGCCACAGAAGAAAAACCCTCTCGTCTGGCGCAGACTATCTGCGTCGCTAAACGCTAGAAGTGAATGGATAACGGCGGTGCTATAGGATCTGAAAGGCGTCAGCCGCCATCAGGCATAACCTGCCGGATGGCGGCGCTTACACATTTTATCCGGCGTCACACCATATCCAACGCGGTTTTCCCTTTTGGCGCAGGCCAGGCGTTGTCCAGTAAGGCAAGTTCGTTTGCTGACAAGGCGATCTCAAGCGCCGCCGCATTTTGCTTCACGTGTTCTGTACTTCCGGCTTTCGGGATCGCCATCACGCCCGGATGCGCAATCACCCACGTCAGTAAGATTTGCGCCACCGTAGCGTTATGCGCTTGCGCAATTTCATTCACCACCGGATGATTCAGTAAACCGCTACGTAATCGGCCAGCCTGCGCCAGCGGGCTATAGGCCATCACTGGCATTCGCTGTTGTTGACACCACGGCAATAAATCATACTCAATACCGCGTGACGCCAGATGATAGAGCACCTGATTTGTCGCGCATTGCTGTCCCCCAGGGATGCGCCACAGCGCCTGCATATCGTCATAATCAAGATTAGAGACTCCCCAACGGCGAATTTTCCCCTGCGCGATTAGCCGCTCCATACCTTCAACGGTCTCTTCGAATGAAAAGCTTCCGGCCCAGTGCAATAGATAGAGATCGAGATAATCTGTTTTCAGACGACGCAGGCTTTCCTCACAGGCGGCAACTATCTTCTGGCCGCCAGCGTTCCACGGGTACACTTTTGACACCAGAAATGCCTCATCGCGTCGCCCTGCTAACGCCTCGCCCACGACCTTTTCCGCCCCGCCGTCGGCATACATTTCCGCCGTATCAATAAGGCGTAACCCCAAATCCAGCCCCGCGCGCAACGCCGAAACCTCGCGCTGACGTTGATCCGCGCGCTCGCCCATATACCATGTTCCCTGTCCGATGGCAGGAAGCGTCACCTGCCCGCAAAACGTTACGTTTTTCACTGATTTCATTTCCTTTTCAATGTCACTCGACGGTAAAACAATACAGGACTCTTAGACCCTACGGTAATGTCCGGCATCATACCGCGCAAGGGGGCGATTTTCTTGTCACTGACGAACGTCATCCGCAATCATGTCGACGATGCGGGTAATATGCGCGGCGGGTCGCTGATTCAGTAATAATTGACGCATCACATTCATATAGGGCGTCACATGTTGAAAGAACTCCAGATATCCTTTACAGAGATAATTTTGCCGTTCGCCGCCGTTTATGCAAATTCGATGTTTCGGACAACCGCCGTGACAGGCAAAGCGCCACGTACAGTTCTGGCAGCGTGAGGAAAGGTTTGCTTTAGCCGCGCCAAACTGCTGCTGAAAAGGAGAGGCCGCCATTTCTTCTAAAGAGTGTTGCTGCAGATTGCCCAGTTTATAGGCGGGAAAAACAAAATGGTCGCAGCTAAACACGTCGCCATTCTGCTCCACCAGCAAACTTTGTCCGCAGGTCGACTGCATCGTACAAAGCGTGGCGGGCTCCCCCATCCAGACGCCAAGTAAGTTGTCAAAAAGCTGTACGAATATGCGTCCGACATCGTGACGTATCCATTGATCAAAAACATCGCACATAAAGGCGCCCCACCCTTCAGGCGTGACGGAAAAGGGCATCAGCGAAGGCGAATCCTCATTGTCAGATAACGTCAAAGAACGCTGCGCTTTTTGCGCGAGCGGCTCAACAATGGGAATAAATTGCAGATGTTTACTTTCCAGTTCCTGCGTCAAAAAATGATAAATAGCGTTGCCATGACGGCATGACGCATCATTCACGACAGTGAGTGTGTTGAACTCGACATCATTTGCCTGCAGAAGGCGGATAGCATTAACGACTCGGGAAAAAGACGCCCGCCCTGACGGCGTTCTCCGGTAATTATCATGAACGACTTGCGGCCCATCAATCGATATACCAATCAGGAACTGGTGCTGCGCAAAGAAAGCCGCCCACTCTTCATTGATTAATACGCCATTGGTTTGCAGACTGTTGTAGATAGTTTTGCCGTTGGCATAGCGTTGCTGCAAGCGCACCACTTTTTGGTAAAAAGAAAGACCGCATAGCGTCGGCTCTCCCCCCTGCCAACAAAACGAGACCTCTGATGATGGCGTATCATCAATTACCCGGCGGATATACATCTCCAGCACATCGTCAGACATGACGCGCTGGCCCCGGGGTTTATCAAGATAGAAACAGTACTTGCAGGATAAGTTACACAGACTGCCGCTGGGCTTGGCTACGGTATTGAATACTATGCTCATTCGTCTTACTCGCTGTGAAGAATGGGTATAGCATAAGCGGGACGTGACAGGGCGATATCAGCCAGCATTGCAACAATTATTACGCTAATTGTTAGCGCAGTTGTAATCACCTGGATTTTTCATATAAAAGGCTAGTTTTTTAAATTGATGTAACAAAGTATAAATCACATAAGG
This sequence comes from Salmonella sp. NW722, assembly GCF_051702785.1. Taxonomy (NCBI): domain Bacteria; kingdom Pseudomonadati; phylum Pseudomonadota; class Gammaproteobacteria; order Enterobacterales; family Enterobacteriaceae; genus Salmonella; species Salmonella sp. NW722. Next base: position 502,066 of record NZ_JAMMIN010000001.1, read on the forward strand.
CTGCGCCATACCCGGTCAACAGCGCATTTATGCAAGCCGTCATGTTCGCGTTTCAGACAGCACAAAGCCCGCATAACGCAGGCTTTGTCATGGTTTTTCCGGCAAATTCAATCAATCAGAATCTATAGGTCACGCCAGTAGAAAGGATACCGGTCCAGGATTTATCCACCATCGGGCTGTCGGTAATTTCATCCGACAGGCGGGTGTAGCGCGCAGTACCATATACGCTCCAGTTACCGGCGAAATTATAGTTAGCGCTCAGTTCAAGATACGGGTTCCAGCTATCGTTCGGGTTATAGCCGCGCAGGCCGCTACGCGAAGATTCTTTACGTGATACGCCGTAATAGTAATCGTTCTGGTTCTCGCTATTCCATTCAACCCCGATACCAGGCGTTAAGGTCAGCCCGCCATTGGTATACCGATACAGCCAGGCCAGATCCCAGACAATACCGTTACTGTTATCTAACGTATCCCCTGCCAGTGAGGTACGCAGGAATCCATACTGGGTATGGTGCGCGTAAGAAACGCCCGCCATCATAGTACTTTTACGCCTGTCCAGACGACGCAACTGATGGTCATCGCTGTCGCCCGGTTTGAAGTACATCGGGGACCAGTATGCCATGATTGACAACTTATCGGCATTGTCATTCCACAAGTAGTACCCGCCGCCCAGACCACGGAACCAGAAGTTTTCGCTTTCATAAGCGATGACCGGTATCGGATAAACATCGCTATCGTAATCTTTATAAGGGTGTTCAACCACACCAACGCCTGCGCCCAACGTCAGGTTGCTTTCAGCGTGCGCGACGCTGGCGGATGTTGCAATAAACACGCCAAGAGCCAGAAGTTTAAGTTTGGTCACAATCCATAATTCCTTATTCAAATGTTCTGCGGCAAAAGTGTAACCGCCAATACCTGTAAGCCCAACTATTTTACACAATGTAACCGTTTAATATCACCACCACCGATTATTTTCAGATGATCGGCTGATGATCGTTATGTGACCGGGAACGCTTTTTCTGATATCCACCAGCCTTTTCTACCTGATGAGTTATTGATATGTCATCGAAATCCACTGGCGCGTACAGGCAAGTTTTGCAAATGCCATCTACGCTTAATGTTAAGAAGGTGTATCACCGGACACGTTGATCTTCTGACCAATAAAATGGCATGAGAGTTGCTTTTTTTTTCCTTAGCAGAGACGGCGTTCAGTCTACCTCTTCCGGGAGCCTCTACTATTCATATGAACGGCTCTTAACATGTGCGAAAAAACGAAAGGATGGCATATCATGAATATATTCGATCACTATCGCCAGCGTTACGAAGCTGCCAAGGACGAAGAGTTCACACTGCAGGATTTTCTTACCATTTGTCGGCAAGATCGCAGTGCTTATGCCAACGCGGCAGAGCGGCTATTAATGGCTATCGGCGAGCCTAATATGGTCGACACTGCCCAGGAACCCCGACTTTCCCGACTCTTCTCCAACCGGGTTATTGCTCGCTATCCTGCGTTTGAAGAGTTTTACGGCATGGAAGACGCGATTGAACAGATTGTCTCTTATCTGAAACATGCGGCGCAAGGGCTGGAAGAGAAGAAGCAAATTCTCTATTTGCTGGGACCTGTGGGGGGTGGCAAATCATCGCTCGCTGAACGGCTGAAATCGCTAATGCAGCGCGTGCCAATTTATGTTTTAAGCGCCAACGGCGAGCGTAGTCCGGTCAACGATCATCCGTTATGCCTGTTTAATCCGCAGGAAGACGCGCAGATTCTGGAAAAAGAGTACGGTATTCCGCGCCGCTATCTCGGTACGATTATGTCCCCGTGGGCGGCCAAACGCCTGCATGAGTTTGGCGGCGATATTACTAAATTCCGCGTGGTGAAAGTCTGGCCCTCCATTCTGGAGCAGATTGCCATCGCCAAAACGGAACCCGGCGATGAAAACAACCAGGATATTTCGGCGCTGGTCGGCAAGGTGGATATTCGTAAACTCGAACATCACGCCCAGAACGATCCGGATGCGTATGGTTACTCTGGCGCGCTATGCCGCGCTAACCAGGGGATCATGGAGTTCGTCGAGATGTTTAAAGCGCCTATTAAGGTGCTGCACCCCTTGCTGACCGCAACTCAGGAAGGTAACTACAATGGTACGGAAGGTATTTCCGCCCTGCCCTTTAATGGCATCATACTTGCCCACTCAAACGAATCTGAATGGGTGACTTTCCGTAACAATAAAAATAACGAAGCGTTCCTCGACCGTGTCTATATCGTGAAGGTGCCTTATTGCCTGCGAATCTCCGAAGAGATCAAAATCTACGAGAAACTACTTAATCATAGCGAGCTGGCTCATGCGCCCTGCGCGCCGGGCACGTTGGAAACGCTTTCGCGCTTCTCGATTCTTTCCCGCCTGAAAGAGCCGGAAAATTCCAGTATTTACTCGAAAATGCGCGTTTATGATGGTGAAAGCCTGAAAGATACCGACCCCAAAGCCAAATCGTACCAGGAGTATCGCGACTACGCGGGCGTGGATGAAGGGATGAACGGTCTCTCCACCCGATTCGCCTTTAAGATCCTCTCCCGCGTATTCAACTTCGACCATGCGGAAGTGGCGGCAAACCCGGTACATCTGTTCTACGTTCTGGAACAACAAATCGAGCGCGAGCAGTTCCCACAGGAGCAGGCTGAGCGTTATCTGGAGTTCCTGAAAGGCTACCTGATCCCGAAATACGCCGAATTTATCGGCAAGGAGATCCAGACGGCCTATCTCGAATCTTATTCTGAGTACGGGCAGAACATTTTTGATCGTTACGTGACTTATGCGGATTTCTGGATTCAGGATCAGGAGTATCGCGACCCGGATACCGGTCAACTGTTCGATCGCGAGTCGCTGAACGCCGAACTGGAAAAAATTGAAAAACCAGCGGGTATCAGTAACCCGAAAGATTTCCGTAATGAGATAGTAAACTTTGTCCTGCGCGCCAGAGCCAACAATAGCGGCCGTAATCCAAACTGGACCAGTTACGAGAAGCTGCGCACGGTGATTGAGAAAAAAATGTTCTCTAATACTGAAGAGCTGTTGCCGGTCATTTCTTTTAACGCCAAAACGTCGACTGACGAGCAGAAAAAGCATGACGACTTTGTCGATCGGATGATGGAAAAAGGGTATACCCGTAAGCAGGTTCGTTTGCTGTGTGAGTGGTACCTGCGCGTGCGTAAATCGTCGTGATGTTAATGCCCGGTGGCGCTTGCGCTTACCGGGCCTACAAAGTAATGTTCTGTAGACTGGCTAAGCGTTAGCGCTATCCGGCACTGACAGAACAGGCGCTCAGTTGGCAGTACGGGGGGCATATGACCTGGTTCATAGACCGACGTCTTAACGGCAAAAATAAAAGCACGGTGAATCGCCAGCGCTTTTTGCGTCGTTATAAAGCACAAATTAAGCAGTCGATTTCCGAAGCGATTAATAAACGCTCTGTGACCGATGTCGACAGCGGAGAGTCCGTCTCTATTCCAACCGATGATATTAGCGAACCGATGTTTCATCAGGGGCGCGGCGGTCTGCGCCATCGCGTCCATCCGGGTAACGATCACTTTATCCAGAATGATCGCATTGAGCGTCCGCAAGGCGGTGGCGGCGGCGGTTCCGGCAGCGGTCAAGGTCAGGCCAGCCAGGACGGCGAAGGCCAGGATGAGTTTGTTTTTCAGATTTCAAAAGATGAGTATCTGGATCTGCTCTTTGAAGATTTAGCGCTGCCTAATCTGAAGAAAAACCAGCATCGCCAGCTTAACGAGTATAAAACTCACCGCGCCGGTTTCACCTCAAACGGCGTACCGGCCAATATCAGCGTGGTACGTTCGCTACAAAACTCTCTGGCGCGCCGTACAGCAATGACGGCAGGAAAACGCCGCGAACTGCACGCGCTGGAAACGGAACTGGAGACCATCAGCCATAGCGAACCAGCGCAACTGCTTGAAGAGGAGCGGTTACGTCGGGAGATTGCCGAACTACGGGCTAAAATCGAGCGAGTGCCGTTTATCGACACCTTTGATTTACGCTATAAAAATTATGAAAAACGGCCTGAGCCCTCCAGCCAAGCGGTGATGTTCTGTCTGATGGACGTCTCGGGTTCGATGGACCAGGCAACCAAAGATATGGCCAAGCGTTTTTACATTCTGCTCTATCTGTTTTTGAGCCGAACGTATAAGAACGTAGAAGTGGTTTATATCCGCCACCATACCCAGGCGAAGGAAGTGGACGAACATGAGTTCTTTTATTCGCAAGAGACCGGCGGGACGATTGTCTCCAGCGCGCTTAAACTCATGGATGAAGTGGTTAAAGAGCGCTACGACCCGGGGCAGTGGAACATCTATGCGGCGCAAGCGTCAGACGGTGATAACTGGGCCGACGATTCACCGCTGTGTCATGAGATTCTGGCGAAAAAACTGCTGCCGGTAGTGCGCTATTACAGCTATATCGAGATTACCCGCCGCGCCCACCAGACCTTATGGCGCGAGTATGAACATCTGCAGGCGACGTTCGATAACTTCGCCATGCAGCATATTCGCGATCAGGAGGATATTTATCCGGTATTCCGCGAATTGTTTCAGAAACAGAGCGCCAATCAAAGCGCATAAATAAATCCGCCCGTTCATATGTCGGGCGGGTTTTAATAAGCCTGGTGTTCGGTTTTTATGACTGAAGCAATTACCTACGAATAGTCTGAATGAAGGTATTCCAGCATATCGGGTAATTTAACCCATTAATAGAATTCCATCATGTTAATAACACCAAGGCCAAGACCAAGGCCCCAAATGTCCTGGTTGCCCCACTCCAGGAGGAACAATGTGACAGGCAGGGACTTTATCAAAAACATGATCCAAAACATGTGAAAAAGGATCATCCGCCATCGCCGACGACGTAAAACCTGCTGCCAGTAATGCAAAAAATAAAATCACAGCCATCTCTTTAAATCGTTTCATAGAGCCTCAGAACGGAAGTAAATTATTATCCTTACCACTTCACACTCCTTTCATCATCATAATAAAGGTTATTTTCTTTTTGTCACAAATAGATCAGTATTGTTGGTTAAAAATTTAGTTTTTATCACAATAGTCACACCTGAAAATATAAACAAAGCGTATTAATTGGTTTATTAAACCGAGAATGATTTTTATTCCATAACATCAACACGTTTTATTTTTAAACAGTCTATTAGAGGAATTCTCATCGCTATGGTAAACTAACGCATCCGACTTTCAGGGCTGTAGTTCATCATGAATTTGCATCATAAAGCGCTCAGGCACTTTATCTCGGCAAGCGTCATCGTTTTGACATCGTCCTTCCTGATTTACGAACTTATTGCCAGCGACAGGGCAATGAATGCCTATATGCGTTATATCATGGAGAGAGCCGATTCGTCGTTTTTGTACGATAAGTACCAGAATCAAAGCATCGCCGCACATTTGATGCGAACTTTTGAAGCGCCGGGAGACCCCGTCACCGCAGAAAAACGCCGCGCGTTTTGCGACGCCTTTGAGGCTATTAACGGTACGCACGGCGTCAACCTGACCCGGCATAATTACCCGGCGCTACATGGCACCCTGCAAACTGCCGCTACACAATGTACCGATAATCTTGATGACGCCCTTTTACTGCCTGCATTTGATCAGGCGGTAAGCATCAACCGTTCGCAGGACGACCACAGTCACGGGCTGGGCACACTGGAGCTTAAATTCCGTTATTACGTTGATTTAAATAAACATTATGTCTATTTCTATGATTTAATCAACTCACGGCGCTTCGCCATGCATCGTTGGACTTTTTTACAAAAAGGCACAATGGGTATTAACAGAAAAGATATAGATAAACTTTTTACCGGCCGTACGGTTATTTCAAGTATTTACATGGATGATATTACCCAGGAAAACGTCATGAGCTTTTTAACGCCAGTCTATCTGGCGGGAGCGTTAAAAGGTATCGTGATGGTGGATGTTAACCAGGATAATTTAAAAAATATTTTTTATACCCAGGACCGCCCGCTGGTTTGGCGTTATCTTAACGTAACACTAAAGGATATGGACTCCGGAAAAGAAATTATTATTAATCAAAGCAAAAATAATCTGTTTCAATATGTGAATTATAGCCATGATATCCCGGGTGGACTGCGCGTTTCGTTGTCCCTTGATTTAACCTATTTCCTTGTCTCGTCCTGGAAAGCGCTGGCCTTTTACTTACTGGCAACGGCGCTCCTGCTTAATATGGTACGGATGCACTTTCGGCTTTATCGTAACGTCACACGCGAAAATATTAGCGATGCCATGACCGGGCTTTACAACCGTAAAATATTAACACCGGAGCTGGAACAGCGACTGCAACGCCTGGTCAATACCGGGACGCCGGTGACATTTGTCGCTATTGATTGCGATAGGTTAAAACTGATCAACGATACCCAGGGGCACCAGGAAGGCGACCGAATTATAACCCTGTTGGCGAAAGCGATTAAAACATCGATTCGTAAAAGCGATTACGCCATTCGCCTCGGCGGCGATGAGTTCTGTATTATTCTTGTTGATTACGCGGCGGATTTGGCTATCCATCTGCCGGAGCGTATTATTCGTAACCTGCAAATTATCGCACCGGATAAGACAGTCCATTTTTCTGCCGGGATTTATAATATGCAGCCCAATGATACGATTAATGATGCCTACCAGGCTTCCGATGCGCAGCTCTATCTGAACAAACAACAAAAACAACATCGTTCATCATAGTGCTTCGCAGTAAATGTTCATATTGCACCAGGAGTGAGAAATGGCCGAAATGACTGAAGTCGCGAAGGGTGTCGCTACACACCAACGTTTAGTGGCTTTATTAACGCAGGAGAACGCGCGCTATCGTGTGGTTAGCCATGAAGCGGTAGGAAAATGTGAAGCGGTATCTGAAATACGCGGTACTGCGCTGGGCCAGGGCGCAAAAGCGCTGGTCTGTAAAGTCAAAGGCAACGGCGTCAACCAGCACGTTCTTGCTATTCTGGCGGCCGATCAGCAAGCCGACCTCTCTCAGCTTGCTTCACATCTGGGCGGCTTACGCGCTTCCCTTGCCAGCCCGGCGGAAGTCGATATGCTGACCGGCTGCGTTTTTGGCGCGATCCCGCCTTTCAGTTTTCACCCTAATCTGAAACTGGTCGCCGATCCGCTCCTGTTTGAGCGTTTCGATGAAATTGCCTTTAATGCCGGCCTGCTGGAAAAATCAGTCATTATGAATACACAGGACTATCTGCGCATCGCCCGACCAGAACTGGCAGTCTTCCGCCGCTTTCAGTCATCGCCAACGGCTTAGTCCCCTCCCTCTTCAAGGAGCAATACCGACACAACGATAATGATAAAAATGGCGAAAAACGACGCCGTAATCATCAGCGCTTCAAGAAACGGTGGATCGTACATAATTGTATCCTCAGGAAGACAACAATGACGGTTCACCTGTTAGCAATACGCGGCGTTGATGGCAATTTAATGACAACGCCGTTTTTCACGTAGAGATTGTCTTTCAGGCAGTTGCCTGAAATCCGCATCAATCGTTAAAAAGGCCTGTGCGCTTTGCCGTTTGGGCGTAAAGTAGTCAGGCTTACTTTTTGGCAAGGAAACCATGATGTTTGATGTCACTCTGCTGATCCTGCTCGGACTGGCAGCTCTGGGATTTATCAGCCACAACACCACTGTCGCCGTCTCAATTCTGGTGCTGATTATTGTCCGCGTAACCCCGTTGAATACCTTTTTTCCCTGGATTGAAAAACAGGGGCTCACCGTCGGGATTATCATTCTGACCATCGGCGTGATGGCTCCCATCGCCAGCGGAACCCTACCGCCCTCCACATTGATCCACTCTTTTGTGAACTGGAAATCGCTGGTCGCGATTGCCGTCGGCGTTTTCGTCTCCTGGCTGGGCGGCCGCGGCATTACGCTGATGGGAAACCAACCGCAGCTCGTCGCCGGGCTGCTGGTCGGTACGGTACTTGGCGTCGCGCTGTTTCGCGGCGTGCCGGTCGGCCCACTGATTGCGGCGGGGCTGGTCTCTTTAATTGTGGGGAAGCAGTAACTCGCCCGTCAGATACTGGCCTGGCGTCTGCCCCAGGCCTTTTTTAAACATGGTAATAAATGCCGTGGTGGAATCATAACCCAGCATTTGCGCCGTCTGTTGTACATTACGTCCCGCGATCAGCGCTTGTAGCGCCAGGATTAATTGCAACTGATGACGCCAGCGACGAAAGCTTAGTCCCGTCTCTTTGACGACCAGCCGGGCAAGGTTACGCTCGCTCATCGCGAATACGCTGGCCCACTGCCCTAACGTATTCCATCGCGCGGGCTCCTGCGCCATTGTCTCAACCATTTGGCGAATTTTCGGATGCCCCGATACCGGTAATTGCAATTGTTCCTGCGGCTGCTGCGGCAGTTCATCAAACAACACCTGAATAAGGCGCTGCGTTGGCATTTGCGCTCTTTCGGGATCGGTTCTGCGCGCCAGCGACAAAATCAACTCCCGGCATAACGGCGAAATTTTCAGCGTGCAGCAACGCTCTGGCATGACGACCGCCGCAGGTTCAATAAATAAAAAGCACAGCTCCGCCCCTGCGGTCACATGATTACTGTGCGGCAGCGAGCCAGGGAGCCAGACGGCATACTGGGGCGGAACCATCCACATCGCATTTTCCACCTCGCAGGTAATCGCGCCGTGCAGAGCGAGAATCAACTGTCCCTTGCGATGCTGATGGCGAGGGCTAAACAGTTCATCATCCCTGGCGCGAATACAAAAGGCCACAGCGGCATCGTGGTGAAGGTCGGGATCGTAACCGTCCAGTCTCAGGCCAATCATTATATTGTCCGATTTTAGCGATAAATTGTCATTTTAGCTTGATTCATCAAAACAGTAAAAACTGTTAAGGTATCGCCTCGCCTGACAAGATGAGAAAACGATGACGACAGCCCTTTCACCACGCGACAAACAGGGCGCTTTACTGATTGCCGGTATTTTGATGATAGCCACTACGCTACGTGTAACATTTACCGGCGCTGCGCCGTTGCTGGAGACAATCCGTTCGGATTACGGTCTTTCCACCGCCCAGACGGGCCTGCTAACAACCTTGCCGCTTCTGGCGTTTGCACTGGTTTCGCCGCTGGCGGCCGGTATTGCCCGCCGGTTTGGGATGGAACGCAGTCTGTTTGCCGCAATGCTGCTGATTTGCGCGGGTATTGCCCTCCGCTCCCTGCCCTCCGCTGCATTGTTGTTTGCCGGAACTGCCATTATTGGGTGCGGGATAGCGCTGGGTAATGTGCTGCTCCCAGGATTGATTAAGCGCGATTTTTCACAACATGTCGCCAGGCTGACGGGCGCGTACTCATTGACGATGGGCGCCGCCGCCGCGTTGGGGTCTGCGCTGGTGGTTCCGCTGGCGTTGCACGGTTTTGGCTGGCGCGGCGCGCTGTTAATGCTGATGCTGTTTCCGCTGTTGGCGTTTCTTATCTGGTTGCCGCAGTGGCGCACTACCCGCTCAGCTAACCTGAGTAGCTCCCGGGCATTACATGAACGCGGTATCTGGCGTTCGCCTTTAGCCTGGCAAGTTACTCTATTTCTTGGGCTTAACTCACTGATTTATTATGTAATTATCGGCTGGTTACCAACAATACTCATCAGCCACGGTTACAGCGAAGCACAGGCAGGATCGCTACATGGCCTGCTGCAACTGGCGACCGCGGCGCCTGGGTTAGCTATTCCGCTTATTTTGCATCGCTTTAACGATCAACGCTGGATTGCCGCGCTGGTCTCACTCTTGTGCGCAGTGGGCGCGGCGGGGCTTTGGTTTGTGCCGGGTCAGGCGGTCATCTGGACGCTACTGTTCGGCTTCGGTTCAGGCGCGACGATGATCCTCGGCCTGACGTTTATCGGCCTGCGCGCCAGTTCGGCGCATCAGGCGGCGGCGCTTTCCGGCATGGCGCAGTCGGTCGGGTATTTACTGGCGGCATGTGGGCCGCCCGTCATGGGAAAACTTCATGATGCCAGCGGTAGCTGGTATCTGCCGCTATCGGGCGTGGCGGTTCTGGCTATCATCATGGCGATTTTCGGCCTCTACGCCGGACGCGATCGAGAGATAGCGTCATAAATAAACCTGATACCCACTTGAATGCCTGATGGCGCTTCGTTTATCAGGCCTAATCCATTAAAATCATTACCGCTATCCGACAAAAGTACCGTAAGCGACACCATCACAGGAGGGAAAAATGCGAATCCAGTGTAAGCGCGTCTATTTCCCGGCGGAAAAAGACGATGGTTATCGGGTATTGGTTGACAGGCTATGGCCGCGAGGCATTAAAAAATCGGCGCTGGTCTATGATGAATGGAATAAGTCCATTACGCCCTCAACCGAATTGCGCAAAGCCTTTCATAGCGAACTGATTGATTTTAACCACTTCGCGCAGCAATACCGGGCAGAACTTGCGCAACAGCATCAAGAAGGCAAACGGCTGGCGGATATTGCCCGACACCAGCCGCTAACGTTGCTATACGCCGCTAAAGATACTCGCCAGAACCATGCCATTGTGCTGGCAGAGTGGCTACGAGAGCTGTGATTGTCGTGCCGCCGCCTGGCCTGGTTGTCTGTCCGGGGACAACGGCATCAAATGTTCTGCCCGCACCCAGGCAAAACCGTGCTGGCCATCGGCGGAGGCTACATCGCCCGTGACCAGCCACAGCGCCCGAGGCGCTTCTTTCGGCAGTAAGGTGACGTGTCCATTTACCGGGTTAATGAATTCATCTCCGGGTTGACACAGGCAAAATAGCTCAACCGATTTACCAATATTCTGCCGTCCGGCGGGTGTTTTAGCGCCAATAACTATTGCCAACGCGCCCGGCTTTAACTGAAACATATTTTCTTGCGCCGCATGAAACTCATTATCAGATTGTTCTTAATCATATCCCGTCGGACCGCAGGTTGTCACTTTTTCGTATCAGGGTGCTCTCTGCGCCATAATGTCCACTCATCAATGATTTCGCCATTGGGCAATTTGCAATCGGAACGCACGCCTTGTGGGGTCTGCACCGGCATCAGCGTACCGCCCTGTTGCTCACAGTAGACGGCTGCCGGATTAGGCATCCCAATACGCGGCGGCCTGGGGGCGTTGGGTTGCGACGATGAACAAGCGCTCAGCAGCAATACGCCTGGCAACGCAATCCACGTAAATTTCATAACGACTCCTTAAAGCGATATTTTGTCCAGGATAACCTGGCGGGTACGCTATTTCCATACTTTCTGTCAGCGCTTTAGCGGGTGTTTATCCCGGGTTAAGTCAGTAATAGCCACGCCCTGTCACAAAGCAACCGACCTTTTGTCGCTGAGAAAACCCTGCTATTCTGGCGCCCCCTGAACAGTGAAGGTAATAGCATGAGAGTGGGTATCCTCTTCCCTGTCGTCATTTTCATTACGGCAATATTATTTTTGGCATGGTTTTTTATTGGCGGTTACGCCGCGCCAGGAGCATAACCATGAGGAAAACAACGATGGTGTTGATGGGCATCGCGCTAATTGCGGCGGCGGGTACCGAACTGGGCTGGTGGTAAATTCATTTTGAATAATAAAGGCTACCTGTCGTAGCCTTTATTATCTCTGAAAGTTCTGCGTTTAGCTTTTGATTTTTCTGTAGATTAACAACACGACAATCGCGCCGATCACCGCGACTGCAAAGCTGCCGAAGTTGAAACCATCCACTTTGCCAAAGCCAAAGAACGTACTGATCCATCCTCCGACTACCGCACCAACGATCCCCAGAATGATCGTCATAAAGAATCCGCCGCCATCTTTACCTGGCATGATCCACTTAGCCAAAATACCCGCAATAAGTCCAAAAATAATCCATGAAAGAATGCCCATTTTTTCCTCACTTATGTCTTAACGTTAGCGGTTTATTTGCCGTTAAAAAGAATAGCACATCGTCAGGAAAGTGAAGTTTGTGATATCCATCACCTTTTAGCGTCGTGGATAAAAGCGCATAAATATCAGGGTTGCAATCATTAATGATAACGATTATCTTTATCAATACCGAGTGGTTGAGTTTATAACCCACCTGTTCGGTACGACATTGCTCACATTGCTTCCAGTATTATTTGCCCGCCTCACCGAGTGCGGGCTTTTTTTGCTAACCGCTATCTATCCCATGCCGAATTCATGGTCTTTTTCAGCCGCGCTATTTTGCGTGATACGGGGTCATCTCCAGCGCAGTACATTCATCCTGCTTGTCCTGCTGCATAAACCCCACGGTCACCATAAACAAACCGATCATAAATGGCACTTCATAAAGCTCTTCAATCAAATCTGTGTAACGAGCGTTATGCAGGAATATCGGCGACAACCACCGATGATGCTCGACAGTGTCGGAAATCAGATATGAACATGCCGTCACGGCAAACAGCCACAATGGCAGAGGAACGTCCCGCAGACGACGAACAATCTCCTTACGTAGCCCGGCAGAAAACAGGACTGGCAAGACTAACGCAGCAATTAATAGCACTGAAATCGTTCTGAACAGCATACGCGGCTCGTCAGGGAAATAGTCACGCCCCCAACTGGTGCTTCTACCCAATAGCACCACCCACCAGACAACAGCCCATAGCCAAAACTGCTTTGCCCCTTCGGGACGGGAAAGTGGCCGTATATACCAGGCGGTAAATAGCGCCCCAAACAGTAACCATAACGCTTGTCCGTTTTCAATCCATCGGACCACCACGCCGTTAAGCAAAGGCAATTGCCAGTCCGCCGTAAACGGGATGACCACAGCGGCAAGCGCAAGAGTAAGTGCTGACGAAGTTAATCGGGTATCGAGTTTCATGATTATAAGACTCTTCTGGTTTTTAATACCCAATCATAAGTTTTATGAATACGCTCTCATTAGCAAACAATGCGATATTCTTAATGTTTTCTTAATGTTTCTTTTCAACCCATGTCTGATGTAAATAAACAGCGCTTTTCAATACGCAAAAACCGCATCACGCTGGCGACGCGCGATGCGGCTTCTCATTTAAAGAATCATTTTATATCAAATAGATACTACAGCATCTTTACCAACCGCAAACGTCGTGTTCGTTTTCGGTATCGTAGGAACGCACGGTATTGACCAAATCCTTCACAACTTCTGCCGCAACTTCAGGTACCAGCAACGTCATCGGTGCTTCCGTTTCATAGTCCACAGAGACGCCGTTGCTATTATTCGTGACCGTGACGGTATAAGTAGCTTTTCCCATTATTATTCTCTCCCGGCATGAATGACTTTTCGTGAGGTCGCCCCTTCCATCAGTACTTCCGGCGCGACAAAAAAGTCGATGTTAAAATAGGTATCATCCGTCATGACCTCAATATTGTGCCACTTTTCCGGAGGAAACACGCCAAACTCGCCGGCATTGATCACCATGATCTCTTCCGGCTCAGAGCAATGTTCATCAGCGTATCCGAGATATTTGACCGCCCCCTGCATCACCGAGAGACGAGGATAAACGCCGGGTCGCGTTCCCTTATCAAGGTGGCGTTCGAAAATTCCGGCAGGCGCCGTCTCTTTGTTCCAGAAGGGCGTGGAACGTGTATGGATATGATTTTGTGGAATTTGCCGCATTTGCTTCCCTCTTCCCGCAGGTTACTCAGCGATAATCTCATCGCTGTCGTAAAAAGGTTACGCTCCAAAAACAGCATTTTAAATACCATTTATTGGTTACTATTTTGCTGTTTTCCACGCAATAAAACCGAAAGGAGAGCAATGACCCGCCGTTGACGACGGGTCCAGGTGGTTAAGACTGGAGCGTTGCCAGCCGGGCGGCAAATCCGACGAAAAGAAGGCCAATCAAAGAATTGCCCACTTTTGCCAGTTTCTTTTTGGTACCAATATAGTGGGTTACAAAAGCGCCAGAAAGAATTAAAAAGCTCAGATAGCAAAAACTGACGATTTCAAGGGTGGTGGCCAAAATAAAAAATGACACCCCAGTATGCGGCGCAGTAACGTCAATAAATTGCACAAAAAAGGAAACATAAAAAAGTATGGCTTTAGGATTCGTCAGGCTAAGAATTAAAGCACGCTTAAAAATAGCGCCAAAAGGAACTACCGTTTCCGTCGCCGCACGCCCTTTTGAGGTCAGCGTGGCGTAAAGGATTTTTGCGCCAAGGTAGAGCAGATAAAACGCGCCGAGATAGCGAACAATGTTAAACAGAACCGGCGTTGTTTTGATCAGCGTCGCCACGCCCGCATACGCCAGAAACATTAATATCGCATCGCCGATAAACACGCCGCATGCGGCAAGATATCCTCCTTTAACCCCGCGTCCTACGCTGTTTTTAAGCACAAAAAGCGTATTCGGCCCCGGTACCAGAACGATAAAAATCGCCCCAACCAGGTACGTCCAATAATTCAGAACACCATACTCCGCGAACACATTAACCTCTTCCTGAAAACATTTACGCTTAACTGCGAAACAGTATGCTAACGAATGCACCGGAAGATGGGAAGCGAAACCACGTCTCTCCAGCCGCTATTCCGCCACGCTTATATCCCCATCACCCAAAAACGTTCTTGTATCGCGCCCCCCGCAGGCAATCACCAGGTATTGGCCCACGTTTCCTCATGGGGAATTAACGCGCGCGTCGTACCAAAGATAGGGCTGCCAACACATCACTGATATCGCTCTCATTCAGATTCGGCGCATTAAACTTCGCTCTCAGCCACACCATATCCTCGTGGCTGAAAGCGCCGACCATCAAGCGCTGGCTGATAATGATCAACATTTGATTATCAAGTTGTCGAATACGTTGCCGGGTGACCGACAAGGTTTGTATCGGAAAGGAGGGTTCTGAGCCGGTTCGCCACTGCGCTAAATAGCGGTACTGTATCGCTTTACTGGCATCCATTAGCGAACGAATAAAAGGGGTTATCGAATGCGGGTCCAGACCGTTATTTTTCGCTTCTTCTTCGGCCTCGGCAAAAACATTTTGTTCACGCGTGAAATCCTCTATCGGCAGATGGTGCTTCATTTTATAAGCAGCCACATCTTTCATTAATAACATGCGTTCATTGAGCGCGGTTAAGAGCGCGCCAAGCGATACCGACGTTACCGAATCGGCAAAAGTGGTGCTGCACATCAATAAAGAACAAAGAAAAATGGCGATATGACGAATCATTAATCAACCTCCTTTTACGGAGGCCTGACAGTAATTTACCTTTATTAAGATAACATTAAGTAATTATTACAGATGGGTATTAATGCTTATTCGTTTAAACTGGAGTGATAAAAAGAACAGGCCGTTGATTCTACGGAATCTTCACCTTCACTTAAAGTGTATAAAATATACAACAAATCACACAAATGTGATGCACATCACGTTTTTATGATTTTTTATTACGGTTTTATGATATAGGTCTAATTTTAATAGGTCACTAATTTCTCTCCCCCGCTCAGGGAGATCGGCTTCAATTTACATCGAATATGGTGAAATATGACTACCATTACACTAGTCAACGAACAAAATAGTACTGGCAATCCTTTTTCTGCACATATGTTATGTGAACAGCGAGCTATTCAGGAAATTACTTACGAACTATTGCAATCGCAGCAGCATGTCTCAAATAAGGATATCATCGCCAAACTTATTGAAAAACTGGAAACAGAAAAAGACGTAGTGCAGCTTGATATTTACCGTAATGCCTTAGAAGCCGTTTTGTTTCAGACACCTGACGACATCTAATATATACCCAAAATAATTCGAGTTGCTTAAAGGCGGCAAGGGAGTCAGTCCCCAGGAGCATAGATAACTATGTGACTGGGGTGAACGACAAATCTGCCGGGAGCAGATGTGAACGTCGCGAGCGACGGCCCGTCAGGGCGAGGCCCATGGATGGGCCGAGTAATCCGTAGCCAACACATAAGCAACTTGAAGTATGAAGGGTATAAACAAGGGAGGGGGTTACTCCTCCCCTGTTCGTTAATAATGCAGATGCCTCAACGTGCGGTGCCTGATTTTTCGTAGCCGTTTGCATGGATTTGCGGTGCAACATGCTGCATGCTTTCTGGCATCTCATGCTGCCGATATACGGCTGGCAGTAATGTTAAGCATGAGCCATTTTTCACATGAAGACTAAATTTACCCGATTCTTTTAAAGCCTGAATAAGATTTTCCTGCGCGGGAGTTAATGTCTCATCATGCCACAGAACAATATGCTCGAAAGACGTTGATAAAAGATCGGGCATCGGCGCCTGCCAGGGGATGACTTCAACTCGCATACCTTCACTACAATATTTAATCGTTTCCAGCCATAGCTCAATGGGGTCGTTCAGCGAAAACGCAGCAATAAGCATTGTGCCTGCTGGCGCCTTTCGTACGCTACTTAGCTGGAACGTGGCGTATTCAATAATCGCAGTATCCAGTAATGCCTTTTCAAATCGGCGTGCATCATCATCGCCTGCGGACAACCACAGCCGTAAAGGACGCAGTATTGACTCAATGACGATACACGGCGGAATTTCCCGACCATAACGCCAGAGTAATTTTCGCAATTTGGCGGGTTCGAATTTTCTACACTGCGCTAAAATCTCTTCCTGGTAGAATAACCATCCCGAGCGGCAATGCGTTTCTTCACCATAGAGGGCAGGTTTAATCTCTTTTAATGAGAAGCCTTTGCTTAACGCGTCGATAATATGCTGTATTCTGATAGCATCTTCTATGCAATAAAAACGATTGCCAGCTTCATCTTTGGTAGGTTGAAGCAGGCCATAGCGTTCCCAGGACCTGATATTTGCTGTTGTGACACCACACTGCGCCGCCATTGCGCTAATACTAAAAGTAGCCATGCCTGTCTGGCCTCATGATGATGTAAGAAAGCATAGTGAACCTAAACGCCATCAGAAGCAAATCATTATTAAGCAATGACCTTACTATTTACACGTGAAATTACATTATCGACATTATTTATTGTAAGCCAGTGCGTAAAGGCTTTAGAGACGGACAGTATTTGATAGTCCAGAACTGTTCTACAACCTAATTTAGTCAGAACATGGTAGCGTACTGAGTAAATAGTTTTTAAATGTACATTTAGCTCACAGCTTATTTGTCGGATATCCATTCCTTTAACAAGCATTGCCAAAACATTTCTTTCATTCGCCGTTAATCTGACTTTCTCTGGCCTGGGAAAAAATTGACCAGCAGCGGCCAAAATCAGTAACTCACGCCACTCAGCAATAGAGGCAT
Organism: Salmonella sp. NW722; assembly: GCF_051702785.1. Taxonomy (NCBI): domain Bacteria; kingdom Pseudomonadati; phylum Pseudomonadota; class Gammaproteobacteria; order Enterobacterales; family Enterobacteriaceae; genus Salmonella; species Salmonella sp. NW722. Next base: position 519,328 of record NZ_JAMMIN010000001.1, read on the forward strand.
CGACCTTTATTCGATATATGACATGATGTTCATCAATAAAGTTATATTCATTATGGGTAACAATTCCAATGAGTACCGTTTTAAATGTGGAAGTAATATACTGCTGTACGGTGTAGTAATCGTCGATATCAAAAATAATATAATTTACGTTGCCAGCTATTATTGCGACGTCCTTAAATAAGGACTCCAGACCATAATTAAGAAACAGGTTTTCGCTCAATAGTCTTGTATCTGTCTTTAAAACAGATGATGCGGAACCAGTCATATCCACCTCAACAAAACGAGAGCCATGTGGAAATATCCATTCGATGGCCCGCATAAGATCATCTGCTTACTTCAGCGATGAGAACCTATTAAGTAGTAGTTGAGGAACGCCGTTTGCGCAACCTGACAGACGTCCTGGGGCATCTTATGTGAACTGCGTGGGGATGTTCGCTTTGGCAAAATCCACAAAGCGTACGACCGCAGGCAGCAAAATATGCCAGTCCTGTTGCTCCAGACCTAAATATTCACGCTGCGCCGCACGCAACGTAGCAGCATAATCTTCCGGCAACTGAGGTAACAGCCAGTCAGCCGCCGCATCCTTAGAGGTAAATCTCCCGGTAGAAAGGGTGTACCAGATACGCGCCAGGGTTAAAACAATATGATACTCATCTCCCTGCACATCTGCCGTGGATTGCCAAAGGTCGAGGGGATAACGCAAGGCCTTCAGCAACTGCGCCACAGGGGCTGGCGTGAACAGCCGTTCCGCGCGTTCGCCCTTTAGCGGTATACTGGTTTCCAGAATTTGGGTTATCAGTAACACAATGTCCCAGTCCTGCTGCGCTGGTTCATAAATCCCCTGACAAATGTCCTCTCTTAGCCACTCGCCAAATTGCATTTCCCGGGCAGGTGGAAAACACCAGGGAACCAGCTGCGAATAAAGCACGACAGTGACCTCCAGAGCGCGTTTTTCTGCCGACGCCCCCGGCGGCGATGAAAGCACCAGCAATTCCTGCATCAGCGTTGCGCGTTGGGTCTCCGTCAGCGGCTGGCATATTGTCACCAGCAGATCAATATCGCTGTTTGGCTTCAGACCGCCCGCGACAGCGGAACCATATAAATGAATAGCACGCAACGTATCGCCTGTGACACGAGTAATCAGGCGACATGCCGCTTCCGTTTGGCATTGAATCGAGGGCGGTATGGACAGTGTCATCGTTGCTCCGGGGGCGCAGGTATTTTTTATATTGGTTGCCAGAAATATGGCATAACGGCAGAAAAAAAGCTCGCTATTCATAGCGAGCTTTTAACATTGCATCAGACTTAATGATGTAGCATTTCGTCAACGACCTCATTCGCCTTTAACTGATAAGGATAATAGGTAGGCCAGTTTTCCATCTCTTGCAACAATGCCTGCTGCGAGGTATTTCCCATAAAGATATGGAAGTGCGCCGATTTGCGCGGGGCAATGATATGATCGCTAAACTGAACATATTTAGGCGCTTTGCTATTGGCATCTTTACATTCGAACAGATAGCGCACCCCTTTTTTACCCGATGCGTAAGTCAGAATTTTATAGCCGGCATAATTGTATTTACAGGATGCAACGTTATTGTCGCGATGGAATTCTATAACGCCATTTTCAATGCCGATAGTCTCAACATTCGTCGCGTATCCTTTGCGATAATACGCTTTAATATCCTCAAACGTTTTCTCCGGGTCTTTCTTCGCCTTTTGTCTGAAGACAGGGTCCAGCTCGCCGCTGACCAGATAAGGATAGACGGATTGCCACATACCATCCCAGTCGGTGAGCGCGCGATCGCGTACATTAGCGTCATCAAACACACCCGCTGCCGCTTTTTGCTCAACCTCCGTCATCGGCGCGCCATGAGCATGATGACCATGCGCGAAGGCAGGACTATTTACCAACAGCATTCCCAGAAGCATTGTCAGTTTTTTTAAATGAATCACCAAAACGTTACCCTCATCTTTCTTAGAAAGATGATTGTTATATTATAACATTGCATTTATTTCAACAGAAACTCAGCGGCCACCGCGCAGGTGGCCTTTTTTGATATCAACTGGTCCGCCATCGAGGAATTGAACCCCGAACCTTAGAGGTAGAAGCTCTATGCTCTATCCGGTTGAGCTAATGGCGGAAGAAAAATTACGCGGCCATTTTAAGGCAGGCGTCTGCGCATTGGCTGCATGCCCGCGCGCAATTCTGGCAATGGTCGTGATCGTGCCTTGCACACTCTTCGGCGCAGGCTTTGCAGATATCCGCGCACAGGCGGCATAATTTTTGTGAGTACTCGCTTTCCAATGCCATAAATTGCGCCGCCAGGCGACAAATGGCCGCACATTGCATATCTAACTGGATGCAGTGCTTCATCATTTCGACGTTATCTTCACGCAGACAAGAAGAGGCGCAGATATCACACGCCGCCGCGCATTCATAACACTGCTCAATACACTCACGATGTTCTTGTTGCATAAATGACTCCTTATTTTATTAAGAGGAGTAGATAAGTCTGCACAGAAACGCCGGGATAGCCAAACGGCTACCCCTCTTTTTCATACTTTTTGAACAAAAGTGCTGAATAAAACAGCAATAGTAAAGCCGGAAATCGGCCTCCGTGATGTGACGTCTATACTGTAATGTTCATCTGCTTTTCATCGGAGGTAAAATGGAGTATTTAGCACGACTAAATATCGTTGCGATGCTGATGTCAACGACGTTCTGGATCAATCTGGCGGTCGTTTTTTTCGTCACCCTCATTACTTACTGGCTCATCAACTGGCTACTTAATGTGGTCTATAAAGCGCTACAACGCCCGGATAAAAAGAATGATGCTCATGGGCGGCTGCGGCCTATTGTTTTCGAGATGCTGAAAAAGACCAGTAAGATGCTAATCTTTTTTGCCGCATTTCTCTTTAGCCTGCGCTTTGTCGCCCTACCCGACCGGTTATTCTCTACCCTCTCTCACGCCTGGTTTTTAGTGGTTGCGATTCAAATGGCGATTTGGCTTGATCAGGGCGTACAGTCATGGATGCGTCATTTACTGTATGCCCCAGGCTCCAATAAAAACCCGGTGACGTTAGTCATTCTTGGTATGATTTTGCGCGTGCTCGTCTGGTCTATGATGTTGCTCTCCATCCTGGCGAACGTCGGCGTGGATATTACCGCACTGGTAGCCAGCCTCGGCGTGGGCGGTATTGCTATTGCCCTGGCGGTACAAACCGTTCTGAGCGATGTCTTCGCTTCGCTGTCGATTGGTTTCGATAAGCCCTTCGAGATCGGCGATTTCGTCGTCTTTAATGATGTAGCCGGTACGATTGAACATATCGGTTTGAAAACCACTCGCATCCGTAGCCTCAGCGGCGAACAGATCGTTTGTGCGAACGCGCAGTTGTTGCAGCAAACCATACACAACTATAAGCGGATGCAAACGCGTCGTATCGTGTTTACTTTTGGCGTCGCCACTGCGACACCGCCGGAAAAGTTACGCCTCATCGGCGATATGGTGAAAAAGATTATTACCGATGTCGGCGAAACACAATTCGACCGCGCCCATCTACTGGCCTTTGGTCAGGATCGGCTGACCTATGAGGTGGTGCATATCGTCAATACCGCGGATTACAATAAATACATGGATATTCAGCAAGAGATAAATATCCGTATTATTGAAAAACTCATTGAGAATGATATCGAACTGGCGCTGCCAAGTCTGGTCGTCAGAGCCCCTGTACAGGTTGAAGAGACCAGGGACTACAGTAATACCGCTGATGCAAAAAACGCAGATAAACGCGTCATGCAGTAAAATCTCTGCCGACAATACCGGGAACCCATGGGTTCCCGGTGCGTTAACGGCGACACGGCAATGCGGAGAAACGACTTGCGGCTATTCCACCTGTAAATGGCGGGTACAGACTTGATCAAGTAGCGCAGACTGATGACTAATCACCAACATCCCTAATGAACGGCTGCGGCACACCTCAAGCACGTATCCCCATATCGCTTTTTGAATAGACGGATCGAGTTGCGCCGTCATTTCGTCGGCAATCAGAAAACGCGTTCGTGGGTCAAGCGCGCGCAGTATCGCAATACGCGCCAACTCCCCGCCTGAGAGCTGCATTGGCCGACGCGTCAGCCACTCGGGCTGCACATGCAAACGCCTCATCGTTTCCGGGTCAGGCTGCCAGGCATCACGTACAGCGTCTCCGGCGCTTCGCCAGGGATTAAACGTCAGTTCAGGATGCTGGGGGACAAGCTGTACCGGACAATACTGATGCAGGGGTAACGGGCTGCCGTCCAGCAGAACATCGCCCGCCGTCGGCTTTTGCCATCCGGCCAGGACGCGCCCCAACGTTGTTTTCCCCGTTCCGCTTGGCGCATGAATTCCTACCCGTTCACCGGCAGAAATCGTAAACGTCAGGTTCTGCCATAAGACTTTCCCGCCCTGACGAATAACGAGGTCGCGGCAGCTTAGCATTCTATTCCCTCTCCGGTCGGCATAAATAACGGGTTTAGTTCAGGCAATGCTTGCCATTGCCGTTTTAACGGCTCACTCATCTCTTCCGGCTGTAACTGCTCGCAGCGGATATTGTCCGTGATATAACCCTGATGCAGCGCCACAATGCGATCGGCATACCGCGCCGCCAGCAGCAGGTCATGAGTCACCCACAGCACGCCGCATCCCCGCTCGCAGAGACCTCGCAAGTGCTCAAGCAACTGGTTTGCCAGTGCCGTATCAAGCCAGGCGGTGATCTCATCCGCGAGAATATAACGTGCCTGGCTAAGCGAGGCGTGGCACGCCAGAATTCGTTTAGCCATCCCACCGGAGAGCTGGCGGGGAAAGCGTTCCAGGACTGTCGGTGCAAGATCGCTTTGCTGTAATAGCTGTACCATTTGCGTCTCATCCCAGGCGCGTCCGGTCAGATGACATGCTCTGTTCAAATGTTTTCTGATATTCAGCATGGGATTAAGCGCCTGTACCCCCTGCGGCACGTAGCTAAACGTATTGCCCCTAAGCTGCCTGATGGTATGTCTGTCCAGCCGGTTGCCATCAAGCGTAATCTCCCCCCGAAAGCGTAAGTTTTCCGGCAGCAGATCGAGCAGGCATTGCAGCAGCAGACTTTTTCCCTCCCCGCTGCCGCCAACCAATGCCACCATTTCGCCGGGCGCGATATCAAAAGAGACATTCTGTAATAACGGAGACCAGCGTCTCGCGCCATACCAGCGATAACGCGCGCTTTCCAGCATAACCTGTTGTAAACTCAGCATACGTCACTCCTTAGCCACAGCCGCTGAATGGCGCGCGCAAACTGATCGAAGAGCATCACCAGCGTGAATAACATTAGGCCGGGAAACAGCACCAGCCACCAGTTTCCATGGCTAATAAACCGTAACGCATCCGCCAGCAACAGCCCCAGCGAAGGCTCATGCGGCGCCAGCCCAAACCCCAGAAAACTTAACGCCGCGCTGTGCAATACCGCATGAGGAAACATCAATAACGTTCCCGTCAACCATTGCGGCAATAGCGCCGGAAAATAGTGATATCGCCAGCAATAAAGGTGTCCATGCCCCAGACGATAGGTCAATGTCAGGTAGTCACTCTGCGCTACCCGCTCCGCGTCGGCGCACAGAATCAGCGCCAGACGGGGCCAGTGCGTTAACGCCACGGCCGCAATGACGCCGCTTTTACCGCCGCCGAGCGTAAAACAGATAAGGATCAGCAAAAGTAAATGCGGCATGGCGAGCATGGCATCGGTTATCAGCCGCATCAGGAGGTCCAGCCGGGGATGAATGCGCGCCACTGCCGCCATCACTAGCGCGATAACGCCGCTGCACAGCGCGGCGCCAACGCCAATTTGTAAACTGGTGAAGGCCCCCTGAAAGCAACGAAGCCATACATCACGCCCCAGATTATCGGTGCCAAACCAGTGCTGGATATCAGGCGACAGATGCCGGGCAAGCAGATTAACCTCTGGCGGCTGGCTCAACGTGGCATAACCGTATCCGGCAATAAATAGCAGACAGGTAACGGAGAGGATCAGACGAAACAACGTCGGGGCAGGATTATAGAGCATCGGGACGCTCCAGCGATCGATTAAGCACCACCACAAGCCAGGCTGAAATCGTATTTCCGGCAAACACTAATAGCGTACAGAATAAAACGATCCCCATGAGTAGCGGGACATCGCCACGCAGGCCGGCATCGATAGTGGCCTGTCCCAGTCCCGGATACGCAAAGACTTTTTCTGCCAGTAACGCCCCCCCCATCAGTTCGCCCAGAGAAGCAAACTGTAAACAGAGTGCTGGGGTAATCGCATGACGTAACACCTGGTGACGTAACAGCGACCATCCTTTATCCCCCTGAGCGCGCGCAAAACGAATAAATTCGCTCTTCATTACGCTGGCTATTTTTTCTCGCGTATGCAGCGCAATTTGCCCCATGCCCAACAGACTTAACGCACATACCGGCAACACAAGATGGCGTAAACGTTCCGATAAAAGAGCTGTTCCTGCATTATTTCCGGGGTCCCAGGCGCAACAAACAGGTAATAACGGCCAGCGGACGGCAAACAGCGCCAGCAACAGCATTGCTATCCAGAAGGTGGGCAACGATGACAATAAGTAGCTGATACGGCAAATCATCTTATCCGGCCAGCGGTGGAGAAAACGTCCGGCCAGAAAACCCAATGTCACGCCCAGCACACCAGACAATAGCCAGGCGCCTGCCAGCAGCGCGAATGACGTCGCAAAACGTTCCCGGATCACGCTGGCGACAGGCATGTTGAACAGCATGGAATACCCCATGTCGCCCTGGAGCAAACGCCAAAACCAGTGACCGAAACGCTCCCACAGCGGCTGGTCGAGCCCCCAGCGCGCCGCAATCCGCGCATATTGTTCTGGTGGAACATGGAGCAGATCGTTGCCAATATAAGCACGGATAGGATCAACGGGCGAAAAGCTAAGCAAAATGAAGGTGCCGGCAGCCACCAGCACCAACAGAATAATCAGCCGCAAAAAATGACTGAAGAACAATTTCATCACCGACAGGTCCAGGTCCAGTCATCAAGATTGTTTAACACCGACCAGCTACCGTGGATTTCTGGCGCGCCTTTCCCCAGATCAATACAGGGGTTGGCCAGATAGGTATGCTGAATATTAAGCAGCCATGCCCATGCCGCATCGCCCTGAACGCCCGCGCCCTGCTTTCCATCCCACTCAACCTGCTGCCAGAAAGGAATCGCCTTTTGCCAGTCAGGCGCATCTATAGCCTGTTTCAGATGTGCTTCTACCGCAGGGTTGCTGTAATAGCCCGGGTTATAATATTCCACACCAGCGGCTTTCCCGCTGTAGTGATGGAAGAGTTCCATCGGGTCCAGACTTCCCCAGCCAAACAGCGTAGGGTTAGCGTGCATATGGCGCTCTACGGTTTCCCAGCTTCCCGACTGCAACGAGACGACAATGCCTAAAGGCTGCAACATGGCGCGCACCGCCTCGGCCAGATCCCGTCGGGTGCTGTCGCCACTGGCATACCATAAGGTCAGACGAGCTTCTTTACCTGCTTTTTCACGCACGCCCGCACGGTTTATCTTCCAGCCAGCCTCTTCCAGGATGGCGCGCGCTTTTGCAATATCGCCATCGCTGAATATCACTGAAGGATTTTGCCACGGCAATCCCTGCACCGCGCTATAGGCGGGTATCGCATGGCCTTCCATCACCTGTTCCGCCAGTTGCTTACGATTAATGGCATAGTTAATTGCGCGTCTGATAGCGACATCAGCGGTCACATCGTTGCCGACAGGATAACCGTTAGCATCCTTTTTACCGGCAGGCACCATCGGGAAGACAATGCCCCGGTTTTCAACGCTATCGCGTACCCAGAGTTTAAGATTATCCTGCTGCGGGGCCACCGCCATAGAAGGGGCAATGCGCACCAGTCCCAACTGTCCGCTGCGCGCGGCGGCATAAGCATTATCTTCATCCAGAAAGACAAAAACCAGCCGGTTAAAGTCATTCTTTTTACCCGCATACCAGGGATTAGCTTCAACGATCAGTTGCTGACCCGGCTGAAAGCTGACCAGTCGGTACGGACCGGCGCCTATCGGTTCGCGGGCAAACGTTTTTTCATCATAACGGCTGGCCGGAACAATCCCTAACGACCCGAGTACATTCACAAAGGTACTCTGCGGATGGCTCAGCGTCATCTCAATTCGGCGCGCATCCAGCGCTCGCGCATGACTAAAGTTGCCCATGTCAATTTTACCGCCGCTCTTCGCCGCTTTGTTGTACGTAAAAACGACATCTTCGGCAGTTAATGGCGAGCCATCGGAGAATTTCAGATCGGGTTTTAAGGTCAGTATCCAGGTTTTACCATCGGGGCTGGTATCCACTTTTTCCGTCAGTAAATTACCCCAACTCATATCGGCGTTTTGCTTGAGCAACGGCGCATGAAGCAATAAGTAACTGCCGTGGCTCCAGCCCAGCATAGGATCAAAGCCTTCCGTTGGCTCAGGGCCAATGGCCAGCTTTAAGATATGGCCATCTGCCGTGTCCGACGCAGCGAAAAGCGGCGAGGTGAATGCCAGAGCCATCGCGCACGTTATGAGCGCCAGTTTGCCTTTAATCATCAGTTTACCCCAGATTATACGTTGTTTTTGTTCCTCCCGGCGCAGCATAAACGTCGGGAGGCCTCCTGAGGACGGCATTATGGCGAGCATTTGTAATGAAAAAATTGATGCAGAACAGAAAGTATGACGATCTTTTAAAAACATCATACGCACAAACGCCGGGAGCGCCAACGTGGGCTAAAGGCCGCTTTTGACGGGGATAAAACGCAAGGGAAATGACGCCAGGAATACCGGGTTAATTAACGCCATCTTATTCTCTTATTTCCTTTCTATTCTGTATTACGTCTTCCCATCCGACGCTGTTCATTTTCTCAACGTTATTAGTCAGTGCTGAAAAGTAAGAAGGTATCGTAATTAGCGCCTCCTGGCTTTAAACCTAAACCAATATTAAACGAACCGGGCGTTAATGAAACTTACCGGCAGAACACCAGTCATATGGCAACCCGATGAAATGACATGCTATGGAGTCCAACCGAAAAATGTTAACGCCGCCAGGGCTCGTGATGATTTTTTTAGCCGTACTGTTCTCATTGCTGACAGGATGCGCAAGTTATAAAAACACGGCGTGGGGAATATATCCGGCTTCAACGGATATTTGTCCATCAGGTACGACATCAACAGGAGGGTGCAAAGAGTAATATCGCATATTTAATATACACCACTTTTTAAATGACTGTCCGGACATTTTCGGACGGTAAGTTTTCTATTAATTTATAATGGACTAATCCCATGACAAATAAAAAACACATTTTTTCAATTATCTTTATTGGTTCTCTTTTAACGGGGTGTGCAACAGGACCATCACCGACAGGGATTGGCTTATATACGGATGTTAAAGGGCCAATTACTGCCACGAGTCTCCCGGCAACCAAAACCGGTAAAGCGTGTGTGCAAACGGTATTGGGTATTGTAAATACCGGCGACGCATCTATTGATTCAGCGAAAAAAGCGGGCGATATTTCTTTAGTGTCGAGTGTTGATTATGAAACTACGGGCTCATATCCGTTTTATGGTAAAACCTGTGTTGTCGTAAGAGGACAATAACAACAGTAAGCCGGCGATGCCGCCGGCTTTTTATCCCATTTTACGTGCCGCTATCTCTGTCTGTTCCTTGCGACTCAGCCCCCGCTTTAAGGTTCTGTTAAGATTTTACGCATACCCTACAAGCAGTTGTGAATAAAGGATAATAATAATGGCACATTTCTCAAGACTGCAAATAACGCTTCACTGGTTAACACTGCTCCTGACAGGCATCGCATATGCGGCTATTGAGTTACGGGGGTGGGCGCCAAAAGGCTCCAGCGTTTACCTGTTTATGAAAGACACGCACTATGATATGGGCGTTCTGGTCTGGGCGCTGATGTTTTTACGGTTATATCTTAAACACAAATACCCGGATCCGGTCATTACGCCTCCCCCTCCTCACTGGCAGCACGTAGCCGCTAAATTAATGCATATCGCGCTTTATCTCACTTTTCTCGCCTTACCGCTGCTGGGCGTCGCGATGATGGCGTCAGGCGGGAAAAGCTGGAGCTTTTTTGGTTTTACTGTACCGGTATTTTTGACGCCAGATAGCACCCTAAAATCGGATATAAAGCGTATTCATGAAATGCTGGCCAATATCGGCTATTTCCTGATTGCCATGCATGCAGCAGCGGCGTTGTTTCACCATTACATACAAAAAGACGATACATTTTCAAGGATGTTACCCGGTAAATCATGACTATTTCGGCCATCCCGGCGTGAGAGAGCACGCCGGGCAAGGCATTATTATTCCAGCGCTATCGGTTTCGACTGATAGCGCCTTATACCGTTTGTAATCGACAATATACGATATTTTTCCGGTTCCACGTGTAAGTGATATGTACGACGCTCCCCTCGCTAATAATAGCGGGATAAGAATACTCACCGCGGTCACTTTCCAGGTCCAGTAGCGGTAGCCATGATTCGCCATTATCCTGGGAAGCAATCAGTGAAAGCGGATAGCGCTTTCCCCAGTTGCCGTTGACCGGATTTAACGCAAGAATCAGCGTACCGTCCTGCATACTAACCAGATCGATACCACTATTATTATTCGGTAAAGATGTCGCGCGGGCAACAGACCAGGTAGCGCCATAGTCGATTGAATCACTGCGAAAAATTGCCCCGCGAGTGCTTCGTAACAACATATGGATATGCCCCGGAGAAGACTCCCACAGCGTAGGCTGAATAACGCCATCCCAGCGCAGGAGGTTTTCCAGACAACATTCCCACAACATCCCCTTTTTTACACCATCCCACAACGCTACGTTTGTCCCGGAAATAGCGTTATCAGGCTCCAGCGGAACAAAAGAGATATTCCAGTGTTTTCCTTCGTCAGAGGATCGATCCACAAATGCCCTCCACCGTTCAGGACTTTCAATCGACCCTGGCGCAATCCAGGCGCCATTTGATGCCAGCAGGAGTTTATTTTTCACGGGACCGCGCGGCAAAATATCACCGTTGACCAACGGAGCTGGCGTACTCCAGGTAAATCCTCGATCGCTGGAGGTGATAAACCAGGTTTTCCACACGTGTACGTCGCTGCCTACTTTATAAAATAACCACAATTTATCCGAGGGGTAAAATAACACAGGATTCCAGTGCGCTTCCCCCTCGCGTGCCGCCACTCGCTGCGGTGTTGTCCAGATATTATGTTCATAGCGAGATAGCCAGATGGCTGTATCTTCGCTTCCTTCGCGCAACCCCGCGAACCATGCGGCCACTAGCGTACCGCACGGTAAGCGAACAAGCGTAGAGGCATGGCACTGAAAGGACTCGGTTCCGCTTTCCGGTAAAATGACCTGTCGATTGACGAGCGCTAATTTCATACCTGCCTCTATTAAATAAGGTAAAAAGCATCAGCTTTTTTATGTATGAAAGTAGTGTTAGCAGAAATAGCATCAACGCGGTGAAAACGATGAACCGCTATACGAATTTATGTTCAGATATCGCGCCCATAACAGGCAGAATGTCGAGAGTGGACAAAAATTGGACTGACCTCGCGGATAATTCCAACTTACCGCCGTCCAATGGCGACGAGGTCAGTGGCACGGGATAATATAGAGGTCAGGGATATAATATTTAGCGATCTGTGCCTACAAGCATGACGGGATACTTTTCGCTACAGACAATGAAGGCCCGTCTAAACGGGCCTTCATTAACGCGATTATGATTTGTGTTCAATCGCCTTTGGTTTACTTTCTATGGCAATTTTTTTCGGTTTCTCGCTTTCAGGGATCTCCTGGTAAATCTCGACCAACAAGAGGCCCTGTTCCAGTTTCGCATTATTCACCTTAGCATGTTCAGGCAAAGAAAAACTCAACTGGAAATCCGCCTTACGAATACCACGATAAATCCAGTGCGTCTGATCCTCTACCGTCTCTTCAGTGTGTTTACCCGTAATATTCAGGTTGCCGCCAACCGTTTCAATTTCAAGCTCTTCCTCTTTCCAGCCAGGAACGCTCACGGTAAGCAGATAGTTATTCGCATCGCGCTTTTGCAGATCGTAAGCTGGCGTTGCAGTGACTGGCGTATCTCCTGTTAATTGACTGAAAAGTCTATCAATACGGTTGAAACGGTCAGAGAAAAGAGAATCAGCAAACACGGGAAGTGCTGACAAGGTTCTGAGTGCCATCATTAACCTCCTGAATCACTATTCAAAAGTTCAACATCAAGGCAAGCATTGCTTGTCCACTGACTACATAGGGACGGAAAAAACATTTTCAAGTCTATAAAAGCCTTTTTTTAGTCACGAATTTAAGTGGTTAACGAAAAGTCTCATCCCGTTCATTGCCATTTCCGCTGTCCCTTCATCTTTACAATTTTTCTTCATCATCGCAATTGATAATGATTATCAATTGCATTAGTGTATACAGGTTGGTTATGGCAGTGACCAACGCCCTTCTCCATTATCAAACCCAGCGCCGCCTTCGGGCGGCCTTTTGGGAGGAAATATGGTCGCCAAAAATAAAATTCACGGTCGTCGTATTCGTCAGTCTCTGCAACAGTTACATCATCGTTGTCTTTTTCAGCAACTGGCGGTAAGCCCACCAGGAGCAAAATATGTTTCAGTCACCGCTGAAACAAAAAACTGGCTTATTCATCTTGTGACTTCAGAGGGTCGCTAGCACGCGGTAGTGACTGTCCATGTTGTCGCTAAAATTTTAATGAAATGAGATTTATACACCTACAATTTGCGCCCGGCTACTCCGGGCGCCATACCTGAAGATATGCCCCCCGTTGCCAACTGACTGGAATTTTAGCTATCGTCTCCGACGTAGAAAAATTCGATATCTTTATTAAACCATTTATCAATGTTGTGCCACATCAGACAACCGGTCAGAAAACTTGCGATCAATATCCCTCCTATAAGCCACTTTTTCACATATACTCCTGAATAACCCCTGTTGATGCCATTATCTGATCGATAATAAAAAGACCATCATTTGAAGAAATAGTTTCACTGACAGATACCGTATGAAACGAGACAGTGAACAGTACCGTTTTCTTCGATTTTTATGCCATAGTATTGAGCAGTGGTGACAATCATTTTCTATCGCACCATAATGATTTGCAGCCTATAGTTTATGATTTTAAGATTTGTCTACTCATCACATATGTCAGTGATGGATAAATTATAATACGCTTTTCTGGCGCACTTTTCGTCAGTAAACAGGAATACTACAGCATTCATCGTATTGATGCCGCTTTATCTCCCGTTCTTCAGGGAATTAACGACAATTTTATGCACAAAGGATACTAATGATGAAACGTAAATTGATCCCATTTACCCTCTTTCTCGCTGCGCTTAGCGCCAGTACCACCTCTATAGCAGCTTCGCAGGAGATTTCTAAATCTATATACACCTGTAATGATAACCAGGTTATGGAGGTAATTTACGTCAACACCGAGGCTGGAAACGCCTATGCGATTATCAGTCAGGTAAACGAGATGATCCCGATGCGGTTAATGAAAATGGCCTCCGGAGCAAATTACGAAGCCATAGACAAAAATTATACTTATAAACTTTATACCAAAGGCAAAACGGCTGAACTGGTGGAAGGTGATGATAAACCTGTTCTCAGTAACTGTTCCTTAGCTAACTAACCTTAAGAAATGCCTGAAGGCTCATCAGGCATTTCCACTTCAACCTTCCTGTAACGTAACGTTAAAGAATATGTGAATCACTACCATAGTATAATGGCTAATTAGTAACCACTTTTGAACATGGTTAATCCTATTTTTAAAGAAAAGTTCGAACTGTCTGAATTGTCGTTGTTGAGCGTTTAAATGTTTTGCTTTATTAAGTGACCCAGGTAGAATTCGCAGCGGCTGGTAACCATTCATATTCGCACTATTGAACGATCACCGGCCAACCGCGCCAGGGTCTTGCATACGCTCTGGCGCGGTTAAATCCCCAGGCCATAAACGAAATCACTGGTCTCTGCTATTTCTCGTATCTTTCACGTTAACCTGCATTATGCTTGCCCACCTAATGTAAAAAGACATTGCTCTGAACCATAGGGTGTGAATTTCATTTTATAAAAAATTGCGGTGCCGGGTGCCTCCCGGTGAACCATACCACAGTCAATATGGTTCGCGAGGAACATTAACTATTTGACTGGACGCCCCGCCGCAAAGGGGGATTCACCGCATAAGAAAAATCTACAACTCACAAGTAATAAAAGACAATAACATTTTTGTGCATTTTTTATAAATGACTATCTTGTCACGTAATAAATGAAATTATTCTGTAACAGGGTTGCGAGACAATACTTATTCAAAACTGAAGTGGTTAGTGGGAGTCGAACCCACATCATCAGCCTGACACTGAGGTAATAACATTATACGATAACCACATTGGACCGCCACCGAGGCCTCGAACCTCGCACCATCAACTTAGGAGGTTGATGCTCTATCCAGCTGAGCTAGTGGCGGCTGGGGACTTCTGCCAGGCGCAAAAAAGGTGCTCTCCTGGATAAAATACATACCTTGCTACTTTTCAGTAGTCGTTCAGCGGCAGGTACAATATGCGAAGGCGGTCACAAAATCTTGATGACATTGTGATTAATTCCAGGAAAATTTTTCAGAGTGAATCCTGTGAGATCTGGCGTTATTTACACCAGATTTTCCTTCCTGCTTATCACCTACCTGAGCAACCTTGATTGCTTACCACAATCACTTAACTATGCTTATGTTGGTGAGATGTTATGTACAGCGTCACTATGACGAAGAGAGTATGACGAAGAGAGAAAAGACAGGCAGGTACGTGTTACCAGTAAAGAAGCCCTGTTTTATTGACTGGCGGTGCGGAAGGCGAACCTTCCGCATAGCTTATGCTTTTCAGAAACGGTATCCAACCCCGACGTTGAAGCCGTTTATTTTTGTAGAGGAGATGTTGCTTCCTTCATACCCAACATCGACGACAATATTCTCCAGCGGATTCATCTGTACACCCGCGCCCCAGGCAAATCCCGTTTTCCTTGAGGAAATTTTGTTAGAAAAAGAATCGCCATCCTGAGTGGAATGTTCTTTAAATGTCGCCTTTACCGTGCCGACACCTGCCAGCGCGTATAACGAAAAATTGTCAGACAATCGATAGGCTGGCCCAACCATAAAAGAGCCGTACTTCACCTCAAACTTGTCATGGTAATGAATACCTTCAGGCTCAATAGACCCGGAAGCCTGGCTGTCTCCATATAAGTAACTTAGCGAGGAAATAAAACTTACCGGAGAGTCATCCTCATAACGGTATTTCACATTTATCCCTCGGATATTTTTGAAATCCTGAACTTTACTTTGTGCATACCCCACGGAAAAGGCGTTAGTATCGGCCTGTGCAACATTTACAACCAAAACGCTTGTAGTAATAACTAAAGTGGATAAAATAATATTTTTCATAACAACTCCTTAATACTACTTATTATTTACGGTGTGTTTAAACACCTGCAGTACCGATCCGGCATTCAGTTATCGCCACTATGCCGAATCGACAAAACCACGAATAATTCACCGCTATCGCTCCTGATGCGTTTACTTCCTGAAAGATATTTTTACTACCAAAGCGCTCTATCGCTCATTAAGGTAACCGGTTCTACAATGTCATCTAACTTTTATAGATTTGAATGCTAATTTTTCTCACGCATATATATTTAACAGAAACCATAAAGTGTTTAGCCACTATAGAACAACAAGTTCGCCATACAACTCTTTGATATTTAAAGAAAAAACATCACAACCACATTAAGAAACCTGACGCCGAACGGCTAAAACATGTCATTAAGCAAACTCGCCATATAACCAGAACATATCGCATTGTGCTTCACAGTCCTCACGTGACGCTCCAGCCGCAATACCGTATATGCCATCGCAGGCGCTGTAATCATATTCACGATGATGCTTAGCACGATTTATTCCCGCTCCGATTTAATCTTTTAATATGTCTATCAGTTACAACATTTCTTGTTATAAGAATAGAATCAACACCACAATTCCAACATAAATATCACCTGTGTTGAGAGAGAATTTACATTCCAGAAAAATAATAACGGACGCAAATATTGAACGCGCGATAAAAAAGTCTATTTCGCTATAAAACCCATTATTATTAAGAGTGGTTAACTCTTCGTTGAATAAAAAATGCCAATGACGTTCCATAATTCATTAGATGAACTTCACAAGTCATTACATATAACAGGAGGTGCTATGAAACATCATGCTTTTATGCTTTGGTCATTACTTATTTTTTCATTCCATGTTTTGGCCAGTTCAGGCCATTGTTCTGATTTACAACAGGCATCATGGGATATTTTTATCTACGATTTTGGTAGTAAAACCCCGCAACCACCTACAAATACCGATAAAAAGCAAGCCAGGCAGATTAGTTCACCATCCTGCCCGACGACAAAACCCATGATGTCCGCACCAACCAACGACGCCAGGAAAGGAAATACTTTCTCCAGAACATAATGTTATTTATCTACAATGGTGCCGAACGACTACTTTTAGCCATCCGGAAATCTTGATTGCCATCAAATATAGCTGGCATTATTTTTCCTGACGTGTATAGTGCGCCTCGTTATCCCCATTAAGGAATTTGTTTGTCTCGTAAAATGACAGGAATTGTCAAAACCTTTGATTGTAAGAACGGTAAAGGTCTCATCACCCCCTCCGATGGACGCAAAGATGTTCAGGTCCACATTTCAGCATGTCGCCAACACGAAACAGAAGCGCTTATCCCCGGTATACGCGTTGAGTTTTGTCGTATTAATGGCCTCCGCGGACCTACCGCCGCCAACGTTTATCTTTCATAATTCGTCACTCGGCATTTTTTCAGAAAAATTTAGCGAGCCCGTATACCTCCGCAGTCTGCTATGAGGCTTTGCCTGAAAGGCTGCAGAATATTTTCAGTGGCGAAAATCTAAAGGATTTATTTTGCTAATGACTCCTGTGACCTCTTTTATCATATATCGTGTGCCCCCCTTCTCACTTTGTTTAACGTGAAGAAATGTACAGCCGTTTTTCACTGTGATAGCATCTAATATTGCAAAAGTATTTAACACTATATACCCATCGTCACAGGAGTGGCTGGCTGCGCGCATTTAACCGAAGTATTTATGTGATTCTATCGGAATTATCTCTATTGCCGCTCAATGCTACGTCATATTCAGTGGGTATAAATCGCCAATATAGTTGTAACGCTATTTATTTTTATGGTAATAATTGAATGACTTTGTTTTCAGGAAAATCCACACTGGTTCTCTGCCTCTCCTCTATTTTATGTGGATGTACGACGAACGGCTTACCCGCACCTTATAGTATTAATTTGTCGTTCCCGGTCATTACACAAAACCAAATTAATTCCGGTGGTTATTACATAAATGACGCGGAACAAATTCGGACAACTGATGGTCTGTGCCTTGATACAGGTTCAGATCAACAGAATCGTTTGACGCTGCGGGAGTGTAAGCATGTGCAATCTCAGCTTTTCTCATTTCACCGAAACAGAATCACGCAGGGTGAGAAATGTCTGGATGCCGCAGGACAAGGTACAAAAGAAGGCACACCAATCATTCTTTATTCATGCACGGGTAATGATAACCAGCGCTGGCTCACTGATGATAACAAAATTAAGGGGAAACAGAGCCGAAAATGCCTGGGCACAAATAGCATTATTGTCAGAAAAGGCGACCCTGTTGTGTTGGCCGATTGCGATTTTAGTCGCGCCCTGGAATTTACCATCAGGTAGCAGGACATCGCTGTGAAGAGAGGGCCGCTAACCTCATGACACAACAACAGGTTAGCGACCTTTACTTCCACGTGCGGTCACGTCCGCAACGTCAGGATGACAAAACGGCGGCTAAACCTTGACACCAGTTATATACCCAGCTTAAATACTGGTCATCCAACCAGTAAAAAGGAAATGGCGATGTTCGTCGAACTCGTTTATGACAAGCGAAATGTTGAAGGTTTGCCAGGCGCACGCGAAATCATCCTCAATGAACTCACAAAACGCGTACATCAACTTTTTCCCGATGCGCAAGTGAAAGTTAAGCCAATGCAGGCGAACGCATTAAACAGTGACTGTACAAAAACCGAGAAAGAACGGCTGCACCGTATGCTGGAAGAGATGTTTGAAGAGGCTGATATGTGGCTGGTCGCCGAATAACGTCCCCTCCTGCGAAAGCGACATATCCGATCGAAAACAGCGCCCTGAGGCGCTGTCTGTGACGATATAACGCAAACGCCACCACTCAGAACATGTTGTTGTTGATATCTCAGACCGGTATGTGGAACCGACATTCATCGCTTCACTGGCCTGTCGGTATGAGTAGCCCTTATCAACAATCAGCTATGCGCATTCCAGCCTGAACTCTGAAAGTACGTTTGGTTTTTTTGTTTATTAAGAGCCTATCCCATTAGACTCTTTTATTCACCAAACTGGCTTTAACGATTACGCCTACTGGGATAGGTTCTAAACTTATCATCAATACGTAAAATACCTATTTACGAACAAAAAGTAACAGGTAAAAATCCGAAATAAAACCAGCATAACTAAAACTTACTGCAGATATGCACACGCATTATTACTATGTTTCCAGGATAGTCTCGACCAGTCAAGACTATCTATTTTATATAAAAAAGGGAAATACTTCACATGAATAAAATACATGTTACATATAAAAATCTCTTACTTCCGATTACCTTCATCGCGGCAACTCTAATTAGCGCCTGTGATAACGATAAAGATGCCATGGCGGAAGCTGAAAAAAATCAAGAGAAATACATGCAAGAAATCCAGCAAAAAGAGCACCAGCAATCAATGTTCTTTTACGACAAAGCCGAAATGCAAAAAGCTATAGCCAATATCAACGCAAAAGGTGGAGCCAATCTTGCGATTATTGAAGTCCGTTTCTTCAAGGGCGGGTATTCATTCATTCGACAGAGCGTTAACACCCCTGCTAAAGTAGAGATGTTTAAATTTAACAACGGCTACTGGGGGGGACCTTCGCCTGTCAACTTAACCATCTTTGGCACTATAACAGAGGAGCAAAAACAAGAAGCACTAAAAGAAGCTTTATTCAAATTCGACTCGATCAATTTCAGCATTATACCAGAGCGTATTCAGGAAACAATTAAACGCGCTAACGCCAGTGGCATCATTTCCGTTACGGAAGATAGCGATATCGTTGTACGAGCAGAGATAGCTCATAATGGCGAATTCGTCTATGACATTACCATCACTGCTAAAAATACAGGACGTGCGGTAATGACCTTAAATAAGGATGGTTCTATTGCCGGATATGAGACCAAAGAACCTTTCGACCCCAAAAAAGAAGCCGAAAAAGCACAGCAACTTGTTGAACAATCGAGAAAAGACATTGAAAGTCAGCGTAAAAAAGCAGCTGAAAAGATGAACGAAATACAGCAGGCATTTAAAAAATAGCAGGCGATACAAACATTGATAAAAATTATAGCGCGAAAGAACACGTGCCAGGTACTAAAGCACTGCCTGAAGACAGCGAATCGCCATTTCATTCTCTGACACTGTAATTTTTCGTACTCAAAATATTTATTTATTGAGCCTTTTGTGGATAAACAGGTGAAGTTATGTGACGCCAGGAACCTGGTCCAGCGGGCGTACTTGTTGGAGCCAGTGTGAAGCCGGGCAGCGCGCAGAAACCGGAGCGTACACGTTGTACGTGAGAATTTCGAGCACTGCCCGACCTAAAAATGGCGAATAAGATAGATATTTTAAAGAGGTAATATGAAGAATTTTTTCAAAATAATCACTGATTTCATCGCGAATATTTCCCTTGATCTATTTGCTATATTTTTATGCATGCTATTCGTATACAAAACAGGACCATCAATTGGTGTGATATCATTTTTTATTGCATTAATTATGTATATCATTCTTCATTTTATTTTTTACTCATTTCGTGAAAAAATCATAAAAAAAATATTCAAATAAGTATTTAAAATTACTGTTTTGAGCTACAAATTCAGCGCAATAAAACAGAGCAACTTAAAAACAAAAAATTAGGCGTAGCGAAGTGGTAGAGGACTGTCATGTACTGGACCGTGAGCTGGTCGGGAGAGCAATGTACGGGAAAGAGCGCAATACTGTCATTGATGGCAACAGATGATGAGCGATAAATGGAAAAATACAGGGTGTTGGTAAACCGTGTGGACACATCAAAACCTGACTGGCCTGACAGGCCTGTAAGCCAGCAATATAACGTTGTGAAAAATCAGGCTGGCGTTAATAAAACACACCAGCCTGAGGTAATATTCAGTTCAGGATGAGCTGATGAAACATAATAGCCTGATATACCCTCAATCCTGATATGGTTGATATAGTTTTCTGTAAAAAACTAACAACCACAAATATCACACCACCCCGGTGGCGTCACCTCACCTGCTGGATAATGGTCACACCAGCCTGGGCGAATAAATGCTTCGGGGCCTGACGGCCAGCCACGGGAGGCGTGTTTTGTATTATCTGGTGGGGGTTTTGAATCACTGGCAGCCATCGCCGATGCCGAAAAGGCTGTAGCCGACAACACCAGAAGCAATGGGAAAAATACACGATGTCTCATAATATCACCCGTAAATATTAAGATTATCCTTGCTGTTAACTTCCCTCATTTTCAGCATAACTCATGCTTCATCATCATTGAATAAACAATTAAGTTTGTTGAACGAAAATTTACTTAAAGAAAAAATAATAAGCCTTAATATTTTTTGCAGTATTTCAATTTATAGCAGAATAAATGTATGTAGATGGCGTAAAAACCTGATGAGCAGGAATATCAATAGCCAGTAAATCACTCCTGTGGTAATACAGGACACCTGATGACTGTGAAGGTCGCTTCATCTGAAGCGCCGGTGAAGTCCAGCGATTTAAGTGAAAAGTAGCCAGCAGGCGCTTCTGCTGGTCCATATTCCTCTATTTTTCAGACCATACTGAAGTGCCACACAGGTATCTGCCAGAACGGTCTTGAGATAATAAATACAAAAGCAGTTACTGCCTACCTCAAGAAGTATGCGCTCATGATCATTTAAAGCTCTTTTAAAGAGCCTGATAATAAGCTTGTCAATATAATATTATGCAGTCTCTATTAAGCGCCTGGTTTATTTGTTTTGCATAATCATATAGTTGACTTTTCGAGTAAGAATTTTCTTGCAAAGACAAATAAACGTGTTTTATATCTCTAAATAAGCACACATCACCATGGATATGAGCCTCTATATAATTCCCTTCATAGCCTTTACCATAATTAGAATGAGCTAAAAATTTTTCGCCCTTAGCCATTTTAACCAAACTCTTAAAGCAATTATAACCAAAAAAATCATTTTGACAGGATGCAATCAGGTTCTCCATATGGCAAAATGTAGATAATTTACTCGTATCCAGGCCAAATCTGTGGCCGTAGATATCAAAAGGTGAGAATGTACAATTTGTTTTTACATTATCATTTAATTCAAAAAATGATTTCCCATAGGCGCTGGCACCTCCGTTTTCACCGTTCAGAAAGTCCAGTGCAGCATAAATTGGTCTGCTTGTAGGGCTAAAAGTTTTACTGTTGGGAGTATATGCTACGGAAAAACCGCCTGTCTGACCATATGGGGCATAAGGTGAATCGGCAAGCTTCTCCAGTTCAAATGCTTTAGTTTCAACTGAATCACGCCCGACATTATAAGCAGGTAAATCTCCCGGTCTGCAACCTAATGCATAAGAGTTCAGATATTCTTTATTTTTTAAGAGAGAGACAAAGTCAATTTTTGCTGCATTAAAATTTATTGTCAGCCGGGCATTTTGTAAAATATCCACCATCTTATTTAGTAAGAGAGCGCAATCTATTTCGGCACCACACTCACGGCTTATCCGCCTGAGCGCTTTTTCTCTTATTATGTCAGCGTCGCGCTGACACCTGGAATGAATATGCGCAATTACTTGTTTTCCAAAAAGGCGACCATACACCTTTTTACGCTCTTCATTGCTGAGACCGCAAAACACTTCGTCAAAAGAAAGCCTGTACGCTGCGCTTACAGAACCTCTCGCCGCTCTGCTTTCTGGAAATGGCGGAACATCTTCAACAAAATTTTTAATTTGCTGAATGTCTGAAGACAGAGGAGTACGTCCGACATTTTTTTCCTTATCTGTTTCCAGATATTCCGGAACCTTCACACTTCCACTATGGCAGATAGGTTTGAGCATATGTCTCCTGAATTTTTATGACTAATATAGCATTCACTTTCGCTGACGCTGACGTATTCTTTATCAGGCTGATATTTCAACACCTCTTAACAGCCTTGTAGAAGTGCAAATAAAGACACTAATAATTTCATAAAATGCTTAATCTACCCACTATTGCAGGCAATAAATCTTCACCTTTTATTGAAATAATCCCCTGATAATAACAACAAATCTGATAAGGCACTTTCAAAAAATAGCCAAACCACACATCATAAAGAAAACCACTACAATCAAAATCGGTAACTATCAGCTTTCAGGGGGGCTCAGGTTATCATGACGATCGGCGTAAAGGATGGATTACTATTGCGGTCAGAATTGAGGGAGTTTTGATAAAATTTTGATAACCGTTCGAATGCTAATAATAAAGACGGGGACGTTAAGTCCCCGTTTTTGTTTTTAACAATTATCGATATTACATATTCGCGATAATCGCGTCGCCAAACTCACTACATTTCAGCAGCTTAGCGCCTTCCATCAGGCGTTCAAAGTCATAGGTCACGGTCTTCGCGGCAATCGCGCCTTCCATACCTTTAACAATCAGATCCGCCGCTTCGAACCACTGCATGTGGCGCAGCATCATCTCCGCAGACAGAATAATGGAGCCTGGGTTGACTTTATCCTGGCCCGCATATTTCGGCGCAGTCCCGTGAGTCGCTTCAAACAACGCGCATTCGTCGCCGATATTCGCACCCGGTGCAATACCGATACCGCCAACCTGAGCCGCCAGGGCATCGGAAATATAGTCACCGTTCAGGTTCATACAGGCGATAACGTCGTATTCCGCCGGACGCAACAGGATCTGTTGCAGGAACGCATCGGCGATAACGTCTTTAACCACGATCTCTTTACCCGTGTTCGGGTTCTTAATTTTCAGCCACGGACCGCCGTCAATAAGCTCACCGCCGAACTCGTCGCGCGCCAACTGGTAGCCCCAGTCTTTAAACGCGCCTTCGGTGAACTTCATGATATTGCCTTTATGTACCAGCGTAACGGAATCGCGATCGTTGGTAATAGCGTATTCAATCGCCGCGCGAACCAGACGTTTAGTGCCTTCTTCAGAACACGGTTTGATACCGATACCGCAGTGCTCCGGGAAGCGAATTTTCTTCACGCCCATCTCTTCGCGCAGGAACTTGATCACTTTCTCAGCGTCTGCAGAGTCAGCTTTCCATTCAATTCCGGCGTAGATGTCTTCAGAGTTTTCACGGAAGATGACCATATCGGTCAGCTCCGGATGTTTCACCGGACTTGGCGTGCCCTGATAGTAACGAACGGGACGCAGACAAACGTACAGGTCAAGCTCCTGACGCAGGGCAACGTTCAGAGAGCGGATACCGCCGCCAACCGGCGTGGTCAACGGACCTTTAATCGCTACGCGGTAATCACGAATTAAATCAAGGGTTTCAGCGGGAAGCCAGACATCCTGGCCGTAAACCTGTGTGGATTTTTCTCCGGTGTAAATTTCCATCCAGGAAATTTTACGCTCGCCTTTATAGGCTTTCTCGACGGCGGCATCGACCACTTTAAGCATGGCTGGAGTGACATCAACACCGATACCATCGCCTTCAATAAACGGGATAATCGGATTCTCAGGAACGTTGAGTTTGCCGTTTTGCAGGGTGATCTTCTTACCTTCCACCGGAACAACTACTTTGCTTTCCATTCACCTCTCCTTCGAGCGCTTCTGGTTTGCTCGTCTGTCATCGCGCTGCATGTGCAATGGCGTCCTGCTGCACGACTGCGTTAGAGCAATTTTTTGTTAATGTTTTGTAATGAGCATGTCAATACTACCCTATTGTTTGCCGCCATGAAAGACACTCATTATTGCGCTATAATGCGGCAATTAATAAGTTCTGAAAACACCATGCAAAAAACTTCTTTTAGAAATCACTACGTTAAGCGATTCAGCTCACGACAAGCATCTAAATCACGGAAAGAAAACCAGCCAAAACGCGTGGTTTTGTTCAATAAACCTTACGATGTGTTGCCGCAGTTCACGGATGAAGCAGGTCGCCGCACGTTAAAAGATTTTATTCCTGTGCAAGGCGTTTATGCCGCAGGCCGCCTGGACCGCGACAGCGAAGGGCTTTTGGTGCTGACTAATGACGGCGCGCTGCAGGCGCGCCTCACGCAACCGGGCAAACGCACCGGCAAGATTTACTATGTTCAGGTAGAAGGCATCCCGGATAATGCAGCGCTGCAGGCGCTTCGTACTGGCGTCACGCTCAACGATGGCCCTACCCTGCCCGCCGGTATTGAGATTGTCGCGGAGCCTGACTGGCTGTGGCCGCGCACCCCGCCGATTCGCGAACGGAAGAATATTCCCACCAGTTGGCTAAAAGTCACCTTATATGAAGGCCGCAACCGCCAGGTAAGACGCATGACAGCGCATGTCGGTCATCCCACTCTACGATTAATTCGTTACAGCATGGGCGACTACACGCTCAACGGCCTCGATAATGGACAGTGGCGCGAGATCGCACAGGAGAAAGACAGATGAAACGGCTTCTCATTGCTTTTGCTTTATTAACACCGTTATCCGTTAATGCGGCCAGCTTCGACTGCCAGAAAGCGCAGGCTGCGGATGAAAAGGCTATCTGCGCGCACCTGACGCTGAATGATAAAGACGTGGAAATGCACACCAAATATCAGTTTCTGAAAGGGTTGTTCGCGATGGGCAGTCGCGGCGCGCTGCAGGACGCCCAGCAGAGCTGGCTTAAACAGCGTCAGCAGTGCAAGGCCGACGTCACCTGCCTGACAAAAGCTTATAACGAGCGTCTGAAACAGCTTGACGCGATCTATGACCACATTGATAAACCGCTTTAATAAGGATGCCTATGTTCAAGCCGCACGTGACCGTTGCCTGCATCGTACATGCCGAAGATAAATTTCTGGTGGTGGAAGAGACCATCAACGGTAAATCGTTATGGAATCAACCTGCCGGACACCTGGAGGCAGATGAAACGCTGGCGCAGGCCGCCGCGCGAGAACTGTGGGAAGAGACTGGCATCACGGCGCAACCACAGTATTTTATCCGTATGCATCAGTGGATTGCGCCGGATAAAACCCCGTTCCTGCGCTTTTTATTCGCTATCAAGCTTGATCATATTTGCGCGACCAACCCCCATGACAATGACATCGATTGCTGCCATTGGGTGAGCGCCGACGAGATTCTGAACGCGCCTAATTTACGTTCTCCGCTGGTGGCTGAAAGCATTCGCAGTTATCAAACGGGACAATGTTACCCCTTATCTATAGTGGGCGAATTTAACTGGCCGTTTACAGAGGGTGTCAAGTAAAGGGCTGCGTGGTAGAATACGCCGCCTTGAAGTTCAATGTCGCGAGTATTCCAATGTCAGAAAGCCCAAAAAAAGTGATCGTCGGCATGTCCGGCGGTGTCGATTCCTCCGTTTCCGCCTGGCTGTTGCAACAACAGGGTTATCAGGTAGAAGGCCTGTTCATGAAGAACTGGGAAGAGGACGATGGTGAGGAATACTGTACCGCAGCAGCCGATCTGGCTGACGCGCAGGCCGTGTGCGACAAGCTTGGCATTGAACTGCATACCGTTAATTTTGCCGCAGAATATTGGGATAACGTCTTTGAACTGTTCCTTGAAGAGTACAAAGCAGGCCGTACGCCGAACCCGGATATTCTGTGCAATAAAGAGATCAAATTTAAAGCCTTCCTTGAATTTGCCGCAGAAGATTTAGGCGCCGACTATATCGCCACCGGTCACTACGTTCGCCGCGCGGATGTAAACGGCAAAAGCCGGTTGTTGCGCGGGCTCGACGGCAACAAAGATCAGAGCTACTTCCTCTACACGCTTGGCCATGAGCAGATTGCGCAAAGTCTGTTCCCGGTTGGCGAGCTGGAAAAACCGCAGGTGCGTAAAATCGCCGAAGATCTGGGGCTGGTAACCGCAAAGAAAAAAGATTCTACCGGTATCTGCTTTATCGGCGAGCGCAAATTCCGCGACTTTTTAGGGCGCTATCTGCCTGCGCAGCCGGGGAAAATCATTACCGTTGACGGCGATGAAATCGGCGAGCATCAGGGTCTGATGTATCATACGCTCGGTCAGCGTAAAGGGCTGGGAATCGGCGGCACCAAAGACGGTAGCGAAGACCCCTGGTATGTGGTGGATAAAGACGTTGAAAACAATGTGTTAATTGTCGCCCAGGGGCATGAGCACCCACGCCTGATGTCGGTAGGCCTCATCGCCCAGCAGCTACATTGGGTCGATCGCGAACCGTTCACCGGCACCCTGCGCTGTACGGTAAAAACCCGCTACCGCCAGACCGATATTCCGTGCACGATTAACGCGCTGGATGACGATCGTATCGAGGTCATTTTTGACGAGCCGGTTGCCGCCGTTACGCCGGGCCAGTCCGCTGTCTTTTACAGCGGCGAAGTCTGCCTGGGCGGCGGCATTATCGAGCAGCGACTGCCGCTGACGGTCTGATTATTCAATACACAACACCATTCAAGTCGCCTCAAAGCGGCTTAAAAGATGAAGTGTATTTTATTTGATACAAGGAAGCAGTGATTGTGGCAAAGAATTATTATGACATCACCCTCGCGCTCTCTGGCATTTGCCAGTCGGCACGCCTGGTGCAACAACTGGCGCACCAGGGACACTGTGATGCCGACGCGTTGCACGTTTCACTCAACAGTGTCATTGATATGAATCCCAGTTCTACTCTGGGCGTGTTCGGCGGCAGCGAAGCTAACCTGCGTCTTGGTCTGGAAACACTGCTCGGCGTGCTGAATGCCAGCAGCCGACAAGGACTTAACGCCGAACTGACGCGTTATACGCTTAGCCTGATGGTGCTGGAGCGCAAGCTGTCATCCGCCAAAGGCGCATTGAATACGTTAGGCGATCGCATTAACGGCCTGCAGCGCCAGCTTGATCATTTTGATTTACAGTCAGACACGTTAATGAGCGCCATGGCGGGCATCTACGTGGATGTGATTAGCCCATTGGGCCCGCGCATTCAGGTGACGGGCTCCCCGGCCGTTCTGCAAAGTCCGCAGGTGCAGGCCAAAGTCCGCGCCTCGCTACTGGCAGGCATCCGTGCAGCCGTGCTCTGGCATCAGGTAGGCGGTGGTCGCCTACAACTTATGTTTTCTCGTCATCGCCTGACGACTCAGGCAAAACAAATTCTTGCTCATTTAACCCCGGAGTTATGATCTATGGAATTATCCTCACTGACCGCCGTTTCCCCTGTCGATGGACGCTACGGCGATAAAGTCAGCGCGCTGCGCGGAATTTTTAGCGAATACGGTTTGCTGAAATTTCGTGTACAAGTCGAAGTACGTTGGCTGCAGAAATTAGCCGCGCACGCAGCGATCAAGGAAGTTCCTGCTTTTGCTGCCGACGCAAACGGTTACCTGGATACGCTTGTGGCAAACTTCAATGAAGAAGATGCCGCGCGCATTAAAACCATTGAGCGCACCACGAATCACGATGTGAAAGCGGTTGAGTATTTTCTGAAAGAAAAAGTCGCCGCGATCCCGGCGCTACATGACGTTTCCGAATTTATCCACTTTGCCTGCACTTCTGAGGACATTAACAACCTGTCGCACGCGTTAATGCTCAAAGCCGCGCGCGATGAAGTGATCCTGCCTTACTGGCGTCAGGTGATTAACGCGGTTAAAGATCTCGCCACGCAGTATCGCGACATTCCTCTGCTCTCCCGCACCCACGGCCAGCCGGCAACGCCTTCCACTCTGGGTAAAGAGATGGCGAACGTGGCGTATCGTATGGAGCGTCAGTTCCGCCAGCTCAACCAGGTGGAGATCCTCGGTAAAATCAACGGCGCCGTAGGCAACTATAACGCGCATATCGCCGCCTATCCGGAAGTTGACTGGCATCAGTTCAGCGAAGAGTTCGTCACCTCGCTGGGCATCCAGTGGAACCCTTACACCACCCAGATTGAACCGCATGATTATATTGCGGAACTGTTTGACTGTATCGCGCGCTTTAACACCATCCTGATCGATTTCGATCGCGATGTCTGGGGCTATATTGCGTTGAACCATTTCAAACAGAAAACCATCGCCGGGGAGATCGGTTCTTCTACCATGCCGCATAAAGTTAACCCCATTGACTTTGAAAACTCAGAAGGCAACCTCGGTCTGTCTAATGCAGTATTGCACCATCTGGCAAACAAACTGCCGGTTTCCCGCTGGCAGCGCGATCTGACCGACTCAACCGTCCTGCGTAACCTGGGTGTCGGCATCGGCTATGCGCTTATCGCTTATCAGTCCACCCTGAAGGGCGTCAGCAAGCTGGAAGTAAACCGCGATCATCTGCTTGACGAACTGGATCACAACTGGGAAGTATTAGCCGAGCCGATCCAGACCGTCATGCGCCGCTATGGTATTGAAAAACCATATGAAAAACTGAAAGAGTTGACCCGTGGCAAGCGTGTCGATGCCGAAGGAATGAAACAGTTTATTGATAGTCTGGCCCTGCCGGAAGCAGAAAAAACGCGCCTTAAAGCCATGACGCCGGCAAATTATATCGGTCGCGCGGTGACTCTGGTCGACGAACTTAAATAATGCCTGCCTCACCCTCTTTTCTTCAGAAAGAGGGTGACTATTTGTCTGGTTTATTAACTGTTTATCCCCAAAGCACCATAATCAACGCTAGACTGTTCTTATTGTTAACACAAGGGAGAAGAGATGATGCGCGTACTGGTTGTAGAGGATAATGCATTATTACGCCACCACCTGAAGGTTCAGCTCCAGGATTCAGGTCACCAGGTCGATGCCGCAGAAGATGCCAGGGAAGCTGATTACTACCTTAATGAACACCTTCCGGATATCGCTATTGTCGATTTAGGTCTGCCGGATGAAGACGGCCTTTCCTTAATACGCCGCTGGCGCAGCAGTGATGTTTCACTGCCGGTTCTGGTGTTAACCGCGCGCGAAGGCTGGCAGGATAAAGTCGAGGTTCTCAGCTCCGGGGCCGATGACTACGTGACGAAGCCATTCCACATCGAAGAGGTAATGGCGCGTATGCAGGCGTTAATGCGCCGTAATAGCGGTCTGGCCTCCCAGGTGATCAACATCCCGCCTTTCCAGGTGGATCTCTCACGCCGGGAATTATCCGTCAATGAAGAGGTCATCAAACTCACGGCGTTCGAATACACCATTATGGAAACGCTTATCCGTAACAACGGTAAAGTGGTCAGCAAAGATTCGCTGATGCTTCAGCTGTATCCGGATGCGGAATTGCGGGAAAGCCATACCATTGATGTTCTCATGGGGCGTCTGCGGAAAAAAATACAGGCCCAGTATCCGCACGATGTCATTACCACCGTACGCGGACAAGGATATCTTTTTGAATTGCGCTAATGAATAAATTTGCTCGCCATTTTCTGCCGCTGTCGCTGCGGGTTCGTTTTTTGCTGGCGACAGCCGGCGTCGTGCTGGTGCTTTCTCTGGCATATGGCATAGTGGCGCTGGTCGGCTATAGCGTAAGTTTTGATAAAACCACCTTTCGTTTGCTGCGCGGCGAAAGCAATCTGTTTTATACCCTCGCCAAATGGGAAAATAATAAAATCAGCGTTGAGCTGCCTGAAAATCTGGACATGCAAAGCCCGACCATGACGCTGATTTACGATGAAACGGGCAAATTATTATGGACGCAGCGCAACATCCCCTGGCTGATTAAAAGCATTCAACCGGAATGGTTAAAAACGAACGGCTTCCATGAAATTGAAACCAACGTAGACGCTACCAGCACGCTGTTGAGCGAGGACCATTCCGCACAGGAAAAACTCAAAGAAGTACGTGAAGATGACGATGATGCGGAGATGACCCACTCGGTAGCGGTAAATATTTATCCTGCCACGGCGCGGATGCCGCAGTTAACCATCGTGGTGGTCGATACCATTCCGATAGAGCTAAAACGCTCCTATATGGTATGGAGCTGGTTCGTATACGTGCTGGCCGCCAATTTACTGTTAGTCATTCCTTTACTGTGGATCGCCGCCTGGTGGAGCTTACGCCCTATCGAGGCGCTGGCGCGGGAAGTCCGCGAGCTTGAAGATCATCACCGCGAAATGCTCAATCCGGAGACGACGCGTGAGCTGACCAGCCTTGTGCGCAACCTTAATCAACTGCTCAAAAGCGAGCGTGAACGTTATAACAAATACCGCACGACCCTGACCGACCTGACGCACAGTTTAAAAACGCCGCTCGCGGTTTTGCAGAGTACGTTACGCTCTTTACGCAACGAAAAGATGAGCGTCAGCAAAGCTGAACCGGTGATGCTGGAACAGATCAGCCGGATTTCCCAGCAGATCGGCTATTATCTGCATCGCGCCAGTATGCGCGGTAGCGGCGTATTGTTAAGCCGCGAACTGCATCCCGTCGCGCCGTTGTTAGATAACCTGATCTCCGCGCTCAATAAAGTTTATCAGCGTAAAGGGGTGAATATCAGTATGGATATTTCACCAGAGATCAGTTTTGTCGGCGAGCAAAACGACTTTGTCGAAGTAATGGGCAACGTACTGGACAACGCTTGTAAATATTGCCTGGAGTTTGTCGAGATTTCGGCTCGCCAGACCGACGATCATTTGCATATTTTCGTCGAAGATGACGGCCCAGGCATTCCCCACAGCAAACGTTCCCTGGTGTTTGATCGCGGTCAGCGCGCCGATACCCTACGACCAGGACAAGGCGTGGGGCTGGCTGTCGCGCGCGAGATTACGGAACAATACGCCGGGCAGATCATTGCCAGCGACAGTCTGCTCGGCGGTGCCCGTATGGAGGTCGTTTTTGGCCGACAGCATCCCACACAGAAAGAGGAATAAACATTTCTGTGCGTTCTTCCACGCATCTCGTTAAGCATCCGTTATAATCGGTGTCAGATACCAGCCTGCGGATACTTAACATGGAATACCAATTAACTCTTAACTGGCCCGACTTTCTTGAACGCCACTGGCAAAAACGCCCGGTGGTCTTAAAACGTGGGTTTAGCAACTTTATCGATCCGCTCTCGCCGGATGAGCTGGCGGGGCTGGCGATGGAAAGCGAAATCGACAGCCGTCTCGTTAGCCATCAGGATGGCAAATGGCAGGTCAGCCATGGCCCTTTCGAAAGCTACGATCATCTGGGTGAGAGCAACTGGTCGCTGCTGGTACAGGCGGTAAACCACTGGCACGAACCCACCGCCGCCTTGATGCGCCCGTTCCGCGCTCTGCCGGACTGGCGTATCGACGATCTGATGATCTCCTTTTCCGTTCCCGGCGGCGGCGTTGGCCCGCATCTGGATCAGTATGATGTGTTTATTATCCAGGGAACCGGTCGCCGTCGCTGGCGCGTGGGCGAAAAGCTGCAAATGCGTCAGCACTGCCCACATCCCGACCTGTTACAAGTCGATCCGTTCGAGGCCATTATTGATGAAGAGCTGGAGCCGGGCGACATTCTGTATATTCCGCCAGGATTCCCGCATGAAGGCTATGCGCTGGAAAACGCCATGAACTATTCGGTCGGTTTTCGCGCGCCCAATAGCCGTGAGCTGATCAGCGGTTTTGCCGACTACGTCCTGCAACGGGAGTTGGGCAATACATACTACAGCGATCCGGATATGCCGTCCCGCAAGCATCCGGCGGATATCCTGCCGCAGGAGATGGATAAACTGCGTAATATGATGCTCGATTTGATCAATCAACCCGCGCATTTCCAACAGTGGCTTGGCGAGTTTCTCTCTCAGTCACGCCACGAACTGGATATTGCGCCGCCGGAGCCGCCGTATCAGCCTGATGAAATTTACGATGCCTTAAAGCAAGGCGAGGTATTAGTACGTCTCGGCGGGCTTCGCGTATTGCGTATCGGCGATGAGGTCTATGCGAATGGCGAAAAAATAGACTCTCCGCATCGCCCCGCTCTGGAGGCGCTCGCCAGTCATATTGCACTGACCGCTGAAAACTTCGGCGATGCGCTGGAAGACCCGTCCTTCCTCGCGATGCTGGCGGCACTGGTGAATAGCGGGTACTGGTTCTTCGAAGGATAAGAACATCGCAATGCCCGGCGACCGCCGGGCTGACGCAAACTATCCACAACGATCGCCGCCAGGTTTGGCGAAATCGTTATATTGCGGATCGCCCGGATAAATCGAGTGGGCCATTCGATGGCGAAATGACATTTGCCGATAGCGCCGCGCCAGTACGTTATCGCCAAGACCTTCGGCAATATTAGCCAGTTGCTGTAATCGTTCATATTGCATCTTTGCTGGATAAGCTACGGCATCAAGCGTAAAGGCGCGTTCCGCAAAGTCTTTTGCTTGTTCAAGCTGTTGATTATTCTTATAAAGCAGCGAAATACCATACAACACCATTGATACGTCAGACTGCCGACGTTTATATTCTTCCAGCAATGGGAGATAGAGGGAAGTACTGTCCAGGTCGATGTTTTCGGGCAAATAAAAGCGTAATCGTGATATTACCGTCGCCATTGGCGTTAAACGGCTCTGGTAATACGCGATAAGTTTAAGGTAGAGATCTTTCGCTTCCTTATAATGATGGCCCTGTGCATAAAAGCCAGCAAGATTATTGCTGTCAACCGTCATTTCGCCGAATTCGGCGCCATAAAGCGTTTGCTTAATTTTTAGCGCCTGACTTAGCGCATTAATCGCCTCGCTAATATGCCCTGCATTATAAGCAATATCCGCTTTCTGCTGCAAAAAAGAGGCGACGCGCTCACGATTATCCCAGGTTTTATCCCGTAAAATAACGCCCAGCCACTGCCGCTCCGTTGCGTCTATCTTCGCCAAATAATAGGCTTTACGCGCACTATCACATTCGACATCCCGCTCCTCCAGCGCATCAGAATAAGCGTCGCGCATCCTGTTTAAGGTATAAACCAATGCTTCCGTCGATGCCTTTTTGTCTTTAAGACGCCACGTTAATGCCTGCTCTTGCCAGGCTATCCGCTGACGGTAATCAACCTTGATCTCGTATCGCCACTGCTCTGTAGGTGAATACTCTATATGGCGATCGTCACTGTAAACATAAAAGGCCGCCAGGTGTTCAAACATATCGGCCCGATCGCCCGGATAAGTGCCCGCCGGAAATGTTTTCATTATTGCCCGCGCTCGCAGCAGCATTTGCGGCGTTAATTCAGGTTTACCCAGCCATTGATAAATATCGCTTTGTAATAGCAGGCTACGAACAAGCTGTATTGAGCGTTTGCCATATTGCCGCGAGGCCAGCCTCACCGCATCATCAATAAACGTCATGCAGGTTTCATCGCCGGTCATAAAACATGCTGCAGATTGTTGCTGGCGCTGGGACCAGGAAGGCGTATATTCGGCGCTCCAGGCAGAAAAATTGATGGCGGAAAATATCCCGCCATAAATAATAAAACGCTTCACCACAATGCGTAACATTCGCTACTGGCCGCGCTTCGCCGTCAGCTCCGCGATACGTACAATCACCTGTACCGCTTTTTCCATCCCCTCCAGCGTCACAAACTCATGTTTACCATGATAGTTATATCCGCCGGTAAAGAGATTAGGACACGGCAAGCCCATAAACGACAGTTGCGCCCCATCTGTACCGCCGCGAATCGGTTTCATCTCCGGCGTAATATGACAGTCGCGCATGGCCTGCTGGGCGATATCGAGAATATGCGGATGCTCAACCACTTTTTCGCGCATATTGTAATAACTGTCTTCAATCACCAGTTCGATATAGCAGTCCGGATGCAGCCCCTTACCGACTTTTTTGGCAATCTCCATCATTTTGCGTTTACGCGCTTCAAACTGCTTACGGTCGAAATCGCGAATGATGTAGTGCATTTCGGCCCGGTCAACGGTGCCTTTCATGCTGGCCAGATGATAAAACCCTTCGTAACCTTCGGTGGTTTCAGGCGCTTCATCCGCCGGCACTTCCGCGTGAATCCTCGCCGCCAACGACAGCGCATTGACCATCACGCCTTTCGCCGTACCAGGATGCACGTTATTGCCGACGATTTTGATATTCACCGAGGCGGCATTGAAGTTTTCAAACTCCAGTTCGCCCACGCCGCCGCCGTCGACCGTATAGGCCCATTGCGCGCCAAATGCCTCAACATCGAAGTGCTTCGCGCCTTTCCCTACCTCTTCGTCAGGCGTAAACGCCACTTTAATGTCGCCGTGGGGAATAGGATTACCTTTCAGCACCGCCAGCGCGGTCATGATCTCCGCAACACCGGCTTTATCGTCCGCACCCAGCAATGTCTTACCATCGGTAGTAATCAGCGTCTGTCCCAGTAATTGATGCAGTACCGGGAACATTACGGGTGACAACACCTCATCGCCAATCCCTAATGCTATATCGCCGCCGCGATAATTCTCGACAATCTGCGGGTTAACGTTTTTACCGCTGAAATCCGGAGAGGTATCCACATGGGAGATAAAACCAATGGCGGGAATATCCCCCTCAACATTGGCCGGGAGCGTCGCCATCAACGTCCCTTTTTCACTTAATGTAATGTTAACCAGCCCCATCTCTTCGAGCTGCTGTTTGAGCAAACGTAGTAACTTCCACTGCCCCTCAGTGCTGGGAACCTGCCGAACACCCGACTTTGATTGGGTATCCAGCGATACGTAGTGTAAAAAACGCTCAAGTAGTTTATCCATGCAGTCACCCTCACTTTTCGTGACAACATTATTAATAAGCAAGAAAAGACAAATATTGCGTCAGGTCACTTTTATCCCTGCAAACAAGAATATTTCACTTTGACACGCTTTCTGACTATAAAGCTAAGTCAGTAATTCGCAACAAGGATTGGCGATCACAGTGGTTTGCCGTAGAATGACCGCCCTCATTAAGAGTGATTAAGGTGGTTAACCACAAACCCCGCAGCGGTCAGCCATCCGTTGCGTTTACATGGGACAGAGTAAGAAATTGAATAATCAACCGCGTTCGCTTTCACCGCTGGTGCTTTTGTCTGGAATTAGCAAAAGTTTCGATGGCAAAGAGGTCATTTCGCAACTGGATTTGACCATTAACAATGGCGAATTCCTCACGCTGCTTGGCCCTTCCGGCTGTGGTAAAACAACCGTTCTTCGCCTGATTGCCGGCCTGGAAACCGTTGATGCCGGGCATATCATGTTGGATAACCAGGATATCACCCACGTTCCCGCCGAAAATCGTTATGTAAATACCGTATTTCAAAGCTACGCTTTATTTCCGCATATGACGGTGTTTGAAAATGTCGCGTTTGGCTTACGGATGCAAAAAACGCCAGCCGCCGAGATAGCGCCTCGCGTGACCGATGCGCTGCGTATGGTGCAGCTTGAAGAGTTTGCACAACGTAAACCGCACCAGCTTTCCGGCGGACAGCAGCAGCGTGTGGCTATCGCTCGCGCGGTGGTGAATAAACCTCGCCTGTTATTACTGGATGAATCGCTCTCCGCGCTGGACTATAAATTGCGCAAACAAATGCAGAACGAGCTTAAAGCATTACAGCGTAAACTCGGTATCACGTTTGTTTTTGTCACTCACGATCAGGAAGAAGCGCTCACCATGTCCGATCGTATCGTGGTAATGCGTAATGGCGTGATTGAGCAAGACGGCACGCCGCGTGAAATCTATGAAGAGCCAAAAAACCTGTTTGTCGCCGGTTTTATCGGCGAAATTAACCGCTTTGACGCAACCGTCATTGAACGGCTTGATGAACAGCGCGTCCGCGCCAGCGTAGAAGGTCGGGAGTGTAATATATACGTCAATTTCGCTGTCGAACCAGGCCAAAAACTGAACGTCCTGCTGCGACCGGAAGATCTACGCGTCGAAGAGATCAACGATGATAACCACATCGAAGGGCTTATCGGCTACGTGCGCGAGCGCAATTATAAAGGTATGACGCTGGAGTCGGTGGTTGAACTGGAAAATGGCAAAATGGTGATGGTCAGCGAATTCTTCAACGAAGACGATCCTGACTTCGACCATTCACTTGACCAAAAAATGGCCATTAGTTGGGTAGAAAGCTGGGAGGTCGTACTGGCTGATGAAGAACACAAGTAAATTCCAGAATGTAGTGATTGTCACTATCGTCGGTTGGCTTGTGTTGTTTGTTTTTCTGCCCAACCTGATGATCATTGGCACCAGCTTTCTGACCCGTGACGACGCCAGTTTCGTCAAGATGGTCTTTACGCTGGATAATTACGCACGCCTGCTCGATCCGCTCTATTTTGAAGTGCTCCTGCACTCTCTGAATATGGCGCTGATCGCCACCCTCTCCTGCCTGGTGCTGGGCTATCCTTTTGCCTGGTTCCTGGCGAAGTTACCGGAAAAGATACGTCCGTTATTGCTGTTTTTGCTGATCGTTCCTTTCTGGACCAACTCACTGATCCGCATCTATGGGCTAAAAATATTCCTGAGCACTAAAGGTTATCTCAATGAATTCCTGCTGTGGCTGGGCGTGATTGATACGCCGATTCGCATCATGTTCACCCCGAGCGCCGTTATTATCGGCCTGGTTTACATTTTGCTGCCGTTTATGGTCATGCCGCTCTACTCCAGCATTGAGAAGCTCGACAAACCGCTACTGGAGGCCGCACGCGATCTCGGCGCCAGTAAAATGCAAACGTTCATCCGCATCATTATTCCATTAACCATGCCGGGCATTGTCGCCGGTTGCCTGCTCGTGATGCTACCGGCAATGGGCCTGTTCTACGTCTCCGATTTAATGGGTGGCGCGAAAAACCTGCTGATTGGTAACGTCATTAAGGTACAGTTCCTGAATATTCGCGACTGGCCGTTTGGCGCGGCGACCAGCATTACGCTGACCATTGTGATGGGACTCATGCTGTTGATTTACTGGCGGGCTTCCCGCTTGTTGAATAAGAAGGTGAGTGATATAAGCGATTAATTGCGCAACGCTAACAAATCCACGCGCATTCAGGCATGAAGTTTATTCAAGGGTAAACTTCATGCCTCCGGCATAAAAAACGCATGAAAGCAGTTGCCGCCAGTATTGCAAATCTACAGCATCATCCGCGCCAGGCCTTCTTTTATTTTTACCTGTAGCGACGCTATCACAGACAGTAATGCGTTTATACGCGAAGCTCTCAGGTTTTATACTGATTGCCAGTCTCTTTTAAAAATTATATTACATCCGATGCGCCCGCAGTTGAGATAAAAAGGGTCGATTTAATCAATTATGTAATCATTTTTACTCCAGTATAAGTGAGATTAATATGCCGATTACTATAGGGAATGGTCTTTTAAAAAGTGAAATCCTTATCAACCCCCCAGGGAATACGAAAGAAACATGTTGCAAAGTTTTATGGGAAAAAATTAAAGACCTCTTTTTTTCTACTGGCAAAGCAAAAGCGGACCGTTGTCTACATGAGATGTTGTTTGCCGATCGCACCCCCACACGAGAGCGGCTTACAGAGATTTTTTTTGAGTTAAAAGAGTTAGCCTGCGCATCACAAAGAGATAGATTTCAGGTTTATAATCCTAATGAAAATGATGACACTATTATTCTTCGCATCATGGATCAAAACGAAGAGAACGAATTGTTACGTATCACTCAAAATACCGATGCCTTTACCTGTGAAGTCATGGGGAATGCTTATTTTTTAATAAAAGATCGCCCGGATATTTTAAAATCGCATCCACAAATGACGGCCATGATTAATACAAGATATAGCGACATCGCAGATTACCCCCTCCCTTCGACATTATGTCTCAATCTTGCTGGCGCGCCGACATTATCGGTTCCATTAGACAACATAGAGGGGTATTTATATTCTGAATGGAGAAAAGGACATTTAGATGAGTGGAAAACGCAAGAAAAGGTAACCTACCTGGCAGCGAAAATTCAGTCTGGGATTGAAAAGACAACGCGCATTTTACAGCATGCGAATATATCCGAAAGGACTCAGCAAAACGCATTTTTAGAAACAATGGCGAGGTGTGGATTAAAACAGCTTGAAATACCACCACCGCATACCCATATACCTATTGAAAAAATGGTAAAAGAGGTTTTACTGGCGGATAAGACGTTTCAGGCGTTCCTCGTAACGGATCCCAGCACCAGCCAAAGTATGTTAGCTGAGATAGTCGAAGCCATCTCTGATCAGGTTTTTCACGCCATTTTTAGAATAGACCCCCAGGCTATACAAAAAATGGCGGAAGAACAGTTAACCACGCTACACGTTCGCTCAGAACAACAAAGCGGCTGTTTATGTTGTTTTTTATAAAATCAGACGACGCTTTCTCAAACGTCACGTTCAGGGTTTACTCACGTACTTCCTGTTTGCCTACAGAGTAACCTCTTGCCTGGCGCAATAATGCCGCATATGACCGGATCGGATGAGAATAGTCATTTAAATGGCCTTTTTTTCCCGCTCGTCTGGCAATTTGTTGTAAAATTCGCGGCTTCAAGCGGCAGCTTGCTTCTTCCTGGCTGCTGATAACCGCGAGACGTTTTGGAGAGATTTTGGAGAAGAGAAAAAATTGATCATTTTCAATACTCTAAAAGCACCCCATCCTCTGAATAAGAAGGTGGAACTTGAATGATCGGTCGGCTGCTCCGTCGCGGTTTCATGACTGCCATCTATGCGTATCTGTATATTCCCATCATTATTCTGATCGTGAACTCCTTCAACAGTTCGCGGTTCGGCATTAACTGGCAGGGCTTTACCACTAAATGGTACGAACTCCTGGTCAATAACGACAGTCTGTTGCAGGCCGCTCAACATTCACTGACGATGGCGATTTTTTCAGCGACCTTCGCCACGTTGATTGGCTCGT
Source organism: Salmonella sp. NW722 (assembly GCF_051702785.1). NCBI lineage: Bacteria > Pseudomonadati > Pseudomonadota > Gammaproteobacteria > Enterobacterales > Enterobacteriaceae > Salmonella > Salmonella sp. NW722. The sequence continues at coordinate 558,490 of NZ_JAMMIN010000001.1, forward strand.
TAACCGCGGTGGCGCTTTATCGCTACCGCTTTCGCGGGAAGCCATTCGTCAGCGGGATGCTGTTTGTAGTAATGATGTCGCCGGATATCGTGATGGCGATCTCCCTGCTGGTGCTGTTTATGTTACTCGGCATTCAACTGGGCTTTTGGTCGTTGCTGTTCTCGCACATCACCTTTAGCCTGCCGTTTGTGGTCGTCACGGTCTATTCGCGCCTGAAAGGCTTTGATGTCAGAATGCTGGAAGCCGCAAAAGACCTGGGGGCCAGTGAGGTAACGATTTTACGCAAAATCATTCTGCCGCTGGCGATGCCGGCGGTGGCGGCGGGCTGGTTGCTGAGTTTTACGTTGTCGATGGACGATGTAGTAGTCTCGTCGTTTGTCACCGGGCCGGGCTATGAAATTTTACCCTTAAAGATTTATTCCATGGTAAAAGTCGGCGTTTCACCAGAAGTGAACGCGCTGGCGACCGTTTTATTGGTGCTGTCTCTGGTAATGGTCATTGCCAGCCAGCTTATTGCTCGTGATAAAACCAAGGGCCGATAAGGCCCGTAATTCAGGGGACGTTAAATGAAAAAATGGTCACGCCACCTGCTCGCGGCGGGCGCCCTGGCGCTGGGTATGAGTGCCGCTCATGCCTCCGACAACGACACGCTCTATTTCTATAACTGGACTGAGTATGTGCCGCCGGGCCTGCTGGAACAGTTCACTAAAGAGACAGGCATTAAGGTGATTTATTCGACCTACGAGTCGAACGAAACCATGTATGCCAAACTCAAAACCTATAAAGATGGCGCGTATGACCTGGTTGTTCCTTCTACATACTATGTCGACAAAATGCGCAAAGAAGGCATGATCCAGAAGATCGATAAGTCGAAATTAACCAATTTCCACAACCTCGATCCGGAAATGCTCAACAAACCGTTTGACCCCAACAACGATTATTCTGTCCCGTATATCTGGGGCGCAACGGCGATTGGCGTGAACAGCGATGCTATCGATCCAAAAACCATTACCAGCTGGGCTGACTTGTGGAAACCGGAATATAAAAACAGCCTGCTTTTAACCGACGATGCGCGAGAAGTCTTCCAGATGGCGCTGCGCAAGCTAGGTTATTCCGGTAACACTACCGATCCGAAAGAGATTGAAGCGGCATATGAAGAGTTGAAAAAACTGATGCCGAACGTAGCGGCCTTCAACTCCGATAATCCGGCGAATCCGTATATGGAAGGGGAAGTCAACCTGGGGATGGTGTGGAACGGTTCGGCCTTCGTTGCTCGTCAGGCTGGCACGCCGCTGGAGGTCGTCTGGCCGAAGGAAGGCGGTATTTTCTGGATGGATAGCCTGGCTATTCCGGCGAATGCGAAGAATAAAGAGGGTGCACTGAAGCTAATCAACTTCCTGCTGCGTCCTGACGTCGCGAAAGAGGTGGCAGAAACCATCGGCTACCCTACCCCCAACCTGGCGGCGCGTAAGCTGTTAAGCCCGGAGGTCGCCAATGATAAGTCGCTCTATCCGGATGCGCAAACCATCAGCAAAGGCGAGTGGCAAAACGATGTCGGCGACGCCAGCGCCATTTATGAAGAATATTATCAGAAGCTAAAAGCAGGACGCTAATTCAGCTAAAGCGCCTGTCGGGCCTACAGATGAACGTAACGTGAAATGTAGGCCGGATAAGGCGTTACCGGGCAAACAGCACTACAGCCCTTTCAGGAATTTATCAACAAATTCCGGCACAACCTGGCTTGCCGGGCCGTAGTGCTTCTCTCCAAACTCGCTGCCGACCTGGCTTGGCTCAAGATTCAGTTCCACCGTATGTGCGCCGTGCAGTTTTGCTTCATGCACAAAACCCGCAGCCGGATAGACATGACCGGATGTGCCAATGGCGATAAAAATATCCGCCATCGACAGCGCCATATAAATTTCATCCATGCCAAGCGGCATCTCGCCAAACCACACCACGTGCGGACGTAGCGGCGCCGGGAACTGACAGCAGTGACATTTATCTTCCGGCATCACATCGCCGTTCCATTCCAGAATCTGGCCGCTTTGCGAACAGCGCACCTTCAACAGCTCGCCATGCATATGAATGATGTTGCGATTGCCCGCGCGTTCATGCAAATTGTCGATGTTTTGCGTCACCAGCAAAAAGCGATCGCCAAGCGCTTCTTCAAGCTTCGCTAACGCCAGATGCGCCGCATTGGGTTGTATTTCCGGCTGTTGAAGCTGCTGACGGCGGGCATTATAAAATGTCTGCACCATTCCCGGATTACGGGCGAATCCTTCCGGCGTGGCCACATCTTCAACCCGATGCTCTTCCCAAAGGCCATCCGCCGCGCGAAACGTACGAATACCAGACTCTGCAGAAATTCCTGCACCTGTAAGGACTAATACTCTTGGGTTTTCCATCATTTCCGGCACCACTCTGTCTCTGAAAAAGATCCGCTGGCGCAGACGTTCACGCAACAGACGTTTATTTTTACGAAAGCGGCTTAATCGATGAAACCGACGCGACTGCATAACAACCTCTTTTTTTGATTAGTCGGTAAGATGTAAAAAAGCAGCACCGCGCATCCCACCTGCATCCCCATGCCGCGCACGCTCAATGCGCGGCGCGCGGGCAACAGGGAGGAGATGGCGCGGCAGTCTTTCCGCCAGTTGCGTTGTTATTGCCGTAAAGTTCGATAGTCCGCCGCCGATCACCAATAAATCGGGATCGACAATCGTCAGTATATTCCCCAGACAAACCGCCAGTAAATCCAGATAGCGCTCAACATGCGCGTGCGCCTGCTCATCACCCTGCTCCCACAACGCGATAATCTCCGGCGCCTGCAGCGATTGATCATAATAATGCTGATATAGCCACGCAAACCCGCGCCCGGACAGATAATTCTCAATGCAGCCCATCTGGCCGCATCCACAACGGCGGAGAGGAAAATCAAACCCCATCAACGTTAGCGCGTCAACCGGCAAACGCATATGGCCAAACTCGCCGGTGATATAGCTCTGACCGGTAATCGGCTTCCCGTTTAGCACCAGGCCACCGCCGACGCCGGTGCCGAGGATAAGCCCCATAACCAAAGGATATTGCGTGAATTCATCATCCCAGGCTTCGGACAAGGCAAAACAGTTAGCGTCATTGTCCAGACGCACATCGCGATCCAGTCGGGCGCTGAGATCGGCGCGCAACGGCTTACCGCTGGCTGCCGGGACATTCGCGGCGTACAGCGTGCCGTCTTCAGTTTCCGGCATACCGGGTATGCCAATCCCTACCGACCCTTTTACGCCAAATCGCTGGTCGGCTTCCGCGACCAGTTCGCACACGGCGTCTAAAAAGGCGCTATAGCTGGTATGGGGCGTGGGAACCCGTTTTTCCCACTGCAGCCGCCGCGTTGAGTCAAATACGCCTAACGCAATCTTTGTTCCGCCAATGTCAAACCCGTAATACATCACCGCTCCTTGTTTTTATATTCCGCGATTACTGGCCGCTCAATACTCGCGCAGGGTCAATGTTGCTCGCCCGCCGCGCCGGATACCAGCTCGCCAGTAAGCTTAACAACAACGCCGTGACCAGTACGTAAACAACGTCCAGCCAATGTAATTCGGATGGCAGGAAGTCGATAAAATAGATATCGCCGGACAAAAACTGATGCCCGATCGCCTTTTCAATCCCATTAATAATGGCGGTAAGCTGAAGCGAAACGACAACGCCGATCGCCACGCCAATCAAGCTGCCCAGCAAGCCCGCCAGTAGTCCGTACCAGACGAAAATGGCACGAATCAAACCATCTTTCGCCCCCAGCGTTCTTAATACCGCAATGTCGCCGCTTTTGTCTTTTACCGCCATCACTAAGGTGGAAACGATATTAAAACAGGCCACGCCGATCACCAGAATCATCGCCAGATACATAATGGCGCGAATCATCTGGATATCGCGATACATATAGCCATAGGTGCCGATCCAGCTCTTAATGTAGACATAGCTGTTAGTCACCTCACCCGCGTCACGCACCAGTTTGTTCGCATTAAACACGTCATGGACTTTAAGCGCGATACCGGAAACGCTGGACCCCATATCCAGATACTGCTGCGCATCCTCAAGCGGGATCATGGCGAAGCTGTGATCGAGCTGGCCGCTCAGTTGCAGAATCCCGATGACATGCAAACGCACGCGTTTGGGCTGGAGCAGCTTATGGTCGGCATTCGCATTGGGGATCATGATGGACACCCAGTCGCCCTGTTTCACGTTCAGCGCATCGGCGACGCCTTTGCCGATAATGATCTGCTGCTCGCCCGCTTTGAAATGATCCCAGGCGTGATTTTGCACAAATGACGGTAACGCGCTAAGCTGCTGCTCTTGCTTAGGGTCGACGCCTTTAACCTGAATGGCGCGCAAATTCGCCCCGCTCTCTACCAGGCCGGTAAAATTGATATACGGCGCGGCGGCGGCAATGCCCGGCACCTTCTGCACTTTTGCCAGCGCTTCACGCCAGTTGGTCCACGGCTGATTGACCGCTTCAATCTCCCCGTGCGGAACCACCGCCAGAATACGGTTATTCAACTCGCGTTCGAAACCGTTCATCGCGCTTAAACCGACAATCAACACCGCCACGCCCAGCGCGATACCGATGGTAGAAATGACGGAAATGAGCGAAACCATACCGCCGCGCCGCCGTCCACGGCTGAAACGCAAGCCAATTAGCAATGATAAAGGCGACGCCATTACTCAGCCCCCATCAGGCTCAGTTCCGCCGTCAGGCGACCATCGCGCATCTCAAGCTGGCGGCTCATACGTTTCGCCAGTTGCAAATCGTGAGTCACCACCAGAAACGCGGTTCCCTGCAGACGATTTAACTCGCCCAGAAGCTCAAAAATACTGTCGGCATTACGCGCATCCAGATTACCGGTCGGCTCATCCGCCAGTACCAGACGCGGATTATTCACCAACGCGCGCGCTATCGCGACACGCTGGCGCTCACCGCCGGAAAGTTCCGAAGGTCGATGGGTTGCGCGATGCTCCAGCCCTACGGCGTGCAGCATTTCTCGCGCCCGAGCGTCAATCTCCGCCGGTTTCTTTTTGCCAATCAATAATGGCATCGCCACGTTTTCCAGCGCCGTAAAATCCGGCAGGAGATGATGAAACTGATAGATAAACCCCAGTTTCTGGTTACGTAATTCCGCTTTTGCCGCAGAAGAGAGTTTGCTCATCGGCTGGCCGCTAAAAATCACATCGCCGGAGGTGGGCGTATCCAGCCCGCCTAACAGGTGCAGCAACGTACTTTTACCCGAACCGGAACTGCCGACGATCGCCATCATTTCGCCTTCGCCGATACTGAAGCTGACATCGTGCAACACGTCGGTTTGTACGGTGCCTTCCTGATAGCGTTTGCACAGGTTGTCGCATTGCAACAGGATCTTATTCATAACGTAAAGCCTCAGCGGGTTGAGTGGCGGCAGCGCGCCAGGAAGGATAAAGCGTAGAAAGCAGCGCGATGGCCATTGCCACCAGCGCGATAACGATCACCTGTAATGGCTCTATCGCCACGGGCAACGCAGCGCCATCCAGAAACGCGCCGATGATCGGCATCAGGTTATTTAGTTGGCTGGCAAGCAATGCGCCCAGCGCGGCGCCCAACAGCGCGCCGATAATCCCGGCGCTGGCACCCTGCACCATAAAGACCATCATAATTTGTCGCGGCGTCAGCCCTTGAGTTTGTAAAATCGCCACTTCGCCCTGCTTCTCCATGACCATCAGGCCCAACGAAGTAATAATGTTAAAAGCCGCGACCGCCACGATGAGACTCAGCAACAATCCCATCATGTTCTTTTCCATGCGCACAGCCTGGAACAACTCGCCTTTGCGTTCGCGCCAGTCCTGCCACTTCGTGCCTTGCGGCAGCGTCTGTTGGCTGAGGGTATCGACTTGCAGCGGTTCATCCAGCCACAGACGCCAGCCGGTAATATTGCCTGCCGGATAGCGCATTAAACGCGACGCGTCCTGAATATTGACCAGCATTTCATAGCCATCGACCTCGCTATTGGCGGCAAATGTGCCAATCACCGTAAACAGACGCTGGCTGGGCAGGCGTCCCATTGGCGTAAACTGGCTGGCAGATGGCACCATTAGCCGAATCTGATCGCCGCGGTTGACCCCTAACTGTCCGGCGAGCTGCTCGCCGAGGATGACATTATACTTACCCGGCTGTAATTCGCTTTGCTTCACATTGACCAGATACGGCGTTAACGGATCTTTTTGCGCCGGATCGATACCCAACATCACGCCAACCGCAACGCTACGCGCGCTTTGCAGTACGACATCGCCCGTCGTCAGCGGCGCAATACGGTTAACGCCTTGCAGATTCACCGCTTTTTCCGGCATCTGATTCGGGTTAAGAGAGCCATGTTCAGCAGAGAGGATGGCCTGAGGCATCAAACCAAGAATGTTATTTTGCAGTTCGCGCTCAAAACCGTTCATCACCGACAATACCGTGACCAGCGCCATCACCCCCAGGGTAATGCCGATAGTGGAAAGCCAGGAAACGAAGCGACCGAAGCGATCTGCTGCACGCCCGCGCATGTAACGCAGGCCAATGAATAGAGCGACAGGTTGATACATGTAATCCGTCTGGTTGCTGTTAGCAAAGTCCCGAGTATATAAGCGAAAGCGGAATGCGTAAATGTCTGAACCGTAAGAGTTCGTCAGCGTTATTCTGAAAAAGGCCGACAAATCAAGTCACTTACATGTTCATACTTTACCTGTTCGGCGTGTTATGCGGCGGATTCAATTTGCTAATAAACAACGATCGCGGATAATAAAGAACATTGCTTATCAGTCATATGCCCCTGAATACCTGAGTCCTTCATGCTGTCCTGGCGCGCAGCCAACCATGAAACAGCCTGAAGGGTGACGCGTAGAGTGCGGCGTAAAACAAAAAGAGATACTGACAACCGTTATGCCTGAAAAACAACGTTACACGCTGCCGACAAAAGCGGGCGATCAGCGCCAGTTGGGCGAACTTACCGGCGCCGCCTGCGCTACGCTGGTGGCGGAGATAGCCGAACGCCATGCCGGTCCGGTGGTACTCATAGCGCCTGACATGCAAAATGCTCTGCGATTGCATGATGAAATCCGCCAGTTTACCGATCAGATGGTGATGAACCTGGCGGACTGGGAAACGCTACCGTATGACAGCTTCTCCCCGCATCAGGAAATTATCTCTTCGCGTCTGTCCACGCTCTACCAGTTGCCGTCAATGCAGCGCGGCGTCTTGATTGTACCGGTAAACACCCTGATGCAGCGCGTTTGTCCGCATAGCTATCTGCATGGTCATGCGCTGGTGATGAAAAAAGGCCAGCGGCTGTCCCGCGACGCTCTGCGCGCGCAGCTTGACAGCGCCGGTTATCGGCATGTCGATCAGGTGATGGAGCATGGCGAATACGCGACGCGCGGCGCGCTGTTGGATCTCTTTCCGATGGGCAGCGAACAGCCTTATCGCCTCGACTTTTTTGATGATGAAATCGACAGCCTGCGTCTGTTTGACGCGGATACCCAACGTACGCTGGAGGAGGTCGAGGCCATCAATTTGTTGCCCGCGCACGAATTTCCTACCGACAAAGCCGCTATTGAGCTTTTCCGTAGCCAGTGGCGCGATACCTTTGAGGTAAAACGCGACGCCGAGCACATCTATCAGCAGGTCAGCAAAGGCACCCTGCCCGCCGGGATCGAATACTGGCAGCCGCTCTTTTTCAGCGAACCGTTACCGCCATTATTTAGCTATTTCCCCGCCAATACTCTGGTGGTGAATACTGGCTCGCTGGAAACCAGCGCCGAACGCTTTCAGGCCGATACGCTGGCGCGTTTTGAAAATCGCGGCGTCGATCCTATGCGCCCGCTTTTGCCGCCGGAAGCCCTCTGGCTACGGGTAGATGAGCTCTTTTCCGAGCTTAAACGCTGGCCTCGCCTCCAGCTTAAAACCGACCATCTGCCGGAAAAAGCCGCCAATACCAATCTTGGTTTCCAGAAATTACCGGATTTGGCTATCCAGGCGCAGCAGAAAGCGCCGCTGGACGCGCTGCGTAAATTCCTCGAATCTTTCAGCGGTCCGGTGATTTTTTCGGTGGAAAGCGAAGGACGCCGCGAAGCGCTGGGAGAGCTCCTGGCTCGCATAAAAATCGCGCCGAAGCGAATATTACGCCTGGACGAGGCGCAGGATGCGGGACGCTATCTGATGATTGGCGCCGCAGAACATGGCTTTATCGACACCCAACGCAATCTGGCGCTGATTTGTGAAAGCGATCTCTTGGGTGAGCGGGTGGCGCGTCGCCGCCTGGATTCCCGCCGCACGATCAACCCGGATACGTTGATTCGTAACCTGGCGGAGCTCCACGTCGGTCAACCGGTAGTGCATCTGGAGCACGGCGTCGGACGCTATGCCGGCATGACCACTCTGGAGGCTGGCGGCATCAAGGGTGAATATCTGATGCTCACCTACGCCAATGACGCCAAACTGTATGTGCCGGTTTCCTCATTGCATCTGATTAGCCGCTATGCCGGCGGCGCGGAAGAAAGTGCGCCGCTGCATAAACTGGGCGGCGACGCCTGGTCGCGCGCCCGGCAGAAAGCGGCGGAAAAAGTGCGCGATGTCGCAGCGGAACTGTTGGATATTTATGCGCAACGGGCGGCAAAAGAGGGGTTTGCCTTTAAGCATGATCGTGAGCAGTATCAGTTATTCTGCGACAGCTTCCCGTTTGAAACGACGCCCGATCAGGCACAGGCGATTAACGCCGTATTGAGCGATATGTGCCAACCGCTGGCGATGGACAGGCTGGTGTGCGGCGACGTCGGCTTCGGCAAAACCGAAGTGGCGATGCGCGCCGCGTTCCTGGCGGTGGAAAACCATAAACAAGTAGCGGTACTGGTGCCGACCACGCTGCTGGCGCAGCAACACTATGATAACTTCCGCGACCGTTTCGCCAACTGGCCGGTACGCATTGAGATGCTGTCCCGCTTTCGCAGCGCCAAAGAGCAGACACAAATCCTGGCGGAAGCCGCCGAGGGTAAGATCGATATTCTGATCGGTACGCATAAACTGCTACAAAGCGATGTGAAGCTGCGCGACCTGGGCCTGCTGATTGTCGATGAAGAGCACCGTTTCGGCGTGCGCCACAAAGAGCGAATTAAGGCGATGCGCGCCGATGTCGATATTCTGACGCTCACGGCGACGCCGATCCCGCGGACGCTGAATATGGCGATGAGCGGTATGCGCGATCTCTCCATTATCGCCACCCCCCCTGCCCGTCGTCTGGCGGTAAAAACCTTTGTCCGCGAGTATGATAGCCTGGTAGTAAGGGAAGCGATTCTGCGTGAAATCCTGCGCGGCGGTCAGGTTTACTATTTGTACAATGACGTCGAAAATATTCAGAAAGCCGCAGAGCGGCTGGCGGAACTGGTGCCGGAAGCGCGAATCGCTATAGGCCACGGGCAGATGCGCGAACGTGAGCTGGAACGGGTCATGAACGATTTCCACCATCAACGTTTTAACGTGCTGGTGTGTACTACCATTATCGAAACGGGGATCGACATTCCCACCGCTAACACGATCATCATTGAACGCGCGGATCATTTCGGCCTCGCGCAGTTGCACCAGCTGCGTGGCCGCGTTGGGCGCTCGCACCACCAGGCCTACGCCTGGCTGTTGACGCCACATCCTAAGGCCATGACCACCGATGCGCAAAAACGGCTGGAGGCGATTGCGTCGCTGGAGGATTTAGGCGCCGGGTTTGCGCTGGCGACCCACGATCTGGAGATCCGCGGCGCGGGCGAACTGCTTGGCGAAGAGCAAAGCGGCTCAATGGAAACCATTGGCTTCTCACTCTACATGGAACTGCTGGAAAACGCCGTTGATGCGCTGAAAGCAGGCCGCGAACCCTCGCTGGAAGATCTCACCAGTCAGCAAACGGAAGTCGAGCTGCGAATGCCGTCGTTACTGCCGGATGATTTTATTCCGGATGTTAATACCCGGCTGTCATTCTATAAACGCATTGCCAGCGCGAAGAACGAAAACGAGCTGGAAGAGATCAAAGTGGAATTGATCGACCGCTTCGGCCTGCTGCCCGATCCGGCGCGTAATCTGCTGGATATCGCCCGCCTGCGCCAACAGGCGCAAAAGCTCGGCATCCGAAAACTGGAGGGTAACGAGAAAGGCGGAACGATTGAGTTCGCCGAGAAAAACCACGTTGACCCCGCCTGGCTTATCGGGTTGCTGCAAAAACAGCCGCAGCATTTCCGTCTGGATGGCCCGACGCGCCTCAAGTTTATTCAGGATTTAAGCGAACGTAAAACGCGTATAGACTGGGTACGCCAGTTTATGCAGCAACTGGAAGAAAACGCTATTGCATAAGCGTCAGGTCGGGCGTCATTACTCTGCGTCCGGCCTAATCTTTACAAATTCTTTGCACTTCCCTGCAGTTCCAGACACAGCCAGCCGCCATAATTCTTATTTCCTCTTTTATAAAAATAACCACATAATAATCATGGGTTTATTATAATGTTCAACAATACGCGACTCTCTCGCTGGTGGGCGTTGTTTGCGCTTACCGCGACCATCATGCTTGCCCTTCCCGCGCAGGCGAATACGTGGCCTCTTCCACCCCCCGGCAGTCGACTGGTGGGAGAAAATAAATTCCATGTCGTTGAAGACGACGGCGGCTCGCTGGAGGCGATCGCCAAAAAATATAACGTGGGCTTTTTAGCCCTGTTACAGGCCAACCCCGGCATTGATCCTTACGTGCCACGCGCAGGCAGCGTGCTAACGATTCCGCTGCAAACGCTGCTACCGGACGCGCCACGTGAAGGTATCGTCATTAACCTCGCGGAATTACGGCTTTACTATTATCAACCGGGGAAAAATACGGTCACGGTCTACCCTATCGGGATTGGCCAACTGGGCGGCGATACCCTGACGCCAACGATGGTGACGACCATTTCGGATAAACGCGCCAATCCAACCTGGACGCCGACCGCCAATATTCGCGCCCGTTATAAAGCGCAAGGCATCGATCTCCCCGCCGTGGTGCCTGCCGGTCCCGATAACCCAATGGGGCATCACGCGATTCGTTTAGCGGCCTACGGCGGCGTCTATCTGTTACATGGCACGAATGCCGATTTTGGCATTGGTATGCGCGTCAGTTCCGGCTGTATCCGTCTGCGCGACGGTGATATAGAGACATTGTTCCGTCAGGTCACGCCGGGAACCAAAGTGAATATTATCAATACGCCGATTAAAGCCTCGGTGGAGCCAGGCGGCGTGCGACTGGTGGAAGTTCATCAGCCGCTGTCTAAAAATATAGGCGACGATCCGCAGGTGCTGCCGATTGTGCTGAATGGCCCGATGCAGACCTTTAAGGACGCACCGCAGACCGATGCCGCGGTGATGGAACATGTTATGGAAGTGCGCTCCGGAATGCCGGTGGATGTAACCCGTCAAGCAGAGGCGAAACCGCAGTCGCTGTAAGCGTGAATAGCTGACCGACAAAAAAGCCTCGCGATGCATCGCGAGGCTTTCTCTTTTTATTGTGGCAATCGCAGCGGCATTAATGAGGGTTAATGCTTACTTATAGATTACCGCTGTACCGTGAAGGGTATTCGGGCCGGTAACAGAGGTAATACGGAAAGACTTCGCCCCCATCTCCTGCGCTTTTTGCGCCAGCTGATCTTCCAGCGAGCCCAGATTCGTGCCGCCATTCGCGGAAATGGTGCCGAACTTCTGTTGACCTTCTGGCGTTGCCTGAACTTCAACGGCGGCGAAGCTGGCGAATGAGAGCGAACTCAGTACGGCAGCAGCGATGAGGGTTTTTACGTTTTTCATAGTGATGACCTTTAGCAGATGAATGGGTGTCGCAAGCATTAACTTAACGATCGATAAGTTAATCATAGATGTGATCTACATCACACGTCAACTTCTTTTTATAATGATCGTTATATAATTTATAAAGATGTTATTTTTCATGTGAATAGAATTGATTTATTTTTCTAATGAATACTCTGGAGCCAGAAGTGGTTTGTTTTTATAATAGAGAGACCGCTCTTTAAACAGGTACAACGGCATCATGACAACGGATACCACGAGTTGCGCGAAGAAAAGCCGTGGCCGACCAAAAGTGTTCGACAGGGAAGCTGCGCTTGATAAGGCCATGACTCTCTTCTGGCAGCACGGCTATGAAGCAACTTCGCTTGCCGATCTCGTAGAGGCTACCGGGGCGAAAGCGCCTACTCTCTATGCGGAATTCACTAACAAAGAAGGATTATTTCGCGCTGTCCTGGATCGCTACATCACTCGCTTTGCCTCAAAACACGAAGCCCAGCTCTTTTGTGAAGAGAAAAGCGTAGAATCGGCGCTGGAAGATTACTTCACAGAAATTGCCGCCTGCTTTACCAGTACGGACACGCCGGCTGGCTGCTTTATGATTAATACGTCCGCCACCCTGGCCGCCTCCTCGCGCGATATCGCCCGCACGGTAAAATCACGCCACGCCATGCAGGAACAGACGCTCATCCAGTTTCTGCGCCAACGTCAGGAGCGCGGTGAAATTCCGGCGCACTGTAACCCGCAGGCGCTCGCGGAATATATAAACTGTATTTTACAGGGAATGTCGATCAGCGCCCGCGAGGGAGCCACCTTCGAACAACTGATGCAAATTACGCGTACGACTCTGCGCATCTGGCCTGAACTGCTCAAGCCCTGAACGACGCGGCTTCGGATAAAAAAAGCCCCTCAGCCTGAGCGAATGAGGGGCTAACTTGCAGAGTACAGCTTTTTTATGCTTTGTTATTCAAAACCAGTTGGCCATTGCCGTCGAGGGGAATTTGCGTTCCGGGGTCTTTATCCATGCGGATTTTGCCCTGCTGATCGCCAATTTTGTAGGTCACGTCGTAGCCAAGCATCTTTTCAGATTTGTCATACACCGTCTTACAGCGTTGCTGCGTGGTAGTGTAAGTATCACTTTCCTGCATTGACCCCTGGATTTGATTGCCAGCATAACCGCCGCCTAGCGCCCCGACGACCGTCGCCACATCTTTACCACGACCGCCGCCAAATTGATGTCCAATCACGCCGCCTGCTACTGCGCCAAGCACCGAGCCGGCAATACGGTTTTCGTCCTGAACCGGTCTACGATGCGTGACCGTGACATTACGGCACTCCTGACGCGGCGTTTTTACCGTCTCTTTAATCGGTTTAGCCGATATCACCTGCGCATATTGCGGACCACGATCAAATACGTTGAGACTGGCCACTGCCGCCACACCCAGCGCAGCCGCTACGCCAATCCCTATACCCGCCAACATTGATTTATTCACGGGAGTTCCTCCTTCGTTGCTATTGGTAACAATTTTGCAACCAGTATGCGAACAAAGCCAATCGGAATGAGGATGAAAAATGCGGGATGAGGCGGTAAAGCTGAAGGATTCGGACAACTCCGAAGCAAGTGATGGAGAAGCGCTCACCGGCGAGCAGCCGGTGAGGCGCAGAAAAATTAATGCAGTTTCAGGCGCGGACGAATGACGCGGTTAATACTGCCCACCAGCATCATCAGGCCGGTTTTAAAGTATCCATGCAGCGCTATCTGGTGCATACGGTATAGCGAGATATACACGAAGCGGGCGATACGTCCTTCAATCATCATTGAACCGCGGGTCAGGTTCCCCATCAGACTACCCACGGTAGAGAAGTTGGACAGAGAGACCAGCGATCCATGATCTTTATACTGGTAAGCTTTCAGCGGCTTGCCATTCATCTGCGCCAGAATGTTATTCATCGCGCAGGTAGCCATCTGATGCGCCGCCTGAGCGCGAGGCGGCACAAAACCTCCCTCCGGACGTGCGCAGGAAGCGCAGTCGCCAATCGCATAAATATCAGGATCGCGCGTGGTTTGCAGCGTCGGTTCCACCACCAGTTGGTTAATGCGGTTCGTTTCCAGACCACCAATCTCTTTCATAAAATCTGGCGCTTTGATACCCGCCGCCCACACCATCAGATCGGCCTGAATATATTCACCTTCTTTCGTATGCAGACCGCCTTCGTCGGCGCTGGTGACCATAGTTTGCGTCAGTACGCGAACGCCCAGTTTGGTCAGTTCATTATGCGCGGCGCTGGAGATACGCGGCGGCAACGCAGGCAGAATACGCTCGCCAGCCTCAACCAACGTCACGTTCAGCGCGTCGTTGGTCAGCCCCTTATAACCATAGCTATGCAGCTGTTTTACCGCGTTATGCAGTTCAGCCGACAGCTCAACCCCCGTCGCACCGCCGCCAACGATGGCGATATTGACCTTACCGTTCGCGCCCAGATTAGCCGAATACTTGAGGAACAGGTTCAGCATCTCCTGGTGAAAACGGCGCGCCTGATGCGGGTTATCGAGGAAGATACAGTGCTCTTTCACGCCCGGCGTGTTGAAATCATTAGAGGTGCTGCCCAGCGCCATCACCAGCGTGTCATACGCGATTTTGCGCTCCGGCACCAGCAGTTCGCCCTTTTCATCACGCAACTCGGCAATAGTGATGGTTTTCGCTTCGCGATCGATATCCATCACCGACCCCAGTTGGAACTGGAAACCATGATTGCGCGCATGGGCCAGATAGCTCAGCGCATCCACGCCTTCGTCCAGAGAGCCAGTCGCCACTTCGTGCAGCAATGGTTTCCACAGATGGCTGTGATTTCTGTCTACCAGCGTGATTTTCGCTTTTTTCTTGCGCCCCAGTTTATGGCCTAACTGCGTCGCCATTTCCAGCCCGCCAGCGCCGCCGCCGACAATCACGATCTTTTTTAATGGTGTAGTCAACGTGACCCCCTTAAATTTATTAACCAATTGTTAATTAAAAGTTATTAGCATAGCCTTTAATTAACAACAAGTTACGTTAATGAGAATAAGCTTCTGATATGAGAATAGCATGAACGGTGCATTGGTCATACCAAAATTGATGTGCATCAAGTTTTCATGCTGAAAAGATAGACAGTTTGCGAGAATTGAGCATAAAAAAACCAGCCGCAAGGCTGGTTATCCGGTCACTGATAACGCCATATTGCCGGGGGCGTTACCCCAGCGTTTTAAACGCTTTGATACGTTGCAAGTGCGGCGAAATATTTTTGAATTTGTGAGTCTGTTCCTCATCCCACACAATTTCATAATACGGGTGAAGCGCTTGCGCTGAGCGTTGGCTGTCCAGCGCTTCGTCATGACGCGAGAGGATCACCAGACAACGATCGCGATTTTTTTCGCGAAAGTTGGTCACGCACTTTGTAGCGATGTCCGCATATTCTTCCGGGCGATCGATTTTCCCCTCCATGTTTTCATAGGGGAACAGGTTCGGGTTAAAAACCACCTGACGGATATCGCACAAAAAGCCAATCCGCTCCGCCCAGTAACCGCCCAGCCCCACGCCACAGATTAAAGGGCGCTCGTCCACATTCAACTGCAACATTTTGTCCACTTCTTTCAGCAGATGCTGCATATCGTGCTTAGGATGCCGCGTACTGTAGCTTACCAGCCGAACATCCGGGTCGATAAACTGTAATTGCAACACTTTTTCATGGTTGCCCGGACTATTTGAATCAAAACCGTGTAAATAAATAATCATCTGGCACCCTCACGAAAACTCGAGTTAATGACCTGCTTTTTCTTCCTGCCAGCGTTCATGTAACTGGTTGAGCTGGGCGCTGGCTGTTTTCCAGCGTGCTGAGTCCATGAGCTCCCGGCGTGAAAATGAACCTTTATGATACAAACGTGTAACACGTTCTGCTTTGATCGGCGACAGATTATCCAGCACGCTGACTGCGCCTTTACGATTATTGCAGACCAGAATCATATCGCAACCCGCATCCAGCGACGCCTGAGCGCGCTCAGCATAGCTGCCCATAATCGCCGCGCCCTCCATCGACAGATCGTCGGAGAAAATGACGCCGTCAAAGCCTAACTCCTGACGCAGCACCGTTTTCAGCCAGTACGGCGAACCGCTTGCCGGACGCGGATCGGTAGCGCGGTAGATCACGTGGGCAGGCATAATCGCATCCAGTTTATTCTCGCTAATCAGCGTGCGGAACACCGACATATCTTTACCACGAATGTCCGTTTCAGGACGTGGATCGCACGGCGTCTCTTTGTGGGAGTCCGCCGTGACCGCGCCGTGGCCGGGGAAATGCTTACCGGTCGTTTTCATCCCGGCGTCATGCATGCCGTCAATAAAGCGCGTTGCCATTGCCAACGCTTTTGCGGGATCGGCATGATAAGAACGCTCGCCAATTGCCGCGCTGATATGCCCGACGTCCAGCACTGGCGCAAAACTGATATCAATATCCATCGCGATCATTTCGCTGGCCATCAGCCACCCTGCCTCCTGCGCCAGTCGTCCCCCCTCTTCCAGCCCATGCAGCGCAAAAAAAGATTGCGCCGCGGGCAGGCGGGTAAACCCTTCACGGAAACGCTGTACGCGCCCGCCTTCCTGATCGACGGCCACCACCAGATGGTTACGCGATGCCGCCCGAATCTGGCGCACTAATTCGCGCAACTGTTCCGGATCATGGTAATTACGCGTGAACAGAATAAGCCCGCCAACCAGCGGATGCGCCAGTATCTCGCGCTCCTCCGCATCCAGCTCACATCCTTCGACATTCAACATTACTGGGCCCACACTGCTCTCCTTATCCTTTCATACGTAGCTGGCGCCAGGTTTCATCGGCCAGCCTGATAAATTGTTGCTCGCCGGTTTGTCGCCAGCGGTATTCGAACCACCCTGCTTTTAGCATAATGACCCAGGGGTGCCATAATCGTATCTGTCGCCATAGCTGCCGGGCGTCGATTCGCGCGCGCGCTGCATAAGCGTCTGCCAGTTGTCGGTGCTGGCGTTCATCATCAACCCATACTGCCGCCAGCTCCAACGCAATATCGCCGTCGCCGGCATACTCCCAGTCAATCAGTCTCAACCCGGCGGACGTTAATACTATATTGTCGCCATGGACATCCATATGCAAAGGCGCGAGCCGCAGCGGGCGAGGTTCACCGTTTTTTTGCAACTGTTTGAGCCGCCGCAACCAAAACGGCGTACGCCTTGCCGGATCGCAACACGACCAGTACTGCGCCAATAGTGGCGATAGCGCGATACGCCAGCCAAAACGCGGCTGTTGATGCAAATGATACAGTAAGGCCGCCAGTTCGTCGGCATCTGGCAGAGCGGAATTTACCACACCATGCAGATATTCTACCGCCATCCAGCCCGGCGTATAAAAAAGCGCTCGCGGCGCCAGACTGGCCGGCAATTGGGATAAGGCGCGGTGATGACGTAAAAAATGGGCTGGTGGAGCGTCGGGGTCGTGATGACGGCGCAGCACGATACGGTGAGTATCGTGAGCAATAATACAGCTCCCGCCGCTTAGCCCCTGCGATGCAACGACGGCGGGACGATACTGGGGAAAATAGCGCGACAGGATCTCGTCGCGCGTTAAGGGATTATTGTTGTTGGACCGCACCTTTACCTGACCAGATTATCTCGCCAGTTTGCACCAGCATTAACTGCATCTGTAATGCAGGCGCGTTAACGTTACCGGATGCGCTGGAGTAAAGTACATATTGCGCCCCGACGTTGCGCGCAATGCCAATAGCTTTACTGCGCGTTCCCAGACTATCCTGCGGAGACAACCCTAGCTGCTGTTTTGCCATCGCGAGTTGCTGTACGGAGACCAGCGTAAATTTACCGTTGTTCGCCAGCGCATTACGTAACGTTTCCGTTGCCTCGTTCGCATTTAACGACCCATTCGTCCGGTTATTCACGCTGTCGACAAGCAATACGTTTCCGGCCGTCACGCCATCAGCCTGCAACATTTTGCTGACCAGCGGTTGCATCGCGCCGTTCCAGTCATAGTGGCGCACCTTAGGCGCTGGCTGGCCCGTTTGATCTTCATGTTCGATCGGCCCCGGTTGCTGTGGAATGGTTGGCACAGACGGCACAACAGGAGGTTGCGGCGGCTGCGCGGGTTGTTCTGGCGCTGGTTTTACCTCTTCAACTGGCGCAGGTTGACGTTGCGCCATACACCCGGAGAGAAATATCGCCAGCGCAGCGATGGCGGCGTAGCGATGCATTTTTGTCATCAAAATTCACTCCTCACAAATAAAGATAAAGCCTGACCTTATGCGCCCCCAGATAATTGGCGCTGCCAAATAGCGTTACCGACGAACGCGCGGGTATGGTTACGCTACGCGGCGCCTCCAGCGGATGCATCTCCAGCCCCCGCGCGTCATACCAGTAAAACCGATAATGAACGGTTATGGGCTCTTGCCTTTCGTTATAGACGCGGGAAGAGGCTGATGGCTGGATATCAGACGCCGTCAGTTCAGGCGGCTCTGCGGTGACGCCCGCCGCCAGAACCGTGGACTCCATCACCAGCGACTGCGCGTCGCTTACCGGAATTTCAGGGTGTGACCGGCAGCCGGTAAGCAGCAGCAAGCCCAGAGAAACCGCGATGCATCCTTTGATCATACTTACAAGCCTTTATGCGCCAGCATCGGGCCTAGCGGGCGGCCGCCCAGTAGGTGCATATGGATATGATAAACCTCCTGGCCCCCATGACGGTTGGTATTCATGATTAAACGATACCCATCTTCGGCAATGCCTTCTTGTTCGGCGATTTTCGCCGCCACGGTGATCATCCGACCTAACGCCTGTTCATGTTCCGCCGTCACGTCATTGACGGTTGGGATCAGGATATTGGGAATAATCAAGATATGCGTCGGCGCCTGCGGTGAAATATCACGAAAGGCGGTGACCAACTCATCCTGATAAACGATATCCGAAGGGATTTCACGACGAATAATTTTGCTGAATATAGTTTCTTCTGCCACGACGTTTTCCTTTTTCATAATAGCCCTTGCAGCGCACATGCTACGCCGAGCCATACTGCGAGTATAGAGTATGAGCGAGTTACCGACGCTCTTTCAACTTTAACCCACGATTTATTAAGCGAAAAATGACTACATGCTGGACTTACCGCCATATCCCCCTGCCATGACGCCTTTGTACGCTTAAAAAATATTTCTAGTTTCCTTGGTTATACCGTTTTACACATTTAATACAAATGCGTATATTTCTCATTTGCATTTTTATGCGCATTAACTAGCAAAGAATGAAAAGGTTCAACGTCATACGTCCTGAACTTACCCCAATAACAAGCAAGGATTTTCAGATGTCTTTCATTCAATACCGCCGGGACAAACACCTTCCGTCCACCGCCGCACCGTCGCTGTTAGCTATGGGTATGGCGATGGCATTTATGCCTGCCGCCTTCGCGGCTGAGGATACCGTTATTGTCGAAGGCGCGACGACCGCTGACGCCGTAAACCGTGAAGAACAGGATTACAGCGTGAAAACGACCGCAGCGGGCACCAAAATGCCGATGACTCAGCGCGATATCCCGCAGTCGGTCAGTATTGTCAGCCAACAGCGTATGGAAGACCAGCAGTTGCAAACCCTGGGCGAGGTGATGACCAATACGCTGGGGATCAGCGGAAGCCAGGCTGACTCCGATCGCATCAGCTATTACTCGCGCGGGTTTGAAATTGACAACTATATGGTTGACGGTATTCCAACGTATTTTGAGTCCCGCTGGAATCTGGGCGATGCGCTAACGGATACCGCGCTGTATGAGCGCGTGGAGGTGGTTCGCGGCGCGAATGGGCTGATGACCGGAACCGGCAATCCTTCTGCCTCAATTAATATGATCCGTAAACACGCCACCAGTCGGGAGTTCAAAGGTAACGTCTCCACAGAATACGGTAGCTGGAATAAGCAGCGTTACGTCATGGATCTGCAAAGTCCGCTCACCGCAGACGGCAATGTCCGTGGGCGCATCGTGGCGGGTTATCAGAATAATGATTCCTGGCTGGACCGCTATAACAGTGAGAAAGCGTTCTTTTCCGGAATTATCGATGCCGATCTGGGTGCAACTACCAGCCTTTCAGCCGGTTATGAATATCAAAAAATTGATGTCAACAGCCCAACCTGGGGCGGTCTGCCGCGCTGGAACACCGATGGCAGCAAAAATAGCTATGACCGCGCGCGTAGTACCGCCCCGGACTGGGCTTATAACAACAAAGAGATAAATAAATTCTTCGTCACGCTTAAGCAGCGTTTTGCCGAAAGCTGGCAGGCGACCCTGAATGCGACCCATACTGAGGTCAAATTCGACAGTAAAATGATGTATATCGATGCGTTAGTCGATAAAGAGACAGGTACGCTGGTGAGTCCTTATGGCGCAAGCTACCCCGTGGTCGGCGGTACGGGCTGGAACAGCGGCAAGCGCAAAGTAGATGCCATAGATCTCTTTGCCGATGGCGCTTATGAGCTGTTTGGCCGTCAGCACAATATGATGTTTGGCGGCAGTTATAGTAAGCAGAATAACCGCTATTTTAGCGCCTGGGCGAACGTCTTTCCGGACGACATTGGCAACTTCAGCGCCTTTAACGGTAATTTCCCCCAAACCCACTGGGCGCCACAAAATCTGGCGCAGGACGATACCACGCATATGAAATCGCTGTATGCCGCTACGCGCATTTCGCTGGCCGACCCGCTGCATCTGATTCTTGGCGCTCGTTATACCAACTGGCGTGTTGATACACTGACCTACAGCATGGAGAAAAACCATACCACGCCGTATGCCGGGCTGATTTATGATATCAACGACAACTGGTCCGCTTATGCCAGTTATACCTCTATCTTTCAGCCGCAGAATAAACGCGACAAAGCGGGTCAATATCTGGCTCCGATTACCGGTAATAACTATGAAGCGGGCCTGAAGTCCGACTGGATGAACAGCCGCCTCACCACCACATTGTCCGTGTTCCGCATTGAGCAGGATAACGTCGCTCAGGCAACCACTATTCCCATCCCTGGCAGTAATGGGGAGTTTGCCTGGAAGTCTACTGACGGAACGGTGAGCAAAGGCGTCGAATTTGAAGTGAACGGTGCAATTACCGATAACTGGCAGATGACTTTCGGGGCTACCCGGTATGTTGCCGAGGACAATGAAGGTAACGCCGTGAACCCTAATCTTCCGCGCACCAGCGTGAAGTTATTCACCCGCTATCGTCTGCCGGCGATACCGGAGCTGACGGTCGGCGGCGGCGTGAACTGGCAGAATCGGGTTTACAAAGATACCACGACGCCGTACGGCACTTTCCGCGCCGAACAGGGCAGCTATGCGCTGGTCGATCTGTTTACCCGCTATCAGGTGACGAAAAATTTTTCCGTGCAGGGAAACATCAACAACCTGTTTGATAAAACCTACGACACCAATATTGATGGTTCCATTGTTTACGGCGCGCCGCGTAACGTCAGCCTCACCGCCAATTATCAGTTCTGACAGACTGTCGGAGAGCGGCATGTAAAGCGCCATTAAAAAAAGGCAGCCGAATGGCTGCCTTAATTCTCCCCAACATCATTACTGCTTAGCTGTTACGGATGTACTCATCCATTTCCGTTTTCAGGTTATCGGATTTCGTACCAAAAATAGCCTGAACGCCGGAACCCGCGACGACAACGCCTGCCGCGCCCAGTTTCTTCAGGCCAGCCTGATCCACTTTCGCTACATCGGCTACGCTCACGCGCAGACGCGTGATACAGGCATCCAGGTTAGTGATGTTCTCTTTACCGCCAAACGCCGCAACCAAAGCCGGCGCCATTTCGCTGGTCGCGCCCGCTTTTGCGTCATCAGTAGTGTCTTCACGACCCGGCGTTTTCAGATCCAGCGCTTTGATCAGCACGCGGAACACGGTGTAGTACACAATCGCATAACCGGCGCCAACAATCGGGAACAGCCACAATTTGCTGCTGTTACCGGACAGCACGATAAAGTCGATCAGACCGTGGGAGAACGACGTACCGTCACGCATCCCCAGCAGGATACAGATCGGGAATGCCAGACCTGCCAGAATTGCGTGAATAATGTACAGGATCGGCGCCACGAACATGAAGGAGAACTCGATAGGCTCGGTAATACCCGTCAAAAACGAGGTCAGCGCGGCGGAAATCATGATACCGCCCACTTTTGCGCGGTTTTCCGGTTTAGCAGAGTGCCAGATAGCAATGGCCGCAGCCGGCAGACCGTACATTTTGAACAGGAAGCCGCCAGACAACATACCCGCCGTCGGGTCGCCCGCCATATAGCGCGGAATGTCGCCGTGGAATACCTGACCCGCTGCGTTGGTGTATTCGCCGATCTGCATCTGGAAAGGAACGTTCCAGATATGATGCAGACCAAACGGCACCAGGCAACGCTCGATAAAACCGTAAATACCAAACGCGACAACCGGGTTCTGATAAGCCGCCCACTGCGAGAACGCCTGGATAGCCGTACCGATTGGCGGCCATACGAAAGACAGCACCACACCGGTAAAAATAGCGGCCAGACCCGAAATGATCGGCACGAAGCGTTTGCCCGCAAAGAAGCCCAGATACTCAGGCAGTTTGATACGGTAGAAGCGGTTAAACATATACGCTGCGATCGCACCGGAGATAATCCCCCCGAGAACACCCGTATCAGCAAGGTGTTTAGCGGCGATCTCTTCAGCAGGTAAATGCAGAACCAGCGGCGCAACCACAGCCATGGTTTTCACCATGATGCCATACGCTACTACCGCCGCCAGAGCCGAAACGCCGTCGTTGTTGGTAAAGCCCAACGCCACGCCGATAGCGAAAATCAGCGGCATATTGGCAAAAACAGATCCGCCTGCTTCTGCCATAACGTGCGATACAACGGCTGGCAGCCAGCTGAAGTTAGCGGAACCGACACCCAGCAGGATACCTGCGATAGGGAGTACGGATACCGGCAGCATCAGCGATTTACCGACCTTTTGCAGGTTAGCAAATGCATTCTTAAACATAATTGAGAGTGCTCCTGAGTATTTGTGCTTTTCTACGTTCTCACGCATTGGCGAGGGGGGAGAACCCCGCCGTGGACAGGACCTCTAAGTGCCCTTTTATTTATTACACAGAGTAAAATAAATACGTCTGATTTTGTTTGACGGCTATCACGTTTCAGCGCCAGATAGCCTAAAAAGTATCACATTCTGCCAAAATGAGTTTCCGAATGTTTCCATAAGCTCGCTCACCGCCCCTTTTGTGGCGGTGAACTTTACGCGCTTTGCTTATTAATTACGAGCTTTAAAAAAACTCGTTTAACGGATTGATGACAGGCGAGACGCGTCAATATGGAACAGGCGAGCAAAGTTATCGGTGGTGATCTGCGCCAGTTCTTCAACGGCAACCCCTTTCAATACCGCCATATATTCTGCGACGTCGCGTACCATCGCAGGCTGGTTCTCTTTACCGCGATGCGGCACCGGCGCCAGATAAGGAGAATCGGTCTCGACTAATAACCGATCAAGCGGCACATAGCGCGCCGCATCACGCAACTGTTCAGCGTTACGGAACGTTACGATGCCGGAAAAAGAGATATAAAACCCCAGATCCAGCAATTTGCCGGCCGTTTCTCTGTCTTCTGTAAAACAGTGTAGTACGCCGCCGCAATCCGTCACTTTTTCTTCGCGCAGGATAGCCAGCGTATCGGCACGCGCGTCGCGAGTATGGACAATCACCGGTTTATGCAATTCGCGGCCAATCTGGATATGATGAATAAAAGACGCCTGCTGGCGGATTTTGGTCTCAGGCGTGTAAAAGTAATCAAGCCCGGTCTCGCCCATCGCCACCACATCGTCTTCTGCAGCAAGGAGGCGCAGTTCTTCTACGTCATATGCTTCATCCTGATTTAACGGATGCACGCCGCAGGAAAAGACCACATTATCGCGCTTGCCCACCAGCTCGCGCATATGGCGATACCCCGGCAGCGTCGTCGCCACCGCTAAACAGAACTTCACATCGCGCGCGGCGGCTTTTGCCAGCACATCGTCCACGTCCTTATGCAAAGATTGATAATCCAGACCATCAAGATGGCAGTGTGAGTCGACTAAAAACATAATGTCTCTCTCAAAGATGAGGAACAGGCAACAAGGTGCCTGGTTGCAGGTAATGCTCGATGCGGAGAATGAGATCGGTTAATACCAGTTCGCGGTTTAATCCGGTCACATGAAGTAATTGATCACGACAATGGCAAACATCGTTCAGGATTGCCTGAATACGCGCCGGGGATAGCGGCCCCGCCAGCGCGGCAACAACCGCGTCCGCATCAACGTTTGTCAGGTACGACGCGCCGTGCTGACGTTTCAGCGCGTCTACCAGCAGCGTCGCCAGCCAGTGCAGGCGCGCCGGGGCTTGCTCATGATTGAGCGCCGTTAATAACGCATACCAGTCGCCCGTATGCAAACTGTCCATTAACGCCTGACACAGCGCCTCACGCTGCGCCCAGCGTTCAGACTGCAACAGCGCCAGCGCGGCGCCGGGCGACCCCGCGTTCAGGCGTAGCGCCGTGAGCAATGCTTCTTGTGACGCCGTCACTTCTCGCGATAGCCATGACATCGCATACGATTCGGACGGCGGCGCCAGATGATGCAGCCGGCAGCGGCTGCGTAATGTCGCCAACAGACGAGCAGGCTCCGGGCTGGCAAGGAAAAACCAGGTTTGCTCCGGCGGCTCTTCCAGCGTTTTGAGCAACGCATTGGCGGCGGCGTCGGTTAATAGCGCCGCATCCGCAATCCACACCACCTTCGCGCCGCCCAGACGGGAGTGCTCGTACAATTTCTCGCTGACCTCGCGTACCGCATCTACGCCGAGGCTACTTTTGCCTTTATCCGGCGTCAGCGTGTAATAGTCCGGATGCGTGCCAGCCTGCATAAGCTGACAGCCACGGCAATGCCCACAGCTTTTGTGGCCCTCAGGCTGCTGGCATAACAGATAACGGCTCAGCGCATAGCACAGCGCCTCGTCGCCCATGCCAGGTAAGGCCTGAATCAGTAGCGCATGGTGCCCACGTCCCGCCTGGTAACTTTCTACCAGTTTTTCATAGGCGGGCCGTAACCATGGATACCATTTCATGCCGCTTGCTCCTGCACCCACTTCGTCACCGTGGCGCGAATGTCGCGCATGACGGCATCCAGCGGCTGGGTCGCGTCAATGGTGCGGATACGCGAGTCTTGCGCCGCCAGTTCCAGATAGCGCGCGCGAGTCCGGTTAAAGAAATCAAAAGATTCCTGCTCAATGCGATCCAAATCGCCGCGCGCTCTGGCGCGTTTTAGCCCGACTTCCGGCGTGACATCCAGATACAGCGTCAGGTCAGGGCGAAAATCGCCCAGCACGGCATCGCGTAGTGTCGCCAGCATGGTTTGATCAATGCCGCGCCCTCCCCCCTGATACGCCTGGGTCGAGAGATCGTGGCGATCGCCGATCACCCATATGCCTTGCGCCAGCGCGGGTTTGATTACCGTTTCGACGAGCTGTACGCGAGCGGCATAAAACATCAGTACTTCCGCTTTATCGGTAATCACTTCGTCGCCTACCGATCGGATATCCAGCACCAGACTTCGTAGTTTTTCAGCAAGCTGCGTACCGCCCGGCTCACGGGTAAAAATCATGTTACGAATACCCAGTTGCTCAAGGGTCTCCACCACCACGTCGCGCGCAGTGGTTTTTCCGGCGCCTTCCAGGCCCTCGATGACGATATAATTACTGCCCATTTTTTTCCTTAAGCACTTTCAGGTACTCCTGCACTGACCGATTATGGCTGGCAAGATTGGTGTTAAATGTGTGACCGCCTTTACCGTCGGCCACAAAATAGAGATACGGCGTTTTCGCCGGATGCGCCGCCGCCTGCAATGACGCTTCGCTGGGCGATGCGATCGGTCCTGGCGGCAGCCCGGTTATGGTATACGTGTTATAAGCCGTCGGCTTTTCCAGATCCGCACGCGACAAGTTACCATTATAACTCGTCCCCATCCCGTAAATCACGGTGGGATCGGTCTGAAGGCGCATACCGATTCTCAGGCGATTAATAAAGACTGAGGCCACCTGATCGCGTTCGCTGGCGACAGCCGTCTCTTTTTCAATAATCGAGGCCATTGTCACCAGTTGGTTCTGATCTTTATAAGGCAGCCCCTCGGCCCGGCCTTTCCAGACAGTATCGACAGCTTTCACCATCTTTTGGTGCGCTCGCTTGAGAATAGCGACATCGCTGGTGTTGGCGGTATACATCCAGGTATCGGGCCAGAACCACCCTTCTACCCATTCCGGATGCGCAAGCTTTAATGCCTGAGCGACAGTGGCGTAGTCATCATCCGGCAATGTATGGCGAATATACGGCGCCTCTCGTAGCTGTTTCAGGTAATCGCTAAGGCGCATCCCTTCCACAAACCGCAACGGGAATTGCGCTTCTTTGCCGCTCTCCAGCAACTCAAGCATCTCCCGTACGGTCATACCCGGCGTAAAACGGTAAGTTCCCGCTTTAAAGTGCGATAACTCAGGCTCCACGCGCAGCAGCCACTGAAATACCCGGGGACGATTAATGATTTTTTCATCATAAAGCTGGTCACCAAGCGCCAGCCGACCCGTTCCCGCCTTGAGCGTAAAGATAGTCTCGTTTTTAATAAGTAACGTGCTGTTCGCCAGATGGCGAACTTTCCACATCCCCACGCCCGCGGCAATACCCAGCACAACCAACAGCAGAAGGAAAACGCCTGACAATTTTTTCATAACTAATTCGGATGCTCACAAAATGGGGCTAAAAATTGAAACAGTGTTCGCGAAGAATACGACGTCCCGTGATAGGCGCGTATGGGAATAATCGGCATTAGCGCGTTGCAGATGATAATCTCATCCGCCTGCCTGACTGCCTCCTCTCTCGCCTGTACTTCAAGAACCTGGAAAGGAGATTGCGCCAGTTGGCGTAAACAAAATTGTCGCATAATGCCGTTCACCCCGGCCTGATCCAGACGCGGCGTAAAAACAATGTCGCCTGTACGCCAGAACAAATTAGCCGCACAGCATTCCGTAACCCATCCCTCGCTGTCAAGAACCAGCGCCTCATCGGCGTCCGTCTGCTCAAGATGAGAGCGAATCAACACCTGTTCGAGGCGGTTCAGATGTTTTAATCCGGCAAGATAAGGATTGCGCCCAAGCGGTATGGGACTAAGGGTAAGAGTGATGCCTTGCTTACGCCACTGAGAATAATAAGCGGGATAAGCAGAAACGGAGAGGATTCGGGTAGCTGCCTGACAATTCATGGCGCTGTATCCCCGGCCGCCGCTGCCACGGCTAATGATCACTTTCAACACGCCTGAATCATGCCCTGTGGCCAACATTGTCATCTCTTGCCGAAGGGTCGCCCAATGGCTAAAAGCGATCCGTAATTTTTCACAGGCAACCTGCAAGCGCTGAAGATGCGCTTCCAGATGGCAAATGTTGCCATCAACAATACGTGCGGTCGTAAAACTGCCATCGCCGAACTGCGTCGCCCGGTCGCTTACAGCAAGTTGATCCTGCGCATGGCCATTAATTAAAAACATAGTGGCTCCTTATCCGTCGCCTGCTAGTGTGGCAGGATGAATAACGCAGAACAAGAGGTGATATGCCTGATAAAAAAGGCCCGACAAGCGGACCTTTTTATTAATGTCTGTCTCTGGCTTAACTTAGATCTTTTTAAAAATCAAGGAACCGTTAGTTCCGCCAAAGCCAAAGGAGTTACACAGAGCGTACTCCAGATCGCTGACCTGGCGCGCTTCATGCGGCACAAAGTCCAGATCGCAACCTTCATCCGGGTTATCCAGATTAATGGTTGGCGGAATGGCCTGATCGCGCAGCGCCAGAATAGAGAAAATAGACTCTACTGCGCCTGCGGCGCCCAACAGATGGCCGGTCATCGATTTGGTCGAGCTCACCATCACTCGGCTTGCGGCATCGCCAAAGACTGACTTAACCGCCTGCGTCTCAGCTTTGTCGCCGGCAGGCGTCGACGTGCCGTGCGCGTTGACGTAGCCAATCTGAGCAGGCTCAATCGCGGCATCACGCAACGCGTTAACCATCGCCAGCGCAGCGCCTGCGCCATTTTCCGGCGGCGACGTCATATGGTAAGCATCGCTGCTCATACCAAAGCCGACGATTTCAGCATAGATTTTCGCACCACGCGCTTTTGCATGTTCGTACTCTTCAAGCACCAACATACCGGCGCCGTCGCCCAGTACAAAACCATCGCGTTCTTTATCCCACGGACGGCTAGCCGCCTGTGGGTTATCGTTGCGGGTCGACAGCGCGCGCGCTGCGCCAAAACCGCCTACGCCCAGCGGCGTACTGGCTTTTTCTGCGCCACCTGCCACCATCGCGTCCGCATCGCCATAGGCGATGATACGCGCGGCATGGCCGATGTTATGCACGCCTGAAGTACAGGCAGTCGCAATAGAGATGCTTGGCCCACGCAGGCCATACATGATAGTCAGATGGCCTGCTACCATGTTAACAATCGTCGACGGGACAAAGAACGGGCTAATCTTACGCGGTCCGCCTTTTACCAGCGAACTGTGGTTTTCTTCGATCAGACCGAGACCACCGATACCGGAGCCGATAGCGGCGCCAATACGGCTTGCGTTCTCTTCCGTCACTTCAAGGCCAGAATCCTGCATGGCCTGTACGCCAGCGACAATTCCATATTGAATGAAGGCATCCATCTTGCGCTGTTCTTTGCGCGAGATAATGTCATCACAGTTAAAATCCTTTACTAAGCCAGCAAATTTCGTTGCATAGGCGCTAGTATCGAAATGGTCGATCAGGCTGATGCCACTCTGACCGGCAAGGAGAGCTTTCCAGGTAGACTCTACGGTATTGCCGACAGGAGACAACATGCCCAGTCCGGTCACAACTACACGACGCTTAGACACGGTTGTCCTCCAGGGAGGGAAAATGATTCTAGTGGGACAAAAAGATAAAACTCAGGCGGTCGAACGACCGCCTGGAGATGTTCACTTACGCCTGGTGGCCGTTGATGTAATCAATGGCAGCCTGAACGGTGGTGATTTTCTCAGCTTCTTCGTCCGGAATCTCAGTATCAAACTCTTCTTCCAGAGCCATTACCAGCTCAACGGTGTCAAGAGAATCTGCGCCCAGGTCTTCAACGAAAGAAGCATTGTTGGTTACTTCTTCCTGCTTAACGCCCAGCTGTTCGCCGATAATTTTCTTAACGCGTTCTTCGATAGTGCTCATACTCTTAAATTTCCTATCAAAACTCGCTTTCGCGATGGTTTTCGTAGTGTATAAAATGTTGAAAAATTTGCAACTAAATCCCGGCAGGTCTTACCACGATTTTACGTTATTTTGCGGCCTTTCGCCCTAATAACGCAAATATTTTTCAATCGTGATTAAACCATGTACATTCCGCCGTTGACGTGCAGAGTCTCACCAGTGATGTAACTCGCTTCGTCAGAGGCTAAAAATGCAACCGCGCTGGCGATTTCCTGAGCGCCGCCGAGGCGACCCGCAGGCACCTGCGCCAGGATACCCGCACGCTGATCGTCAGACAGCGCACGCGTCATGTCCGTTTCAATAAAACCCGGAGCCACAACATTGACAGTAATACCACGGGACGCAACTTCACGCGCCAGTGATTTACTGAAACCGATCAGGCCCGCTTTCGCCGCAGCGTAGTTTGCCTGACCTGCATTTCCCATGGTACCAACCACAGAACCAATAGTGATAATGCGACCACAACGCTTTTTCATCATAGCGCGCATTACCGCTTTTGACAGGCGGAAAACGGATGATAAGTTGGTTTCGATAATATCGTTCCACTCATCATCTTTCATTCGCATCAACAGATTATCACGAGTGATACCGGCATTATTAACCAGGATATCCACTTCACCAAATTCTGCGCGAATATTTTCCAGAACAGATTCAATAGATGCAGGATCGGTCACATTCAACATCAAACCTTTCCCGTTAGCACCTAAATAGTCGCTAATGTTCTTCGCACCATTTTCACTGGTCGCAGTCCCGATAACTTTCGCGCCGCGGGCAACGAGAGTCTCTGCAATTGCGCGGCCTATGCCACGGCTTGCACCAGTCACCAGCGCAATCTTTCCTTCAAAGCTCATGGTTTTCCTCTTTTATTGCGTAAGTGCCGCAGACAGCGCCGCCGGCTCGTTCAGCGCCGACGCTGTCAGGGTGTCGACAATACGTTTCGTCAGACCAGTGAGGACTTTACCTGGACCCACTTCATAAAGATGTTCAACGCCCTGCGCCGCGATAAATTCCACGCTCTTCGTCCACTGTACCGGATTGTACAACTGGCGAACCAGCGCATCGCGGATAGCGGCGGCATCGGTTTCACATTTCACGTCAACGTTGTTTACTACCGGCACCGTAGGCGCGTTAAAGGTAATTTTGGCTAATTCAACCGCCAGCTTATCTGCCGCTGGTTTCATCAGCGCGCAGTGCGACGGTACGCTCACCGGCAGCGGCAGCGCGCGTTTCGCGCCAGCGGCTTTACAGGCTGCGCCCGCGCGTTCTACCGCCTCTTTATGCCCGGCGATAACCACCTGTCCCGGCGAGTTAAAGTTAACCGGCGAAACAACCTGCCCTTCGGCAGATTCTTCACAGGCTTTAGCAATAGAGGCATCATCCAGCCCGATGATCGCAGACATGCCGCCAGTACCTTCCGGAACCGCTTCCTGCATGAATTTACCACGCATTTCCACCAGACGAACGGCATCAGCAAAGTTGATGACGCCAGCGCAAACCAGCGCGGAATATTCGCCCAGGCTGTGACCTGCCATTAACGCAGGCATTTTACCGCCCTGCTGCTGCCAAACGCGCCAAAGCGCGACGGAAGCGGTTAATAACGCCGGCTGCGTCTGCCAGGTTTTATTCAGTTCTTCCGCTGGACCTTGCTGGGTGAGCGCCCACAGATCATATCCCAGAGCCGCAGAAGCTTCAGCAAACGTTTCTTCTACGATAGGGTAATTTGCCGCCATTTCGGCCAACATCCCAACGCTCTGAGAACCCTGACCGGGGAACACAAATGCAAATTGCGTCATGTTTAAATCCTTATACTAGAAACGAATCAGCGCGGAGCCCCAGGTGAATCCACCCCCGAAGGCTTCAAGCAATACCAGCTGACCGGCTTTAATTCGCCCGTCACGCACGGCTTCATCCAGCGCGCACGGCACAGAAGCCGCGGAGGTATTGCCGTGCCTGTCCAGCGTGACGACGACATTGTCCATCGACATGCCGAGTTTTTTCGCTGTCGCGCTAATGATACGCAGGTTAGCCTGATGCGGCACCAGCCAATCGAGTTCTGAGCGATCCAGGTTATTAGCCGCCAGCGTCTCATCGACAATATGCGCCAGTTCAGTGACCGCCACTTTAAAGACTTCATTACCCGCCATCGTCAGGTAAATCGGGTTATCCGGATTTACGCGATCGGCATTCGGCAGGGTCAGTAATTCACCGTAACGGCCATCGGCATGAAGATGAGTGGAGATAATACCCGGTTCTTCAGAAGCGCTCAGTACGGCCGCACCTGCGCCATCGCCGAAAATAATGATCGTACCGCGATCGCCAGGATCGCAAGTGCGGGCTAATACATCGGAACCGACCACCAGCGCGTGTTTAACCGCGCCGGATTTAACGTACTGGTCGGCGATGCTTAACGCGTAGGTGAAACCTGCGCACGCTGCCGCGACATCAAACGCCGGGCAACCTTTAATACCGAGCATACTTTGAATCTGACATGCCGCGCTTGGAAATGCATGCGTTGCTGATGTGGTAGCCACCACAATCAAGCCAATTTGGTCTTTATCGATCCCCGCCATCTCAATCGCGCGATTCGCAGCGGTAAAGCCCATCGTCGCGACAGTTTCATTAGGCGCGGCGATATGGCGTTCACGAATACCTGTACGAGTGACAATCCACTCGTCAGAGGTCTCAACCATTTTTTCCAGATCGGCGTTAGTCCGCACTTGTTCGGGCAGATAGCTGCCAGTACCAATAATCTTCGTATACATGTACGCTCAGTCACTTTTCGGTTATATACCGTTACCTGTAAACGTCTGGCACGCTGGCGGCGCCGGGGAGACAGCGATATTATCTGTGCGCCCGCAGGTTTACGCCTTTGCCATCGTCCAGCGGTTCAAATCCGGCTGGGTATACAGATTCCAGGCGAGCGGCAATTCGCTGAGGAACTTGTCGCTGCACCGCCTGCACTGCCTGTTCAATCGCGACTGCAAATGCTCGCTGATTGGCCGCACCATGACTTTTTATCACCGTGCCGCGCAATCCTAACAGACAGGCGCCATTATACTGGTCGGGGTTGAGGTGACTGAATCGCCTCGTCAGGCTTTTTTGTAACCAACGTTTTAATAACAGCAGCCACCACGACCGTTTTTTCCCCTCGCCCTGTGATTTCAGCAGTGAAAGGAACATTCTGACAACCCCCTCCATCGTTTTAAGTGTGACATTGCCTGTAAAGCCGTCACACACCAGTACATCGGTTTTTCCCGTCAGTAACTCATTCGCCTCAAGGTAGCCGATGTAATTGATGGTTGGGACTGTTTTTAACATTAAAGAGGCTTCGCGAATACTGTCGAGGCCTTTGGTTTCTTCTTCCCCGATATTGAGTAGCGCCACGCGGGGATTTTTGATCCCGACGACCTCTTCCGCCAAAACGGCGCCCATCACGGCAAACTGCACCAGCATGGTACTGTCACAGTCGACGTTGGCACCCAAATCAAGCACTACCGTTTTGCCCTTTTGCTGGTGCGGTAATACCGTCACCAACGCCGGACGCTCAATCCCCTCAAGAGGCTTGAGCAATAATTTCGCCAGCCCCATCAGCGCCCCGGTATTACCGGCGCTAACGCAAGCTTCGGCTCGGCCTTCTTTCACAAGCTCCAGGGCCACACGCATGGATGTCCCGCGACTGGCGCGGATCGCCTGCGAAGGCCGGGCATCACTGGCAATAACTGACTGTGCAGGGATAATCTGCAGACGCGAACGTTGTTCAAAGTCAGCTTTGGCAAGTAATGGCGTGATAATATCGGGATTCCCGACTAAAAGAAGAGTGAGCTGCGAATTAGCGTTCAGTGCCTGCAATGCTGCAGGCACCGTCACGGAAGGACCAAAATCGCCCCCCATGACATCTAACGCCAGGGTTAGACGTGTCAAGGTATCGTCGCTGCCTGGTTCGGTGTTCTCCGCTTACGCGGAGAAATCCTCACTAAGCTTTATCACGCTTGTACTCTTCGGCTTTTACACCACAGGCACGCCTGTGATGCAAAAGGCATCGAGTATCGCGCGATTACTTAGCGATGACCTTACGGCCGCGGTAGTAACCGTCGGCAGTGATGTGGTGACGCAGGTGTTTTTCACCAGAAGTTTTGTCTACAGACAGGCTGGTGACTGCGGTCAGAGCGTCATGGGAACGACGCATGCCACGTTTGGAACGGGTTGGTTTATTCTGTTGTACGGCCATGGACCTTACTCCTCAATTACGGTTTATCCCTGCGTCCGCGGGGAAGACCTATTACTTACGCTTTAAGCTGGCTAATACGGCAAATGGGTTTGGCTTTTGCGCTTCATCAGGCAGTTCGCCAAAGACCATGTCCGCCTCGGACACTTCACAGTGTTCAGAATCATGCACCGGAACTACCGGCAAGGCGAGGATGATTTCATCTTCAACCGTCGCCAGCAGATCGATTTCGCCGAATTCGTTTACCTCAATCGGCTCATACGCTTCCGGCAGTGCTTCAGCCTGCTCGTCGGAACGGACAGGGCTAAAACAATACGTTGTGTGAACCTGATGGGTAAACGGTTTCCCGCAACGCTGGCATTCGAGCGACACCGTAACGACCGCATCGCCGGTTAAAACGGCGAGACGCTGGTTATCGATAGCGAACGACATGGAGCATTCCACATCACTGTCCACACTGACTACAGATTCGGCAACGCGCTCAACCTGATCGGGGGTATAGATACCCTGGTAATCAAGGCGTTTTTGAGCGGTACGAACCGGATCAAGAGTCAGGGGTAATTTTACCTTTTGCATAGGGCGCGCATATTAACTTCGTAACGTCATATAGTCAAAGAAAAAGGCAGCCTGCGGTTGCCTTTTGCCAATAATTCGCACACATTGCGGGTTACAGACTTATTTTCGCTCAAGACGAGTCAGTATGACAGGCTTGAAGACCGAAGAGCATAGTTTAAGATGGCTCTCATCATTACGCTATATCTGAGGGAAAAAATATGCCCCGTCTCATCCTTGCGTCTACCTCTCCCTGGCGTCGCACGCTGCTGGAAAAGCTGACGATTCCTTTCGAATGCGCCGCGCCGGATGTTGATGAAACCCCCATGCCGGGCGAAGCGCCGCGTCAGTTGGTGCTGCGGCTGGCGCAGGCGAAGGCGCAATCGCTCGCCGCGCGTTTCCCGAATCATTTGATTATTGGCTCCGACCAAATTTGTGTTCTGGACGGCGAAATCACCGGCAAACCGCTGACGGAAGAAAAAGCGCGTCAGCAATTAGCCAAAGCCAGCGGAAATATTGTGACGTTTTATACCGGACTGGCACTGTATAACTCCGCCTCCGGGCACTTACAAACCGAAGTGGAGCCTTTTGACGTTCATTTTCGCCATTTAAGCGAAGCGGAAATAGACGACTATGTCCGTAAAGAGCATCCGCTGCACTGCGCGGGAAGTTTTAAAAGCGAAGGTTTAGGCATTGCATTATTTGAGCGCCTGGAGGGTCGCGATCCGAACACGCTGATCGGCTTGCCGCTTATTGCCCTGTGCCAGATGCTGCGACGGGAGGGCTTCAACCCGCTACAGCAGTAAACGGCTTACTCTGTAGGTTTTTCAAATACCGCTAAAAGCCGTTTCTGCACGTGTTGGTAGTTATCTCCCGTTTATTGGGGAGCAGTTTCGACCGCTTCCAGTTCTAACCAACTGGAAAGCGCTTGTTGTGAACAATTTAGCGCCTGCCGATCTTCACTCTCTTCGTGCGGGCCCGTTTCCTGGTCAATCCATTCACCGACCAGAAAAAAAGCATTGGCATTACGAACCGATGTACGGTGCGTTTTATCCCATAGGGTATCAACAGCGGTATACGTGCGCGTTAATGAATTCCCCATCTCAGTTCAGTTTTGTAAAAACACATGTTCTCAATACTCGCCTGACGCGCTCTACGGCGTCAAAAGCGGCTTACAAACTTATTCTCGCGAGCAACTCTCAGTACGTTTACTGTCCTGAAACCTTCCCCTTGCGACTCGTTAAATTCCATCTCGCGATGAGTTTACGCCCCCCTAACATTGCTTCACCTCACGACACATTCCTTTAATTAACGCTGCCAGCATCAGCCGCATCTTGTTGACTATTTATAAATTCAACCATCTGCTGAGTAAGATGGTTTATATCATTCTGCGTAATGAAAAAATTAAATTGTTGATCCTGAAAGTGTTCTTTTGCTGCCAGGTCGGCAAAAACCGCTTTTCCATTCGTTTCAAAGCGGACTTTATTTCCCTGTTTTTGCAGAAACTCGCCCATTGCGACCAGTTGGTCGAGCCGCTTTCCGCGCAGAAAATAATAGCGAGTCATCGTCTCATCCAGCGGTGTTACGGTTTTATTCCACGCAGCGTCAAAGACAGGCTTCACATCAGAGGGGAGCTTTAAAGCAGAATATTTTTTTCTGTTTTCACTACTCACATTTTTCAACCGAAGGATAAATCGATTGTTTACGTCACGAGCCACACGTAGCTCGTTCAGGAAAACCAGATTATCACGCTCAGACTGGATAACACCGGTGATCTTATCCTCCTGGCCGGTCTCATACACCACAGCAAAGATTTGCCCGTAGGCAGCTAATAGTACATCGTAGTCATCGGCGTAATGACCAAAAGCCTGACGTTGGGCTGGCGTCAACTCACAGACGCCCACCACGGGAGACGTAATGATTTGCGTATTCAAATACTCAACGAAAGCCCGTCGTGAACTATCGCCCTTCCCTTCGCAACCGGCCAACATCGCGATCACGAGCGGCACGATAACGTATTTTCCCCAACGCTGAGTAAATGAGCGCATCCAGCTAGTATTGGCCATCTGTTCGTCCTTAAACACGCCGAAATCCGGATCGCAAGAATAAACAGTACACAACGGTAAAAATGCGTCGGATACAGCAAAACAAAAATATTATGAGAAAAGTGAGATTCGGGCAGATAACCTGCCCGAGAGAGGAACTATTTTGCGTTACGCAGCACCTGTAGACAGCGCTTCAGGGCGTTATCCATTGGCGCTTCAATGCGCATGACGTCGCCCGTTCCCGGATGCGTGAACTTCAGCGCCGCGGCGTGCAGAAAGAGACGTTTAAGACCGGTTCCCGCTTCGGTAAGCTGTTGATCAAACTCACGGTCGCCGTAGCGATCGTCGAACGCAATAGGGTGACCGGCATATTGGGTATGTACGCGAATCTGATGCGTACGGCCCGTGACCGGGCTACAGCGCACCAGCGTGGCGAAGGCATAACGCTCTTCCACCTTGAAGCGCGTTTCTGACGGTTTACCTTCCTGGCTCACGCGGACAATGCGTTCGCCGCTTTGCAGAATGTTCTTTAATAATGGCGCCTGTACGGTTTTAACGTGCGATTGCCACTGGCCGCGCACCAGCGCCAGATAATCTTTCTGCATTCCCTTTTCGCGCAGTTGCTCATGCAGCGAACGCAGCGCGGAGCGTTTTTTCGCCACCAACAGCACGCCGGAGGTATCGCGGTCAAGACGATGCACCAGTTCCAGGAATCGCGCTTCCGGACGCAACGCCCGCAGCCCTTCGATGACGCCAAAACTTAACCCGCTCCCGCCGTGTACGGCGGTGCCGGAAGGCTTATTCAGCACCAGAATATGGTCGTCTTCATACAAAATGACGTCCGCCAACGCCGCCACTTTTTGCAAATGCGGCGACACGGCCTCTTCTTCGCGTTCAGCAACGCGAACCGGCGGAATGCGGACTTCATCGCCCGCTTCCAGTTTGTATTCCGGTTTAATGCGTTTTTTGTTCACCCGCACCTCGCCTTTACGCAAGATGCGATAAATCATACTTTTTGGCACCCCTTTCAATTGAGTGCGCAAAAAGTTATCAATGCGTTGCCCCGCTTCGTCAGCGGCGATGGCAACAATTTTTACGGATGGCGTTTCTGTTTTCATGGGGGGCGATTCTAAATAGCCTGTGAGATTCGCGCCACACATTTTTCTATGCTTATAGAGACGTCTACGCCAGTGGATGAACATTTTTCACTGCGGTTTTGCTGGTTATTAAAGCGATTGGCTCGCGCTGGTGAAAAAACTGTGAGTAAGCGGGTGATAAATGGTAAAAGTCATCTTGCTATAACAAGGTTAGCAGTGGAATAATGATGCGGTTTCCGCACCGAAACTTGTTAAAACAAAAAGTTTAGCGGAATAACCCATTTTGTCTGACCGATCATCAACGCAGCAATGGCGTAAGACGTATTGATTTTTCAGACAGTTAGCGGGCTGCGGGTTGCAGTCCTTACCGGTAGATAGGATCTTCTCTGGAGAGTAATGCCCAGGCTGCTTCCCTGATAATTGCGCTGTGTTTCCGTATGAAATACAGGCAACCGACACTCTGCGCCTCTTTGAGCTGACGATAACCGTGAGGTTGGCGACGCGAAATAGTCACGAGGCCATCGGTTCATGCCCGGTAAGGCGTCACCATGCCCGCAGCTTAGTCGTCAACGTAAGAATAATGAGTAAGTTACGATGAAAAGAATGTTAATCAACGCGACTCAGCAGGAAGAGTTGCGCGTCGCCCTTGTAGATGGGCAGCGTCTGTACGATCTGGATATAGAAAGCCCCGGACACGAGCAGAAAAAAGCGAACATCTATAAAGGCAAAATTACCCGTATTGAACCGAGCCTGGAAGCGGCTTTTGTTGATTACGGCGCAGAACGTCACGGTTTCCTCCCGTTAAAAGAAATTGCCCGCGAATATTTCCCCGCTAACTACAGCGCTCATGGTCGCCCGAACATTAAAGACGTGTTACGCGAAGGCCAGGAAGTCATTGTTCAAATCGATAAAGAAGAGCGCGGCAACAAAGGCGCGGCGTTAACCACCTTTATCAGTCTGGCGGGCAGCTACCTGGTACTGATGCCGAATAACCCGCGCGCGGGTGGTATTTCCCGTCGCATTGAAGGCGACGATCGTACCGAGTTAAAAGAAGCGTTGGCCAGCCTGGAACTTCCTGAAGGGATGGGGCTTATCGTGCGTACCGCAGGCGTGGGTAAATCCGCCGAAGCGTTGCAGTGGGATTTAAGCTTCCGCCTGAAACACTGGGAAGCCATTCAGAAAGCCGCTGAAAGCCGTCCCGCGCCGTTCCTGATCCATCAGGAAAGCAACGTCATCGTACGCGCGTTTCGCGACTATCTGCGTCAGGATATCGGTGAAATCCTGATCGACAATCCAAAAGTGATGGAAATGGCGCGTCAGCATATCGCCGCGTTGGGCCGCCCGGATTTTAGCAGCAAAATTAAGCTGTACACCGGTGAAATCCCGTTGTTCAGCCATTACCAGATCGAATCGCAGATCGAGTCAGCGTTCCAGCGTGAAGTGCGCCTGCCCTCCGGCGGCTCCATCGTCATTGACAGTACCGAAGCGTTAACCGCCATCGATATCAACTCCGCCCGCGCGACTCGCGGCGGCGATATCGAAGAAACCGCGTTCAACACCAATCTCGAAGCGGCCGATGAGATTGCCCGTCAGTTGCGTCTGCGCGACCTGGGCGGCCTGATCGTTATCGACTTTATCGATATGACGCCGGTACGTCACCAGCGCGCGGTAGAAAACCGTCTGCGTGAAGCGGTACGTCAGGACCGGGCGCGTATTCAGATTAGCCATATTTCCCGCTTCGGCCTGCTCGAAATGTCGCGTCAGCGCCTGAGCCCGTCGCTGGGCGAATCCAGCCATCACGTGTGTCCGCGCTGTAGCGGTACCGGCACCGTGCGCGATAACGAATCTCTGTCGCTGTCCATTCTGCGCCTGATTGAAGAAGAAGCGCTGAAAGAGAATACGCAGGAAGTCCATGCCATTGTTCCGGTGCCGATCGCCTCTTATCTGCTTAACGAAAAACGGACGGCAGTTAACGCTATTGAGACGCGTCAGGATGGCGTCCGCTGTGTCATCGTCCCGAACGATCAGATGGAAACGCCGCACTATTCCGTGCTGCGCGTACGCAAAGGGGAAGAAACGCCGACCCTGAGCTACATGCTGCCGAAGCTGCACGAAGAAGCGATGGCGCTGCCTTCTGAAGAAGAGTACGCCGAGCGTAAACGCCCGGAACAGCCTGCGCTGGCGACATTCGCTATGCCAGATGTGCCTCCGGCGCCGACGCCTGTCGAACCGGCGGTTAGCGTCGCCACGGCGAAAAAGGATAATGTTGCCGCCGCGCAGCCTGCCCAGCCGGGTCTGTTTAGCCGCTTCCTAAACGCGCTGAAACAACTGTTCAGCGGTGAAGAAACGAAAGCCGTCGAAACAGCCGCGCCGAAAGCGGAAGAAAAAGCGGAGCGTCAGCAGGATCGTCGCAAGCCACGGCAGAACAACCGTCGCGATCGTAACGAACGCCGCGACACCCGTGATAACCGTGCCGGACGTGACGGCGGCGAGAGCCGCGACGATAATCGTCGTAACCGTCGCCAGGCGCAGCAGCAAAATGCGGAAACGCGCGATACCCGCCAGCAGGAAACGGCGGAAAAAGTGAAAACCGGCGATGAGCAGCAACAGACGCCGCGTCGCGAACGCAGCCGCCGCCGCAATGATGACAAGCGCCAGGCGCAGCAGGAAGTAAAAGCGCTTAACCGCGAAGAACAACCTGTCCAGGAGACCGAGCAGGAAGAACGCGTTCAGCAGGTTCAGCCGCGCCGCAAGCAGCGCCAGCTTAATCAGAAAGTCCGCTTTACCAACAGCGCAGTGGTTGAAACGGTTGACACGCCGGTCGTCGTCGACGAACCACGCCCGGTTGAAAACGTTGAACAGCCCGTTCCAGCGCCGCGTACCGAGTTGGCGAAAGTTGATTTACCTGTCGTCGCCGATATCGCGCCGGAGCAGGATGATAGCGTAGAACCTCGCGATAATACCGGTATGCCGCGTCGCTCCCGCCGTTCTCCGCGCCACCTGCGCGTAAGCGGTCAGCGTCGCCGTCGCTATCGTGACGAGCGCTACCCGACACAATCGCCGATGCCGCTAACCGTCGCCTGCGCGTCGCCGGAAATGGCGTCCGGTAAAGTCTGGATCCGCTACCCGATTGTCCGTCCTCAGGAAACGCAGGTTGTTGAAGAGCAGCGTGAAGCAGATCTGGCGCTGCCACAACCGGTTGTCGCTGAACCGCAGGTTATCGCTGCGACCGTAGCGTTAGAACCACAAGCGTCGGTACAGGCGGTAGAAAACGTTGCCGTTGAGCCGCAGACCGTCGCCGAACCACAGGCGCCGGAAGTCGTCGAGGTCGAGACAACGCATCCGGAAGTCATTGCCGCGCCGGTTGATGAACAGCCGCAACTGATTGCCGAAAGCGATACGCCGGTGGCGCAAGAGGTTATTGCTGACGCCGAACCGGTAGCAGAAACCGCCGACGCGTCCATTACGGTGGCTGAAAACGTGGCTGATGTTGTCGTTGTCGAGCCAGAAGAAGGGACAAAAGCGGAAGCGGCTGTTGTGGAGCACACGGCAGAAGAAACCGTTATCGCACCGGCCCAGGTGGTGGAAAAGCCGCAGGACGTTGTCTGCGTTGACGACGATCATAACCACGCCAGCGCGCCGATGACGCGTGCGCCAGCGCCGGAATATGTGCCGGAAACCCCGCACCATAGCGACTGGCAGCGCCCTTCCTTCCACTTTGAAGGTAAAGGCGCAGCAGGCGGACACAGCGCCACACGTCACGCCAGCGCCCCGGCGACACGCCCACAGCCGGTAGAATAATGTAAATGCTGATACAAAGCCGACCGCCAGGTCGGCTTTTTTATGCCCCTTACAGGGCGATGCCTCACCCCATGGCATCTTTTAGTCACTCCAGGCGTATGAGATCGGGCGGGATAATACGTACGGATGGCGTCGCTACGGGCGCGACAATATGACCACTAACTCAATGACGACTAAAAAAATGCCCGCGCCGGGGTGGATGGCGCGGGCAGACAAAACATATCCAGTTTCGTGATATGTTTCAAAAAGAGGCGTTACCGGTTCAACTGGAAAAGCGACATTCCCTGCATGTCGGTAAACGTTTTATAGGACGCCTGTAATGCCGCCTGTTGCATGACGTAGGAGGAAATGACCGAGTTCCAGTCCACATCTACCAGGTTGCTCATCTGTAGCTTCTGTCCCAGCGCACGGTCGCTTCCCAGTGAATCCAGCGTACTGAGTTCGCTCAGTTGCGTTCCCAGTTCCGCACGAACGGTCAGGACGTTATTAAGCGAATTTTTTAAGCCGCGATTGGTTTTATCAATGGCGGCAGCGGCCTTTTCTTTTTCCACGTCATTGCCTTCCACCGGGGTCTTGAGTGCGGCAATTGCCGTATCGAGCATGACAAACAGATTCTTTTCGGAGTCCGAGCCATCCGGCTCCGGCACCGCATTGCTGGTGATGCTATTAAAAATTTGCGCACCCGTATGGCCAATTACCATCGTGCGTGCGGAATCCACCTGCTGGGTAACACTTTTCTCGCCGCCATGATAACCACCTGTCGCCTGGTCGAATGGCGCCGCTTCCGTTTTATACCCGGCAAAGATATAGCGACCATTGCCGTCAGTGCTGTTTGCCAGGTTCATCAGCTGATCGCGGATCCCCTGTAAATCCGTCGCCAGCGACGCGCGGTCATCGTCGCTTAACGTGCCGTTTCCGGCATAGACGATTTTTTCCTGCGCGGTTTGAATCGCCGTCGTCACCTGACTGAGTACGCTTTCTTCCAGCGACACTTTTTGGGTGGCAAACGTACGCGCCAGGGCATACTGGCTATTCTGCGCCTGCGCCTGAGAGAGTACTACCGCCTGCGACGCGGCGATCGGATCGTCAGATGGGTTGGTAACGCGCTTACCGGTAGACATCTGCTCGCCCAGCTTCATCCATTCGGCCTGAGAATTAGTGATGCCGCTCATATTTTGTTCGTACATCATCTGGGTACTGATACGCATGTCATCCTTCTCCTTTAGCGAATATTCAGTAACGCATCAAACAGCGCATTCGCGGTCTGCAATACTTGCGCATTCGCCAGATAATACTGCTGATAACGCTGCAAATTGCCGTACTCTTCGTCGAGGTTAACGCCGGAAACCGACTGTTGCTGTTTATAAAGCTGTTTAACCACATTCGCCTGCGTGGTGCTGCTGGTTTTCAGCGTTGACGTTTTGTTACCCACATCGCTGACCAACGTGGCGTAAGCATCGTTAAAAGTTTTGTTGCCGCCCACTACATTGCTGTTTTGTAAGTCCAGCAATGCCTGACCATTGCGGTTATCGCTGTCGCCGGTATCCACGTCAGGATCGAGTTTTGACTCAGACGCCATCGCAATCTCGGCTTCATTCGTCACTTTAACGTTCATGTCGACGATAGCATTGCTGACCGGCTTGAGAAGAAAACTGTCGTTTTTCTGTGCGCCGGTCCCTACCGTCACTTTCAGACCGTCAATCTCCAGTTTTCCGTCAGCATCTTTTGTCGCCGTGAAGGTGGTGTTATCCGCAGTGCGAGTAACCTGCCAGTCTGTACCGTCAAAAACAATCTTATAATCCGTCGCCTGAACCTTCGTGCTGTCGACCACCTTAGCGGTTAGCGATACCGTTTTATCGGCATTATTACTGTTGCTATATACCA
Organism: Salmonella sp. NW722; assembly: GCF_051702785.1. Classification (NCBI taxonomy): domain Bacteria; kingdom Pseudomonadati; phylum Pseudomonadota; class Gammaproteobacteria; order Enterobacterales; family Enterobacteriaceae; genus Salmonella; species Salmonella sp. NW722. The sequence continues at coordinate 601,308 of NZ_JAMMIN010000001.1, forward strand.
CCGGCGAGCCAATGCTAAAGAAGTCTTTCCCTTTATTGCCGTCGGCGTCATAACCTTTGGTATGCTGCGCGTTAAACGCATCGGCAAACGCCAACGCCAACTGGCCCAGCGTATTACGAGTCTGATCCAGATCCTGAGAACGGAACGTCAGTAACCCGCCGAGCGAACCGGTGTTCAGCAACTTTTCCGGAATTTCGATGTTACCGGCGGCCTCATCGACATAAGCGACAGTCGTTCGCGTCGGGTCGGCGCTGGAGGGAACCGCCGCCAACTGACGCGCCGTCGACCCCTGCACCAGCGTATAGCCATTGGCCATCGTCAGGTTATAGGTGCCGCCGTCCTGTACACTCACCTCGACGCCAACGATCTTGTTAAGCTCGCTGACCAACTGATCACGCTGATCGAGCAGGTCGTTCGGCGATGCGCCCGCGCCTACGCCCGTCATACGGGAGATTTGATCGTTCAGGTTAGCTATCTGCTTCGCGTAATTGTTGATTTGCGCCACGCTGGAGCCAATCGCGATATTGACCTGTTTATCCTGATCGCGCAGATACTGATCGGTGGTTTTGAACTGGTTTACCAGCCCTTCCGCTTTACCAATCAGCGCCTGACGCGCCGCAGGATCTTCCGCATTACTGACTAACGTTTGCAGGCTGGTAAAAAAACTCTGCAACGAACCAGACAGTGAGCTGGATTTATCGGCCAGCAGGTTGTCGATTTTCGACATCTGTTCATAGCGCGTGGTCAAGCCGCTGCTCTGGTTTTGCGCGCCGCGTAGCTGATTAGTGATAAACGCATCATATTCGCGCTGTACGCCTGAAACGTAAACGCCATTACCTATCCAGCCGCCAGCCCCTAACGTACTGTTTGCCTGCGCCAGAATAGTTGTCTGCCGGGTATAACCCGCAACGTTATAATTGTTGATGTTATTACTGACCGTATTTAACGCGGCCTGCGCGGCGTTAAGTCCGCTCATGGCGTGATTAATCAAGCTGGACATGATGGTTCCTTTTAATCCTTCAATACTCGTTGTTATCGGCAGCGACTACGTGGACTTGAGCAATTTAAAAGAGATTGTCGAGATTCGCGCTGTAGGTTTTGCTGACCTTTTCACTCATCGCTTTCAACTGCTGAATCATGCTGGTCAATTTACGCGCGTAATTCGGGTCAGTGGCGTATCCGGCGTTTTGCAGAGCCACTGCGCCCTGCTCTGCCGTGGCGGCAGTGGTCACGGCAGCGTAGCGTGGGTTACGCGTTAACAGCGCGACATAATCCGATAACGCCTCCAGATACGAGCTATAGACGCGGAATTTCGCTTTCACTTTTTTCGCTTCGCCATTTTCGTATTCAGTGGTGGTGATTTCCGTCACCGGCCCTTTCCAACTGGCGGTCGCTTTCACGCCAAATACGTTATAGCTGGGTTCGCCATTCTCCCGCAGGATTTGCCGCTGCCCCCAACCGGACTCCAGCGCCGCCTGCGCCAGAATCAGATGATGCGGCACCCCGCTTTGTTCGCTGGCCAGTCTCGCCGGGAGCGAAAGTCGGGCCAGAAAGTCTTTACTGTCGCCGGAGAGCGGCGCATCGCTGCTGTCCGGCGTTTTCGGTATGGCTTTGCGCACCAGTTGGGTCAGCGCCTGATTTTGATAGCTGTTTACCGTCTCCAGGGAGAATTTAAGCGGTACTTGCGGCGCGTCATCCGCAGGCATCGTCTGCCCGCCCGTCATCTGTTTAACCATCATATCCGCCAGCCCCAATCCCTTACCGGCGGTCATCTGCTGGGCGATCTGCTGGTCATACATGCTGGTATACAGACGCGTCTGATCACTGCTGAATAAACCATCTTTGGGTAAAGCCTCGCGCATACTTTTCAGCATCATCTGCACAAACATCCCTTCCACCTGACGGGCCACAGGACGGATATTCGCCGCCGGGTCCTGGCCCGCTTTCGCTTTCAGTTCGTTCAGAGATTGCGCATCCCAGGCCGCGCTGGCCAGCAATTTACCGTCTCCGATCATCAGATGATTTCCAGTTTGGCGCGTAGACAGCCCGCGCTCTGCATGGACTGCAAAATCGACATCAGGTCCATCGGCGTCGCGCCAAGCGCATTCAGCGCACGCACTACGCTGTTCAGATTGGCGCTGGAACGCACGCTCTGTAGCGATCCGCCGCTCTGACGCAAATCTATTTGAGTCTGTGGCGTCACCACGGTCTGCCCGCCGCCAAATGGCGTATTCGGCTGGTTGACGTTGAGCTGGCGATTGACTGTCACTGACAAATTGCCCTGCGCCACAGCGCAGCTATCCAGCGTGACTTCCCGATTCATGACCACCGAACCGGTACGCGAGTTGATCACGACTTTTGCATCCTGCGGCGTCACGTTGACTTCCATATTTTGAATGTCCGCCAGAAAACGCACCTGCGAGCTGTTGCCGCTGGGCACGCGTACCTGTACCGTTCGCGCATCAAGCGCAGTGGCGCTGCCGTAACCGCGGGCGCGGTTGATGGCGTCGGTAATTTGCTGCGCCATCGTAAAATCTTCGTCGTTCAATTGCAGATTAATGGTGTTGCCAGCGCCGAACTGAGTCGGCAACTCGCGTTCGATAATCGCGCCATTAGTGATGCGCCCGCCATTAAGCTGGTTAACCTGCACGCTACTGCCGCCTGCGGAAGCGCCCGCGCCGCCGACCAGAATATTGCCCTGCGCCAGAGCATACACCTGGCTGTCCACCCCTTTTAACGGCGTCATTAATAACGTCCCGCCACGCAGACTTTTAGCGTTCCCCATTGAGGAAACGACGACATCGATCGTTTGTCCCTGTCGCGCAAAAGGCGGATACGACGCCGTCACCATCACCGCCGCCACGTTTTTCAACTGCATATTGGTGCCGGTGGGGACCGTAATCCCCAGTTGTGACAGCATGTTATTCAGCGTCTGGGTGGTAAATGGCGTCTGGGTCGTCTGGTCGCCCGTACCGTCCAGCCCGACCACCAGCCCGTAGCCGATCAGCGAGTTTTCCCGTACTCCCTGGACACTGGTCAGATCCCGGATACGCTCGGCGTGCGCCAGAGTGGCAACCAGTGCCAGAACGATTCCTGCAAGAGCTTTAAACACATACACCTCGCTTACATCGGCGACAAATTAAGGAAGAAACGTTGCAGCCAGCCCATATTTTGCGCTTCGTTAATATAGCCGTTCCCGACATATTCAATCCGCGCATCCGCCACCTGTGTCGAGGGAACAGAGTTGCTGCCGCTGATGGTGCGTGGATTTACCACGCCGGAGAAGCGGATGAATTCCGTTCCCTGATTAATCGCGATCTGTTTTTCCCCCACGACGTGTAAATTGCCATTGGCCAGAACCTGATCGACGGTCACGGTCAGCGTGCCGCTAAAGGTATTGCTGGCATTCGCGCCGCCTTTACCATTAAAAGAGTTGCCGCCGGAGGCCTCCATATCCGCGCGGGAATTACCGAATAATCCCTGCAGATAACGCGGTACCGTATCAAAACCAAAGCTGGTTTTGCCGTCGCGGCTGGCATTTGCCGACGAGCTTTTACTGGCGCTGACGTTTTCCTGTAACACAATCGTGAGCGTATCGCCGATATTACGCGGTCGACGATCTTCAAAAAGCGGCTGATAGCCATAATTAATCGGCTGCGCAGACTGAAATATGGAGCCATTCGCCACCGGTACCGGGCCAGGTATCGGCTGCGCCGTGGTCGCCCCCTGCACGAGCGGTTTAGCGGGTATCCAGGCGCATCCTGTCAGCGTCGCGACCATCAGGGCCATAACTGGGTAAGCGTGAAGCGCGTATTTTTGCATTACCTTCATCTTCAAAATCAGGGAGCCGGTGGCGTATCCCCCACCGGCGGCCCCTTAGAGTTGCGTCAGTTTCTGCAGCATCTGATCGGTCGTCGATACTGCTTTACTGTTAATTTCATAGGCGCGTTGAACCTGAATCATGTTCACCAGCTCTTCCGCCACGTTAACGTTCGACGTTTCGACATACCCTTGATACAACAACCCCGCGCCGTTGAGCCCCGGCGTGCTTTCGTTCGGCGCGCCGGACGATTGCGTTTCGATATAGAGGTTCTCGCCGATGCTTTCCAGACCGGTGTCGTTCATAAAGGTGGTCAGGTTAAGCTGCCCGACCTGAACCGGCGCGGCCTGCCCCTGCTGGGTAACGCTGACCACGCCGTCGCGGCCAATCGTGATGCTTAACGCGTTGGCCGGAATGGTGATTGCCGGCTGCACCTGAAAACCGCCCGCCGTCACCAGTTGACCATTCTGATCCACCTGGAAAGAGCCGTCGCGGGTATAGGCAGACGTACCGTCCGGCAGCATGACCTGGAAAAAGCCCTGCCCTTTAATCGCCACATCTTTACTGTTGTTGGTCTGCGACAGGTTCCCCTGACTGTGCAGACGCTCCGTGGCGACCGGACGCACGCCGGTACCGATTTGCAGCCCGGAAGGCAGCGTCGTCTGCTCGGACGACTGCGCGCCCGGCTGGCGGATGGTCTGATACAACAGATCTTCAAATACCGCGCGCTGACGCTTAAAACCATTGGTGCTGACGTTTGCCAGGTTATTGGCAATCACATCCATATTGGTTTGCTGCGCATCCAGACCGGTTTTGGCGATCCATAATGAACTGATCATAAAATGTCCTGTATTAACTCATCGACAGCAGTTGGTTAGCTCGCCCTTCGTTCTCATCTACGCTGGTGATAACCTTCATCTGCATTTCAAAACGACGTGCGTTGGCGATCATGTCGGTCATGGCTTCAACCGGCTTGACGTTACTGCCTTCCAGCACGCCCGACATAATGCGAATTGACGGGTCGGCGGCCAGTACCGCCCCGCGTTCAGCCTGTGCCTCGGCGGTAAGGCGGAATAAACCGTCATCGCTCCGCTGCACCTCATTGCCTTCCGCTTTGACCAACTTCAGTCGCCCAACGGGCGCCACCGTGTTTGGCGGGTCGCCGGGATTGAGCGCGGAGATCGTGCCGTCTGCCGCAATGGTGATTTCCGACCCTTCAGGAACGGTAATCGGGCCGCCTTCGCCGATAACCGGATGTCCCTGAATGGTTAACTGCCCGGTCGGGCCCACCTGGATATTCCCGTTACGGGTATATCCTTCAGCGCCATCCGCCGCTTGCACTACCAGCCAGCCGTCCTGCTGTAACGCAACATCCAGCGGGCGGGAAGTGTAGTCCAACTGACCCGGGGTCATATCCGCCCCGGGCGTCGACGCCGTAACCAGCGTGCGCGTTGCTAAAGAGAGGCCATCAACAGGCACCGCGCGTAACGCGTTAAGCTGCGCGCGAAAGCCCGGCGTTGAGGCATTAGCCAGGTTGCTGGCCGTTACCGCCTGCTGGTTAAGCGTCTGGCTGGCCGCCCCCATGGCGGTATAAATTGCGTGATCCATTAAGCTATCCCGTCAGGCGCTTAGCGCAGGTTAACCAGCGTATTGAGGATCTGGTCCTGGGTTTTGATGGTCTGCGCATTCGACTGGTAGTTACGCTGCGCGACGATCATATTCACCAGCTCTTTACTCAAATCCACGTTAGAGGCTTCCAGCGCGCCGTTCGTCAGCTTACCGAAGTTGCCGGAACCGGCAGTCCCCAGCAGCGCTACCCCAGAAGCCTGCGTTGCCGCCCAGACGTTATCGCCCTGAGATGCCAGACCTTCGTTGTTGGCGAAGTTAGCCAGCACTATCTGCCCCAGCACCTGCTCCTGCTCGTTGGAGTAGTTGCCAACTACGGTGCCGTCGTTGTTAATCTGGTAGCTCACCAGGTCGCCAGGCTTATAGCCGTTCTGATTGGTGGCGACGATGTTGTTCGACCCGGTGTTCTGCTGCATGGAGTTAAGGAAGCTGAGGGAGAAGGTGGCCGCTGTCGCGCCATTAATCGTACCGGTTTTGATGTCGTCGACCGTACCGCCGGACTTCAGTGTTCCGTCGGGATTAAATACCAGAGTCGTTGATGGTGCCGCCGGCGCAGTGGCTGCAGGATCGCTGCTGTCATGGGTGTACACGGCCCATTCATTATCTTTGGTAGAGCTTTTAACGAAATAGACGTTCATGTCATGGGCATTACCCTGGCTGTCATAAACGGTGACGGTGCCTTTTTTGTTATACGAGTCCGCATCACTCACGCTAAAAGGTGTTTTAGACGGCGCAGGGTCCGTCGAGTTCAGGTTGATCTGCATTGATGCGGTGGTGGTCGATTTCGCCGCCATCAGCGTGTTCGGAATGGTGATCGGCGCAGGATTCGCCCCCTGCTGAATGGTCGGCGGCGTACCGGTGGCCGGATAGCCGGTCAACTGCATCCCCTGCATATTGACCAGGTTACGGTTCTCGTCCAGTTTGAACTGGCCGTTGCGGCTATAGAACACGGAACCGTTGCTGTCTACCAGGCGGAAAAAACCGTTCTGGCTAATCGCGACATCCAGCCCGCGCCCGGTGTTCGTTGTCGTACCGTCGGTAAAATCCTGGGTAATCCCCGCCACTTTTACGCCCAGCCCCACTTTGGAACCGGCGAACATATCGGCAAATGATGCCGTACCGGACTTAAAGCCATAGGTGGCGGAGTTGGCGATGTTATTACCGATAACATCAAGGTTGGTGGCCGCAGCGTTCAGGCCGCTAACCGCTTGAGAAAAAGACATGACTGACTCCTGATAAGTGTAAGGGCTTAGATTATTTGCCGAACTTCGTCGAGTGTGGTGGTGCCGTAGGTACCCAGATCCAACAGGTTGCCGTTACTGCCCTTCGTCACGCCCTGTACCAGAGCGAATTGCAGCGGCTGCGCCACCAGTTGCGTTCCGCCATTGCTGGCGGTAATCGCAATGTTGTAAGAACCATTCGGTACCGTTGTTCCGTCCGTTTGCTTACCATCCCAGGTAAAGGTGTGTACCCCGGCTCGCAACTCACCGATCTCCAGCGTCCGTACCACCCGGCCATCTTTATCGGTAATGGTTGCCGTCACTTTGTCCGCAGGCTGTTGCAATTCCACGCCAAACGGCGTCGTGGACGTCACGGCCCCTTCTTCCGCGCCTTTACCCGCCAGAATTGTGGTGCCAGGCACCATAACGCCATGTCCAATCAGCGTGGTCGCCTGTAGGGACTGACTATTATCGATTTGCCCAGAAATAGCCCCCAGCGTCGTATTCAGTTTTTCAATGCCGCTCACGGTACTGATTTGCGCCAACTGCGTCGTTAACTCATTATTTTGTAATGGGTTAGTCGGGTCCTGGTTCTTCAATTGCGCGACCAGTAAGGTCAGGAAACTGCTTTGCAGATCGGCAGCGTTGCTTCCGGTCATCGACCCGCTGCCGGTCGTCGTTTTGACGCCCGTGTTGGTCGGGTCATTCATATTTACGGCAATAGACATACGCGCCTCCTTTACTGGCCTAATGTCAGCGTTTTAAGCATCATGCTTTTTACGGTATTCAGGACTTCGATATTTGCCTGATAGCTGCGCGAGGCTGACATCGTGTTAACCATTTCGCCGACCACATCGACGTTGGGCATTTTGACGTAACCATTAGCGTCCGCCAGCGGATTGCCTGGCTCATAAACCAGCTTTTCCGGTGCCTGACTTTCAATCACGCTGGCGACCTTTACCCCGCCAGTGGCTTGCCCCGGCGCGGCGTCCACCTGAAAAACCACCTGTTTGGCGCGATAAGGCTGTCCGTCCGGGCCGGTGACGCTATCCGCATTCGCCAGGTTACTGGCCGCAACGTTCAACCGCTTGGACTGCGCGGCAAGCGCCGATCCGGCAATATCAAAAATGTTTAACAGCGCCACGAATTAGTTTCCTCCCTGTAGCACATTCATCATGCCTTTGAGTTGGCTACCCAGAACGGTAAGCCCCATCTGATATTTGAGACTGTTATCCGCAAACTGCGTACGTTCCCTGTCCATATCTACGGTGTTACCATCCAAAGAAGGCTGATCGGGTACGCGGTAAAGCAGATCCACTGCGGGAGAAGAGACCGCCTGGGCGGGAATATGGTGAGAGGAAGTCAACGTTAACGCGACGCCGCCGGTTTCTTCCCGTCCACGCACCATCACCTTTTTTAACTCACTGGCAAAATCAATATCGCGCGCCTGATACCCCGGCGTATCGGCATTGGCGATATTCGCCGCTAATATTTCCTGACGTTGCGCGCGCAGATTTAGCGCTTCCTGCTGAAATCGTAAGGCGGCATCGAGCCTGTCGAGCATATCTCCTCCGCAAATGGCAAAATTCAGCCGACAGCTTAAATGCCTTCACGCGCGCGTTATCGCCGGAATAAACGCAAAATGCGTCGCTATTTATTGCGTTGATGCTTGCTTCACACGGGTAGAATCCTGTCATGACATCAACCAGGGGGAAGTACCATGCAAACGTTAAAACGAGGATTCGCCGTGGCGGCTTTGCTGTTCAGCCCCCTGACAATGGCGCAGGACATCAACGCCCAGCTGACCACGTGGTTTTCCCAGCGTCTGGCTGGCTTCAGCGACGAGGTGGTTGTCACGCTCCGTTCACCGCCCAATCTGCTGCCGAGCTGCGAGCAGCCAGCCTTCAGCATGACGGGCAGCGCGAAGCTGTGGGGCAACGTCAATGTGGTGGCGCGCTGCGCCAATGAAAAACGTTATTTGCAGGTGAATGTGCAAGCGACCGGCAATTATGTCGCCGTTGCCGCGCCCGTCGCGCGCGGCGGAAAATTGACGCCGGCCAACGTCACGCTAAAACGTGGCAGGCTGGATCAGTTACCGCCGCGGACGGTACTGGATATCCGTCAGATTCAGGATGCCGTCAGTTTGCGCGATCTCGCTCCCGGGCAGCCGGTACAGCTTACGATGATACGTCAGGCCTGGCGCGTCAAAGCGGGTCAACGAGTACAGGTCATCGCCAATGGCGAGGGGTTTAGCGTCAATGCGGAAGGTCAGGCGATGAATAATGCCGCCGTCGCGCAAAATGCGCGCGTGCGCATGACATCGGGTCAAATCGTGAGTGGAACCGTCGATTCTGATGGGAATATTCTTATTAACCTATAATTGTGTAAAGATTTTGTCGCGGCTGCCGATGAGATATTCAACCATGATGGTAGCTGGCCGCTACAACGTAACCCTCGATGAGGATAAATAAATGAGCATTGACCGTACCTCACCTTTGAAACCCGTTAGCACTGTCCAGACGCGCGAAACCAGCGATACGCCGGTACAAAAAACGCGTCAGGAAAAAACGTCCGCCGCGACGAGCGCCAGCGTAACGTTAAGCGACGCGCAAGCGAAGCTCATGCAGCCAGGCGTCAGCGACATTAATATGGAACGCGTCGAAGCATTAAAAACGGCTATCCGTAACGGTGAGTTAAAAATGGATACGGGAAAAATAGCAGACTCGCTCATTCGCGAGGCGCAGAGCTACTTACAGAGTAAATAAGCGTATGACTCGTTTGTCAGAAATACTTGACCAGATGACCACCGTCCTGAATGACCTGAAGACGGTGATGGACGCCGAGCAACAACAGCTTTCCGTAGGCCAGATTAACGGCAGCCAGCTACAGCGTATTACAGAAGAAAAAAGCTCGTTGCTGGCGACGCTGGATTATCTGGAACAACAGCGCCGTCTGGAGCAGAATGCGCAGCGTAGCGCAAACGATGACATTGCAGAGCGCTGGCAGGCGATTACCGAAAAAACGCAGCATCTTCGCGACCTCAACCAGCACAACGGCTGGCTGCTGGAAGGGCAAATCGAGCGTAATCAACAGGCGCTGGAGGTGCTGAAACCTCACCAGGAGCCGACCTTGTACGGGGCTGACGGTCAGACTTCCGTCTCTCACCGCGGCGGTAAAAAAATTTCTATCTAATCATTGCCGGATGGCGACGTTGCGCCTTTCCGGCCTGAATGCCTTGTAGGCCTGATAGCACAGCGCTATCAGGCACTGAATTTACGCCGTCCGGCGAACAAACTCTTTCACTTTAAAGCCCAGCACGGCAAGCGCGGCAAAATAGGCCGCGATACCCGCGATCACTACCGCCATCAAACGCAGCAAACGCCATAACATCGACCCTTGCGACCACTCCGGCATAATATGCAACACGCCGAACAATACGGCGGCCATCACCAGTACGGAAATGATCAGACGCATCAGGAACCACATCCAACCCGGTTGTGGCGTAAAGATATTCTGTTTGCGCAGTTGCCAGTACAGCAGCGACGCATTGAGACATGCCGCCAGACCAATAGAGAGCGACAGCCCGGCGTGTTTCAGCGGTCCAATAAACGCCAGGTTCATTAACTGCGTCATGATTAACGTCACGATGGCGATTTTCACCGGCGTTTTAATATCCTGGCGAGAATAGAAGCCCGGGGCCAACACTTTTACGACGATCAAGCCAATCAGCCCCACCGAATAGGCGATTAACGCCCGCTGCGTCATCGCCGCATCAAAGGCGGTGAATTTACCGTACTGAAACAGCGAGACCGTCAGCGGCTTCGCCAGAATGCCTAACGCTACCGCGCTCGGCAACGCCAGTAAAAAGCACAAACGCAGCCCCCAGTCCATCAGGCGGCAGTACTCATCATGATTGCCGCTGGCAAAGCTTTTCGACAATGACGGCAACAGGATGGTCCCCAACGCCACGCCCAGCACGCCGGACGGGAACTCCATCAACCGATCGGCATAGTACATCCATGAGACCGAGCCGGAGGCCAGAAACGAGGCGAAAATGGTATTGATGATAAGGGAGATCTGACTGACGGAAACGCCCAAAATCGCCGGCCCCATCTGTTTGACCACCCGCATCGCCCCAGTGTCGCGAAAGTTAATGCGCGGCAGCACCAGCATACCGATCTTTTTCAAATACGGAAGTTGATACACCAGTTGCAGCACGCCGCCGACGGTGACAGCCCAGGCTAACGCCAGCACCGGCGGATTAAAGTATGGCGCGGCGAATAATGCAAAACCGATCATGCTGATATTAAGAAATGTCGGCGCAAAAGCGGGAATAGAGAAGCGATTCCAGGTGTTGAGAATGGCGCCAACCAGTGAAGCCAGCGAGATCAGCAGAATATAGGGAAACGTAATCCGCAGCAGTTGCGTCGTCAGCGCGAATTTATCCGCAGTATCGGCAAAACCCGGCGCGGTTACCATAATCACCCACGGGGCGGCCAGCATACCGGCCACCGTCACGACGGCCAATGCCAGCGTCAACAGGCCGGAAACGTAAGCGACAAAGATCCGCGTCGCTTCTTCACCCTGCTTGCTCTTATATTCCGCCAGGATAGGCACAAAGGCCTGAGAAAAAGCGCCTTCGGCAAAGATCCGGCGTAGTAGATTGGGGAGTTTAAACGCCACAAAAAAGGCGTCGGTCGCCATCCCTGCGCCAAAAATTCTGGCGACAATCGCATCACGGGCAAAGCCCAACACGCGTGAAAACATAGTCATCGAGCTGACGGCAGCCAGCGATTTCAATAAATTCATTTCTTTTGTATTCCAGACCCTGGCGTAAAACTCCTGCATGGCTGATCCATCGACCGGATAACGCAACTTCTGCCGTATCCGGCTGTATCACCGCGCCTGACGGCGACGTTAAAACGTCTTATCAGGCCTTACAGACTCCCCACGGTTTGCCATTATTCACTGTGAAAAGAGGTATTATGTAGAGTGGGCATATATACCCGCCATACTTCGAGCTGCATGTGCGTTAGCTTTTCTGCAACTCGAATTATTGAGGGTATAGTACCTGGATTACGATGAATTACTACCGCCAGATGTTACAGAGGATTATTCGCTGATGGCGTCCCGCCACAGCGCCTCCACGACGCGCTGGGCCAAAATCGCCTGCTCCCCCGCCGTTTCCGGAACCGTCTGATTTTGTACGCAGTCAATGAAATGCCGCGCACATCCGACAAAACCACGCCGTTCAAGCGTCGTTTGCCAACCCGGAATGGGTTTGATGAGAATACCCTGCCCGCGCTCTTCGCGCCATTCACGCATATCCGTCACGTCATACAACCCGCCGTCGGTGACGGCCTGGACCGATTCACGCTGACTTCCGGCGCGCCGGTGCATACTGGTGGTAATTTGTAGTTTGTCGGCGGAAAAATGATGTTCCGCATAGCACATTTCGCCGGACTCGCTGGTGAGCAACGTGCCGCTGGCAAGGCGCGCCTCGCCGCCCGCCAGCCACAGTGCGGTATCCACGACATGCAGATAGTCATCGAGCAAAGTAAAACGTAAGTCGTGCGGCCCGACGCTATCGGTACGATGTTTATCCATACGCAGTGACGCCGCAGTGCCGAGGCGCGTCTTCAGTTCGCGGTACAGCGGCGCGAAACGGCGATTAAAGCCAACCATCAGCGTCAATTTTTTTTGCGCCGCCAGCGCCACCAGCCGTTCAGCATCACGTAGATTTTCCGCCAGCGGTTTATCCACGCAGACATGGACGCCGGCATTGAGAAGTTCGCTGACCACGGCATAATGGCTTGCGGTACTGGAGTGGACGAAGACCGCATCGCAGCCGGACGCTAAATTCGCCAGCGAATCCACATACGGTATGCGCCAGCTTTCGCAGATACGTAAGGCTTTATCCCGCGAAGGAGACCAGGCGCCCTGTAGCGTCCATCCGGCGGTGTTGGTTAATACCGGCAGCCAGGCCTTCTGCGCAATACCGCCTAACCCAACAATGCCAATCCGTAATGTTCTCACATTACTCTCCCTGGTGAGCTAACAAAGAATCCAGCCGCTGCTTTAACTCCGCCACTTCGCTTTCCAGCGCTTCGACGCGCGACTGAAGATCGCCCGACGCACTTTCCGGCGCAGACGTCTGGAGAGACAGTTCATCGACGTCGCCGCAAAAAAGGTGCATATAACGGCTTTCGCGCTTACCCGGTTCACGCGCCAGACGGACGACATACGGGCCGTCCTCACGACTGGCAAGCCGTTCCAGCGTGGATTCAACTTCCGCCATATCGCTGAATTCATGCATCCGCGACGCCCGGCTACGCAACTCGCCGGGCGTTTGCGCGCCGCGCAGCAGCAGCGTAGTGACAAGCGCCACTTCCGCCGCGCTAAGTTTCAGATCGCCAAATTCGGAATTACAGAAACGCTGTTCATATTTGGTGACGCGATTGCCAAACCCGCTGACCGTACGCAAAAAGTGGCGTTTCACCAGGTTATCGAGCTGTTCTTGTACCTCTTGTTCCGTCAGGTTCATCACCGGTTCACGGTTGGTTTTCTGATTACAGGCTGTCACCACGCCGTTGACGGAAAGCGGATACTGTTCCGGCGTTGTCACCTGCTTTTCCAGCAGACAGCCAATCACTCGCGCTTCAGTGGCGGTTAATTCATATTTCATCGTTTTCTCCCTTTGCCTCTCATTCCGTAAGCCGCTCAACGCCCCGGCGTCCATAACGGCGTGGTTAACGCCGTCAGGACATGGTCGCGCCATTGTCCATCAATCAACAGGTAATCTTTCGCATAGCCTTCTTTCTCAAAGCCAAGCCGCGCCAGCAACGCGCCGCTACGTTTGTTGTGCGGCATATAGTTCGCCATGATACGGTGGATATGCTGAGTGCGCTGCATATAGCGAATCGCAGCGGTTAAGGCTTCAAACATCAGCCCTTGCCCCTGCCACTTCTGCGCAATGGAATAGCCCAGATAACAGGCATGAAAAGAACCGCGCACCACATTGGAAAAATTCGCCACGCCGATAATTTCTTTTTCTTCCGGATCAAGTAGCGCGAAATAGAAGGCGGAGCCCTGTTTGTGAAATTCACCGATCATTCCCAGACGCGCCTGCCATCCTGAAGGATAACAATGACTTTCATCACGGACCGGTTCCCAGGGTTTTAAAAAATGACGATTTTCCGCGTAATAATCGGCCAGACGCCAGGCATCACGCTCATGCACTAAACGTACCACCAGACGATCGGTGGTTAAGCGCACTTTTGGCACGTTACTACGATAGCCAAACATTCTATACCTACTCCTTCCTGTAACGTCTTCAGCACGCCAGTAACATTACTATACCTGCGCAACCAGGCTCTGTGAAAAGCGCAAATCGTCATTTTTTGAATTGCTGCCACTTTTTGATGAAAACTCTCGATTAAAAAGGACTTTTGATAAAAAAATATTGTCCCGCTAACGGTAGGAAAAAACGAAACGCCGCCGCAGAATAGAAGACGCTCATCTTTTATTTCCCGGGAGGGGAAATGTCGCGCGTCTCGCAGGCGAGGAACCTGGGTAAATATTTTCTTCTCATCGATAACATGTTGGTGGTGCTGGGTTTTTTCGTCGTATTCCCGCTCATCTCTATTCGCTTTGTCGATCAAATGGGGTGGGCTGCCGTAATGGTAGGGATCGCGCTCGGCCTGCGCCAGTTTATTCAACAAGGTCTGGGCATTTTTGGCGGCGCCATCGCCGATCGCTTTGGCGCGAAACCGATGATTGTCACCGGTATGCTGATGCGCGCCGCAGGCTTTGCCACCATGGGTATCGCGCATGAGCCCTGGCTCTTGTGGTTTTCCTGCTTTCTTTCCGGTCTCGGCGGTACGCTTTTTGACCCGCCGCGTTCAGCGCTGGTGGTCAAATTAATTCGTCCGGAGCAACGGGGCCGCTTCTTCTCTCTGTTGATGATGCAGGACAGCGCGGGCGCGGTGATTGGCGCGCTGCTGGGAAGCTGGTTGCTACAATACGATTTTCGCCTGGTCTGCGCGACAGGCGCTATTTTGTTCATATTATGCGCCCTTTTCAATGCATGGCTGCTTCCGGCCTGGAAGCTATCAACGGTCAGAACGCCGGTGCGTGAAGGAATGCGCCGCGTCATGAGCGATAAAAGGTTTGTCACCTACGTGCTGACGCTGGCGGGCTACTATATGCTGGCGGTACAGGTCATGTTAATGCTGCCGATTATGGTAAACGATATCGCCGGTTCGCCTGCTGCCGTGAAATGGATGTACGCTATTGAGGCGTGTCTCTCGCTGACGTTGCTCTACCCGATTGCCCGCTGGAGCGAAAAGCGTTTTCGGCTGGAGCATCGGCTGATGGCCGGTTTGCTCGTCATGTCGCTGAGCATGCTCCCCATCGGGATGGTGGGCAATTTACAGCAGCTTTTTACGCTTATTTGCGCTTTCTACATCGGCTCGGTTATCGCCGAACCGGCGCGCGAAACGCTCAGCGCGTCGCTCGCGGACGCGAGGGCGCGGGGAAGCTATATGGGCTTTAGCCGTCTGGGATTAGCCATTGGCGGCGCGATTGGTTATATCGGCGGCGGCTGGTTGTTTGATATGGGGAAAGCGCTTGCGCAGCCTGAACTACCGTGGATGATGCTCGGTATTATCGGCTTCATTACCTTTTTGGCTTTAGGCTGGCAATTTAGTCATAAACGCACGCCGCGCCGGATGCTGGAACCCGGCGCCTGATTTGATACCTGTCGCTATCTCCTCCATACTGGTCAGATACCGACAGTCAAATGGAGGAGAAACGTGAAGCTTTATATTTACGATCATTGCCCTTTCTGCGTTAAAGCCCGCATGATTTTCGGCCTGAAGAACATCCCCGTTGAACTTAACGTGTTACAAAATGACGACGAGGCGACGCCCACCCGGATGATTGGTCAAAAGATGGTGCCCATCCTGCAAAAAGATGATAGTCGCTACCTTCCTGAAAGTATGGATATTGTACATTATGTCGACAACCTCGACGGCAAACCGCTGTTAACCGGGAAACGCAATCCAGCCATTGAAGAGTGGTTGCGCAAAGTTAACGGTTACGTTAATCAGCTACTGCTGCCGCGATTTGCAAAATCCGCTTTCGATGAATTTTCTACCCCTGCGGCGCGCCAGTATTTTATCCGCAAAAAAGAGGCCTCATCTGGCAGTTTTGACAACCATCTTGCGCACTCTGCCGGACTGATTAAAAAGATCGGCGATGATTTACGTTTGCTGGATAAACTCATCGTACAGCCTAACGCCGTTAACGGCGAATTATCGGAAGATGATATTCATCTGTTTCCGCTTCTGCGTAATCTGACGCTGGTCGCCGGTATCCACTGGCCGACAAAAGTCGCGGACTATCGCGATAATATGGCGAAGCAGACGCAAATTAATTTACTCTCCTCAATGGCTATCTAACTCCCGCCAGGCGGCAACCCTTTCTTGCCGCCTTTTTCAGCTTTTTCTAGTGGCACCATGTCCGCTGGCGCGACATGCTGCTTTGTGTCAAGATTAGGGCACAGGCAACATGCTAAGGAACGCCATGAAAAAGTTTTTTTTTGCCGCTGCGCTGGTAGTTAGCGGCCTGTTAGTGGGTTGTAATCAACTTACGCAATACACCATTAGCGAACAAGAAATCAATCAAGCGCTTGAAAAACGGAATAATTTCTCAAAAGATATTGGTCTGCCCGGCATTGCCGACGCGCATATCGTATTGACTAACCTTGTCAGCCAGATTGGTCGGGAAGAGCCTAATAAAGTCACCCTTACTGGCGATGCCAGGCTGGATATGAATTCCCTGTTTGGCAGTCAAAAAGCGACGATGAAACTCAAGCTAAAAGCCCTGCCGGTCTTTGATAAAGAAAAAGGCGCCATCTATCTTCAGGAGATGGAAGTAGTAGACGCCACCGTGACGCCGGAGAAAATGCAATCGGTGCTACAAACGCTCCTGCCCTATTTAAATCAGTCTTTACGTAGCTACTTTAACCAGCGGCCCGCTTACGTGTTGCGTGAGGACAGCAGTAAAGGCGAAGCGTTAGCGAAGAAACTCGCGAAAGGCATTGAAGTTAAACCTGGTGAAATCGTTATTCCTTTCACCAATTGATTTCGGAGGGCGCGCTCGCGCCCTTTTTTTACGTGCAAACGAAAACGTTTCCGCTTATCCTTTGTTTCCGGCAAAAAGACTATTCCTCAGCCGGAGCTTATTAATGACTGCACCATCCCAGGTTTTAAAGATCCGCCGCCCGGACGACTGGCACGTTCACCTTCGCGATGGCGACATGTTAAAAACGGTCGTACCCTATACCAGCGAAATTTATGGTCGCGCTATCGTGATGCCGAACCTGGCGTCCCCCATCACGACCGTTGATGCAGCGATCGCCTACCGCCAGCGTATTCTCGATGCGGTGCCCGCCGGGCATGATTTCACGCCGTTAATGACCTGCTATTTAACGGATTCGCTCGATGCCGATGAACTGGAGCGTGGTTTCCATGAAGGCGTATTTACTGCGGCTAAGCTTTACCCGGCCAATGCCACCACTAACTCCAGTCATGGCGTAACGTCAGTCGACGCTATCATGCCGGTACTGGAGCGGATGGAAAAACTCGGAATGCCATTGCTGGTCCACGGGGAGGTGACCCATGCGGAGGTTGATATATTCGATCGTGAAGCGCGTTTTATCGACAACGTAATGGAACCGCTACGCCAGCGTCTGACCGCGCTTAAAGTGGTCTTTGAGCACATCACGACCAAAGATGCCGCGCAGTATGTCCGTGACGGCAACGACTACCTGGCGGCGACCATTACGCCTCAACATTTAATGTTTAACCGTAATGATATGCTGGTCGGCGGCATTCGTCCTCACCTGTACTGTCTGCCGATTCTGAAACGCAATATTCACCAGCAGGCGTTACGCGACCTGGTCGCCAGTGGTTTTACGCGCGCCTTCCTGGGGACGGATTCAGCGCCGCATTCACGTCATCGTAAAGAGACCAGTTGCGGCTGCGCCGGTTGTTTCAACGCCCCCTCCGCCCTTGGCAGTTATGCCGCCGTGTTTGAGGAAATGAACGCGCTGGCGCACTTTGAAGCGTTCTGTTCACTGAATGGCCCGCAATTCTATGGCCTGCCGGTGAATACGGGGTGGGTGGAACTGGTTCGCGATGAACAACAGATACCGGAAAATATCGCGCTGGCTGATGATTCGCTGGTGCCTTTTTTAGCGGGTGAAACAGTACGCTGGTCAGTAAAAAAATAAAAAATGCGCTTACCTGTTGCTATATATTGGATTTAACTGTATATATATCCAGTATATTCAACAGGGGGTCATTATGCGTATTGAAGTCACTATAGCCAAAACGTCACCTCTGCCTGCCGGTGCGATTGATGCGCTGGCGGGCGAACTCTCCCGTCGTATTAGCCATCATTTTCCTGAGAACTTGGGTAACGTCACCGTACGTTACGCTACCGCCAACAACTTGTCCGTCATTGGCGCATCAAAAGAGGACAAAGAACGCATTAGCGAGATTCTCCAGGAGACCTGGGAGAGCGCTGATGACTGGTTCATCAATGAATAAAAAATGATATGCAGTGATGTATGTTTGCCGGGTCGCCCCGGCTTTTTTATTTGCGCAACTGATGAATATTTCACCTGACCCTCAAAATAATTGCACAACATCCTAAAAAAATATGAATGAACTGCCGCTTTATTGTTCATATAATTCTTAAAAAGAGACATTTATCCTCCGGTCTCTTTAAAAACGCAGTGAATAGCCTTATTAATTGGTATACTGAAGTTGCTTCAGAAGAAAAACACGCATTGAACCTCGAGAACCGTTGTCTTATAACACGTACCAGGGGGGCATGATGGAAAAGAATAATGAAGTCATTCAGACCCATCCGCTTGTAGGATGGGACATCAGCACCGTCGATAGCTATGATGCGCTGATGCTGCGTTTGCACTACCAGACCCCAAATCGTCCGGAACCGGAAGGGACTGAAGTTGGTCAAACGCTCTGGTTAACAACAGATGTAGCCAGGCAATTTATTTCAATATTAGAAGCCGGCATCGCCAAAATAGAATCAGGTGATTACCAGGAAAACGAGTATCGTCGCCATTAGCGTGACGCGCTCCCCCTCTCTCAGGCACCGTAAGGTGCCTCACTTATTTCTGGCTTGTATATCTCAGCGCAGTTATTTACCCTGAAATCATCGCGATAGCAGAGAGAAGCTGATGAAATACGACCTTATTATTATCGGCAGCGGTTCGGTTGGCGCCGCCGCTGGTTATTACGCCACCCGCGCCGGGCTAAAGGTTCTGATGACCGATGCGCATATGCCGCCTCATCAACAGGGCAGCCACCACGGCGATACCCGCCTTATCCGCCACGCTTATGGTGAAGGCGAAAAATATGTCCCGCTGGTGCTTCGCGCCCAGACGCTTTGGGATGAACTCTCCACACACAATGAAGAGCCTATTTTTGTCCGCTCCGGCGTCGTCAACCTCGGCCCGGCCGATTCCGCTTTCTTAGCCAACGTCGCACGAAGCGCGCAACAGTGGCAATTGAACGTCGAGCGCCTGGACGCGACGGCCCTTATGACGCGCTGGCCGGAAATTCGCGTGCCCGAAAATTATATCGGGCTGTTTGAAGCTGACTCCGGTTTCCTGCGCAGCGAATTAGCCATTACCACATGGCTTCGTCTGGCCCGAGAGGCTGGCTGCGCACAGCTATTCAACAGCCAGGTAAGCCATATTCATCATGATGATAACGGTGTGACGATAGAGACGAGTGAAGGCAGCTACCACGCCAGCAAGGCGCTAATTAGCGCGGGCACCTGGGTCAAAGCGCTGGTACCGGAGCTGCCCGTTCAGCCCGTACGTAAAGTTTTTGCCTGGTTTAAGGCGGATGGACGTTACAGCACTAAAAACCGCTTTCCGGCCTTTACCGGCGAAATGCCCAACGGCGATCAATATTACGGCTTCCCGGCGGAGAACGACGAGTTAAAAATCGGCAAACACAATGGCGGACAGCGAATACAGGCTCCGGAAGAGCGCAAGCCCTTTGCCGCCGTTGCCAGCGATGGCGCGGAAGCATTTCCTTTCCTGCGTAACGTACTGCCGGGTATCGGCGGTTGTTTACATGGGGCGGCATGTACCTATGATAATTCGCCGGACGAGGATTTTATTATCGATACGCTGCCTGGCCATGAGAACACGCTTGTCATCACTGGACTCAGCGGACATGGTTTTAAATTCGCCCCGGTGTTAGGAGAAATCGCTACGGATTTTGCGTTGGGAAAAACGCCCTCCTTTGATCTGACGCCGTTCCGGCTTTCCCGTTTTAGCCAATAATTTGTCGGCCCCGTAAAGGGGCTGTTTATTAAGGTAAGCTATGCGCCGTCTCTTTCATTTTCTGATGAATAATATTCGCGAACATTTCATGCTTTACGTTATTCTTTGGTCGCTGCTGGCGGTGATGGATATTGTTTATCTCCTTTTCTTCTGATTGCTTTTCATTGACGTTAACTGACACTTCCTGAAAGTTCCTCACTTTTTATTTCATAACGTTGAAGCACGGCAATAATGTCAGTTCCTGCCGTTGTGCGGTTATCAGGGGGAAATATCTCGAAACTTCTGAAGCTGAACCGCAAACAACATCAAAATTATTGAAATAAAAATAAATGTCATTCAAATTCTTATTTATAAGTTGCATTCGGCGCTTTTCCACGCCATTTTCATTCTCTCGTGAAATATTCGTTGGTGTGTTTATGCAATTTAAAAATACTCCACAGCGTTATGGCGTGGTTTCCGCCGCGCTCCACTGGCTGACCGCCCTGGTGGTCTATGGCATGTTTGCGTTGGGTTTATGGATGGTCACGCTAAGTTATTACGACGGCTGGTATCACCAGGCACCGGAAATGCATAAAAGTATTGGCATATTACTGATGATGGCGCTGATCGTGCGTATTATCTGGCGGCTTTATTTTCCGCCGCCCGTTGCGTTGACCAGCTATTCCCGTTTAACGCGCGCTGGCGCCGCCGCGGGTCATCTCCTCCTGTATCTCCTGCTCTTTGCGATAATCATTAGCGGCTACCTGATTTCCACCGCCGATGGTAAACCGATTAGCGTCTTTGGCTGGTTTGAGATTCCGGCCACGCTTACGGACGCGGGCGCGCAGGCTGACATCGCCGGAACGCTGCATCTGTGGTTTGCCTGGTCGCTGGTCATTATCTCGCTCTCGCATGGGGTTATGGCGCTAAAACACCATTTCATCGATAAAGACGACACACTGAAACGTATGACAGGAATGTCGTCATCTGACTATGGAGCTCAAAAATGAAAAAAAACCTGCTGGGATTCACCCTCGCATCCTTGTTATTCACGACCGGTTCCGCCGTGGCGGCGGAGTATAAAATTGATAAAGAAGGCCAACATGCGTTCGTCAATTTCCGCATCCAGCATCTGGGCTACAGCTGGCTATACGGCACCTTTAAAGATTTCGACGGCACGTTCACTTTTGACGAAAAAAATCCGTCGGCCGACAAAGTGAACGTGACCATTAACACCAATAGCGTCGACACTAACCATGCCGAACGTGACAAACACCTGCGTAGCGCGGAATTTCTTAATGTTGCGAAATTCCCGCAGGCAACCTTCACCTCTACCAGCGTGAAAAAAGAGGGCGATGAACTGGATATTACCGGCAATCTGACGCTCAATGGCGTGACTAAACCGGTGACGCTGGAAGCGAAGCTGATGGGCCAGGGCGACGATCCGTGGGGCGGTAAGCGCGCGGGCTTTGAGGCCGAAGGAAAAATTAAGCTGAAGGATTTCAATATAACTACCGATCTCGGCCCGGCCTCACAAGAGGTTGAGCTTATCATCTCAGTAGAAGGCGTTCAGCAGAAGTAACGCCTGGCGAAATGCCGGATAGCGGCCTTTACGCTGCTATCCGGCAAAATATTACTCAGCCGGATCGGGAATGCTCAGTTTGCTATTAAGCCGACCACGCGATTTATTAAAAATTTTGTTGCCGTTCTCGCGACCCGCACGACGTCGGCGCTGTTCTTCCTCCGGCAAGGCCAACTCTTCACAGCATTGTTCACTACAGCAGCCGTTAAATTTACTGGCGCACTGCGGACACTGGATAAACAGCAGATGGCAACCGTCGTTTTTGCAGTTGGTATGGCTATCGCAGGGCGCGCCGCACTGATGACAATGCGCGATAACCTCATCCGAGATTCGTTCGCCCATTCGCTCATCAAATACAAAGTTTTTGCCGATAAAGCGAACGGGAAGCCCCTGCTCGCGCGCGCGACGGGCGTACTCAATGATGCCACCCTCAATATGCCAGACTTTATTGAAACCGTTGTGTTTCATCCAGGCGCTGGCTTTCTCACAACGAATACCGCCGGTACAGTACATCACTATCTTTTTATCTGCATGTTCCCGCAGCATTTCAACCGCTTTTGGCAACTGTTCACGAAACGTATCCGCCGGGATTTCCAGAGCATTTTCGAAATGGCCGACTTCATACTCATAGTGGTTGCGCATATCAATAAAGACCGCGTCAGGATCGTCCAGCATCGCATTCACATCTGCCGCCTTCAGATAATCGCCGACATTACTGGCGTCAAAACTCGGATCGTCAATACCGTCAGCAACGATACGGTCGCGAACTTTCATACGCAGCACCCAAAATGACTTTCCGTCATCCTCCAGCGCGATATTTAAACGCAGCCCGTCCAGCGCGGGGTCGAACGTATAAAGCTGTTGACGAAAGGTCTCGAGCTTGCTTTGCGGCACGCTGATTTGCGCATTGATGCCTTCATGCGCCAGGTAAACACGACCAAAAACGTCCAACGCCGTAAACACCTGATACAACGCGTCCCGCGTCTGCTGCGGCGAGGCGATAGTGAAATATTTATAAAAAGAAATTGTCGTACGCGGCTCGCTTTCCGCCAGCATTTTGGCTTTCAGCTCGTCATTAGAGATGCGGTTGTGTAACACTGGCATGGTGTACGTATCCTGCAATCAGCAAAAAATAAAGTGGGCAGGCATGATAAGGCAAGTCTCGCCAATTTACATCCACACATTTTGCGCTACATTTCCTACTTTACACTAAATAATTAACAACAATTGCCGATTTAATCGCCACTCTCCTGCTACATATTTTTGCTCAACGCAAAAAGATGCGAGAATACGGGGAATTGTTCGTTGAAAGACAGGATAGAAATGACGAAGTTGCCTAAGTTCTCCGTGGCCTTACTGCACCCGCGCTATTGGTTAACCTGGTTGGGTATAGGCGCGCTTTGGTTGGTCGTGCAACTCCCCTACCCGGTCATCTATAAATTGGGTTGCGCATTGGGCCACCTGGCGCGACGCGTAATGAAACGCCGCGCGAAAATCGCCTATCGCAACCTTGAATTATGCTTTCCGGAAATGAGCGCGCAGGAACGCCACACCATGGTGGTCAAAAACTTTGAATCCGTCGGTATGGGCGTGATGGAAACCGGCATGGCCTGGTTCTGGCCCGATCGGCGAGTGAACCGCTGGATGGAAGCGAGCGGTCTGGAGCATATCCGTGAAGTTAAAGCGCAGGGGCTGGGGTTCATTCTGGTAGGAATACATTTCCTTACCCTTGAGTTTGGCGCCCGCATGTTTGGTATGCATAACCCGGGGATCGGAGTTTATCGCCCGAATGATAATCCGTTGCTCGACTGGTTACAGACCTGGGGACGCTTACGCTCCAATAAATCGATGTTGGATCGCAAAGATCTGAAAGGCATGGTTAAGGCATTGAAAAGCGGCGAATTGATCTGGTATGCGCCGGATCACGATTATGGCCCGCGCGCCAGCGTTTTTGTACCATTATTCGCTGTCGACCAGGCTGCCACGACCTCCGGTACCTGGATGCTCGCGCGCATGTCTAAAGCCTGTATTATCCCCTTCGTGCCTCGCCGTAAACCCGATGGAAAAGGCTACGAACTGATCATTCTTCCTGCGGAATATTCGCCTCCGCTGGAGAACGCAGAAGCGACTGCCGCATGGATGAATAAGATTGTTGAGCAGTGCATTATGATGGCGCCAGAGCAGTATATGTGGTTGCATCGCCGCTTTAAAACTCGCCCTGAAGGCGTACCGTCGCGCTATTGACAGGATTGCAGCCGTCAGGCTGCAATTTTTCCCCTCTTTTAGCTTTAAAAGCTCCCCACATTGCGAGGCTGGTAAGGTCGGCGCATAATTATAATTAGTACGCTCATAATTAAATTGATGATAGCGCAAACCGCGCATCATACTGTGGAACGCTATGTCACCCTCTGATGTCCCCATAAACTGGAAACGCAATCTAACCGTTACCTGGCTGGGCTGTTTTTTAACCGGCGCGGCATTCAGCCTGGTCATGCCTTTTCTTCCTCTCTACGTTGAGCAACTCGGCGTAACAGGCCATAGCGCGCTCAACATGTGGTCCGGGCTGGTCTTTAGTATTACGTTCCTCTTTTCAGCTATCGCTTCCCCTTTTTGGGGCGGTCTGGCGGATCGTAAAGGGCGTAAGATCATGCTGTTGCGTTCCGCTCTCGGCATGGCCATTGTGATGCTGTTAATGGGCATGGCGCAAAATATCTGGCAATTTCTGATCCTCCGCGCGTTATTAGGCCTGTTGGGCGGATTTATTCCCAACGCCAATGCGCTCATCGCCACTCAGGTGCCGCGCCATAAAAGCGGCTGGGCGTTAGGGACGCTCTCTACTGGCGGCGTCAGCGGCGCTCTGCTTGGCCCACTTGCGGGCGGTCTGCTCGCCGACCATTACGGCCTTCGCCCGGTCTTTTTTATTACCGCCAGCGTTTTGTTTATCTGTTTTCTGCTCACCTTCTTTTTTATTCGCGAGAATTTCCTGCCGGTGAGCAAAAAAGAGATGCTTCACGTTCGGGAAGTGGTCGCCTCGTTAAAAAATCCCCGCCTGGTGTTAAGCCTGTTTGTCACCACGCTGATTATTCAGGTGGCGACGGGGTCTATTGCGCCCATCCTGACGCTCTATGTGCGCGAACTCGCGGGAAATGTCAGTAATATTGCGTTCATTAGCGGGATGATAGCGTCCGTTCCCGGCGTGGCGGCATTACTTAGCGCCCCCCGGCTCGGCAAGCTTGGCGACAGAATTGGCCCGGAAAAGATTCTTATCGTCGCGCTGATTATTTCCGTACTGCTGCTGATTCCAATGTCTTTTGTGCAAACGCCGTGGCAACTCGCGCTATTGCGGTTTCTGCTTGGCGCGGCGGATGGCGCGCTGCTGCCAGCCGTTCAAACTCTGCTGGTTTACAACTCTACCAACCAGATAGCCGGGCGCATATTCAGTTACAACCAATCTTTCCGCGATATCGGCAACGTCACCGGCCCTCTCATGGGCGCCGCAATTTCCGCGAGCTATGGCTTCCGCGCCGTATTCTGCGTCACGGCAGGCGTGGTGTTGTTCAATGCTATCTATTCATGGAACAGCTTACGACGGCGCAGACTGGCAATAGAATGATTTTTGCGCTTTCATACTTGCAATATCACAGAATCAGCTATTCTTTCCCTAAATACCTCGTCAAATCAAAGGGAGACACTGATGACCATGTATGCCACGCTGGAAGAAGCTATCGATGCAGCCCGGGAAGAATTTCTGGCTGACCATCCAGGCCTCGAACAAGATGAAGCGAATGTGCAGCAGTTCAACGTTCAGAAATATGTACTGCAGGATGGGGACATTATGTGGCAGGTCGAATTTTTCGCCGATGAAGGTGAAGATGGCGAATGTCTGCCGATGCTGAGTGGTGAAGCCGCGCAGAGCGTGTTTGACGGCGATTATGATGAGATAGAGATCCGCCAGGAATGGCAGGAAGAGAATACCTTGCATGAATGGGATGAAGGGGAATTCCAGCTTGAACCCCCGCTTGATACCGAGGAAGGCCGTACTGCGGCAGACGAATGGGATGAGCGTTAATTACTCATAAGGCCCGTGGTGAATATCGAGCGGCAGTAGCAGTGTATCGAAGATCAGTGAGAAGGGCAGATCGAGGATAGTGATATAGCGCCATGCGGTATCACGCATATCCCACTGCACGCCAGGGTAATACTGGTTGCCGTGTCCTTGTCCGGGGATCGTTCTGCTGATAATACTGCCGCAGCCGCTCAGGGTAATTACCATTATGCTCACCGCGAATATACGCACCTGATACCTCATTTCACTATAAAAATACCGGCATCACGCCGGTATTTTTCACCTCACTCCAGACCTGAAAACCTTATCCCGCTGACGATGCTCGTCCCTGCAACGCCTGTGGATTCAGGACGAGAGACTGATAATGGTTTACCCAGGAAGAGTATCTCTCTGGCGCATTCCAGACCCGATAGTGTAAACGCGCCATCGTCACCGGATCGCTGAGCAAAACCAGACGCCGATCGCGGTTCAGTTTCTCCGGCGTTTCGTTTAGCGCCTGCTCCACATGACGATCGCGGGCTATTTCCAGCACCTTACTGGCGCGGTGACGCGCGGTGGCCATCGCGGTCGCCAGCGCATTCAGCGACGGGTTAAATACCGCATGCATAAAGCCATCGTCCAGAATACGGCGGCGATTCATCTCCAGATATTTATCGGTATCGACCAACACCTGAGGCGGCGAATACTCTTCCGGGATCAGGAACAGCTTCCAGCGTTTGGTGCGTAATCCTACCGTTGAACGACTGGAGATCACCGAAACAAATGGCGACAGAATCAGCGAAAAGACAATCGGCGCCAGCCAGAACAGAAAGCGTAAATCCAGCCACGCCATACCCACCGCCCAGACCAGCCCCAGCAGCAGTTGAGAACCGTGACGCATAAAGGCTTCTCCCCACGGCGTAGAATCATCGTCGCGTTGCGGTGAGTTCCAGACCACTTCCCAGCCGAGAAACGCGCTGACCACAAACACGGTATGAAACAGCATACGCACCGGCGCCAGCAACACGGAGAACAGCACTTCCAGCAACAGCGACAGCGTAACGCGCCAGAAACCGCCATACTCTTTGGTGCCTTTACACCAGATCAGCATAATACTGAGCAGCTTCGGCAGGAACAGCAGCACCATCGTTGACGCAAACAGCGCGATTGCCAGTTCCGGACGCCACTGCGGCCAGACCGGAAAAAGCTGGCGCGGCTGAAGGAAATATTGCGGCTCTGTTAACGCATGAACGACCTGCAGCGCGGTAGAAAGCGCGAGGAACATAAACCATAACGGCGCGGACAGATATGACATTACCCCGGTCAGGAACACGGCGCGATGCACCGGGTGCATTCCTTTCACCAGGAACAGACGAAAGTTCATCAGGTTGCCGTGACACCAGCGGCGGTCGCGTTTAAGCTCATCCAGCAGGTTTGGCGGCAGCTCTTCATAGGAACCGGGGAGATCGTAGGCAATCCAGACGCCCCACCCTGCCCGACGCATTAGCGCCGCCTCCACAAAGTCGTGGGAAAGAATCGATCCGGCGAACGAACCTTCTCCCGGCAGCGGCGCCAGAGCGCAGTGCTCGATAAACGGCTTCACGCGGATAATGGCATTGTGCCCCCAGTAGTGCGACTCTCCCAACTGCCAGAAGTGCAGCCCGGCGGTAAACAGCGGCCCATAAACACGGGTCGCGAACTGTTGGCAGCGGGCATACAGAGTATCCATCCCCGACGCTTTCGGCGAAGACTGGATAATCCCGGCGTTTGGGTTCGCTTCCATCAGGCGCACCAGACCGCTCAGACACTCGCCGCTCATCACTGAGTCCGCGTCCAGCACCACCATATAGCTGTACTGATTGCCCCAGCGGCGGCAAAAATCGTCAATATTGCCGCTTTTGCGTTTCATACGGCGGCGGCGGCGACGGTAAAAAATTTGGCCTTCGCCCTGCACTTCCGCGATAAGCTCCATCCACGCCTTTTGCTCCGCCACGCAGATATCCGGGTTATAACTGTCGCTAAGGATATAGACGTCAAAATGCGCGGCGTTGCCTGTGGCTTTAACGGACTCCCAGGTCGCGCGCAGACCGGCGAAAACGCGGCTAACGTCTTCATTACAGATAGGCATGATCAGCGCCGTCCGGTGTTCCGGATTGAGGGGCTCATCGCCAACCGTAGACGCGGAGATGCTGTACTTATCGCGCCCGATAAGCAGTTGCAGGAAGCCCATCAGCGCCGTCCAGAATCCGGCTGACACCCAGCAGAACAGCACGGCAAACAAAATCAGGATACCGGTTTGCAGCATGTAGGGCAGGAGCTGCATAAAAGAGACCCAAATATCCTGCCCCACCATATCCATAGGATTGATGAGCGCCCATCCCTGATAAGGCAGAATGGTCTTCATATACCAGGTCGCGACGACGGTTTGCGCCAGAGTCAAAATTAACAGAACATAGCGGCGTATAGTGCCGACGGTACGCCATTTTTGCTCGCTCGCCTGCTCTTCTTTTGTCAGACGAGAAACATAGCGCGGCGTTACATCCCGCCCACGCAGACGATCCCAGAAACGGCCAACCGGGTTGGTTCGCCAGGGATCGGGAAACATCGAAGAGCGCGTCGCTTTTGGCATAGCCTGCAACTGATCGCGCCCTTCATCATCTTTAATTAACTGCCCCTTCGCCAATGAATCCGGCCAGGCGTGTTCAAGGCGGGCTTTTACGGAACCCTGCGGTGAATCGTCTTCTCGCGAGTAAGTCCGATGCTCGGCATCCAGCGCCTGATGCACGGCGCGGATGTCAGTTTTCGGCAATGCCGCTTTCTCACGTTCAGAAAGCAGCAGTGCGTCAATATACTCAGTTGTTTTATTCATTGGCAGGTAACTGGTAGCTCCAGGTTTCACTTAGCGTCTGATCGGCATTCACCAATGCGGCACGCATTTCCGTGGTTTTCTTCGCGTCTTTGACTTTCACGCGCAGCATTAAACGCCAGCCTTTAGTGACTGGGTTATAGCGTACATTACTGTCAACGATTTCACCGTTATCGCCAATGCTGGTTTGCGCAGCGACAGGCGTATCCGGCGGCAGTTTTTTCATGTCGGCGCCAACGAAATCCACCACAAAGGCAATAGTGCCGTCGGGCTGGCGAATCAGATTCGACTGTTTAACGTCGCCCGTTGAGCGGCGTGTTTGCAGCACCCAGGCATTATCCGGCGCATGAAGTTTATCTTCATCGCGGCTGAAGGTCAGAGTGTACTTGAAGTTCATCTCTTTACCCGGTTCCGGCAGTTGATCCGGAGTCCAGTAAGCGACGATGTTATCGTTGGTTTCATCATTGGTCGGAATTTCAACCAGTTCAACCTTACCTTTGCCCCAGTCGCCTTTCGGGGTAATCCAGGCGCTTGGACGCAGGTCGTAGCGATCGTCTAAATCTTCAAAGCGCGAGAACTCGCGACCACGCTGCAACAGGCCGAATCCCTGAGGGTTTTCCATTGCATAGCTGCTCACAGCGAGGTGTTTTGGATTGTTCAGCGGACGCCAAATCCACTCGCCATTACCCGCATGAATGGATAAACCGTTCGAGTCATGCAGTTCCGGACGATAGTTGGTCGTCGGCGACGGCTGGTTTGGCCCAAACAGGAACATACTGGTTAATGGCGCAACGCCCAGCTTGCCCACTTTATCGCGCAGATAGACTTTTGACTGCACGTCCACCACGGTATCGCGGCCAGGAATGATCACAAAACGGTAAGCGCCGGTCGCGCGCGGAGAATCCAGTAATGCATAGACGGTCAAACGCTTATCGGTGGGTTTTGGACGCTCAATCCAGAACTCGCGAAAGCGGGGAAACTCTTCACCAGATGGTAAGGCGGTATCAATCGCCAGGCCGCGCGCAGATAAGCCATATACCTGGCCTGCGCCGATAACGCGGAAATAGCTGGCGCCAAGCATACTGACGATTTCGTCGTTCTTATCTTTACTGTTGATGGGGTACAGGACTTTGAACCCGGCGAAGCCTAAATCTTTTACCGTGTCTTTATCGTGCTGAACATTGCCAAAATTGAAGTAATCCGGGCTGTATTTGATTCTTTTGACCGTCGTCGCCGTCACTTCGTTAATCTTGACCGGCGTATCGAAGTACATCCCCTGATGGTAAAATTCGAGCTTAAAAGGGGTCTTTAAGTTGTTCCAGTAGGCTTTATCGCTGTTAAACTGGATCTGCTGATAATCCGCATATTTCATGTCGCGGAAAACGGAGGGCAAGTTGCTTTTAGGCGCCTCATAGCCTTTCCCGGCTAAAGATTGAGCTTGTTTTGCCACGTCATCAATACTGAACGCCCAGCTCGATGATGCGTAAAGCGTTAACATAATAGCTGCGCCCAACCAACGCATTTTCATCATTTGTCGTTTATGTTTCATAATAAGTAAGCACTTCCCCCTTTGTGTGCTTATATCGATCCGATCCATTTTAATGGATAATCAGGCATTACGACAACTGAATCCAGGCTTTGTTCAGCGCGCTGGCTCATGGATTAAGCACCTCCCGCGCCTGTTTTCACTTTGCGTGCTTATCCTGGAGACAGGTTGTCGGAGTTGGTGTAGGGTTGCTACCGAATGTAACTATAATTCGCCTTATGGATAAGGTGAAAAATCTGAGAATACGTGACCTTATATGAGCTCTGTACCCGCGCCGCGTGAATATTTTCTTGACTCTATCCGCGCATGGCTGATGTTGTTAGGGATTCCCTTTCATATCTCGTTGATCTATTCCACTCACAGTTGGCATGTCAATAGCGCCACGCCATCGTGGTGGCTAACCCTGTTTAACGATTTTATCCACGCTTTTCGTATGCAGGTGTTTTTTGTTATTTCTGGTTATTTTTCGTACATGTTGTTTTTACGTTATCCGTTAAAACGCTGGTGGAAAGTACGGGTAGAACGTGTGGGTATTCCCATGCTTACCGCAATCCCTTTGCTTACCTTGCCGCAATTTATCCTGTTGCAATATGTCAAAGAGAAAACAGAGAACTGGCCTACACTCTCTGCCTATGAAAAATATAATACGTTAGCGTGGGAACTCATTTCACATCTGTGGTTTTTACTGGTGCTGGTGATATTAACCACAGTCAGCATCGGGATTTTTACCTGGTTCCAAAAAAGGCAGGAAACAAGCAAGCCTCGTCCCGCCGCTATTTCACTGGCCAGGCTTTCGCTTATTTTTTTCCTGCTGGGGATGGCTTACGCCTCTATCAGGCGCATTATTTTCATCGTATATCCGGCAATCCTCAGTGACGGCATGTTCAATTTTATTGTGATGCAAACGCTATTTTATGTGCCGTTTTTTATTCTCGGTGCGTTGGCCTTCATTCACCCCGATCTGAAAGCGCGCTTCACCACGCCCTCACGCGGATGCACTTTAGGCGCTGCCGTTGCTTTTATCGCGTATCTGCTGAATCAACGTTATGGGAGCGGCGACGCCTGGATGTACGAAACCGAATCCGTGATTACGATGGTAATGGGGCTGTGGATGGTGAACGTGGTCTTTTCACTGGGGCATCGCTTGTTAAACTTTCAGTCCGCGCGTGTCACCTATTTCGTGAATGCTTCGCTGTTTATCTATCTGGTGCATCATCCCTTAACGCTTTTCTTTGGCGCGTATATTACGCCGCATATCTCCTCCAACCTGATCGGGTTCTTGTGCGGGCTGATATTTGTTATGGGTATTGCGTTAATTCTGTATGAAATTCATTTACGCATCCCGCTTCTGAAATTTCTCTTTTCAGGTAAACCGCCGGTAAAACAAGAAAGCCGCGCCGCGATCGGGTAGTTTTCCGCGCGCGGGTTCACAGCAACCATTCCACAGGTAAAATTGCCGCCAACCGTACCAGAACTCGCTGCCAGAAACGCGTAGCGGGTTCTTTCTTTAACACCTTTTCCTCTTCTTGCTGACGATCGATCCAGTTAATTCGTCCCCAGCGATCCAGCCGCAGTTGCCAGGCCGCATCGCGTTGGCTCTGCGTAAAACGCTTATGAATAAGCGTCGCCAGCGTTTCACTTTCAATGACAAAGCCCATTTCGGTATTTAAAAGCGTTGAACGGGGATCAAAATTAAGCGACCCGATAAACACCTTACTACCATCAATACTGAACGTTTTAGCATGTAAGCTGGAACCTGAGTTCCCGGTGAGTCCGCGATCATGTACGGCGGTTTCATGTTCGCGGGTCGGTTTCAGTTCGTAGAGCTCCACGCCATAGCGCAGTAATTTCTTGCGCCAGCGCGCGTACCCTGCGTGAACGACCGCCACATCGTTGGCTGCCAGAGAGTTAGTTAAGATGGCGATCTTCACGCCTTTCCTGACCAGATTAAGCAACTGCGCCACGCCTGCGCGCGTAGGGACAAAGTAAGCGGAAATAATGTCGATACGCTCCGTCGGCGACCCCATCACGTCAAATAATCGCTGCGGAAGAAGCGAATGGCGCTGCGCCTTCCCCTCGCCTTTAGAAGGGTCATCGCTAAGCAAGCGTGTTTTTGCCCAAATCAGCGGCAACGTTCCGCGATCGAGATCCGCCATAAACTGGCTGGTTTCCAGCTTATGCAGATAACGGCGGGTGATCTCATCGTTATACCAAGATTCGGGAAGTTCGATACGCTGCGTCAGTTCCTGCTCAGAAAGGGATAATACTTGCTGCAATGTCGACACTGAACTACAGCGCCAGTAACGTTCAAAATCATTGGCGACATCATTGACCACCGGGCCAATGGCCATCACGTCCAGATCGGAAAATAGCGGCTCCTCGCCAGCGCCGAAATAGGCATCGCCGATGTTGCGCCCACCGACCAGCGTCACTACGCCGTCGGCAGTGTAACTTTTATTGTGCATCCGCCGATTCAGCCGCGCAAAATCCGTCAAATATCCCAGCGCGCGTAGCGTACGAAAAGAGAAAGGATTAAACAGACGAACTTCGATATTAGGATGGCTATCCAGCAAGCGCAACGTATCATCCAGACCAGGCGTATTGTTATCATCCAGCAGCAGACGAACATGAACGCCGCGCTTCGCCGCCGACAGCAGTACCGAAAAGAGCAGCCGCCCGGACATATCGTCTTCCCAAATATAATACTGCACATCCAGCGTCCGCGCCGCCATTTCGGTCAGGCGGTAGCGGGCGGCAAAAGCGTCCAGACTGTTATCCAGCGCGAGAATGCCGCACTCTCCGGGATGGCGCGCGCATAGCGGTTCAACGGCACGCTCCAGGCGTGTTTTATCAGGCAGGGTCGTCGCCTTGCTGAGTAAGTAATCTTGCGTAAAGCCGGGCAGTTTCTTCATCATAACAGACAAAGTATACCTGTTCAGGCAGAGCGTAACGGGTAATAAAATCTGAAACCGTCCTGACGGCGACTTCAGCGGCCTGGGCGCGTGGATAGCCATAAACGCCGGTACTGATTGCCGGAAAAGCGATGGAACGAAAGTGATTCGCCTCGGCAAGCAGCAAACAATTCCGGTATGCCTCTTCGAGTAGCTCAGCTTCCTGGTGTTCGCCGCCTCGCCAGACGGGCCCCACTGTGTGAATAACCGCCTTTGCCGAAAGCTTGCCAGCAGGCGTGATAACCGCATGTCCCGTCTGACATTCGCCCTGTTGCTGACGGATGAGTTTACAGGCGTCCAGCAATGCCGGCCCCGCCGCGCGATGAATCGCGCCGTCTACGCCACTGCCGCCCATTAATGATGCGTTAGCGGCATTCACAATCGCATCGACGCTAAGTTGAGTGATATCACCCTGTATGACCTGAAGACGTGATGTCATAACCCCCCCCTTTTGTCTCACCTTATCTGCAAAGTGTACAGCAGGGCTTTCAACAGAGTCGCTCTTTTTATATCTATGACACCGCCGTTAACGGTACTCAATATTCATCACCGCCAGGCTTTTTTGCGCATCGAGATAATGCAGCCGTACCGTCGCAATGGACTGAATATCCTGCGGTAATCCAGATGCCTGCCGAAGGTCAATCCGGTGCATTTGCTTTTTACCTTCGCGTAGGCAGGTTAAATCAATATTTTCGGCGTGAGTAGAAATATCGCACAGTGGCTCAACAATCGCGCCGCGAAAATGGATAACGCCGCCCTGTACCGTTTGTTGCCCTACCGCAGAATGGATAAAAAAAGCGCAGATACACAGGCCTATGGCAGGGATATTTTTCTTGATTACGGACATGTTAACTCCTCAATGATTAGTCATCCTCGAGGGTTCGGCGTTACCTTTTAGCGACATGCCGAGACGATGAGACGCTTTTATCGCCTCTTTAATACCCAGGTCAGCCAATCCATTTCCGCCACCATCAAAAACTACTGTGCAGAAGGCGGCCATTGTTGTGATAAATGCAGTGATTGTCCGTCCGAAACAGTAACAATAATTTTAACCGAGTCCTCTGAAGATATATTTACACTAAGACGAGACAACTCAATCGGTTGATTAGCAGGTAAAGATAGCGTTTGTTTTTGCTGTGTATGGCTTTGTCCCCCGACGCCGTCGCGCACAGAGAGAATTTGCACCTGACAGACGCAGGGTTCGTTTAATGTGACCTGAGGGATCACCGTGTAAATATCGCCTTGCTGAGTCGTGGTAAACGTAATCTGATTTGAAAGTGCGGCAAGGAGCAATAAAGTATGCATAATTTCCTCCCGAAAAAAAACAGGGCTTATGCCCTGTTTTTTTATTAGCGCAGACGCTAAATTAATACTGGTTAGCCGTGGCGTTGTTGCCAAAACCAACCTGACGCACCATTACGCTGGAATCAGATGCGGTCTGATTAACCAGCGCGGCGTTATTACCGCCGTATTGACCGACAGTAATATCGGAGTTTTTAGCGTTCCACTGGTCGATGGTGGCATTATTTCTGAAACCATTCTGAGTCAGTTCAATAGTACTATTATCCGCGCCCTGGCCTACATCGGCGCCGTTACCATAACCGCTCTGGGTAATAGTCGTTTCAGATTTACGGGCATCGCTTTGCAGAGCAAGCGCAGCGTTAGCGGAACCGTACTGATAAATGCTCAACGTGGAATCCGGGCCGGAACTATTGCCGCCGCCGTTATGATTACCGCCGCCGCCCCATTGTGGAACGACGCCAGCCAGAGCACTGCCAGAAACTACGATTGCTGCGAATGCTGCCACTTTTAAAAGTTTCATGGTAAAACCCCCATCGGATTGATTTAAAAGTCGTAACGGTATTAGCGTTGGGTGACGCGAATAGCCATATGCGACTGTTTCTGCACTACAACTGCTGTTTTCTGCGTACCGTACTGGGTAATATTGGCCTTATTTCCAGAACCTTTCTGGATAATAGCCGCACTATTACCGTAAGCGCTTTGCGATATACTGGCATCGTTGGCATTGCCCGTTTGCTCAATATACGCAAAGTTATAATTCCCTGCCTGGTCGACTTTCGCCCGATTATTTCCTCCTTCTTGTGAAATAACGGACAATAGTTTTGATCCTTCCTGGCGTACTCTGGCACTATTATCCGTGCCGACTTGACCAATAATGGCCGCCTGATTAAATGAAGACTTGCTTAATTCATTTACCGCAAAATTATATTCTGAACGAGCCAGATCATAATTTGTCGCGGTTGCAATCCCAGGCGCACCCAGTATTGTCAACATCATAAATAACAATTTGTTTTTCATGCTGTCACCCTGGACCTGGTCGTACATAGCGAAAATTATCTATTACCTTGTTAGCGACATGCGTTTTTTGTTAACGCGTCGTTACGATGAAGAGTATGTCCGTGGAAACATTTTTAATAACTCACCCACGCGTGGTATTTTGTTATTTAAGCTCATACCAAAGTGCTAATAAAACGATAGCCATGTGATTTTTTATAATTGATTTTTGGCCATAGAAGATAGTGTATCGCGAATCCAAAAAATGAAGTGTTGTTGTGTGTTATGCCGCCATGGGGATGTTCTTATGCTTCCTATGGGGGGCAATACGCACAAGACGTGACACACTTCGTTTTTTTTGTCTTTGTGCTGTCCAGGTTAATGCCACGTCTCAAATTTTAAGAAAAAATAAAATCAAAACATAACATATAATAATTAAAATGATTAAAAATCAATGAATTATTATAATTTGTATGATTTTTTAAATCTATGCAATAACAGCGAAATGTACAACTTTACTATCAAATCTAAACTTCAAAAAAACCCAAAAACAACATTTTAATATATATTTTTACATATTGTTACAAGTTTAACACTTGCTTTAAGATTTGTAATGGCTAGATTGAAAACAGTTAAAAGTATTTTCGTAAATATTTTTCTCTTTCTGGATAATGGGCTATTTCAACCCACAGCAGTGCAACATCTGTCAGTACTTCTGGTGCCTTTATTTTATGGGGGCAACTGTCAGATGTGCGATTAAAAAAAGTGGAGTTTCATCATGTTTAATGAAGTCCATAGTAGTCATGGTCACACACTATTGTTGATCACAAAGCCATCTCTGCAAGCTACGGCATTATTGCAACATTTAAAGCAATCGCTGGCCATAACCGGAAAACTGCATAATATTCAACGTTCTCTGGAAGATATCTCAGCCGGTTGCATTGTTTTAATGGATATGATGGAAGCGGATAAGAAGCTTATCCACTATTGGCAGGATAATTTAAGCCGCAAAAACAATAATATAAAAACATTATTGTTAAATACCCCTGACGATTATCCCTACCGTGAAATTGAAAACTGGCCTCATATTAACGGCGTGTTTTACGCCACTGAAGACCAGGAACACGTGGTCAGCGGATTACAGGGTATTCTGCGGGGCGAATGCTATTTTTCACAAAAATTAGCCAGTTACCTGATTACACACTCAGGAAATTACCGCTACAACAGCACCGAGTCCGCATTACTCACTCATCGCGAAAAAGAGATCCTCAATAAGTTACGTATTGGTGCCTCTAATAATGAAATCGCCAGGTCGCTATTTATCAGCGAGAATACGGTTAAGACACATCTTTATAATCTTTTCAAAAAGATAGCTGTCAAAAATCGCACCCAGGCAGTTTCATGGGCAAACGATAATCTCAGGCGGTAAGGCCATGAAACGCTATCTGACCTGGATTGTAGCAGCAGAGTTACTGTTCGCTACCGGAAACCTGCATGCCAATGAAGTTGAAGTCGAGGTTCCCGGATTGTTAACCGACCATACCGTCTCTTCGATAGGACATGAATTCTATCGTGCATTCAGCGACAAATGGGAAAGCGAATACACCGGCAATCTGACCATTAATGAAAGACCCAGTGCGCGTTGGGGAAGCTGGATCACCATAACGGTAAATCAGGACGTTATTTTCCAGACCTTTTTATTTCCAATGAAAAGAGACTTCGAGAAAACCGTCGTCTTCGCATTAGCGCAAACAGAGGAAGCATTAAATCGCCGACAAATAGATCAAACGCTATTAAGTACGAGTGATTTAGCGCGTGATGAATTCTAAAACATGATTTTTATCCGGAGGCTGTCATGCGTGTTAAACATGCAGTAGTGCTACTCATGCTTTTTT
The DNA here is from genome assembly GCF_051702785.1 of Salmonella sp. NW722. Classification (NCBI taxonomy): domain Bacteria; kingdom Pseudomonadati; phylum Pseudomonadota; class Gammaproteobacteria; order Enterobacterales; family Enterobacteriaceae; genus Salmonella; species Salmonella sp. NW722. The sequence continues at coordinate 638,523 of NZ_JAMMIN010000001.1, forward strand.
CGCCATTAACCTGGGCTGGAAATATGACGTTCCAGTTCCGTAATCCTAACTTTGGTGGAAACCCCAATAACGGTTCCTTTTTATTGAATAGCGCCCAGGCGCAAAATTCATATAAAGACCCCGCTTATGATAACGATTTTGGTATCGAAACCCCCTCAGCGTTGGATAACTTTACACAGGCTATTCAATCGCAAATTCTGGGCGGCTTGTTGACCAATATTAATACCGGGAAACCAGGACGTATGGTGACCAACGATTTTATTATCGATATCGCTAATCGCGACGGACAGCTCCAGCTCAACGTCACGGACAGAAAAACGGGAAGAACCTCGACCATCGAAGTGTCAGGTTTACAAACTCAGTCAACCGATTTTTAAGCTACAGTCACTAAAGGATATAAATCATGCCGCGCTTACTTATTTTGGTTGCCGTTTTATTGTTGAGCGGATGCTTAACTGCCCCGCCGAAACAAGCTGCGAAACCGACATTAATGCCCCGCGCACAAAGTTACAAAGATTTGACGCACTTACCTGCTCCCACCGGTAAGATCTTTGTTTCGGTATATAACATTCAGGATGAAACGGGCCAATTTAAACCTTACCCGGCAAGTAACTTTTCCACGGCTGTGCCGCAGAGCGCCACCGCTATGTTGGTCACCGCGCTGAAAGATTCGCGCTGGTTTATCCCACTGGAACGACAAGGCTTACAGAATCTTTTGAATGAACGGAAAATTATTCGCGCAGCCCAGGAAAACGGCACCGTGGCGATGAATAACCGTATCCCGCTTCAGTCGCTGACGGCGGCAAATATTATGGTGGAAGGTTCTATTATTGGTTATGAAAGTAACGTCAAATCCGGCGGGGTCGGCGCAAGATATTTCGGTATTGGCGCCGATACGCAGTATCAGCTGGATCAGATTGCTGTCAACCTGCGCGTGGTTAACGTCAGTACGGGCGAGATCCTTTCTTCGGTGAACACCAGTAAAACAATCCTTTCCTATGAAGTACAGGCAGGCGTGTTCCGTTTTATTGATTACCAGCGTTTACTGGAAGGCGAAATCGGCTATACCTCGAACGAACCGGTGATGCTGTGTCTGATGTCAGCCATTGAAACCGGCGTTATCTTCCTCATTAATGATGGTATCGATCGCGGCCTGTGGGATTTGCAGAATAAAGCGGACAGGCAAAATGATATTCTGGTGAAATACCGTGAGCTGTCAGTACCGCCAGAATCCTGATGAATACGACAAAGCGTGGGGAAGAACCCCACGCTTTTTTATTTTGTGACCGCCGTATTCGCTGAATGTTGCTCGCGGCGTGATGCCAGCCATAGCCCACTATTTTTCATGGCATAGCCAAAGATTAGCCCCAGCGCCAGCGACGGTAATACCAACCGCCAGTCACCCTGCCCTGCAAATGTCGCACAGGCGCCGATAAATGTTCCCGGGACAAAAGAAAGCAATAGCTGCTTTGCCTGGATACACATCAGGAATGCCACGATCCCCGTCAACACGTAACTGACAATTTCCAGATGCGGCGCCAACGCGCTACCGTGAATAATGACCAGCGCCCACACCATACCGCTTAACAGCGTACAGGCGGAAATCAACAATCCCTTAAAGCCGCCCTGCGGACAGGCGAAATAAGCCGTACAACCTAAAAAACCGGCCCAGCTTAGTAACCCCAGGGAGACGGCCACCCATCCCCATATTCCAGAAAGGATGCCCGTCGTGATAGCAATAGAAAGAAGTATGTTCATGGCGCGCATCATAACAGAAAAGCGGCACATTAATGAGATCACGCACACATTTTATGCAATGATGTAAAACCAGTTGCAGTTAAGGGTGATTTACATCACATTATTCTTCATCTTCTTCCTGAAGTTCATCCCACATGGCCCCTATCGCATCACGCGTTAGCGGCGCCAGAGTGCGCCAGAATGGCGTAACGGCATGGGCTTCAACTTTACCGAGGAAGGTATTGCACCAGGGAAGCAGATAATCGGCAAATAAAGTTTCCAGCGCTTCACTTTCATCTTCGGCAGACTGATCTTCCAGCCAGGAGGCCGCGAGCAATAAAGTGCCAATGTGATCGGCAGGCGTATCGGCCAGCGGCATCCCTCGCGACGTTAAAAAAGCGCGCACCTCAGACTCTTCCGCGCCTTCGACCCACGCACTGCGGTATGGCGCTACCGCGCACTCTTCCCCAACAAATAACGCATTGTAATCAGTGGAAATCTGCGTGATATCGCAGCTTTTCTGTAAACGCGCCAGCATGTCATCCTGCTCCAGCGGCCAGTTTGCCGCCAGTTTACCTTCACGAATTAACGTAAACAGCGGAACCAGTAAAGGATCTTGCGGTTGGCGGTAATACAACGATCCCAGCACACGGCACAGGATTGAAAACTCATTCATTGATATCTTCCCGTAAATAACGATTAAAGTTCGGCAAATTCCGGTACAGGCGCCATACCGCGTGATTCGAGAAAGGCCAGTAAGCGCTGCGGCGAGACGTTCAGGATTCGATCTTCCGGAAAATTCACCGCATCCAGAATTTTCCGGCATTCGGTGAAATCGCCAAGCGTAAAGGCCGTATGGGAATCAGAGCCTAACGCTACCCAGCCTCCCGCATCGCGTACGGCGGCAGCGACCGCGCGGCAATTATCTTCGCTTCCTTTACGCGAATGCAGAAAAGAAGAGTTGTTGATTTCCAGCGCTACATGGTGTTTCGCCGCCGCCTGCGCGATGGCTTTAACCTCCACTGGATACTTTGGATTTCCGGGGTGACTAATTATATGCACCTTGCCGCTGGCGATGGTCGCGATCATCGCCTGGGTATTGGTTTCTTTATCATGTGGCGCAAAAACAGGCTCATGGAAGCCTGCGATAATCAGATCCAGCGAGTCGAACATCTTTCCGGAGCAATCAATTTCACCGTTAATGTTCTTGATATTCGCCTCAATGCCACGCAGTATCCCCACGCCGTCAACCAGACGCGGCCAGATGCGCATGTTAATAAAATGCCAGTGATGCGGCGCATCTTCCATGTCCGGACCATGATCGGTAATCGCAAAAAGTTTAATGCCTTTGCGTTTGGCTTCCGCGATATAATCGCTCAGAGTACTGTAGGCATGAGTGCTGGCGACGGTATGCATATGCAGGTCAACGGGATACATTGCTCTCTCCTGTAGTCATTTCCGACAAGGATAGCAGGTATCGCCAGCGTTTTTTAGCGAAACCCGGCCCGCGCCGGGTTGATGTCAATATCCTCTCGCCCGATCCACCTGCCCCGTCACCGGCTCTCCCTTCTCCAGTTGGGTAATGGTGCGGCTAATATAATCGATGGCTTCCGCCGGACGGGTGACTGCCGCAATGTGCGGCGTCATGGCGACTCGCGGATGGCGCCATAATGGACTTTCCTGCGGTAACGGTTCCTGGCTAAAGACATCCAACATCGCGCCTTTTAGCTTACCGCTATCAAGCGCAGCCAGCAGATCCGCCTCCTGAACATGCACGCCGCGCGCGAGATTCAACACGTAAGCGCCATCCGGCAATTGATCCAACAATTCGCTATTAATAATTCCTACCGTTTGGGCCGTATTCGGCAGCAGATTAATCAGCACCCGCGTCTGGTTCAGGAAAACGTGCAGCTCTTCACGCCCCACATAACTTTCCACGCCAGGCCAGGATTTGCGGCTACGACTCCAGCAACGTAACGGGAACCCCCACGCCTGTAGACTTTCTGCCACTTTTGCGCCCAGTACCCCTGCGCCCATGATACCGACGCTAAACTCTTCGCGGGTATATTCCGGCAACGGTTTCCATAGCGCCTGATTTTTCAGCGCCTGATAATCATCGAAACGACGGAACCAGTGTAATACCTGGCTGACGGCATACTCCTGCATTTGCAGGCCCATTCCGGTATCTTCCAGACGGAATAGAGGAATGGAGGCGTCCAGCATTTCCGGATGCGCATGTAATTTACTCAGAATTGCATCCACCCCCGCGCCCAGCGCAAAGACGGCTTTTAAGCGTCTTCCGGCCAGCATTTCAACCGGGGGCTGCCATACAAGCGCATAGTCTGCGGGGTTGTTATCACCGACCTTCCATTCACGAACGCGCGCATGTGGGAGAGCCTTCTCCAGCGCATTTACCCACCAGGCGGCGTTAAATGTCGGGTGATAAAAAATTATCTCCATGTTATCTCCTGAGCAGTATTGTGCGGAATGTGATTGCGCCTGTTATCAGCGTTTTCAACGGGATGTGCAGCATAGCAAATTTCCCGGCGCGGGCAAAAAAAGCAGTTTTCGCTTATTAAAGCCACAGATTGGTGGAAGTTTGTATAAACGCGCTTTTTTTTGAAAAAAGTTGATTGACGTAGAATGGATATTTCCCTACATTAGCGCCCGTTCCAGTAATGCTGGAGCGACAATTTGGTGAGGTGTCCGAGTGGCTGAAGGAGCACGCCTGGAAAGTGTGTATACGGCAACGTATCGGGGGTTCGAATCCCCCCCTCACCGCCATATTTAAGTTGAGAGCCTGTACAGAAGTACGGGCTTTTTGCTTATATGTGACCCGTCCATTGCCGGATGGCGGCACAGTTCACGGGCGCCTTATCCGGTCTACATAAGCGCAGCGCCACCGGGTAATAACACCACCATCCGGCTTTCAATTTTAGCCAAGAATTTCAGTGAGTTTTACTTTGCGCCCCTCGTTTGAGGAAAGCGTCGCAGCATCAGCGGTAGCAATGGCATTTGTCGCCGCTTCTCCCGTTAGCAATTTAGCAAACTCCTCGCCTGGCTCCAGACCGTTTATCACATCATGCAAGTACTGCATCTCCAGTTTCATAATTGATGAGAGCCACATCGGCGTACGTTTACCGGGTTTACCATAAGCGATTGCGCCATCCATCTCGCTGGATATGTTACCGTTGCGACGATCATCATCCTCCGCCTGGCTTTCATGCACAAGAAAGTGTGTTTTTTTGCCCGCTTTTATTAGATAACCCGCCGTGTTTTGCATATCAATGAGAATTGCACCTGTCGTGCCCTCAATTAATACATAGTGCTCAGGGTAGTGGAACGATGATCCCCACTGAAGTGTCGCGAAACGACCGCTTTCAAACTCAAGGGTGATTAGGACAACATCATCTTCATCACCAAATTTTTCACCTTTGTGCGCAACATTCCCCGCCGCCATTGAAACCAGGGATGGGGTTTCATCCATGATGAACAGTGTACAATCTAGCTCGTGAATGTGATGGTACAGATGCCCACCTGACTTTGCGCGAATCTTCTTCCATGAGATCTCATCCTGCACGTCTTCAAAACCATTACGTTTAGTGTGAACTTGTGTAACTTCACCAATTTCACCAGCTTTGATGAGCGCTTTAGCGTGGCGAACCCCGTGAAAAAAGTTCATAACGTGACCCGCCATAAAGGTAACACCAGCTTCTTTGCAGGCATCAACCATATCCTTACAATCCTGGTAATTTAAGGCGATAGGTTTTTCACAAAACACGTGTTTTCCCGCTTTAGCCGCCGCAATGACTGGCGCTTTATGTAAGTAATTTGGTGAAGCAATAATTACGCAATCCACATCAGGATGGGTACAAAGCGCCTCCATCGTTGCAGTGGCGACACAGTTCAACTCTTTCGCTATCGGAGCCGCATTTACCGGATCGTAAATCGCAGTGATTTTCGCCCCTTCAACCTTAGACATAAATCGCGCCAGTTCAGCGCCAAAATAACCTGTACCTACAACACCGTATTTCGTCATCATTTATCCTCTATTAAAATTCTTTTGTTGATTGAAAACTTTCACGACGTGCTTTTAGTCTATCCGGAATGGATAGGCCAATAATGAGTAGAATTGTTGCGGTCCAGAAAGCAACAATGAACGTTAGCGCAGCGCCTAGCCCCATTGTTATTCCAAGCCAGGTCGCCGCCATTGAATTGAATGTGCCTGATGTCGCAGCAAGATTATAAATCAGCCCGGTACCCAAACCACGAACCTCAAGAGGAAAGTAGTCGTAGAGAAATTTGGGAACCAACCCGCCAACACCTACGTTAGTCGCCATTAAACCGAATAAACATGCGCCCAGCAGTAAATAATTATCTTGCGGAATTCTGAATAACGGGAAAATGAATAAAAAGGACATGAGAAGACCAATGCTGAACGTTTTCTTCAAAGCAATTCTATCTGCGCACAGACCCCAAACGATATTTCCCAATACAGTGCCGAATGCCGCCGCCGTCATTAAATTAGAGACCACGCCCGTATCAAAGCCCTCTCCCGCCAAATATGTAGGCAGTAGACCAAAGATCGGCCAGTTTGCGCCGAAAATAGAGAACAGAACAATAAATACACATAATGTCAGTGGAAATTGAGCTCGATTAAATAGCCCTTTCATTGACAAAGAGAAAACTGACCAGGCACTTTGTGAATGCTTTCCGGGACCACTGAGTTTGGCTTCTTCCCACTCTTTAGATTCAGGAGCCCTGGCCCGGATGTAGATTACTAAAAGAACGGGTAGCAAACCGACAAAAAAAGCAGCACGCCAACCATACGCTTCGGCAAATGACGGCATAAAATAGGCTGCTATGATGTTACCAATACCGAAACCTGAAACCAGAAATGCGCTCGCTTTAGATTTTAAATGCTTTGGCCAACTTTCCACGGCATAAGTAGAAGCGCAAGCATACTCCCCCGCCATCCCCATACCGACAATGAAGCGACTAAGCGTCAGCATAATTACACCGGAAGCCAGGCCACTTAACCCTGTACCTACAGAATAGGCAACTATCGACCACATCATCAACGGCTTACGGCCAAATTTGTCTGCCAGCAGACCAAATAGCGCCCCGCCAAATGGTCGCCCAATAAAGGCCGCTGTGGCAAGGAATGCGCCCTCCATATCTGTCAATCCTAAGTCAGCCTTGATCAGATACATAATGTAGAAAATCAGCATAAAGTCGAAGCCATCAAAAACGTAACCCAGCCATGCTGAAAATAAAGCATTTTTTTGTGGACGAGTTATCTCGCTATACCACGGGAAGAATTTTGCTATCACAATAAAACCCTTATTTGCTGTTACCGTCTGAAATGCTTACGGAATTAATTTTTAAGTCATATCAATTGCCGAATAAGACACAATCAACCGGCACTTTCCGACAACCGCCTGAGATCGTAGCTATGTAAGACGTATATTCATTGTTTATCATCCTTATTCGTAGCTACGTTAAGGACGTGAATACTCAAGACAAAGTCTAACGTTCTGTAACGTAGCCACGGGCTATAAGATTATCGATATGAATACTAAGCAAAGATTAGTACAGTAACTCTTTAACCTTTCTCAAAAGTGGTATTGTAATCCAACGCGATAACGGGTCTGTCTCTCATCGGTATTATTTCTCACCGCTACATTTCCGACCTCAACGTATGGTGTAAATGACTTATTCAGTTTCCAGGCTAAAGCCACATTATGTTCATAGTTTGTTTTTTTGTTATCAAATTTAATTTGATCGCTATCCATCCAGGTAAAGTTATATTCTAATTTCAACTCATCAAAAACATAACCTATATAAGTATCAAATCTATTCGTTTTCTCATCATCACTATAGTTAGCTGTCTTCCTTGCATAGTCATAACGGTAACGACCAGCCATATAAACACCAGAATCAAAATTATATTGCCCCCTTAAATAAGGCTTATAAATTGAAGTGTCTGGACCGCTTTCAAATATAAATCCAGGCTGCAAAACAAAATCGTCCGTAACTTTATAATTATAACTTACGCCCAGTTCTATAGCGTTTGCGACGAGATCGCTTAAATGCTTATCCTGCTCACCATCTACTCCTCCCGATTTAACGCTGGCATCGACATAAAAACCAATGCCGTTAGGAAGCTTTTCAATTATAGCAATACGATCTTTATTAATTCTGGTTCTATCAGCATATTCATGCCGATAATCAAGGGTTGCCGCTTGTAGATATGATGAAAATGCTATAAACGAAACCATACCCAGAAGATATTTGTTGATTTTCATAAAATACTCCGCTCATCAATTAACTTTATTTTTGTATTTAAAAAATTATTTTATTAATAAATTACCATCACGCATGGTAAAGGAGGTTACAGACGAAACAGGTTTCCCTTTAGCATTTTCACCACCAATAAGGAAAACTTCATCACCATAACTTACTGATACACCATAGCCGAGAGGTTGTTTCATTTTACCCATATATTGCCAATGGCCATTAACCAAACCATAGACTTCATCTCGCCATTTTTTATTTATTCCTTCGTGGGAGTAAAACTTTCCATTGGTATAATTTTGTTTTGCTCCCGGAAAATTCGCGCCACCACCGACAAGCAGGACACCGTGACTATAGCCCGAAAATGCTCCGGCCAACCCTTCTTGCTGTTGTTCTCCAGGCGATGGCGGTAACTGGCTGTTCTTCAACCATGTTAGCTTGTCGTTATCCCACATGGCGCGGTAAATCACATCGGTACGTAAACCCGGTTTGAGCTCACCATTAATCAGCATCAGGAAATTATTTTCCATTACCGATGACGATCCTGCCGTCCCCGCGTCTGGCAGCTCACCGGCATTCTTCCATGTGTTCTCTTTAGCATTGTAGATAAATACGATTTTATTAAAAAAATAATCTTTGGCAGGTTTATTAAAATAATTATAGATGACTTTATTTTTTTCACTTTCATCCGCAGCCGCAGCCGCTATATCAATAAAATACTTATCAAAGATATGCTCATTAACCCCTCCGGTAATAAGTACCATCGTTTCGTTTAATTTTACTCCCGTATGCCCTGTTAATCCAACTGGAGATATAGTGTCAACTTTTTGCCATGTATTTTTCACCGGTGAGTATTTGTACACATCGCTATAAACCTGCAACGGTGATTCACTGTTTTTTTTCCCTACGCCACCAAAAACATAAAGCTCATCATTTAAAAATACCGACACGGATTGCTCACGAGCTCCACCAGGAAACGACTTTATACGCTCCCAGTCTTTATGTTGCTTTTTAAGATCAATTTTATACCAGGATGTCCCTGCGGTACCTAAGCCGACATAAATCACGCCATTATTATCAATAGCGCCAGTACCATTTTTCAGTGGTTCTGGTATATCAGGAAGCATCGTTGCATATCCTGATGTGGTGATAGCGACTGATAAACATAGCGCCATTAGCGTCATCATTTTCTTAAAATTTTTCATCTGCATCCCCATGCGAAGAAATACAATTGGAGTAAAGCTTCATCATTAGTGATCTTATGGTGCACAATTTCAACAATGATAATGACAAAATGTGACCAAGCGCTAAAAATAATTACATGGGGTTATCATGTGCGAGGTAAAAGCACACCATGGTGATGTTAGAAGTGATTATGGGTGACCTGTTATGGTCAAACTCATTAGTGATAGCATTCGAATAAATACAACAAGAATTATGTGATGCATTTCATACTGGCTATCCCGTGGCGTATAAGCTCCTTCTGAGCATTTTATCTTTATGCCGGAAGCAGTTAATAAAATACAGCATGCTGCCGTCAGAGTGAATTGTATTTGTCTTGTAGCTTCAGGTTATAGCCTCAAATCCGCTGGCGCAGTAATTGAATAACAAACATACCTTATGACTGTGTTCACATTTTTCTATCTTTTTGCTTGATGCAGCAACACTCCACAACATAATATAAAACGGAGCAAAACTTCAAAATATATAAGGCGGAACTGGATGTCACTATTAGCCAGGCTGGAACAAAGTGTACACGAAAACGGTGGGCTGATTGTCTCATGCCAACCGGTACCAGGTAGCCCTATGGATAAACCTGAAATTGTGGCTGCAATGGCACAGGCAGCGGCTTCGGCGGGTGCGGTCGCTGTGCGCATTGAAGGCATTGAGAATCTGCGGACTGTTCGTCCCCATCTTTCTGTTCCTATTATTGGGATAATTAAACGTGACCTTACAGGGTCGCCAGTCCGTATCACACCATATTTACAGGATGTTGACGCCCTGGCGCAGGCAGGTGCCGATATTATCGCTTTTGATGCCTCATTCCGCTCTCGCCCGGTTGATATTGATAGTTTACTGACACGTATTCGCCTGCATGGATTACTGGCGATGGCAGACTGTTCAACCGTGAATGAAGGCATAAGTTGCCATCAGAAAGGAATCGAATTCATTGGTACAACACTGTCTGGCTATACCGGCCCCATCACGCCGGTTGAGCCAGATTTGGCAATGGTGACACAACTGAGCCATGCAGGTTGTCGTGTTATTGCCGAGGGGCGCTATAACACGCCTGCACTGGCGGCCAATGCTATTGAGCATGGTGCCTGGGCAGTTACCGTTGGTTCCGCTATCACCCGTATCGAGCATATCTGTCAGTGGTTCAGTCACGCAGTAAGACGCTGAACAGGAAAAGAAAATGAACACGCTTACTATTGATATTTATGTCTCAGAGAATGATCCGACGTTAATAATGCTATCGGCAAATACGATACCCAGGCCTGAAACCTGTTTGAACGCAATATCGGATAGCTGCTATTTCAGGTATCCGGCAGGACATGCGTCTGGGCATCACCATTGGTGGAGCATAAATGCTCTGCCTTTTACATCTCATGATTAGCGTCATTGAGATTAACAAAAACTATTACTTGATCTGAATATCGTATCGTATCGTCTGAATGATGGGAAGATAAAAATACACAGACGATGACCGCAACTCTACTCAAAACCATAAGCAGGAAAGAACTATGATTACACATTCTTTCGGCATCGTTAATTATCTTGTATTATTTGGCTACCTCCTGGCCATGATGTTAGTCGGTGTCTATTTTTCAAGACGGCAAAAAACAGCAGACGATTATTTTCGCGGTGGTGGCCGGGTTCCTGGTTGGGCGGCTGGGGTCAGTGTATTTGCTACTACGTTAAGCTCAATTACATTTATGTCAATTCCTGCCAAAGCGTTTACTTCCGCCTGGACGTTTATCATTGGTCAGTATCTGGCTATCGCAATTTTACCGCTGGTTTTTTATTTCTATATTCCGTTTTTTCGGAAATTGAAAGTCACATCAGCCTATGAATATCTCGAAGCACGGTTCGATGTGCGCTGCCGTCTATTCGCCAGCATGTCATTTATGTTGTTTCATATCGGACGTATCGCCATTATCACTTTCCTCACCGTGCTGGCCTTGCGCCCCTTCATCGCTATAGACCCGGTGATTTTGGTACTGTTGATTAGCGTGATGTGTATCATTTATACCTGGATGGGTGGAATTGAAGGAGTAATATGGACTGATGTTATTCAAGGCCTCTTACTTTCTGGCAGCGCGATACTGATTTTTATAGTGATATGTCTCAAAGTCCAGGGCGGCATTGGTGAAATTTTTACGGTGACGCAGCAGGCGGATAAATTCTTTCCGGCTACGCAGTTCCACTGGAGCTGGACGGAAAGCACAGTACCTGTATTGATGATTGGTTTTCTGTTTGCCAATATTCAGCAATTTACTGCCAGTCAGGATGTGGTCCAACGCTATATCGTGACTGACTCCATAGAGGAAACGAAGAAAACATTACTTACAAATGCCAAACTGGTTGCTGTGATCCCTGTTTTCTTTTTTGCTATCGGCTCGGCATTGTTTGTCTACTATCAGCAACATCCACAATTATTACCGGCGGGATTCAACACTGGCGGCATTTTACCCTTATTCGTGGTCACCGAAATGCCAGTCGGCATTGCAGGGTTGATAATCGCCGCTATTTTCGCTGCTGCGCAGTCCAGTATCTCCAGCAGCTTAAACAGCATTTCCAGTTGTTTTAATTCCGATATCTATCAGCGTTTGAGTCATAAAAAAAGAACGCCTGAAAACCGTATGAAAATAGCTAAGTTAGTTATTCTGGTCGCGGGCCTGATAAGTAGCGCGGCCTCAGTATGGCTGGTCATGGCCGATGAATCAGAAATCTGGGATGCATTTAATAGTCTGATAGGTCTGATGGGAGGGCCAATGACCGGTCTGTTCATGCTGGGCATTTTCTTTAAACGAGCAAATGCCGGGAGTGCGGTTTTAGGAATTATTATCAGCGTCATTACCGTGCTGGGCGCACGCTATGCCACTGACCTTAACTTCTTCTTTTATGGGGTCATTGGCTCGCTAAGCGTGGTGATCAGCGGCGTTATTTTCGCCCCGTTATTTGCCCCGGCACCGCCATTGACGCTGGATGAAAAACCTGAACCAAAGGTGACATTATGATTTCATGATACCACGCTATACCGACACAGCACACGGTGACGCCAACGCGCGGGGCGACAATACCGGGCCAGATATAAACCATCCGTCAGATGGCGCGCTATAAACACCGTAAGAGCAAACAGATTACTCTCCAGTGATGTTCTGTCATAAGTTGGCAACGCGATGTAAATATTCCCCCTCCTTTACTTACATCGCGCTTTTTTTCATGCCGCAGACTTGATAGGCTCTGCTCTGTTCGATATTGCAGGCTTTGTGCCGCAATCAGCCCTCAAGAGCAGGAACTATATGGAGCCTCAACCCCCACGTCTTAAACCCGGAAAAATCCTTGACACTCTGGGTGCTATGCAAAAAAGCCTGACACGTGCCTCCCAGCGTATTGCGCAATATATTTTAGCCTTCCCCAGACAGGTGACACAGTCATCTATTGCCGATTTGTCGCGCGACACACAGGCCGGAGAAGCCACGGTTATTCGCTTTTGTCGCACCCTGGGCTATAAAGGTTTTCAGGATTTTAAAATGGACCTGGCCATTGAACTTGCCACTACCGAGTCTGATGACAGTAGTCCTCTACTGGATGCCGAAGTTAGCGAATCCGACGATGCCCACGCCATTGGTTTAAAATTGCAGAACACCATTAGTAATGTATTATCTGAAACGCTAAATCTGCTTGATATGCAACAGGTTCTCGGTGTCGTGGACGCCCTACGTCACTGTCACTCAGTTTATATCTTTGGTGTGGGCTCATCGGGGATCACGGCGCTGGATATGAAACACAAGCTAATGCGTATTGGTTTACGGGGCGATGCGGTAAGCAATAACCATTTTATGTACATGCAGGCTACGCTATTAAAAGCAGGCGATGTCGCGATGGGTGTCAGTCACTCGGGCACATCGCCAGAAACAGTGCATTCACTCCGATTAGCCCGACAGGCTGGCGCCACCACAGTCGCCATTACCCATAATCTGGGTTCTCCATTATGTGAAGAGGCCGATTTTTGCCTGATCAATGGTAATCGGCAAGGAATGTTGCAGGGTGACTCGATCGGTACGAAAGCCGCGCAGCTTTTCGTCTTTGACCTGCTCTATACCCTTCTTGTACAGTCCTCGCCGGAACAGGCCCGAGAAAGCAAATTACGGACAATGAATGCCCTGGACATGACAAAATAATTCCCTTCACGTACAGGCGTCATTTTCCTTTTTTGTCCATGAGTCTGCTGGACGCTTTATAGACAACAAAGCCCGGTCTCCCGGGCTCTGAAAGTCAATGCTATATTAGCTGTATGCGTGGAGCGTTCGCTGACAAAGCGCCGAGCGCACGCAGTCGTCTTTGTTGAAATGCACAATCCCCACCATTTCATCTTCTTCAAAGCGTTCCAACGCATCGCTCAACCCGGAACGCACGCCGCGCGGCAGGTCGCATTGCGTAATATCGCCATTGACAATGACCGTGACATTTTCGCCTAGTCGCGTCAAAAACATTTTCATTTGCGCCGCAGTCACATTTTGCGCCTCGTCGAGGATCACGACCGCATTTTCAAAAGTACGCCCACGCATATAGGCGAACGGGGCAATTTCTACCTTACCGATTTCCGGGCGCAAACAATATTGCATAAAGGACGCGCCCAACCGTTTAAGCAGGACATCGTAGACGGGCCGAAAATAAGGCGCGAATTTTTCAGCGATATCACCGGGCAAAAAACCAAGATCTTCATCAGCCTGCAATACCGGACGCGTCACAATGATCCTCTCGACGTCCTTATGAATCAATGCTTCTGCCGCCTTTGCCGCACTGATCCATGTTTTTCCACAGCCGGCTTCGCCGGTCGCAAAAATAAGCTGTTTACTGTCGATAGCGTTCAGATAATGCGCCTGTGCTTCATTTCGCGCCTTAACAGGAGAGGTATCGCGACTATCGCGCGCCATGCCAATGGCTTCTACTCCGCCCATCTGTACCAGTGACGTGACCGATTCTTCTTCACGTTGCTTATGACTACGCGAATCTCGTCTCAACACACGCTTTGCTTCACGACGAGCTTTGATCACTGCTTTTTGTCTTCCCATGGATAGCACCTTGAGTTGTAGGTATACATCACCCGCGTTCTCTTGAACGCGATTATGCGCACACACATCTGAGGGTTGGCTTCCTTGTAAGCCTTAGCTTGCTTTTTGAAACGACGCCACACACGGCTACGCGCACCACATATGACGTCATGGGTATGGACAGTAAGAGAAATGATGAGAGCTTTTAAGGTGACAAGACCACCACCGGAGAGAGAATGTCCGTACAGGGTGTTGTAACTACTGTAAATAATGTGTCCTGGTGCGGACATTACCATTCGCGATCTCCATAGTGAGTGACCATCACTGCCGGGGAACTACCGCTATTACTACTAAGTACAACACAAAACATCAATAATGCAACAATATATTCACCATGCATTAACCAAACATTATTGCGTCATTGTCAGTCTCTTACAGAAAGATTACACGATTATTTCATCGGCAGGAGACTAAAAAAGATAATCATTAGCTACTGCGGGTATTAATGGTGAAACTACCCATAAGCCATTGAATATTAAACATATAAAAGGTTAAAATGGAGTAATTAACATGTCCTCTCTCCCATCGCTAAAACGGCATTATTTATGCAAAATTTTGTGCGGCATACTTACGCGAGTAACGCTGACTCGTTTTAATTTTTGTCATTACCCTATTGCGTCAAGGCTATTGGTACCATTAACAGGCGATTTCATATATGGCCAGTTAGTGATTACTCGAGACGTATTACGGCCGCGTTAACGGCGCTCAAGGGCTAAAAATAGTTTGAGAGAGCGTCCTCATTTACCTGAACATCTTCAGTCAATCGGTCCGGGACTTATCAGAGGACCAGGCAGGCGTATAACGCCGCCTGGTAAAATATGTCCGATGGCAATAATGCTATCGGACATGTCGGTTATTCCGCCTGTAGCTTCGATGGCGGCGCGGAATGATAATGCGCGTCCGCTTTTGCAAAGCGTTCCTGCATCGCTGCTGTCGGCGCTTTGCCAAGCAGGCTAAAGATTACGATCCCCAGGCTGCCGAAAATGAAGCCAGGGATAATCTCATACAGATCCAGCCAACCATATTGTTTCCAGACGATAACCGTCACCGCGCCAATAATCATTCCCGCCAGCGCGCCGTTACGTGTCATACGCGACCACATCACAGAAAACAGGACAACAGGTCCAAATGCCGCGCCGAATCCAGCCCAGGCGTAGCTCACCAGCCCCAGCACACGGTTATCGGGGTTCGCCGCCAGCGCAATGGCGATCAGCGCTACCACCAGCACCATCACTCGCCCTACCCATACCAGCTCTTGCTGGCTGGCGCTTTTACGCAGAAAAGCCTTATATAAATCTTCTGTAATCGCGCTGGAGCATACCAGCAACTGACAGCTCAACGTCGACATCACCGCCGCCAGGATAGCAGACAGCAGAACACCGGCAATCCACGGGTTAAACAGGATCTGCGCCAGTTCAATAAATACGCGTTCTGAGTTTTGGTTCACCGCCCCGGCCAGCGCGGGGTTATTGTTAAAGTACGCAATGCCAAAGAAGCCCACCGCCACCGCGCCCGCCAGACACAGAATCATCCAGGTCATACTGATACGACGCGCATGAACAATACTGTGATGGGAATCCGCCGCCATAAAGCGCGCCAGGATATGCGGCTGACCGAAGTAACCCAGTCCCCAGCCCATCAGGGAAATAATGGCAACAAAATTCAGCCCCTTGAGCATGTCGACATTCTCGATGCTCTTTTGCTTGATCACCTCCAGCGACTCGCTAAAACCGCCTACGCCGACAATAACCATCACCGGCGTCAGGATTAACGCAAAAATCATCAGGCTGGCCTGAACGGTATCCGTCCAGCTAACGGCAAGAAACCCGCCGATAAAGGTATAAATAATGGTTGCCGCCGCCCCCGCCCACAGTGCGGTTTCATAGCTCATACCGAAGGTGCTTTCGAACAGTCGTGCCCCAGCGACAATACCTGATGCGCAATAGATAGTGAAAAACAGCAGAATGACCAGCGCGGAAATAATACGCAGGACTCGGCTCTTATCTTCAAACCGACCGGTAAAATAGTCCGGTAGCGTGAGCGCGTTATTGTTAAATTCGGTATGCACGCGCAGGCGCCCGGCCACCAGCTTCCAGTTAATCCATGCGCCTAACGTCAGGCCAATGGCGATCCAGCTTTCAGAGATCCCCGACAGAAAGATAGCGCCAGGCAGCCCCATTAACAGCCAGCCGCTCATATCCGACGCGCCGGCTGATAAAGCCGTAACAAACGGCCCCAGGCTGCGACCGCCAAGAATATAGTCATCAAAGTTTTTGGTTGAGCGCCAGGCGATAAACCCAATCAATATCATGCCAAAAATATAGACACAGAATGTCACCAACATCGGTGTGCTAATAGCCATCAAGGTTCTCCAAATTTATTTATTGGCACTACCGTAGCGTGCCGTTTTGTACCCTGCCGGAACGTGGCAAGGGTGTTATGTTTACCAGGGCGACCGTATCCTGCCGGAAGCGGTGGTTATTCACAATCGATTTAACACACCATTTACATCAAATTTGATTGCAGAGGGATACTATTTTTCTCCAGGTTGCACTCTCTCACATTTTTTGCGGTTGCACCTTTTAAAAGTGTTAACTACCGCAGAGAAAATAAATCCAGATGGTTTTCCCCGTCAGACTCCCTCTTTCTTTTTTTAACAATTTATTCATTTTTAAGCTTGCAACGCAGGTCACATTTAACGCGGTTGCACAAAGTTGCAACATAGTGGATATTTTCCGCTAACTATTGGTTAGCAGATAGAGCGAATAACAGGAGTAGAGGGTATGGGAACCACCACAATGGGGGTTAAGCTGGACGACGCCACGCGCGAACGGATCAAAATGGCCGCGTCGCGTATCGATCGCACGCCGCACTGGTTAATAAAACAGGCAATCTTTAGCTATCTGGACAAGCTGGAAAATAGCGATACGCTACCGGAGCTACCTGCGCTGTTTGCCGGCGCGGCAAATGAAAGCGAGGAGCCGGTCGCGCCGCAGGATGAGCCGCATCAGCCCTTTCTGGAGTTTGCCGAACAGATTCTTCCCCAATCCGTCTCTCGCGCCGCCATCACCGCCGCCTGGCGCCGCCCGGAAACCGATGCGGTGTCAATGCTAATGGAACAGGCGCGCCTGTCGCCGCCTGTCGCTGAGCAGGCGCATAAACTGGCGTATCAACTGGCGGAGAAATTGCGCAATCAAAAATCCGCCAGCGGTCGCGCGGGTATGGTGCAAGGCCTGTTGCAGGAGTTTTCCCTCTCTTCGCAAGAAGGCGTAGCGCTGATGTGTCTGGCGGAAGCGCTGCTGCGTATTCCCGACAAAGCTACGCGCGATGCGTTAATTCGCGACAAAATCAGTAATGGCAACTGGCAGTCGCATATTGGCCGTAGCCCGTCGCTGTTTGTAAACGCCGCCACCTGGGGGCTGCTCTTTACCGGCCGACTGGTCTCAACGCATAACGAAGCCAATCTTTCGCGCTCGCTGAACCGCATTATCGGCAAGAGCGGCGAACCGTTAATCCGCAAAGGCGTCGACATGGCGATGCGTTTAATGGGCGAGCAGTTCGTGACTGGCGAAACCATTGCTCAGGCGCTGGCGAATGCCCGAAAACTGGAAGAGAAAGGGTTCCGCTATTCTTACGATATGCTGGGCGAAGCCGCATTAACCGCCGCCGATGCGCAGGCCTATATGGTCTCTTACCAGCAAGCGATTCATGCCATCGGCAAAGCGTCTAACGGTCGCGGTATTTACGAAGGGCCAGGCATCTCGATTAAGCTGTCCGCCCTGCATCCACGCTATAGTCGCGCGCAATACGATCGGGTAATGGAGGAGCTTTATCCACGCCTGAAATCCCTGACGCTGCTGGCGCGCCAGTACGACATTGGTCTCAATATCGACGCCGAAGAGGCGGATCGTCTGGAGATCTCGCTCGATCTGCTGGAAAAACTCTGCTTCGAACCCGAACTCGCAGGCTGGAACGGCATTGGCTTTGTGATCCAGGCTTACCAAAAACGCTGTCCGCTGGTCATTGATTATTTAGTCGATCTGGCCTCCCGTAGCCGCCGTCGGCTGATGATTCGTCTGGTGAAAGGCGCCTACTGGGATAGCGAAATCAAACGCGCGCAAATGGAAGGGCTGGAGGGTTATCCGGTTTATACCCGCAAAGTGTATACCGATGTCTCTTATCTGGCCTGCGCGAAAAAACTGCTTGCCGTACCTAATCTGATCTACCCGCAGTTCGCGACCCATAACGCACACACACTGGCAGCGATTTATCATCTGGCCGGGCAAAATTACTATCCGGGTCAGTACGAATTCCAGTGCCTGCACGGCATGGGCGAACCGCTGTATGAACAGGTCACCGGTAAAGTGGCGGACGGAAAACTTAACCGTCCCTGCCGTATTTACGCGCCGGTGGGAACACACGAAACCTTGCTGGCCTATCTGGTACGACGCCTGCTGGAAAACGGCGCCAACACCTCTTTTGTCAACCGCATCGCCGATGCCACCCTACCGCTCGATGAACTGGTGGCCGACCCGGTCGAGGCCGTGGAAAAACTGGCGCAGCAGGAAGGTCAGGCTGGCATACCGCATCCGAAAATTCCGCTGCCGCGCGATCTGTACGGCGAAGGTCGGATAAACTCCGCCGGACTTGATTTAGCGAATGAACATCGCCTCGCCTCGCTTTCTTCTGCCCTGTTAAGCAACGCCATGCAGAAATGGCAGGCCAAACCTGTGCTGGAACAACCGGTGGCCGACGGTGAGATGACGCCGGTTATCAACCCGGCGGAACCGAAAGATATTGTCGGCTGGGGACGCGAAGCGACAGAAAGCGAGGTTGAACAGGCATTGCAAAACGCGGTCAATCAGGCGCCGGTTTGGTTTGCGACGCCGCCGCAAGAACGCGCCGCCATTTTGCAGCGGGCGGCGGTATTGATGGAAGACCAAATGCAGCAGTTGATTGGCCTGTTGGTGCGTGAAGCGGGGAAAACGTTCAGCAACGCCATTGCCGAAGTGCGCGAAGCGGTAGACTTCCTCCATTATTATGCCGGTCAAGTGCGTGACGATTTCGATAACGAAACGCATCGCCCGTTAGGGCCGGTAGTCTGCATCAGTCCGTGGAACTTCCCGCTGGCCATTTTCACCGGCCAAATCGCCGCCGCGCTGGCGGCAGGTAACAGCGTTCTGGCGAAACCGGCAGAGCAGACATCGCTGATTGCCGCCCAGGGCATTGCCATTTTGCTGGAAGCGGGCGTACCGCCGGGCGTCGTGCAACTGTTGCCGGGACGGGGAGAAACCGTCGGCGCCCAGCTTACCGCCGATGCGCGTGTACGCGGCGTGATGTTTACCGGTTCCACGGAGGTCGCGACGTTATTGCAGCGCAACATCGCCACGCGTCTTGACGCCCAGGGCCGCCCTATTCCGTTGATTGCGGAAACCGGCGGTATGAACGCTATGATTGTCGACTCTTCCGCGCTCACCGAGCAGGTGGTCGTGGATGTGCTGGCTTCCGCTTTCGACAGCGCCGGACAACGCTGTTCCGCGCTCCGCGTGCTGTGTTTGCAGGACGATATCGCCGAACATACGCTGAAAATGTTACGCGGCGCGATGGCGGAGTGTCGGATGGGGAATCCAGGCCGTCTGACGACCGATATCGGGCCGGTGATTGATAGCGAGGCCAAAGCCAACATTGAACGTCATATCCAGACAATGCGCGCCAAAGGCCGCCCGGTTTTCCAGGCCGCGCGTGAAAACAGCGATGACGCGCAGGAATGGCAGACCGGTACGTTTGTTATGCCCACGCTTATTGAGCTGGAAAACTTCGCAGAACTGGAAAAAGAGGTCTTCGGACCCGTGCTGCACGTCGTGCGTTATAACCGTAACCAACTGGCGGAGCTTATCGAACAGATTAACACTTCCGGCTACGGGCTAACGCTGGGCGTACATACCCGTATTGATGAAACCATTGCGCAAGTCACCGGTTCCGCCCATGTCGGCAACCTGTACGTTAACCGTAATATGGTGGGCGCGGTCGTCGGCGTCCAGCCGTTTGGCGGCGAAGGCCTGTCCGGCACCGGGCCAAAAGCGGGAGGGCCGCTCTATCTCTACCGCCTGCTGGCACACCGCCCGCCCAATGCGCTCAATACGACGCTGACTCGTCAGGATGCGCGTTACCCGGTGGATGCGCAGCTTAAAACCACGCTACTCGCGCCGTTGACCGCTCTGACGCAATGGGCGGCGGATCGCCCGGCGCTACAGACGCTCTGCCGACAATTCGCCGATCTGGCGCAGGCCGGCACGCAGCGCCTGCTACCGGGGCCGACCGGCGAGCGTAATACCTGGACGCTGTTGCCGCGTGAACGGGTATTATGCCTGGCTGATGACGAACAGGACGCGTTGACGCAGCTTGCCGCTGTTCTCGCCGTCGGCAGTCAGGCGCTATGGTCAGACGACGCCTTCCACCGCGATCTGGCGAAGCGTCTCCCCGCCGCCGTTGCGGCGCGTGTCCAGTTTGCGAAAGCGGAAACGCTGATGGCGCAGCCGTTTGACGCGGTGATTTTCCACGGCGACTCCGACAAGCTGCGAACCGTGTGCGAAGCCGTCGCCGCCCGCGAAGGCGCGATAGTGTCGGTACAGGGGTTCGCCCGCGGCGAAAGCAATATGCTGCTGGAACGGCTCTATATTGAACGTTCGCTGAGCGTAAACACTGCTGCCGCTGGCGGTAATGCCAGCCTGATGACAATTGGCTAATACTGTGGTTAATTAAGGCTCCGTCAATGGAGCCTTTTTACTCGCGTCAGAGGACCGTATGAAACGAATTTTCCTTACCTGCGCGGCGTTGTTGTTCAGCAGTCAGGCGTTGGCCGATGAGTGTGCCAGCGCCAGTACGCAGCTGGAAATGAATCGCTGCGCCGCCGCGCAATACCAGGCGGCAGATAAAAAGCTGAACGAAACCTATCAAAGCGCGCTTAAGCGTGCGCAACCGCCGCAGCGCGAGCTGTTACAAAAAGCGCAGGTGGCCTGGATTGCCCTGCGCGACGCCGATTGCGCTCTGATTCGTTCAGGTACGGAGGGCGGCAGCGTGCAACCCATGATCGCCAGCCAGTGCCTGACCGATAAAACGAACGAACGCGAAGCGTTTTTAGCCTCGCTGCTGCAATGTGAAGAGGGCGATTTGAGCTGCCCACTGCCGCCAGCCGGTTAACGCACGCGAATCCCTTCAATAATAATGCGCTGAACGCTTTCGACCGTTTGGTTGAAAAAGGCTTCATCGCGAAGCGTCGCGCCGGTTACCGCTTCAACCTGAGGGGCAAAATCGGCGTAATGTTGCGTGGCGGCCCAAATCATGAAGATCAAATGGTGCGGGGAGACGGGCGCCAGTTTCCCGCTGTGCACCCATCCGGCAATCAGCGCGGATTTTTCATCTATCAACGCTTTTAGATCGCCGGTCAGTTCCTCCATCAAGAGCGGCGCGCCCGCCAGCATCTCCATACAGAAGAGCCGCGACGCCTGTGGATAATCACGCGAAACCTCCAGCTTGAGACGGATATACTCTTTGATGGCCTCCAGAGGGGAAAATTCTGCGCGAAACGCCTTGAGCGGCGCCAGCCAGACATCCAGGATCTGTCGCATTACCGCGACATACAGCGCCTCTTTCGAGGGATAATAATAAAGCAGATTGGTTTTGGAGACGCCTGCCCGCTCGGCGACCTGCTCAAGACGCGCGCCATGAATGCCATACTGGGAAAAAACAGCAAGCGCGGCGGTTAAGATAAGCTGCCGTTTTGCACCGGTGGCCTGCGAGCGTTTCCCGATTTTTTTCTCTGTGCGTTGCGACATGCGCCCTCTCCTTTTTGTCAGGACGCAAGCATACCAAATCCGGCTTATAAACAAAAAAACCGCCGGAAATCCGGCGGCGGTGGCGCATGACGCTTTTTAGCGCGAAACGCTCAGCGTCTTGCTGTTGTGACGCAGGCTAGCTATTACGGTTACTGCTTTTGCCCCCTTTTTTGCCTGCTTCGGATGCACGCTGCGGGTCATTCTTAAAATTGCCCCCGCTGTGCTGACCACCTTTACGACCTGCTTCTGATGCTCTTTCGCGGTCTTCCGCAAAATTACCGGAACCGCCACGATGGTTTGCCATTACTGACCTCCGTCATAGATTAGACATCATATTGCATAGGTAATGAGGAGTATCTCCTCGCGCAGCGTATGAACGATATCATCAGTAACGCCGCGTAACATTAAGCATAGTGAAAAACGCCGTGGTAGGCCGCTTACCGAAATATTCTGCAACATCAGAAGCCGAATATGCAGAATAATAACCATAAGAAATAAATAAGTTATTCTTATATTTAGAAAAATCAAAGCGCTTAAAAATGTATCATTTTGCAACAAAGGTCGCCAAATTAATTATTGTTATAAATCAAAGAAATGGCGCTGAAATTTGCACTCTTCACAGGAGAGCATATCTTTAAATAGACGTAGCGAATCGCTACACACCTGATTAATCTGAGGAGTAGTACAAATGGCAAAGATTCTGGTGCTCTATTATTCCATGTACGGACACATTGAAACCATGGCGCATGCGGTGGCGGAAGGGGCAAAGAAAGTCGACGGCGCAGAGGTCATTATAAAGCGTGTGCCAGAAACAATGCCGCCTGAAATCTTCGCAAAAGCTGGCGGTAAAACACAAAACGCACCGGTTGCCACCCCACAGGAGCTGGCGGATTACGATGCCATTATTTTTGGTACGCCAACCCGGTTTGGCAATATGTCAGGCCAGATGCGTACCTTCCTGGACCAAACCGGCGGACTGTGGGCATCCGGCGCGCTATACGGCAAGCTCGGCAGCGTGTTCAGTTCTACCGGAACGGGCGGCGGCCAGGAGCAGACCATCACCTCGACCTGGACTACGCTTGCCCATCATGGGATGGTGATCGTCCCGATAGGCTATGCCGCACAGGAACTGTTTGACGTCTCCCAGGTTCGCGGCGGCACGCCTTACGGCGCAACGACTATCGCCGGAGGCGACGGTTCACGTCAACCAAGCCAGGAGGAACTCTCTATCGCTCGCTATCAGGGGGAATACGTCGCCGGTCTGGCAGTCAAACTCAACGGCTAATCTTCAACAGGAGGATTCGAATGCCAACTCAAGAAGCAAAAGCGCACCGCGTCGGCGAATGGGCAAGCCTGCGTAATACGTCGCCGGAAATTGCCGAAGCCATTTTTGAAGTCGCTCACTATGACGAGAAACTGGCAGAAAAAATATGGGAAGAAGGTAGCGATGAGGTGCTGATCAAAGCCTTTGAGAAAACGGACAAAGACTCGCTCTTCTGGGGCGAACAAATCATCGAACGTAAGAACGTATAACACAAACGCCCCCGCCTGCGCGGGGGCATATGGCTATTTTGCAGCAGTGTTCATGACGTTATCGAACTTATCCAGCGGACAGAAGCCGTTCGCATCCACCGGACATCCTTTCAGTTCCAGGGTTACCCTTTGCGCGGGCGATTTGAGCGTTAACGCTTCCGCATTGCGTAACTGCCGGGCGCTCTGGTAGACATACTCGATTTTCATCAAATCCCGGTTAGCGTTGCCGTCATGCCAGCGTTGGAAGACAAGCTGGCCGCCAATCGGCGTTCTCTCATACTGGTCATGGAGCTGATAGGGTTTAAAATCCAGGGCCGTCAGCAGCGACGCGATATTGGAATCATGCCCCACCAGCACGGTAACCTTCGGCGCGCTAACGCGATCGGCAACCAGCACCTTATCGATATATTTCACCAGCGGCGCAGCGACATTGCGCGCCACCGTGGGTGAGGTAAACAGGCTGTCCTGATAGCCGTTTTTCAGTTTTGACAGCACCTTCCACTGCCGATCGGTGTGGATCCCGCCCCAGGCGACCTGATCCATCGGAAACCCTTCGTAATATTGCAGGGTAAACGCATCCACCAGCGAGTTCCCTACTTTCAGCGGCCCCTGCACGCCAGGCTCTTGCTGATAGTTCGCGCTGAAGGTATCTTTCGCGTCGATTAGCGAACACTGATGCTTCTCTTTGCAGGACGGCGAGTCTTGATAATGCGTTATCTGCTCAAGCAGTTTATAACTCTCATCAAGATGTAGCTGACTACGCGCCTTTTCCATCGCCTGTACGGCCTGTTGCCGGAACGCGGCGGAATCATCGGTAATTACCGGATTGAAGGTAGGGTCCATAGTGCCCATTTTTTCCTGATGATGAACAGGAATATCACAGCCGGGGAAAGCGCCGGTAATGAAAAATTGCGCGGTGGCGACGGTGCGCTGCAAACTATTCGCATAGGCATATACCGTGTCGGGCGCCGGACATTCTCCCGACGGTATCAGCCCCTGCGCGACCAGCCATTCACGTGTGTAGTGTCCCATATAGACTTCCAGCACGCCGCCTTTCGTCGTCAGTTCCCCGCCGGGAACGTCCCACGCCGGCCAGGCGTTCGGCGTCGACTGCGCCAGTACGCTGCCATTATTCGCCAGCGGCGCCCGCAGATTATGGCGGCTCATCATCAGCACCTGTTGTAATTGATAACCCTCCGGCGTTGTCTGCGCCTGTACGGCGGATGACAACAAAACAGCCCCTGCCACAGCAACAGCGAGTAATGATTTTTTCATCCCTATGACCTCTTGTTGTTATCAAATCGTTCTGAGTGTGACAGAAATGGATCATTTTTCCGGGAACGATTTCGCAAAACGGGGGTTTTTCTTACAGTAAACGCGTTAGCGCCGGGAAACCCCGGCGCATATTCAGAACGTTTTTGCCCACCATAGCCGAAGCTTCATGCCCCAGTAGCTGGTCCAGCCGCTGGTGGTGAACATAACCCGACCTTGTGAAACCACCACCAGCGTTGGCGTCACGCTGATTTCCCAGCCAGCGGATAAGGCGCCGTTAGCATCATTGACGACCGGGAAGTCAACGCCCTTGCGCGCCAGCCAGCGGGCAACCTCAGCGTCATCGCCGGAGCGGAGCGCAACGGTCATGACGTTTTCCCCTTCCGCCGCCAGGCGAGCGACCGCAGGCGTAGTAAAGCGGCATACCCCGCACCAGCTGGCCCAAAAATAGAGCAGTACGGGGCGTTCTTCGCTCAATGTCGCCAGAGTTGTCGACTCTCCCGTCAGCGTATGTAACGGTGTCGCGGCAAACGCCGGAGGCGCCTGCGGCGCGCGCCAGACGTCCATGACCACCATTATCGCGATGAGGAGCGCCAGAAAAACCGCGGCTTCACGCAGCCAACGCCGCAGTTTACCCGCCATTGGCAGCCGCCAGTTTTTCTTTCACCACCGCTTCCAGCGTATCCCAGGGCACCGCGCCCGGAATCAGCTCGTCGCCAATGATCGTCGCTGGCGTTCCTTGCACGCCGACCAGCCTTGCCAACTGCAAATTAGTGCGTATCGTTTCCATGCTTTTTTCATCCAGAGTCACTGGCGTCGCCCCTGCTTTCTGCTGGGCCTGTTTAATACTGTCATCCGTATGGTAACCGAGCTTTTGCATGAGTTTTTCATGTAGCGCGAGGAACTGTTGCGGATGCTCGCGCCAGGTGGTCAGCGCAATACGCGCCGCCAGTATGGAACTCTCTCCTTTAAATGGCAGCGGTTTAATAATGACCGCAACGTCAGGATATTTCTGCACAATCTTTTCCAGCATCGGATCGAGCTGTTTGCAGTACGGGCAGTTGTAATCCGTAAAGTTCACCAGCGTCAGCTTAGGGTGTTTAGCGCCTATCCGCGGGCTGGCAGGATCGTTAAACAACGCCGCATGGATCAGATTTTCAATCTGCTTTTCCTGATCCGGCGTAAAAGGGGCGGTTTCTTGCGCGATGCTCAGCGTTGAAAACAGCGCCAGCAGTAAAACAATCATGTATTTCATTGGGTTATTCCTTTCGCTTTTTTCAACGTTTGTAATACCGCATCGCGGGTCAGCAAAGTGGGCAATGCCTCCCCTTCCGGCAAGCCGGGGCCATATACCTGATTAAACGGCACGGCGACCTGGCCGCGCGTTTTCAGAAAATCTGTAATGGCATCGGACGGCAGCGTCCAGTCTCCCCGCAGCGCCACAACATCCGGCTGTTGCAAGGCGGCCTGCACATCCTCTTTTTGCAGGACGTTGTATTTATTCACTTTACAGGTAATACACCAGTCCGCAGTGACATCGACAAATACCCGCTTATGCTGCGCCAGCGCCGACTGGATTGCCTGTTCACTCAACGGTTGCCACTGAACCGTGTCTTGCGCGCTCTTTGACGCAGTGAAGCCGAAATGCGGCAGGAGTAACGTCGCCAGCCAGATAGCCGACCCCAGCATCATCAGACCGAGGATCCTGCGCAGGACATTCATCCAGCGCCCGGGGCGCGGTAAACGTAGCGCAAGCCCTGGTCGTATCGCGACCAGTAGCCACGGCGCGCTCATCCCCAGGCCAAGCGCAAGGAACAGCCCCCACAGCGTCGGCAGCGACGCCGTGAGCGCCACCGCGACCGCCGTGCCCAGAAACGGCGCGCTACAAGGCGTCGCCAGCAGCGTGGCGAATGCCCCCTGCCAGAAATGTCCCGACATACCGTTACCACCGTAAGTGGCCAGTTTCGTGGTCATAGATGAGGGAAGCCTGAACTCAAAAAGCCCGAACAGGCTGGCGCTAAACAACAACATCACCAGCGCCATAAAACCAATAAACCATGCATTCTGGAACTGAACTCCCCAGGCCAGCGCATGGTTTGACAGGCGAAGGAGGGTCATAAACGCCGCCAGCGCCATAAATGACGCAATGATACCGGCGACCGAAGCCAAAAATTGTCGCCTGATGTGAGAGCGGCTTTTTTCCTCTACCAATAAAATAGAGCCAAGTTTCATGCCCAGAACCGGCAGTACGCAGGGCATTAAATTAAGAATCAGTCCGCCGATCAGCGCCATCATTACAACTTGCCAGAAAGGTAGCGCCGCATTGTCCGGCGTTTGCGCTGGCGCAGCGCCAATGGTTTGCGTGCTCTCCTGGGCGATAGCGCCATCGGCTAACACGAGGGTCAGCGATTTGTTGCGCAAATCGGGCGCCTTTTCGCCCCAACTGTCCGTCACCGGCACCGTCGCCTGTAACCTGTCGCCCTCTACGCGCAGGCGAGGCTTCGCAAAATCGACGTCATCTATGGTGTCAAGATAGAGCCCGGGCGATGACCAGCCCGCCGCTCGCGTAGCAGTGACCACCAGTTCTCCCGGGCGATAGCCGACGTCAAGCGAGTCCGTTAGTCCACTGCGGAGCGGAACTTTACCCATCGCCCGCGCATAGTCATGGGCAAAATCGGCATTCTGCACAGTGGGCGTCACGGAAAAGGGGTAATCGGTCAACAGACAAACATTGCTGCAGGTTGATAACGTCAACACGCCGCTCAAGGTCGCGGGCGGCGTACCGCGCACGATCATCGGAAAGGTCACCTCGTCGTGATATCCCTGGGTGGTGATATTCGCCACATCAAAGCGCGAGGGGGTTGGCCAGAACCAGCTTACCTCAGGCATGTCGCCTTTCCAGGCGATAGAGGGCGCCACGCCCCCTTCCCCCGGCGCGCGCCAGTAGGTTTTCCAGCCGTTTTCCAGTTTGACGTCAAGCAACAGCCGGGTCTCACCGTTAGCGGACGTATCGGCACGTAGCCGTATGCTGGCATGGTCGTTATCGGGCGAGCGCAGCCAGCCGCTTTCCGCCGCCCAGGAGACGGGCAGCCAAAGCCATAACAGGCAGAACAGTATCCGCCTGAATAAAATCATCATATTTTTTCTCCGTGAATGAGTAATTAACCGTTAGCAATAACCGGTCTGTCATTCACGGAAGACACAAAATCGTAGATGTACCCGTAATGTGGGCGGCGAAATAGCCCGTGGAGGCGAAAACGGCAGGCGCATGACCCGGACAGGCGCCAGTAAGGAAAGCAGTAGACAAAGCGCAAGGATAGCGCCTTCAAAGAGTACCGGAGGCGCCGCCAGCAGCGACTTGGCGCTTAATTCGCAGGGGGTGACCGGCGAGCCGTCATCTGTCGAGGAGGGAGCGCTGACCACCGCAGCAGAGGCCGTCGCCTGCATCTGCAAGGCGTGCAGGCCCGCCATGCGTTGCGCGGTACAAACCATTACCACGACACATGCAAGGCAAAGAAACCACCAGCCCATCCGTTGTTGTTTCGCCATTGCGCCCTCACTGTTTAACGCGAGTTATCTTAGCCACTGGCGCGGTTTTGGCAACCTTTCCCCTGTAAAGTTATGTCGGCGCGCTGCGCAACCTTCTGATAGTCGAACAACGTAATTTATTCTTACTAATGATATAACTGGTGTTTTCATACGCACTTTTCAGGTTTACCCTACACTTAGTGGAGAAACCTTTTTGGGGTCCCTTCTGTATGTATTGATTTAGCGAGATGATGCTATGGAACTTAAGGATTATTACGCCATTATGGGCGTGAAACCGACGGACGATCTCAAGACGATTAAGACCGCCTATCGCCGACTGGCCCGCAAGTACCATCCAGATGTCAGCAAAGAACCCGATGCCGAAGCCCGTTTCAAAGAGGTTGCTGAAGCATGGGAAGTGCTGAGTGATGAGCAACGGCGCGCCGAGTATGACCAGTTATGGCAACACCGTAACGATCCACAATTTAATCGCCAGTTCCAGCAACACGAAGGCCAGTCGTATAACGCCGAAGATTTTGATGATATTTTCTCGTCTATTTTTGGTCAGCACGGTCGCCATTCGCACCACCGCCACGCCGCACGCGGTCATGATATCGAAATTGAAGTGGCGGTATTCCTGGAAGAAACGCTGGAAGAGCACCAGCGTACGATTAGCTATTCCGTCCCCGTTTATAACGCGTTCGGCCTGGTGGAGCGGGAAATTCCCAAGACATTGAATGTGAAAATCCCGGCTGGCGTCAGCAACGGGCAACGAATCAGACTGAAAGGCCAGGGCACGCCGGGGGAAAACGGCGGACCTAATGGCGATTTATGGCTCGTTATCCATATTGCCCCGCATCCGCTCTTTGATATCGTCAATCAGGATCTGGAAGTCGTCCTTCCGCTTGCCCCATGGGAGGCGGCGCTCGGCGCTAAGGTGTCTGTGCCAACGCTTAAAGAGCGTATTTTGCTGACCATTCCCCCCGGCAGCCAGGCTGGTCAGCGGCTGCGTATCAAAGGAAAAGGATTAGCCAGTAAAAAGCACACTGGCGATCTCTATGCCATCATCAAAATCGTTATGCCGCCGAAACCTGACGAGAAGACAGCTGCCCTGTGGCAACAACTGGCGGACGCGCAGTCGTCCTTTGACCCACGCCAGCAATGGGGGAAAGCATAATGGCTAACATCACTGTCACCTTTACCATCACCGAATTTTGTTTGCACACCGGCGTGACGGAAGAGGAGCTAAACGAAATCGTCGGACTTGGTGTAATTGAGCCTTACGAAGACGATAACGCCGACTGGCAATTCGACGATCGCGCAGCGAGCGTGGTACAACGCGCGCTACGCTTACGCGAGGAGCTGGCGCTCGACTGGCCTGGGATCGCGGTCGCGTTAACGCTGCTGGAAGAGAATTCACGGCTGCGCGAAGAAAACCGGTTACTGCTGCAACGCCTTTCTCGCTTTATCTCGCATCCCTAATCCACGATAAAGGCAATAAACCGAGGGTGGGCTTTCTGCCCGCCCCGGATTTACATGCACCCAGTATAATACCAGAATGCCTCTGACATACTTCCCCCAACGGAAGAAATATAGCCTTTCACCGCGCACAACCCGATCAACGAACCGCCAATGTCAGCCATTAATGCGCCATTGCGAAGATCATCGTTTAAATAAAGACCAGCCATAAGTTCACATTTTTTAGATACGTCGGTTATTTTTACACGTTAGCGATCATTTATTGCCTGAAGAATATATTCTTTCACTGTTTTGTACTCTCTGGTTGATACGTACCTTCTCCCTGTCAATGCCGGGTAAAATGTACCGCTGCGCTTACAGGTTGCGGTATTTATAAATAAGAAATACAACAGTCACTTACAGTTTAATAATTGAGCGTTATAACATCCACTACCGCCTAATATTTACACCACGTATAAAATACAAAAATGTAATAGAATGTAAACAAAATAAGAGCATAAAATAAATAACTTATTAAAAAATCAATATAAATAGAGTGGTCAATAAAAAACGATCGTTTTCAACGAGTTATGTTTCTCAGATTTTCATCTATCCTGAATAGGCTTGCGGAAAATGTAATTTACACCATTGACTATTTCACTTAAAAGGTTTCTGTAATGGAATGGAAGGTCGTTGATACAGTTATAAGTCCCTCTACCGGAGTGTCGTTCTCATGCATACATAGCCTAAAAAATCTTAGATTGACCTTATGGTATCAGGCAGATGTTTACATGCCTCCAGGTAGCATTATCATCCCCTTTAATAAGGGGGTCTTAATAAACGATAAACTTTATCCCGTTACTGTTTACAACGTTACCAGGTTTAATCCTGTTCTATGGAAATCGCTTAAAGAAAATAGCCACTGTCCTGGTAACTGCAATCCTAAACCAGAAGCCTGCAGTTATCCTTTCGAGTGTCTGGTATCCGTTTGTCCATTTGGTTTAACCAGAAATATTCAAATAGATAATAAGAAAGTTTAGGAAATAAAGTATGCATTAGCCATACTACTGATTAAGTGTATTCGCGCACGTTTGCAGTATTTTGCAGTTAAATATGTTTGATATAAAAATTGTACAGTTCGGATATTTTTTGATTCGTTTAATCTAACCTTCACTTTGGCAACGAGGAGCCGGTACAGAGGATATTACTGATGGCCGGCAGACAAAGAAACGCATTGCTTTTAACACTGTATAAATTCCATCCGTGACATTCTTATTTCGTGATATTTCACCAGAGCAATCATCTTACCTTTATTGTGCATAAAAATCAGCAAGTAGTGTTTAGAAAAAATAATGTTTTAGACAAAAGCTCTGCGCGTCATGCTGATCGCCAAAAGCATAACGGGCTGACATCATGTCAGCCCGTGGGTTTACCCCTGCCCTGATACTTACGGTACGCTTATCGTCATATTGTCATGACCGACAATGACAGGGCCCGGGTAATTTTTCATGGCTTCCTGTTGCCAGACGTCATCCGCAACCGTCGCAGGCACCAGATGACTTAACACCAGTTTTTTCACGTGGGCCTCGCGAGCAATCTTACCGACATCTTCAATCGTGGTGTGATGCGACGCAATCGCTTCAGCCAGCGTTTTTCCGTTGCCAATGCTATTAGCCAGTTTTGCTACCGAAGGGACATGTACCGCCTCATGTACCAGGATATCCGCCCCCTGGGCAAACGTTGCAAGCGGCGGAAACCAGGACGTATCGCCAGAGAAGACGATTCGCTTACCCTGGGTATCAAAACGGTAAGCAAACGCTTCACCGTCCGGGAAAGGGGAATGAGGCACTTTCAGCGCGCTTATTGTGACCAGTTCATCTTTATAGATGACGCCCTGGCCAATATCGGTCGCCTTAACCAGGTTGCGCGGATCGGGTTTCCCCTCTTCTTCCATGCGTAGCGTGATATCCCTGTCAAAGACCTTCCAGCTAGCCTTCGTCATCGCCTGGGTTCCCGGCGGGCCATACACCTGTATGGTATGGTCTTTCAGACCACTTGCCCAGGCATTCATCAGCAAGGAAGGATAATCCAGTATGTGGTCGCTGTGCAGATGGGTGAGCAAAATAGTATTGATGTTGCGCAGTGGAATGCCGTTTTTCACCAGTTGCAGACTGGCACCGTAGCCGGCATCTATCAGCCATATTTTATCGCCGATAGTGAGCGCCGTCGCTTGCGGTAGTCTGGCTGTATTGAGCAAAGAAGGCCCGCCTTTGGTGCCCAGTAAAACAATGTTGATCTCTTGAGGCGCAGGAGTACCGGCAGCAATGGCAAGGTGGCTTTGCGCCAGCATACAAACCGCCAGCATAGCGACGCTTTTTTTCATCATGTTTTTACTCTTCTTAGTTGAGAAAAGAGGGAACTTCACGTTGGCGAAACTGCGAAGGAGAACAGCCAGCAAGGCGATTAAAGAAACGGGCGAAATAAGCCGGATCTTTAAAACCTAATTGCCAGGCGATCTCGTTGACAGCATTGTCGGAAAAAAGCAGCAGTCGTTTCGCCTCGCGTAATTGCCGATCAAAAATCAGGCGTTTAGGCGGGCGATTAGCAAAACGTCGGCAAATATCGGTCAAACGAGATTCGGTAATATGCAACTCGCAGGCATAATCGGGCACCGTCCAGTGCTGATGGAAGTGGTTGTCAATTAACAGGGTAAAGCGCTGAAAAAGTTTCAGTTCACCGCGCATCCCGGTTGCGGCGTGATCGTCCAGCTTCGCATTACGCAACAGCAAGGTAAATACCGCCTGCGCCAGTAGCACCAGGGTATGTTCGCAGCCAGCCAGTTGTTCCGTGGACTCCCGCTCAATTAGCTGCCAGTAATGTTTGAGCGCCGCCAGCTCGTTGGGTTTATCCGCCAGCGACAGACAGATTCCCGGCAGGCCGAAGGCCTCTCTGGTGCCGGGATAAAGCACTTCCAGCAGCGGCCAAACCAGCCCTTCGCGTACCGTCAGAACATGACCATCGCTATCCGATTCGGTAATAAAAGCATGCGGCACCGAGGGCGGCGTAAGCACAAATAGCGGCGCCTGCACCGAATAGCGATGATCGTCGAGCTGTAGCTCAATCTGCCCGGTATCAAGAAAGTGCATTTGAAAAAACTGGTCGTGGCGATGCGCCTGCATATCACGACCAAAGAAATCCGCCATACGAGCAAACGACTGATAATGCACATCGTTACTGCCCATGCTTTCGTCATACTCTTTGCTGATATCAATATTGGCGATCGCACGTTGGCACATAGTTTCTCCTCAAGGGGTGGCGCGCGGACGCGATGCTTTCATGGGAATGAGCCAGATAATGGCGGCGCCGACGACTAACAGAGAAGCGACAAACCAGAGTCCGCTATTGAAGCTACCGGTGATATCTTTTAGCCAGCCAATCATAAACGGGCTGAGCGCGGAGCCAATATTGCCGGTGGCATTGATGACCGCAATGCCTATCGCCCTGGCGCGTAAACTGATCGACTGATCCGGCGTGGTCCAGAAGATCGCCATCGCGCTAAAGGAACCCGTGGATGCCATCACGATCCCCAGGAGCTGGATCAGGTTATGGTCGGTCGCCGACGCCAGCAGCCAGCCCGCGGCGGCAAACAGGAACGGCAACGCCGTGTGATGTTTACGCTCCTGATGTTTGTCCGAATGGCGGCTCCAGTAAATCATCCCCAGAATAGTACAAATCTGCGGGATCGCCGCCAGCAGGCCGATGGTGATATTGCTACTGCCTTCATTAAAACTTTTCAGGATTTGCGGCGTCCAGATACTAATGGCGCTAAGCGTATTGGTAAGGCAAAAATAGGCCAGCGTATACATCAGTACAATTGGCGTGAATACTTCGCGCCACAGACTACGCTGCTGCATGGCGTTATGGCTGATGGCCCCCTCCGGCTGAACCAGCGTCAGGCGGTCATTATCCATCATCTCCTGCAAACATTTTTTATCCTCTGCCGTCAGCCATTTGGCTTTTGCCGGGGTATCATCCAGGTAAAACCAGACCATAATGCCTAACAAAACTGACGGAAATCCTTCCAACAGGAATAACCACTGCCATCCATGCAGATTGAATATGCCGTCCAGCGATAAAATATAGCCGGAGACAATCGACCCCAATGCGGTAGTGGCTGGCATGGCAATCATAAATAATGCGTTGGCGCGGGCGCGGAAAAATGCCGGGAACCAGTAGGTTAAATAGAGCAGTATTCCTGGCAAAAAGCCCGCTTCGGTAATGCCCACCAGCATTCGCAGCACATACAGGCTTTTCGGTCCCACCGCGAACATCGTGGCGGTAGATGCAATGCCCCATAGCACCATAATGGTCGCAATCCAGCGGCGGGCGCCGACAATGCTCAACATCACGTTGCTGGGAATGCCGAAAATGACGTAGGTGGCGTAAAACAGCGTCGTGGCAAGGCCAAACATGGTGGCGCTTAACCCCAGATCCTGCCCCATCGTCAACCCGGCAAAACCGATGTTGATACGGTCTAAAAACGAGAAGATAAACAACACGAATAAAAATACGATCAGTCGGCGGAACAGTTTATTTATGACGGTTTGTTGACCCGTGCTGAGCGCGTTGTGCGAACGGACAGACTCGGGGCTTTCCGGAAGTGCAGATGATGTGTCGCTCATTTTTTTTCCTCTGATGGGAATTTTGTAGGGTACTACGGTTGCCCGGTAGCGCTGCGCTTACCGGGCCAGGCTTAATAGACGCCGGACGCACCGGACAGGTTTTTTTCTGCGCCAAAGCGCGCCGCCAGCGCCTCCGCGCCGCGCGCCAGCAGCGTGGTGTCAACGCCGACGGCGACAAATAGCGCCCCCAATTCCAGATAACGTTTCGCCAGTGCTTCATTGGCCATCAGAATCCCCGGCGCTTTCCCCGCCGCGCGTATCTGCACGATGGCGTTCTCAATCGCCGCCTGCACTTCCGGGTGCTGCGGATTGCCGGCAAAGCCCATATCGGCGCTGAGGTCCGCCGGACCAATAAACACGCCGTCAATGCCATCCACGTCGAGAATTGACGCCAGATTGCTCATCGCCTCACGCGTTTCAATCTGCACCAGTACGCACATGGCGTCGTTGGCCTGGTGGAGATACTCCGGAATGCGATTCCAGCGCGATGCCCGCGCCAGCGCGCTGCCCACGCCGCGAATACCGGCAGGCGGATAACGCGTAGCCGCTACGGCGTTTCGCGCTTCATCGGCATTCTGCACCATCGGTATCAGCAGCGTTTGCGCGCCGACGTCGAGCAGTTGCTTAATCTGTACCGGATCGTTCCATGACGGACGCACCACCGGCTGGCTGGGATAAGGCGCAATCGCCTGCAACTGGGTCAACACCGTCTGCACGTTGTTTGGCGCGTGTTCACCGTCGATCAGTAGCCAGTCGAAGCCGGCGCCCGCTAACAGTTCAGCGCTGTAACTGTTGGCAAGCCCCAGCCACAAACCGATTTGCGGGCGCCCCGCTTTTAACGCGTCTTTGAAAGCATTTTTCATCGTTTCTTCCTTACACAAACCGGCAACTGATCGCGCCCATGTTGCCGTAATCGACATGGAAGGTGTCGCCCTTGCGCGCCGGCACCGGGCGGGTGAACGAGCCGCCGAGGATGATCTGCCCGGCTTCAAGCTGGACATCGTAGGGGGCAAGCTTGTTCGCCAGCCACGCCACGCCGTTGGCCGGATGATTCAGCACGCCTGCGGCGACGCCGGTCTCTTCGATCACGCCGTTGCGATAGAGCAGCGCGGAGATCCAGCGCAGATCCAGCTCGTCTGGTTTGATGGGGCGACCACCGAGGATCACCCCGGCGTTGGCGGCGTTGTCGGAAATGGTGTCGAACACTTTGCGCGGACGCTGGGTTTCCGGGTCGATGTTGTGGCTGCGGGCGTCAATCAGTTCCAGCGCCGGAATCACATAATCCGTGGCGTTGTAGACGTCGAACAGCGTGCAGTGAGGGCCGCGCAGTGGTTTCGCCAGCACGAACGCCAGCTCCACTTCAATACGCGGGACGATAAAACGGTCGGTGGGGATATCGCCGCCGTCATGGAAGAACATATCGTCAAGCAGCGCGCCGTAATCCGGTTCGCTGATTTGCGAGCTGGCCTGCATCGCTTTTGAGGTCAGGCCGATTTTGTGGCCTTTGAGCGTGCGCCCTTCGGCGATCTTGATATTGACCCATTCACGCTGTACGGCATAGGCATCTTCAATAGTGATGTTGGGATAATCCAGCGACACTGCGCGAATCTGTTCACGCTGTTTTTCAGCCTGATTAAGTCGCTGGGCGATCAGGGTATGGGTCTGTTTATCGAGCATAGTTGCTTCCTGTTACGTCATTCGGTGCTGCTGCGCCGGGTGGCGACGCGGGTGCGTCTTACCCGGCCTACGGTTCGGTATTGCTTCGTGCATCGTTTTTTTGTAGGCCCGGTAAGCGCAGCGCCACCGGGCGAAAGAGTGTGCTATTTAAATAACGCGTGTACGTTGTTTTGTTTGTAATTGAGCGTCGGATGTAACTCGGCAATCTCAAACGACAGCGCCAGATAGCGGTTCTCCATCAGGTCGGCGAAGTGGGCTTTAATCAGCCCAAACAGCATTTCGCCGACTTCCTGACGGCTCTCCAGGCTGCGCCCGGCGCCGATTTTCAGCGTCATATGCACAAATGCGTAATCATGCTTACCGTCAGCCATCTGCCAGGTATCCAGCCAGTGGGCGCGACTGCGGATACCGCCGATGGGGAAAATCCCGCTGGCGGCCAGCGCCTCGTTTACCTTGCTGAACAGGCCGGGTAAATCAGCCTGCTCGCGAATATTTTCAGTACATTCAGCAATAAAGTGCGGCATAAACACCCCTTACGCAGGCAGCGGGAAAACAGCGTTCACCTGGCCGGTACCGGAGCTGGCGAACAGATCGGTGATGAACTCCACCTTGCCGTCGTATTTGTCCCAACCCAGCATTCCCAGCAGCATGACCGTGTCGTGCATGTTGCCTTCGCCGTAGCAGTAGTCGGCGTACTCCGGCAACATGGTGCAAAACTCCTTGAATTTGCCTTCGCGCCACAGTTTGACCACGCGCTCGTCCATCTGATGATCGAACTCGCGGGTGTAGCTGTTCATCCCCTCTTCCGCCCGTTGGTCGTCAATAAAACGGTGCGACAGAGAACCACTGGCGAATACCGCTACGGTACCGTCATATTTCTCAATCGCCTTGAGAATGGCTTCGCCCAGTCTGCGACTGTCGGCAAAGTCATGCACAGTACAGAACGCCGAGATGGAGACCACTTTGAAGTGCTTGTCGCTGTTCATGTAGCGCATCGGCACCAGCGTGCCATACTCCAGCTTCAGGCTCGGGATGTTATGCGCTTTAGCGCGCACGCCCAGTTTGACTGCCTCGTCGGCGATCAGGTGGCCGAGCTCCGGATTACCGTCATAGTCATAGGTCATGTCGCGAATAAAGTGCGGCAATTCGTTGCTGGTATAGACGCCCTGGAAATGGTCGGCACAATTAATGTGGTAAGCGCTATTCACCAGCCAGTGGGTGTCGAATACGATAATGGTGTCAACGCCCATTTCGCGGCAACGCTTGCCAATTTCAATATGCCCATCAATGGCTGCCTGACGACAACCGTGATTTTTTCCCGGCAGTTCAGAAAGATACATCGACGGCACGTGGGTAATTTTTGCTGCTAACGCTAACTTGCCCATATCAAACTCCCCATTTTGGGATAGGATGGTCGCCCATTGAGATGCAGACGTTTTTCATTTCCGCAAACACTTCGAAGCTATATTCGCCGCCTTCGCGCCCGGTACCGGAGGCTTTCACGCCGCCGAACGGCTGGCGCAGGTCGCGGACGTTCTGGGTGTTGACGAAGACCATGCCGGCTTCAATCCCACGCGCCAGGCGCAACACTTTGCTCACGTCCTGGGTCCAGATATAAGAGGCCAGACCGTATTCCACGTCGTTCGCCAAACGTAACCCTTCCGCTTCGTCTTTGAATGGCAGCAGACAGGCGACTGGCCCAAAGATCTCTTCCTGCGCAACGCGCATACGGTTGTCGACATCGGCCAGCACGGTTGGGCGCAGGAAGTTACCGCCTTTCAGATGCGCAGGCAGGTCAGTGGGTTTTTCCGCACCGCCCGCCAGCAGCGTTGCGCCCTCTTCAATGCCGAGGCGGATATAACCGGAGACTTTTTCCCAGTGCTGTTGGCTAATCAGCGCGCCGACCTGGGTGTTCGGGTCGGTCGGATCGCCGACACGCAGGCGATTCGCGCGTTCGGCAAAGCGCTTCACGAACTCAGGGTAAATGCTCTGCTGGATAAAGATGCGCGACCCGGCGGTGCAGCGTTCGCCGTTGATCGAGAAGATGGTGAACAGCGCGGCGTCCAGCGCGCGCTCAATGTCGGCATCTTCAAAAATCAGCACCGGCGATTTGCCGCCCAGCTCCATCGAGTATTTTTTCAGGCCGGCATTTTTCATGATATTGCGACCGGTGGCGGTACCGCCGGTAAACGACACCGCACGCACGTCATGGTGGCGTACCAGCGCATCGCCCGCCGTCGCGCCATAGCCCTGCACCACGTTCAGCACGCCTGCCGGAATTCCTGCCTCCAGCGCCAGCTCGCCCAGCCTGTCGGCAGTCAGCGGCGACAGCTCGGACATTTTGAGCACCGCCGTGTTGCCCAGCGCCAGGCACGGCGCGACTTTCCAGGTCGCGGTCATAAACGGCACGTTCCACGGCGACACCAGCGCGCAGACGCCGACGGGCTGCACCAGCGTATAATTGAGCATTTTATCGTCAACCGGATAGGTCTTGCCGTTCATCTGCTGGCACACTTCGGCGAAGAATTCGAAGTTATGCGAGGCGCGCGGGATCAGCACGTTTTTAGTCTGGTGAATAGGCAGACCGGTGTCGGCGGTTTCCATCGCCGCGATTTCCGGTACGTTCTGGTCAATCAGGTCGCCAAGGCGGCGCATCAGGCGCGCACGCTCTTTCATCGGTAGGTTGGCCCATTTCGGGAACGCCTCTTTGGCCGCCGCGACAGCCTGGTTCACTTCTGCTTCACCGCCGGAGGCTACTTCCGCCAGCACGTCACCGGTCGCCGGGTTAGTGGTCTGGAAGTAGTCGTTACCTGCAACGTTTTTGCCGTTAATCCAATGATTTATTTTCTTCATTTTGCGCTCTCCTCACTGACGATTCGGTTAACCAGGCGACCCACGCCTTCTACTTCCACGACAACTTCATCCCCCGGCACCACATCGGACAACCCTTTCGGCGTACCGGTGGCAATCATGTCGCCCGGTTGCAACGTCATAAATTCGCTCAGATAAGAAATCAGGAACGGGATGCTGAAGATCAGATCGGCGGTCGTCCCTTCCTGCCGCAGCTCACCGTTAACAAAGGTGCGTAACGTCAGGTTATGCGGATCAGAAACCGCCTCTTTATCCACAATCCACGGGCCTATCGGCGTCAGGCCGTCGCGGCTTTTTACCCGCAGATTCGGACGGTAGTAGTTTTCCAGATAGTCGCGGATCGCGTAGTCGTTACAGACGGTGTAACCGGCCACATACTCCATAGCTTCGGCTTCGCTCACCTTACGCGCCGTTTTGCCAATCACCACGACCAGCTCGGCTTCGTAGTGCATATATTCGACGTTGTTCGGGCGCACCGACGTTTGGTGATGTTCGGTAAAGGTGTTTGGCGCTTTGATAAATACCAGCGGCTCTTTCGGCGGCGTAAATGCCAGCTCGCTGGCGTGATCGGCGTAGTTCAACCCCAGCGCAAATAACGTTCCCGTCGCTGACAGCGGCCACGTAAACGTCTGGTGGCGGGCGAATTCATCTTCTGCGACAACCGGATTTTCCAGAGCGGGTAAACCTTTCGCCAGAATACGCACCCGATCGCCGGGACGCAGCGCAACGCGATTCTGCGGTGTACCGAGTAAGATCGCATCGCCAGGGTTAAGCGTAGCGAACTCACTTAACGCGCTAAGCAGCTGTGCGGCGCTACGCTGTAAATCGGCAGTATTCCAGTGGTCCGCTTCTCGTCCGTTGATTTCCGTGATAATGGTGAGGTTATCCACATCACTCAGCGGTGCCATTTCACCCAGCGGGCAAAAGCCATCGCGACATTTCGCTTTAATCGCCGGGCGATAAAAGCTCTCTTCCGGCAGGCTGACCTCGTTAGCCAGCGCATACCCGGCGATATAGTCCGCCGCCGCTTCAGGGCGTATCCGGCTGGCGGTTTTCCCCACAATGAGCGCCACTGTCGCGCCGCTCAGTACCTTTTCTCCCTGCGGATAAGGAATGGGTTCGCCGTGACGAATCACCGTATTACGCGGTTTGATGAACCACACTGCGGTTTTAGGCGGCGCATTATAGGGAGGCTGAGAAAAAGCCTCTTGCCAGGCATCAAGCTGACTGCGATGGTTTAACGCAACGGCGAAAACAGTACCCTTCATACATAAACTCCTCAGGCCGATTCAACGGGCTGTGATTTCATTAATATATTAATGATTAGATTTATGCTTTCGCTGTACATTTAGCAAGCTGAAGTAAAGTATTTGTGATGTGATTAACAATATTTTCACAAATTTATTATTAAATGCATACATATCAAAGATTTAAATAAAACCCCTTGTTTCTGTTAAACTTTGGACATAAAACAGATGTCATAGCTCACATCGGTAAACACGATTATTCAGGTATTAATAATTCTGCAAAAGAGAAACGCTTATGCATGATTCATTAACCATCGCCTTGCTTCAGGCGCGCGAAGCGGCAATGACCTATTTCCGCCCCATCGTTAAAAGCCACAATCTGACCGACCAGCAATGGCGCATTGTGCGAATCCTGGCCGATAGCCCCTCTATGGATTTTCACGAGCTGGCCTTTCGTACCTGCATTTTGCGTCCAAGTCTGACCGGAATATTGACGCGCATGGAGCGAGACGGACTGGTGTTGCGACTCAAGCCGGTTAACGATCAGCGTAAGTTATATGTCATGTTGACGGAGCAGGGACAAACGTTGTACGCCCGTGCCCGGAGCCAGGTAGAAGAGGCTTATCGAAAAATTGAGGCCGATTTCACGCCCGAAAAAACACAGCAATTGATGCTACTGCTGGACGATCTTATTGCTCTGGGGCGCCAGCATCCTGATAGCGAAGCGGAAGCATAGTATTCTTACCTTCCCACGCCGCCGACACGGGAATCCCCTCCCGCTTACAACGTTGACGGCGATCGCATTTTACTCTTCTTCTTCGACGTTCATCTGAAAAGTACCCGCCGTTGTCCTGAAAGTCTCTTCACAGTTTACGCTTCTGCCTATTCAATTAAACAACAAATAAGAAACATATTATTAACAAAACATTCCGATTAACGAGGAAGAAGCCGCAATGAAACCTGAAGATTTTCGTACTGATAACAAGCGTCCGTTAACGGGCGAAGAGTATTTAAAAAGCCTGCAGGACGGGCGGGAAATTTATATTTACGGCGAACGCGTTAAAGATGTTACGACACATCCGGCATTCCGCAATGCCGCAGCCTCTGTCGCACAACTGTATGACGCATTACATAAACCGTCGATGCAAGATACCCTGTGCTGGAATACCGATACCGGCAGCGGCGGTTATACGCATAAATTTTTCCGCGTGGCGAAAAGCGCAGACGATCTGCGCCAACAGCGTGATGCTATCGCCGAGTGGTCACGCCTGAGTTACGGCTGGATGGGACGCACACCGGATTACAAAGCCGCCTTTGGTTGCGCTCTGGGCGCTAACCCAGCCTTCTACGGCCAGTTTGAGCAGAACGCCCGCAACTGGTACACCCGCATTCAGGAGACCGGCCTGTACTTTAACCATGCTATCGTCAACCCGCCCATTGACCGCCACAAACCTGCCGACGAAGTGAAAGACGTCTATATCAAGCTGGAGAAAGAGACGGACGCCGGGATTATTGTCAGCGGGGCGAAAGTCGTCGCCACTAACTCCGCCCTGACTCACTACAACATGATTGGTTTCGGCTCAGCCCAGGTGATGGGCGAAAACCCGGATTTTGCTCTGATGTTTGTCGCGCCAATGGATGCCGAAGGCGTAAAACTTATTTCGCGCGCCTCGTATGAAATGGTCGCGGGCGCGACGGGTTCGCCGTTTGATTATCCACTCTCCAGCCGCTTTGATGAAAACGATGCCATTCTGGTGATGGACAAGGTGCTGATCCCGTGGGAAAACGTATTAATTTACCGTGATTTCGATCGTTGCCGTCGCTGGACGATGGAAGGCGGCTTTGCCCGTATGTATCCACTGCAAGCCTGTGTTCGTCTGGCGGTTAAACTTGATTTCATTACCGCGCTGCTGAAAAAATCGCTCGAATGTACGGGTACCGTAGAGTTCCGGGGCGTGCAGGCCGATCTCGGCGAAGTCGTGGCCTGGCGCAATATGTTCTGGGCATTGAGCGATTCTATGTGTTCTGAAGCAACCCCGTGGGTAAACGGCGCCTGGCTGCCGGACCACGCCGCGCTGCAAACCTATCGTGTGATGGCCCCAATGGCCTATGCGAAAATTAAAAATATTATTGAACGTAACGTTACCAGCGGCCTGATTTACCTGCCTTCCAGCGCCCGCGATCTGAATAATCCGCAAATCGACCAGTACCTGGCGAAATACGTACGCGGCTCTAACGGAATGGACCATGTTGAACGTATCAAAATTCTTAAATTGATGTGGGATGCCATCGGTAGCGAGTTTGGCGGTCGCCATGAGCTGTACGAGATTAACTACTCGGGCAGCCAGGATGAAATTCGTCTGCAGTGCCTGCGTCAGGCCCAGAGCTCCGGCAATATGG
This sequence comes from Salmonella sp. NW722, assembly GCF_051702785.1. Taxonomy (NCBI): domain Bacteria; kingdom Pseudomonadati; phylum Pseudomonadota; class Gammaproteobacteria; order Enterobacterales; family Enterobacteriaceae; genus Salmonella; species Salmonella sp. NW722. Next base: position 681,401 of record NZ_JAMMIN010000001.1, read on the forward strand.
ATAAGATGATGGCAATGGTCGATCGCTGCCTCTCCGAATACGATCAGAATGGCTGGACGGTTTCGCATTTGCACAATAACGACGACATCAATCAACTGGATAAGCTGCTGAAATAACGCGGCAGGAGGTTCTCATGCAAGTAGATGAACAACGTCTGCGTTTTCGCGATGCGATGGCAAGTCTGGCGGCAGCGGTCAACATCGTAACCACGGCGGGTCACGCCGGACGCTGCGGTATCACCGCAACAGCGGTCTGTTCCGTCACCGATACGCCGCCCTCCGTAATGGTATGTATTAATGCCAATAGCGCCATGAACCCCGTTTTTCAGGGCAACGGCAGGCTGTGCATTAATGTACTTAACCATGAGCAGGAGCTGATGGCGCGCCACTTTGCCGGTATGACGGGGATGGCGATGGAAGAGCGTTTTCACCAGCCATGTTGGCAAAACGGACCGCTGGGCCAGCCGGTACTTAACGGCGCGCTGGCCGGTCTTGAAGGCGAGATCAGCGAGGTACAAACCATTGGCACGCATCTGGTGTATCTGGTGGCGATCAAAAATATTATTCTTAGCCAGGATGGGCATGGCCTGATTTATTTCAAACGCCGTTTTCATCCGGTCAGACTTGAGATGGAAGCGCCTGTTTAACCGTCACTCATGCCCACAAGCGGGATAACCACCGCTTGTGGGAGAAGAGTCGATACGCTGAAGATTTTTATTCCCGCCGCGATGTTTGCTCGCCATAAATCGCGGCGATTAATACAATCTAAGAGCCTATCCCACCAGGCGTTATTGGCGCAGCCAGTTTGGACACGGACAGCGCGCAAAAACCGGAGCGTACACGTAGTACGTGAGGTTTGACTCGCTACGCTCGCCCTTCGGGCCGCCGCTAGCGGCGTTCAAAACGCTAACGCGTTTTGGCGAGCACTGCCCAGGACCAAAATGGCAAGTAAAATAGCCCTAATGGGATAGGCTCTAAATTAGCTCCCGCGATAGGTTGAATAACCATACTGACTTAATAACAGCGGCACATGATAGTGCTCATTCGTTTTGCTGATATGAAACTCGACGGGAATCTCCGGGAAAAACGTGTCCAGTCTTTTACTTTCAAAATACTGGCCGGTTTTAAAAATAACGCGATAATCCCCCGGCGCGGCAGCTTTTTCGGGCCACAGAGCTTTAATACGTCCATCCTGGTCGGTATGCCCGGTGTTTAATTGCGTCCATCCGTTGTCCTTTTTCTGCTCCAGTACCACCTCCACGCCGGGTGCCGGTTTGCCTGTTTGCTGATCGAGAATATGTACGCTGAGAATATTGTTGCCAGCGGCCAGCGCCATTGCCGGGGCTGCAACAAGAGATGCTATCGCGGTAGCCAGTATATATCGTTTCATGCTTCACTCCTTTACGGTATTGATGCAGGAAAATATATCTGGCGCGTCCAGGATTAACCTTACACGGACATGACAATTATGTCATCTTGTTGGAGATTTACGGATTCGCTAACAAGCCTATGGCATACTGCGTCGATGAAGATTTTATTGATTGAAGATAACCAGAAAACCATTCAGTGGGTACGTCAGGGACTCACGGAGGCAGGCTATGTGGTTGATTATGCCTGTGATGGACGAGACGGATTACACATGGCCCTTCAGGAACATTATTCATTGATTATTCTTGATATTATGCTGCCGGGGCTTGATGGATGGCAGGTTTTACGCGCGTTACGCACTGCGCATCAATCCCCTGTTATTTGCCTGACGGCGCGCGACTCGGTTGAGGATCGCGTCAAAGGTCTTGAGGCGGGCGCTAATGATTACCTTGTTAAGCCTTTTTCCTTCGCCGAACTGCTGGCCCGGGTGAGAGCTCAACTCAGACAGCATGTCCCGGTCTTTACCCGACTGACGATCAATGGTCTGGACATGGATGCCACAAAGCAATCGGTGTCACGAAATGGCAAACCGATTTCCCTGACCCGCAAAGAATTCCTGCTCCTCTGGTTACTGGCGTCCCGGGCAGGAGAAATCGTGCCCCGAACCGCGATCGCCAGCGAAGTTTGGGGAATTAACTTTGATAGTGAAACCAACACCGTTGATGTCGCGATTCGTCGGCTGCGCGCCAAAGTAGACGATCCATTTGAAAAGAAGCTCATTATGACCGTCCGGGGGATGGGTTATCGATTACAGGCGGAAACGTCGCAGAATGGTTAAGTTATCAATGACGCTGCGCCTGACAATTTCTTTTATCGCCATCCTTATCCTCGCCTGTACCGGCATTAGCTGGACGCTCTATAACGCGCTGAGCAAAGAATTAACGTATCGGGATGATATGACGCTAATAAATCGGGCGGCGCAAATGCAGCAACTGTTACTGGATGGCGCCAGGCCGGAAAATCTGCCGCTCTATTTCAATAGGATGGTGGATACGAAGCAGGATATCTTATTGATTCATTCAGCAACAGGCCACAATGTTGCGATTAATCATAGTGGTATCCCCGACCAACGCTTTAACGAGATTCCGCTGGCTAAAAACATCACCCGCGAAACCTTATTTCGCCAGGCGGTACAAGGCACGGAGCTGACCGCGGTACGAGTAAACGCCAGAAGCGGCAATGACCCGCTGACCCTTACTATCGCCAGGCTGGCGACGGAAAGGCGGCAAATGCTGGCGCAATATCGCCGTAACAGTTTGCTGATTAGCCTTATCGCCATCCTCGTCTGTTCGGCACTCAGTCCATTAGTCATCAGAAACGGGCTGCGGGCCATTACGTCGCTCAGCCGACTCACCGCGGCGACAGATAGCGGCACACTTCGCCAGCCGTTGGCGGAACAGGCGTTACCCGTTGAGCTCAGGCCGCTTGGACAAGCGCTAAATACCATGCGCCAGAAGCTTTCCGACGATTTTGAACGCCTGAACCAATTTGCCGACGATCTGGCGCATGAGCTGCGCACGCCTGTTAATATTTTACTGGGGAAGAATCAGGTGATGCTGAGTCAGGAACGCAGCGCCGAAGAGTATCAACAAGCCCTTGTCGATAATATTGAAGAGCTGGAGGGACTGTCGCGACTGACAGAAAATATTCTCTTTCTGGCACGCGCGGAGCACCAGAATATAGCGGTAAAAAAACAGCCTGTTTCGCTCAATGCGCTGGTCGAAAATATGCTGGATTATCTTAGCCCCCTTGCCGAGGAGAAGCGCATCTGTTTTATAAATCAATGTCAGGGAACGGTATGGGCTGACGAAATATTATTACAAAGAGTGCTCTCAAACCTGCTGACGAATGCCATCCGTTATTCTGATGAAAACGCCGTGATACGTATTGAAAGCGCTTATGATGATAACGTTGCAGAAATTCGGGTCGCTAATCCGGGCAGCCACCCCGCCGATGCGGATAAGCTTTTCCGGCGTTTTTGGCGAGGAGATAATGCCCGCCACACTGCTGGTTTCGGCCTGGGGCTATCGTTGGTTAATGCGATTGCTCTATTGCACGGTGGCTCGGCATCTTACCGCTATGCCGATGAACATAATATCTTTTCGGTTCGTCTGCCTGATAGCGGTGATAGCTAAGGTCAGTACAGGTTCTGTTCCCCTTCCCTGCCACAGAGCTGTGGTTATCAATACAACCTCAATAAAAAGAAAATAAAGGACGCCGGCAAAGAATATTGCTGGCTCGATCACTTTCTCGGTTTCCAATCCAGGGTCAATTCATCCCATAACGCGTTATTCAGTGGGAACCTTTATGAAAAAGTATCTTGCATTCGCCGTTACGCTGCTGGGTATGGGTAAAGCCATCGCCTGTACTACCCTTTTGGTAGGCAATCAGGCTTCGGCTGATGGCTCCTTCATTATCGCGCGCAACGAGGATGGCTCGGCAAATAACGCCAAGCATAAGGTTATTCACCCCGTCGCGTTTCATCAACAAGGCGAGTATAAAGCACATCGGAACAATTTTAGCTGGCCGCTTCCGGAGACAGCGATGCGCTATACGGCAATTCATGACTTTGATACTAACGATAACGCCATGGGTGAAGCCGGTTTCAATTCGGCGGGCGTCGGAATGAGCGCAACGGAAACCATTTATAACGGCAGAGCGGCGCTGGCTGCCGATCCTTACGTGACAAAAACGGGAATCACGGAAGACGCCATTGAGTCCGTGATCCTGCCAGTGGCGCAATCGGCGCGTCAGGGCGCCAAATTACTGGGAGACATTATTGAACAAAAAGGCGCGGGCGAAGGTTTCGGCGTCGCGTTTATTGATAGCAAAGAGATATGGTATCTGGAGACGGGAAGCGGTCATCAATGGCTGGCAGTACGACTTCCGGCAGATAGCTATTTCGTTTCCGCCAATCAGGGACGTTTACGCCATTACGATCCGAATGATAACGCGAATTATATGGCGTCACCAACGTTAGTAAGCTTTGCGAAAAAGCAGGGATTATATGATCCGGCCCGCGGCGAATTCGACTTTCATCAAGCCTATTCGCAGGATAACAAAAACGATACCACCTATAATTATCCGCGCGTCTGGACGCTACAACACCAGTTTAATCCGCATCTGGATACGGTCGTTAGCGAAGGGGAAACATTTCCTGTTTTTTTAACGCCAATAACGAAGATCAGCGTGGCGGCAGTAAAAAACGCGTTACGCAATCACTATCAGGGAACGTCGCACGACCCTTATGCCAGTCATAACCCACAAGAATCATGGCGACCCATATCCGTTTTTCGTACCCAGGAGTCACATATTTTACAGGTCAGACCTAAATTACCGCAGGCTATCGGTAACGTAGAATACATCGCCTATGGAATGCCATCTCTTAGCGTCTATCTCCCCTATTATCAGGGAATGCGTCATTATCAACCCGGAGATGATAAAGGAACCGATCGGGCGAGCAACGACTCTACCTACTGGACATTCCGCACGCTGCAAACGCTGGTTATGCAGGACTACAATGCGTTTGCGCCAGATGTGCAACACGCCTGGAAAACATTTGAACAGCAAACAGCTAAGCAGCAGTATAAGATGGAGCAGAGCTATCTGAGATTATATGCGTCGCATCCGAAAGAAGCGCAACGCTTACTGCAAAATTTTGAAGATAAAACGATGCAAAATGCGCAGACGCTCGCCCGTCGCCTGACCAATAATATTATTACGACAATGACTTACCGCACAGATATGAAATATCACTTTTCAAGTACGCAACCATAAATTCAATGACAATCTATTAGCCACTCATACACAATAAGATAAAGCGGTACCAGAATTAGCCAGATATAAAAGACAATAATTATTATGGATTCATAGAGAGGATAGTTTATGACACTCCAGGCAAATATCAGCAGAGAGACAAAAGCGGCAAAAACCCAGGAGGTATATAAGCACGTTGTTCTTTTCAAAATGGCCGCCTCCTCTCGCATAAAACGATAACTACAGCTTATGTCCCGTGTTACATAACTTTTCCCGACAGGCCTCTTTTACCCATGCTGAAAAATTCCGCGTCTTTTCAGATTTCAACGCGAATTCTATCTGTTCAAGCATGGAATAGGAAAAACGAATATTCTTCGTCACGGTCTTACTTGTCCGGGGCTTTGCTGGCATACACACACCTGTATAACATTTGATGTAACGCCGTTACTTTACGCAGGAGTAAATCGGTGAATTTGATCTGAGTCAAGAAGGTGGGTTTTCAATAAAAGTTGTGCCCTAAATTGTGAAGTTTGTAGATTTTATGAACATTTGATGTACCGATCTCCCCCATGATCGCCACTACGTATGGACGTCAGGATGCCTCCCCGCCTGATCAGAAGCGTTTCCTCATTAAAAAGGACATTTTTTTAAAGTTCCTGGCGCATAAAAGTCACATCCTTTTAAAGGGTTGTTAACCCTGTTGAATGTTCCCACTCCCCTATTCAGGAATATTAAAAACGCTATGCAAATACAGAGCTTCTATCACTCAGCTTCACTAAAAACCCAGGAGGCTTTTAAAAGCCTACAAAAAACCTTATACAATGGAATGCAGATTCTATCAGGCCAGGGCAAAGCGCCGGCTAAAGCACCCGACGCTCGCCCGGAAATTATTGTCCTGCGAGAACCTGGCGCGACATGGGGGAATTATCTACAGCATCAGAAGACGTCTAACCACTCGCTGCATAACCTCTATAACTTACAGCGCGATCTTCTCAACGTCGCGGCAACCGTTCTGGGTAAACAAGACCCGGTTCTAACGTCAATGGCAAACCAAATGGAGTTAGCCAAAGTTAAAGCGGACCGGCCAGCAACAAAACAAGAAGAAGCCGCGGCAAAAGCATTGAAGAAAAATCTTATCGAACTTATTGCAGCACGCACTCAGCAGCAGGATGGCTTACCTGCAAAAGAAGCTCATCGCTTTGCGGCTGTAGCGTTTAGAGATGCTCAGGTCAAGCAGCTTAATAACCAGCCCTGGCAAACCATAAAAAATACACTCACGCATAACGGGCATCACTATACCAACACGCAGCTCCCTGCCGCAGAGATGAAAATCGGCGCAAAAGATATCTTTCCCAGTGCTTATCAGGGAAAGGGCGTATGCAGTTGGGATACCAGGAATATTCATCACGCCAATAATTTGTGGATGTCCACGGTGAGTGTGCATGAGGACGGTAAAGATAAAACGCTTTTTTGCGGGATACGTCATGGCGTGCTTTCCCCCTATCATGAAAAAGATCCGCTTTTGCGTCAGGTCGGCGCTGAAAACAAAGCCAAAGAAGTATTAACTGCGGCACTTTTTAGTAAACCTGAGTTGCTTAACAGAGCCTTAGCGGGCGAAGCGGTAAGCCTGAAACTGGTATCCGTCGGGTTACTCACCGCGTCGAATATTTTCGGCAAAGAGGGAACGATGGTCGAGGATCAAATGCGCGCATGGCAATCGTTGACCCAGCCGGGAAAAATGATTCATTTAAAAATCCGCAATAAAGATGGCGATCTACAGACGGTAAAAATAAAACCGGACGTCGCCGCATTTAATATGGGTGTTAATGAGCTGACGCTCAAGCTCGGCTTTGGCCTTAAGGCATCTGATAGATATAATGCCGAAGCGCTACATCAGTTATTAGGCAATGATTTACGCCCTGAAGCCAGACCAGGTGGCTGGGTTGGCGAATGGCTGGCGCAATACCCGGATAATTATGAGGTCGTCAATACATTAGCACGCCAGATTAAGGATATCTGGAAAAATAACCAACATCATAAAGATGGCGGCGAACCCTATAAACTCGCACAACGCCTTGCCATGTTAGCCCATGAAATTGACGCGGTGCCCGCCTGGAATTGTAAAAGCGGCAAAGATCGTACAGGGATGATGGATTCAGAAATCAAGCGAGAGATCATTTCCTTACATCAGACCCATATGTTAAATGCGCCTGGCAGTCTTCCGGATAGCGGTGGACAGAAAATTTTCCAAAAAGTATTACTGAATAGCGGTAACCTGGAGATTCAGAAACAAAATACGGGCGGGGCGGGGAACAAAGTACTGAAAAATTTATCGCCAGAAGTGCTCAATCTTTCCTATCAAAAACGAATTGGGGATGAAAATATTTGGCAGTCAGTAAAAGGCATTTCTTCATTAATCACATCTTGAGTCTTGAGGTAACTATATGGAAAGTCTATTAAATCGTTTATATGCCGCGTTAGGCCTGGATGCGCCAGAAGATGAGCCACTGCTCATCATTGATGATGGGATACAGGTTTATTTTAATGAATCCGATCATACACTGGAAATGTGCTGTCCCTTTATGCCATTGCCTGACGATACTCTAACTTTGCAGCATTTTTTACGTCTTAACTACGCCAGCGCCGTCACTATCGGCGCTGACGCAGACAATACTGCTTTAGTGGCGCTTTATCGCTTGCCGCAAACCAGTACCGAAGAAGAGGCGCTCACTGGTTTTGAATTATTCATTTCTAACGTGAAGCAATTGAAAGAGCGTTATGCATAATTTAATACATCAACATGCTTTCTTAATGAGATAAAGCGCGATACGTATGCCCTTTACAAGAGACAAGACCAGAATCTTTGGTGGAAATGTAAGGGGCAAACGTTCCTCTCTCTCATTTCGCTCTGTTTGCGGGAGCATTTTTAGTGTGTAAGTATTCCTGATCATCAGGTTTTTACGCCATCTACGCGCATTTATTCTGCTATAAGTTGAAATACTGCAAAAAAATATTAGTGCTTATTATTTTTTCTTTAAGTAAATTTTCGCTCAACAAACTTAATTGTTTATTCAATGATGATGAAGCGTGAGTTATGCTGGAAATGAAGGAAGCCAATAGCAAGGATAATCTGATTATTCACGGGTGATATTATGAGACATCGTATATTTTTACCATTGCTTCTGGTGTTGTCGGCTACAGCCTTTTCGGCATCGGCGATGGCTGCCAGTGATTCCCCCCCACCACCAGATAATACAAAACACGCCTCCCGTGGCTGGCCACCAGACCCCGAAGCATTGATTCGCCCAGGCTGGTGTGACAACTGGCCATCAGATATAGAGAGACCAGATTTTTGGTGTCAAGTATGTGGTTGTTAATTTTTTACAGAAAACTATAACAACCATATCAGAACTGAGAGTATATCTGGTTATTATGTTTCATCAATTCCTGATGAACTGAATATGACTTCAGGCTGGCGTGTTTTATTAACGTCAGCCTGATTTTTTACAACATCATATGACTGACTTCCAGGCGCAGCCAGCGCGTTCTATATCTAAGCTGGTGATTGTAACGACCCCGATAGTACTTCTGCTTCACCGTTATGGCAGATATCATCGCCTCTTGTCAGATGCCAGACACCTACTCATACTCAACCAAAGCTCTAAATACAAAAATCACCTTATATCTTTTTTTATTATTCCTTGTATAAATGTGACTTGACTCACACCTATAAGGAATCGACTCACTTCCATAAGAAGGAATCAAAATGCCAATAACTAACGCGTCCCCAGAAAATATATTAAGATATTTGCATGCGGCCGGTACCGGTACGAAAGAAGCAATGAAAAGTGCAACTTCACCACGCGGTGTACTTGAATGGCTTGTCAATTTTTTTACCTGTGGTGGAGTAAGAAGAAGCAATGAAAGATGCTTTCGGGAGGTAATTGGAAAACTGACCACATCATTATTATATGTAAATAAAGATGCTTTCTTCGATGGTAATAAAATATTTCTGGAGGATGTCAACGGGTGTACTATATGTCTGTCATGTGGAGCAGCATCCGAAAATACGGATCCCATGGTCATTATTGAAGTGAAAAAAAATGGAAAAACTGTAATGGATAAAGTTGATAGCGAGAGATTTTGGAATGTATGTCGAATGTTAAAGCTGATGAGTAAACATAATATACAACAGCCTGATTCACTTATAACCGAGGATGGTTTTCTGAACCTGCGCGGAGTAAACCTGGCTCATAAAGATTTCCAGGGGGAAGATTTGTCAGAAATAGATGCTTCTGATGCAGATTTCCGTGAAACAAATCTTTCTAATGTAAATTTAGTCGGTGCAAATTTGTGTTGTGCAAATCTACACGCTGTAAATCTAATGGGTTCAAACATGACTAAAGCAAACCTGACTCACGCAAACCTGACTTGCGCTAACATGTCCGGTGTAAACTTAACCGCTGCAATTCTATTCGGCTCAGACTTAACTGACACCAAACTAAATGGTGCGAAATTAGATAAGATAGCTCTAACTTTAGCGAAAGCATTAACAGGAGCCGATCTGACAGGTAGTCAACATACCCCTACTCCACTCCCGGATTACAATGATAGAACTCTTTTCCCCCATCCGATATTTTAGTCGAGATAAAGGGATTTTATAAACAAGAAGTATTCAAACAGAGGCCCCCTTGTTTTATTAAATAAACCCCGCCCCTAAGTTTAATTATAAATAACATTTTCAGCGTATTACTTGTTGGCTTTGTCTGAATCATAGCGTTATCTGTATGTGGCACATTAACTAAAAACACTATTATTGCTTAATTTAAATAATTCATAATTGTAGTCAGGAAATAAGAAGTTATGCTTCCGGTCACCTACAGATTAATACCTCAAAGCGGAGTATCCACATATGGATTAAATACCGCAGATACACCTGTTTTCCCCGATATTCCCGAACATGCACCAAACCCCTCACGGCTACGCCTTGCTCATGACAGCCTTGCCATAAACAGTGAATTCCGTCTGGAGCCAGAGTGTGTGGTGGAGTACCTTATCTCAGGCGCGGGTGGAATAGACCCTGATACAGAAATTGATGACGACACTTATGACGAATGCTACGATGAACTATCCTCCGTACTTCAAAATGCGTATACCCAAAGCGAAACATTCCGCAGACTGATGAATTACGCATATGAAAAAGAACTACATGATGTGGAGCAGCGCTGGCTACTGGGGGCAGGCGAAGCCTTTGAAACTACCGTGGCTCAGGAACACTTCAAACTTTCAGAAGGCAGGAAAGTTATTTGTCTCAATCTGGACGATTCTGATGATTCATATACCGAACATTATGAAAGTAACGAAGGACCACAACTTTTTGACACAAAACGTTCATTTATTCATGAAGTTGTACATGCACTGACCCATCTTCAGGATAAAGAAGAAAATCATCCAAGAGGCCCTGTTGTCGAATATACCAACATTATTCTGAAAGAGATGGGGCATCCTTCACCTCCCAGAATGGTCTACATCTTCAATAAATAGACACATCGGGAAACGAAAAGAAACTAAAGACTCGCGTAGTCCGTTTTTTCGGGAAATATTCTAACAGTATTTTCTAACTATATTCTATAGCGCCTAAAAAACAAAGGGGCTACCTTTCGGTAACCCCTTGTTTAATCTGGCGGAAGCGCAGAGATTCGAACTCTGGAACCCTTTCGGGTCGCCGGTTTTCAAGACCGGTGCCTTCAACCGCTCGGCCACACTTCCGGAATGAGGCGCACTATAAACATCCCGGTGCGTCATGTAAAGACCGAATGTGTTCGTTTGCGTGAAAAACAGGCAAATTTTCGTTAATTGCCTGAAATAGCGGCACATTGACCATTTCTTCAACACAAAAACTGGCTTAATACGTGTTGATCGTCCCCACTGTTTTACCGCTGTGATTATCAATTTTTTATCGGTAACGCGTGGTTGGCGCTGCCGCCTGTTTTATGGCGTAGCGCCAGGCATGAGAAGACCGTTTTAACGACGGTAATCACCTGAAATCTCTTAAGGAAACTAAACGTAAACGAATGCGTAAAGATGGGTAAAACCACTGGGTGACAGTGACTGTTTTTATTATTCTCCTTTATTAATTACATCTGTCATAAGAGAGTGACTAATGGATCGTATCATTACATCATCGCGTGATCGTAGCTCGCTACTGAGTACGCACAAAGTACTGCGCAACACCTATTTTCTGTTGAGCCTGACGCTGGCTTTCTCCGCAATTACCGCGACAGCCAGTACGGTACTGATGCTGCCCTCCCCCGGCCTGATTCTGACGCTGGTTGGTATGTATGGGCTGATGTTCCTGACCTATAAAACCGCCAATAAGCCGGTCGGTATCCTGTCTGCTTTTGCGTTTACCGGCTTCCTCGGGTATATCCTGGGCCCGATTCTTAACGCCTATCTGTCAGCAGGCATGGGCGATGTCATTGGCCTGGCGCTGGGTGGTACCGCGTTAGTATTTTTCTGCTGCTCCGCTTACGTTCTGACCACCCGTAAGGATATGTCTTTCCTGGGCGGTATGTTAATGGCCGGGATCGTCGTCGTGCTGATTGGTATGGTGGCGAATATTTTCCTGCAACTGCCTGCATTGCACCTGGCGATTAGCGCGGTGTTTATCCTGATTTCCTCGGGCGCTATCCTGTATGAAACCAGTAACATCATTCACGGCGGTGAAACCAACTATATTCGTGCGACCGTCAGTCTGTACGTTTCGCTGTACAACATCTTTGTCAGCCTGCTCAGCATTCTGGGCTTCGCCAGCCGCGACTAATCGACATTCCCCTCTTCCAGCCCTGCTTATGCAGGGCTTTATTTTTTGCTACACTGCCGTCCGTGTTGATTACGCAGTGAAACGTTATGTTGATCTTTGAAGGTAAAGAAATCAGTACTGATAGCGAAGGCTATCTGAAAGAGACGACGCAGTGGAGTGAAACGCTGGCAGTCGCTATCGCCGCCAATGAAGGCATTGAGCTCTCTGCGGAACACTGGGAAGTCGTGCGCTTCGTGCGCGAATTTTACCTGGAGTTTAATACCTCTCCCGCCATCCGAATGCTGGTAAAAGCGATGGCGAATAAGTTCGGCGAAGAAAAAGGCAACAGCCGCTATCTATATCGTCTGTTCCCGAAAGGCCCGGCAAAGCAAGCGACCAAAATCGCCGGTCTGCCCAAGCCGGTAAAATGTATTTAATACCGAATACTAAAGCCTGTTAGCGTCTCGCGAGGGCTGTGCGGTTCAGTGAGGATTTTGTCCACACGAGCAGAGCGCGGCCCGCCCTCTTTCAGCCACTTGATGAGTTTTTCCACCTGCGCCGCGTCGCCACAGGCCACCACTTCTACGCTTCCGTCATCCATATTCTTCGCATAGCCGGTTAACCCCAGCCGCTGCGCCTCATGCTGCGTGGTATAGCGAAACCCGACTCCCTGAACGCGACCATAAACCCAGGCGATAATGCAGACGTTCGACATGATGGTTCTCCTTTCATAATCAGTGGTGGAGGCTCATACAGGACATACTTAACGTACCTGACTGGGCAGACACCCATAATGTTGGCGGAATCTGGCCGTAAACCGCGACCCCGACAGGTAGCCGCACCGTAGCGCTATTTCGCCGATCGGCAGCGTCGTCGATTGCAGTTGAGAAAGCGCGCAGGACATGCGCACCTCTTCAACAATTTGTCGATAACTCTGCGATTCACGCTGCAAACGCCGACGCAGCGTCGATGTTCCCATAGCAAGACGGCGGGCTATCTCCTGGGCTGTCCATAGCTTAGCAGGCGAGAGCATAATCAGTTGCCGCACCTGCTCCGTGAGGGTGTAACGCCGTTCAATAAGCAGCGGTCCTGCCGCGCCATCATGCAAAAGCGCTAACAGTAACCCCATCGCCTGATGTTCCTGTAGCCCAACGGGCAACCCCTGGCGCACAGCATCCAACACGTTCTCCCACATAAATGTCAGGCTACGGCTCATCGGCGTACACAGCGATGTCAGGTTTGCCGGTGGATAATCCTGAACGTACATCGTTTTAAAGCGAGCAATAATCTCCGGTGAAAGTAACAACAGGTCGGAGCGAAAACCGTTCTGCGCAGGCTGATTAATAATCTCCAGCGGCGTGTTCGCCGGGATAATAATCAACTCGCCCGGCCCGGCGACAAGGCGGCTATCATCCTGAATGATGACTTTACTGCCCTGCGTAATATGGCAGATAGCGGCGGAAAAAAGCGTAACACGATGCAAACGGTGCAGATGACTGGAACGCACCTCTGCCGTCGTAAGATCCTGATGTCGAATATGCATCTCCTGCACCGTGCCGTCCTCTGTTTTATCTTCCGTATGTGGCCGTGAATTTTGCTTTCGCAATCACATGCGCGTTAAGCATAAACCCTACCAACGCGCCACTCGACTCACTGTCGAGCGGCAGTGTTGCCGTATTCAGCGCCCACACAGTAAACTGATAGCGATGAGGCTTATCGCCCGGCGGCGGACAGGCGCCGCCAAAGCCAGCATAACCGAAATCATTCCGTCCCTGCACCACTCCAGCGGGTAACGTTTTTTTATCAGCCCCCGTCGGCAGGTCGTGAATCTGCGCAGGAATATTCACCATCGTCCAGTGCCACCAGCCGCTTCCGGTGGGCGCATCAGGATCGAAGACGGTAATAGCGTAGCTTTTGGTTCCGGCAGGCGGATTGCGCCAGCTCAGCTGCGGCGAAATATTTTCTCCGCTACAACCAAATCCTTTAAAGACGTGCTGTTGCGTTAAACGAAAATCCGCCGGAATATCCGCGCTACTGAGACTAAACGCCGACGCGGCAGATACGCCGCCACTCAATGCCATCATTGCGGCTGCGGTCAAAGAGAAGACTGTTTTCATTGTATTTCCTTCTTCATATAAAGAAATAACACTATAAAAAGCGTCCGCTGAAGAAACTGTGCCTTTACGATTCTATTTTGTGCAGAAACGCTCACCGCCATACGCTGGTGATTGCCTCTCTCATCTGTGCTACCCTACGCGCCATTTCGTTTTCACGGTCCCTGGCTGGAACTATTATCCGGCTCGCGTCACTGTTTGTGAGAGGTTACTCCGCATGACTGAATCTACATTTCCGCAATATCCCCGTTTAGTCCTCAGCAAAGGGCGAGAAAAATCTTTACTCCGCCGCCACCCATGGGTCTTTTCCGGCGCCGTCTCCCGCCTGGAAGGCAAAGCCAACCTCGGTGAAACTATCGATATCGTCGACCATCAGGGAAAGTGGTTAGCACGCGGCGCCTGGTCGCCAGCATCTCAGATCCGCGCGCGCGTCTGGACATTTGATAAAGCAGAATCCATTGATATTGCGTTTTTCACCCGCCGCCTGCGCCAGGCGCAGCAGTGGCGCGACTGGCTGGCGAAAAAAGACGGCCTGGATAGCTATCGTCTGATCGCCGGTGAGTCCGATGGCCTGCCTGGCGTCACTATCGATCGTTTTGGCCATTTTTTGGTGCTGCAACTGCTCAGCGCCGGGGCCGAATATCAACGCGCCGCATTAATTAGCGCTCTGCAAACATGCTATCCGGATTGCGCTATTTACGATCGCAGCGACGTCGCCGTGCGGAAAAAAGAAGGGATGGCGCTGACGCAAGGCCCGGTCACTGGCGAACTGCCGCCTGCGCTTTTGCCAATTGAAGAGCACGGTATGAAATTGCTGGTCGATATCCAGGGCGGCCACAAAACCGGTTATTATCTTGATCAGCGCGACAGTCGTCTGGCGACGCGCCGCTACGTGGAAAATCAGCGGGTACTGAACTGCTTCTCTTATACCGGCGGTTTTGCCGTGTCGGCGTTAATGGGCGGTTGTCGCCAGGTTGTCAGCGTGGATACCTCACAGGATGCGCTGGATATCGCCAGGCAAAACGTTGAACTGAACCAACTGGACTTGAGCAAAGCCGAATTCGTGCGCGATGACGTGTTTAAGTTGCTGCGCGCTTACCGTGAACACGGCGAAAAATTCGACGTCATCATCATGGACCCGCCCAAATTCGTCGAAAATAAAAGCCAGTTAATGGGGGCCTGCCGGGGCTATAAAGACATTAACATGTTAGCGATTCAACTGCTCAATCCGGGCGGCATACTGCTGACATTCTCTTGCTCCGGACTGATGACCAGCGATTTATTTCAGAAAATCATTGCCGATGCCGCAATAGATGCCGGTCGTGATGTACAATTTATAGAGCAGTTCCGTCAGGCCGCCGATCACCCGGTGATCGCCACCTACCCGGAAGGGCTGTATCTGAAAGGGTTTGCCTGTCGCGTCATGTAACTTGAAAAGTGGAATAGTATCCTCATATAAAGGGTATCTATTTCCCGGGAGGTGACTATGATAGCCAGCAAATTCGGTATCGGCCAACAGGTCCGCCATTCCCTGTTAGGTTACCTCGGAGTGGTCGTCGATATCGACCCGGAATATTCGCTTGATGAGCCGTCGCCTGATGAACTGGCGGTTAACGACGAACTTCGCGCCGCTCCGTGGTACCACGTGGTAATGGAAGATGATGATGGTCAGCCAGTGCATACTTATCTGGCCGAGGCCCAGTTGCGAAGCGAAATGCGGGACGAGCATCCAGAACAGCCATCGATGGATGAACTGGCGCGTACCATTCGCAAGCAGCTTCAGGCGCCGCGACTACGTAACTGATTGTATGTAAAAGGCCGGAGAGCGATATCCGGCCATTTAAACTTTTATTTCGCCAGCCCCAGGCGAGGGATCTCAATCGCCGGGCAGCGATCCATCACCACGGTCATGCCTGCATCCCGCGCCAGTACCGCCGCCTGTTCGTTGATCACGCCAAGCTGTAGCCACAGCGTTTTTGCGCCGATGGCGATAGCTTCCTGCGCGACGCCCCATGCAGCTTCAGAGTTGCGAAAAACATCCACCATATCGACTTTTTCGGGAATATCCGCCAGCGTGGCATACCCCTGTTGCCCCAGCAATGTCTTACCCGCGACTTTTGGCGCAACCGGAATCACATGGTAGCCCTGTTCAAGCAGGTATTTCATTACCCGATAACTTGGACGATCGGGTTTATCGCTCGCACCTACCAGCGCGATAGTGCGAGTGGACGTCAAAACATCAGCAATATCGGTCTCTTTCATCATCTTTCTCCTGGCTGTTTTGCAAAGTGTACGACAAACCTGACATAGCAACCATTCATCCCATACCGATGTATGAGAGCAAAACGCCAAAATATGTCTATATGTTAGTAAACATGATCTAAGAAAAATTTCGATACATTATTAGCCAGACGGCCTTTGGACAGGAGAACCTTATGAAAACCGGCGCGCTAACCACCTTCCTTGCTCTCTGTTTGCCGGTGACTGTTTTTGCCACAACGCTCCGTTTGTCTAATGAGGTTGATCTGCTGGTGCTGGACGGCAAAAAGGTGTCCAGCTCTTTATTACGCGGCGCAGAGAGCATCGAACTGGAAAACGGGCCGCATCAGCTTGTTTTCCGGGTGGAAAAAACCATCCGCCTGCCCGGTAATGAAGAGCGGCTTTATATTTCTCCGCCGCTGGTGATAAGTTTCGATACCCAACTGATAAGTCAGGTCAATTTCCAGCTCCCGCGGCTGGAAAACGAGCGCGAAGCCTCGCATTTTAACGCGGCGCCGCGTCTGGCGCTTTTGGACGGCGACGCCATGCCCATTCCGGTAAAACTCGATATTCTGGCCATTACTTCTACGGCTAAAGTGGTCGATTATGAAATAGAGACCGAGCGTTATAATAAATCGGCGAAACGCGCCTCGCTTCCTCAGTTCGCCACGATGATGGCAGACGACAGCACATTACTTTCCGACGTCTCAGAGCTTGATACCGTACCGCCGCAATCACAAACTCTGACAGAACAGCGGCTGAAATATTGGTTCCGACTGGCCGACCCGCAGACACGCCATCATTTTCTGCAATGGGCGGAAAAACAGCCGCCCTCTTGATATGAGTTGTCCCAGCGCGCAATTTTTTTGTCTTTCTCTTGCAGCATCAAGCGCTTCCAGTAATCTGTAGACAGGTTAACTACGGAATCGAATTATGGAACTGACGACTCGCACCTTGCCGACGCGCAAACATATCGCGTTGGTTGCTCACGACCACTGCAAACAGATGTTAATGAACTGGGTGGAACGCCATCAGCCGTTGCTGGAAAAACACGTTCTTTATGCAACCGGCACCACGGGGAATCTGATCCAGCGCGCAACCGGTATGGACGTTAATGCGATGCTGAGCGGCCCGATGGGCGGCGACCAGCAGGTTGGCGCGCTCATTTCAGAAGGGAAAATCGACGTGTTGATTTTCTTCTGGGACCCGCTTAACGCGGTACCGCACGACCCCGATGTCAAAGCGCTACTGCGTCTGGCCACCGTATGGAATATCCCTGTCGCCACTAACGTCTCAACGGCGGACTTTATCATCCAGTCCCCGCATTTTAATGACGCTGTAGATATTCTTATTCCGGATTATGCGCGTTATCTGGCCGAGCGCCTGAAATAACCGCTACGCGGGCGGGATGCTGTACCGCCCGCGCTTTAGGGCTTCCTCGCCACCGGCACATCCAGCTGTTTAAGCGCCTCCACAAAGCGCGAGGGATTATCTTTATTGAAAAGCAGCCAGACCCGCGCGCGCGCGCGCGTCAACGCCACATATAACAAACGCCGCTCTTCAGCGTCCGGAAAATCCTCAACCTGAGGAAGAAGCGCACTTTCCATAATGGATTCTCGCGCCGGGGCGGGGAAACCGTCGTTACCCTCCTGCAATCCGACAAGAATCACGTAATCGGCCTGTTGGCCTTTGCTGGCATGGATAGTCATGAAGTCTATCTGTAACTTCGGCCAGCGAGTCGCCGCTTTTTGTAGACTCGCGGGTTTCAGATGATGATAGCGCGCCAGCACCAGGATACGTTCATCTTCCTTCGCATAGCCGGATAATTTATCCAGTAACGCGTCCAACTGGCTTTCATCCAATAACGTCACCGCTTTTTTATCGCCTGGGGTCAGACTATTTAACGGTTTTTTAAGCTGGTGCGGATTCTGCTGTACAAAGCGATTGGCAATATCGCCAATCCGACTGTTAAAACGGTACGTGGTGTCCAGGTGGCAATGCTCGCCCTCGCCGAACGTCTGATGAAACGCCGTCGTTAAGGAGAGCTGCGCCCCGCTAAAACGGTAAATCGCCTGCCAGTCATCGCCAACGGCAAACAGCGTAGTCTGGCTATTCTGCTTGCGTAGCGCCTCTAACAGCGCCGCCCGTTGCGGGGAAATATCCTGAAATTCATCGACCAGAATATACTTCCACGGGCTGATAAAACGCCCTTTTTCGAGGATCACCATTGCCTGATGGATCAGCCCGGAGAAATCAACGGCATTTTCCGCTTTCAACGCGCTTTTCCAGGCCTTTAGCAGCGGCGCCATCAGCTTAATGCGTTTGCCAAACAGCTCGCGGCACTCCTCTGGCGCGCCAGCGATCATTTCTGCCTGCGCGCCGCCGTGCATACGCATCAAACTGACCCAACGATCCAGGCGAGGGGCCAGACGCCGCTGCAATGTCTCATCGTCCCAGAAATTACCTTCCGGCACCGCCCACTGCATCTCCTCTTCCAGCCACTGACGCCAGCCTTTGGCCTGCGCTTTTTTCTCGCTACACTGCTGACGCCAGGTGCGCAGAAATAGCTGATGCCGCGCGGTGGCGTCACTTTCCAGCTTACTGACAACCGGCGCTTTTTTACTGCCTTGCTGAATAATATACAGCGCCAGCGAATGGAACGTACGGGCAGTAATCTCTTCCGTATGTAAGCGCTCGCGGATACGCTCATCCATCTCCTCTGCCGCCTTGCGACCAAACGCCAGTAAAAGAATTTGCCCCGCATCGGCTTGTCCGCGCGCCAACAGCCAACCCGCGCGCGCCACCAGCACCGAGGTCTTACCGCTTCCCGCGCCCGCCAGTACCAGTAACGATGATTCGCCGTTAACCACCGCCCTGGCCTGGGAAGGATTAAGCGGAGAAGATTCTATCTGCGTAAAAAAGTCGGCATGCGCTTCCAGCATGGCATCGGCATACGCCTGATTATGCTGCTGCCGACTTCCCTCGCTATCCTGTAACCAGGCCAGACACTTACGCCATATCTCGCGACAGTGAGCAAACTCCTCCAGACGTGAGACCGGCAGCGGCAAGGCGGCAAACGTCTGGCGAATTTCCTGTTCCAGCCCCCGAACGCGTTCACGGGTAAGCCATTGGTTTTCGCCCGTTCGCTCACTAATACGCGCCCATTGCTCCTGTAATGCCTGCGCGGCGACATCACTCATCTCCTGGCTCCAGCGACGCCAGTGCGCGTCCAGATAGCGATGGAATTGCTGGGTTTCCGACCACTCGGTACCGTGCAAACGTACGACTTTATCCTCCGGCAGGACAAACTCCAGCTCGCCCCATACCAGCCCACGCTTACAGTGAATCGCCAATAACTGATTGAATGGAATAAGATATTCATGCCTGTCGCCAGACACTTTCACCCCAGCGTTGAGGATCACGGCACGATCATACGGGTGTTGCGCCAGACGTTTTCCAAGAGAAGTTGCTTTCAGTTCCATGACTCAGCGAATCCAGACGTAAAGATGTGCTTATCAGTGTAACCGCCAGAGAAAACGTGCTCCAGTCTAAAAAAACGTTACAATTGCCCGCAGTGATAGAAAACCGGAATGAACTGAGGGTTTATGCGTACCGTTCTGAATATTTTAAACTTTGTACTGGGCGGCTTTGCCACTACGCTGGCCTGGCTGCTGGCGACGCTTGTCAGTATTGTGCTTATTTTTACCCTGCCGTTGACCCGCTCCTGCTGGGAGATAACCAAACTGTCCCTGTTCCCTTACGGTAATGAAGCCATTCACGTTGACGAACTTAATCCGGCGGCGAAAAGCGTATTAATGAATACTGGCGGTACCTTGCTGAATATTTTCTGGTTACTTTTTTTCGGCTGGTGGCTATGCCTGATGCACATTGCCTCCGGTATCGCGCAGTGTGTCACTATCATCGGGATACCTGTCGGTATTGCGAACTTTAAAATTGCCGCGATTGCGCTTTGGCCTGTCGGTCGCCGCGTCGTCTCTGTAGAAACCGCTCGCGCCGCGCGAGAAGCTAACGCGCGCCGCCGTTTTGAATGATCGGGACAAATAGCCTTTATGTTAAGTCCGTTGATTCGCCGTTATACCTGGAACAGTACCTGGCTGTATTACATCCGCATTTTTATCGCTCTGTGCGGCACCACCGCCCTGCCCTGGTGGCTGGGCGACGTCAAACTGACCATCCCGCTCACGCTCGGTATGGTTGCCGCGGCGCTAACCGATCTCGACGACCGCCTTGCCGGACGCTTGCGTAATTTAATCATTACCTTAATTTGCTTTTTTATCGCGTCGGCTTCTGTGGAGCTGCTCTTTCCCTGGCCGTGGCTATTTGCGTTGGGCTTAACGTTATCCACCAGCGGGTTTATTCTGTTGGGAGGATTAGGGCAACGCTATGCCACCATCGCGTTCGGCGCGTTACTCATTGCCATCTATACGATGCTGGGTACCTCTCTATACGATCACTGGTATCAACAACCACTGCTCCTGCTGGCAGGCGCAGTATGGTATAACCTACTGACGCTAACCGGGCATCTGCTATTTCCGATCCGCCCGTTGCAGGATAATCTGGCACGCAGTTACGAACAGTTAGCGCACTATCTGGAACTGAAATCACGTCTGTTTGATCCTGATATTGAAGATGAAAGCCAGGCGCCGCTCTATGATTTAGCGTTAGCGAACGGGCAGTTAATGGCGACGCTGAACCAAACGAAAGTGTCGTTATTGAGTCGCCTGCGCGGCGATCGCGGCCAACGCGGTACGCGCCGCACCCTCCATTACTATTTTGTGGCGCAGGATATTCATGAACGCGCCAGTTCTTCGCATATTCAATACCAGACGCTGCGCGATTATTTTCGCCATAGCGACGTCATGTTCCGCTTTCAGCGTCTGATGTCGATGCAGGCGCAGGCCTGTACGCAGCTGGCGCGCTGTATCTTACTGCGTACGCCGTACCAGCATGATCCGCGTTTTGAACGCGCCTTTACCCACATTGACGCCGCGCTTGAACGTATGCGCGCCAGCGGCGCTTCTTTAGAGCTGCTGAATACGCTTGGATTCTTATTAACCAACCTACGCGCTATTGATGCGCAACTGGCGACGATCGAGTCGGAGCAGGCCCAGGCAATGCCGCGCAATGAGTCAGAAAACCAGTTGGCTGATGATAGCCTGCACGGGTTTAGCGACATCTGGCTGCGTCTGAGCCGTAATTTTACCCCGGAGTCCGCTCTCTTTCGCCATGCGGTACGCATGTCGCTGGTATTGTGCATCGGTTATGCTCTCATCCAAATTACCGGGATGCGCCACGGGTACTGGATATTGCTCACCAGCCTGTTCGTTTGTCAGCCTAACTATAACGCGACCCGCCATCGCCTTGCGCTCAGGATTATCGGTACGTTGGTAGGCGTTGCGATCGGCCTGCCGATTTTATGGTTTGTCCCTTCGCTTGAAGGACAGTTAGTTCTGCTGGTGATTACCGGCGTGCTTTTCTTCGCATTCCGTAATGTGCAGTATGCCCATGCGACGATGTTCATCACCCTGCTGGTATTACTCTGCTTTAACCTCCTGGGCGAAGGCTTTGAGGTAGCGTTACCGCGCGTCGTCGACACGTTAATTGGCTGCGCTATCGCCTGGGCTGCGGTCAGCTTTATTTGGCCGGACTGGCGCTTTCGCAACCTTCCCCGGGTACTCCAGCGCGCCACCGATGCTAATTGCCGCTACCTTGATGCGATCCTTGAGCAATATCACCAGGGACGGGATAACCGCCTGGCCTATCGCATTGCCAGACGCGACGCGCACAACCGCGATGCAGAACTGGCATCCGTGGTTTCTAATATGTCGAGCGAACCCGACGTCACGGCTGAAACCCGGGAGGCGGCGTTCAGGCTGCTTTGCCTCAATCACACTTTTACCAGCTATATCTCCGCCCTCGGCGCGCACCGCGAAAAGCTCAGTAATCCGGACGTGTTGGGGCTTCTGGATGACGCGGTCTGCTACGTTGATGATGCGCTTCATCATCAACCTGAAGACGAACAGCGCGTACACCAGGCGCTGGAGGGTTTAAAGCAGCGAGTTCAGTCACTGGAAACACGTCCGGACAGCAAAGAACCTCTGGTTGTTCAACAAATTGGTTTGCTCATTGCCTTACTGCCCGAGATTGGACGCTTGCAACGGCAAATTTCACCGCCGACTTCTACATTAATTACCCAGCCGTAAGCGAGTGAGCCCAGTCGGCAAGCTCCTGGCGACGACTCGCCGGGAGCGCCGCTTCATGTACGCCGACAATTGCGCCTTCCAGGGCATACAAAACTTTCACCGTCAGCAAGGGATTGCTTTGTCGCAACCTTAGCCAGCACATTTTCGCGCCCAGTATGCGTAACATATTTTCGTCCTTTATCCCTGACTCATTGAGCAATGTTTCCAGATGGAAGGTCATATTGGGGAGATCTTTGAGTCTGTGCTGTAAAATACGGCTGTGTTTTTCCTTCATTGCCGCGTCAAGAGAATACTTCGATAAACGCACCAGCTGCTGCTGATCGCGCCACAGGCTTTCATCCACCCGGTAATAGTTGAGCATAACGGGACGTCCACATTTCATAAACATGAGCCAGGCGGGAGGATGCTTCACACAGTAGGGGACGCTTTCTTCACAGGCGCGGAGATAAAGCTCGCCATTAGCCACCATCGCAAAGACGGTATCCTCCACGGTCAGACTATAGCTACCGAATAAAGATCGATACTGGATCGTCCCCAAAGAGGCCAAATATTCTTGCGATTTATAGATCCTGTCATAAGAGAGTGCTCTCATAAAATTCCTTTTAAATCATAAAGTAAAAGAATGATTTGCAGTAACGGATCCGTTAATGACGAAAATAGGCAACTTATACTCCGCGAGCAAGATGATTTTTATTTTTGACGCCACTAAGAATAAAAATTGCGAGACAGTTTCCGAAAATAGAGTTGATCTTTCATCGCCACAGGGGTACTGTATGAATATACAGTAACTCACAGGGCTGGATTGATTATGTACACTTCAGGTTATGCAAATCGTTCTTCGTCATTTCCTACCACTACCCACAACGCTGCGCGCACCGCTACGGAAAATGCCGCGGCAGGACTGGTCAGTGAAGTTGTCTACCACGAAGACCAGCCCATGATGGCGCAACTCCTGCTTTTGCCTTTACTCCGTCAGTTAGGCCAACAATCACGCTGGCAGCTCTGGCTCACGCCGCAGCAAAAGCTCAGCCGTGAATGGGTACAGTCTTCAGGTTTGCCATTAACGAAAGTGATGCAAATTAGCCAGCTTGCGCCTCGTCATACGCTGGAGTCGATGATCCGCGCTTTGCGTACAGGAAATTACAGCGTGGTAATTGGTTGGATGACTGAAGAACTGACAGAAGAAGAACATGCCAGCCTGGTTGAAGCAGCGAAGGTAGGTAATGCGGTAGGGTTTATCATGCGCCCTATACGTGCGCACGCTTTACCCAGGAGACAGCATTCCGGGCTAAAAATTCACTCTAATTTGTATCATTAAGTAAAATTAGGATTTATCCTGGACTTTTTTTTACGCGAACGTATCTCCTTTGAGTGCTAACGTTTTTTTTGCGAGAACGCTTGTCAGAAGCGGTTTCCGCAATTTTTGCTGTACGATTTATCATCTGAAACTGTTAAATGATGTGTATATCCGTCATGTTTTTTTCACATGTCTGACGGAGTTCACACTTGTAAGTTTCCAACTACGTTGTAGACTTTACATCGCCAGGGGTGCTCAGCATAAGCCGTAGATATCGGTAGAGTAACTATTGAGCAGATCCCCCGGTGAAGGATTTAACCGTGTTATCTCGTTGGAGATATTCATGGCGTATTTTGGATGATAACGAGGCGCAAAAAATGAAAAAGACAGCTATCGCGATTGCAGTGGCACTGGCTGGTTTCGCTACCGTAGCGCAGGCCGCTCCGAAAGATAACACCTGGTACGCTGGTGCTAAACTGGGCTGGTCTCAGTACCATGACACCGGTTTCATTAACAATGATGGCCCGACTCATGAAAACCAACTGGGCGCAGGTGCTTTTGGTGGTTACCAGGTTAACCCGTACGTTGGCTTTGAAATGGGCTACGACTGGTTAGGCCGTATGCCGTACAAAGGCGACAACATCAATGGCGCTTATAAAGCTCAGGGCGTTCAGTTGACCGCTAAACTGGGTTATCCAATCACTGACGATCTGGACGTTTATACCCGTCTGGGTGGTATGGTATGGCGTGCAGACACCAAGTCTAACGTCCCTGGCGGCCCGTCTACTAAAGACCACGACACCGGCGTTTCCCCGGTATTCGCGGGCGGTATCGAGTATGCTATCACCCCTGAAATCGCAACCCGTCTGGAATACCAGTGGACTAACAACATCGGTGATGCCAACACCATCGGCACCCGTCCGGACAACGGCCTGCTGAGCGTAGGTGTTTCCTACCGTTTCGGCCAGCAAGAAGCTGCTCCGGTAGTCGCTCCGGCACCAGCTCCGGCTCCGGAAGTACAGACCAAGCACTTCACTCTGAAGTCTGACGTACTGTTCAACTTCAACAAATCTACCCTGAAGCCGGAAGGCCAGCAGGCTCTGGATCAGCTGTACAGCCAGCTGAGCAACCTGGATCCGAAAGACGGTTCCGTTGTCGTTCTGGGCTTCACTGACCGTATCGGTTCTGACGCTTACAACCAGGGTCTGTCCGAGAAACGTGCTCAGTCTGTTGTTGATTACCTGATCTCCAAAGGTATTCCGTCTGACAAAATCTCCGCACGTGGTATGGGCGAATCTAACCCGGTTACCGGCAACACCTGTGACAACGTGAAACCTCGCGCTGCCCTGATCGATTGCCTGGCTCCGGATCGTCGCGTAGAGATCGAAGTTAAAGGCGTTAAAGACGTGGTAACTCAGCCGCAGGCTTAAGTTTCCGTCTGATAAAAAACCCCGCGTCGCGGGGTTTTTTGCTCTGGTCTGGATGACAACGCCTTTCAGCGTTACTTCTTGCCTAATAACGCCTGTAAGTCCTGCTTTAACGTGGTCATTTGCGTGGCATATTTCTCTTTATGCTCCGCGTCTTCTATCAGTTGCACTATCGTTTCGGATAATGTTTTACCGCGTCGCTGCGCAAGGCCCGCCAGACGCTGCCAGACCATAAACTCTAAATCGATAGATTTTTTGCGCGTATGCTGATGTTCCGCATTGAAGTGTCGTTTGCGTCTTGCCCGAATGGTTTGTTTCATCCGATTAAGCAAGGCAGGATTCATATGCCTGTCTATCCAGACATTTACCCGCACCGGTTCATTTTCGAGGGCCAACAACAAATTGACGGCTTCCTGGGCAGCACTGGCTTCCACGTAGCGGGTGATCAACTCCCCTTCGCGGTGCTTTTTCACCAGATATTTCCATTTCCAACCGCTTTCAAGATTTTCAAGTTGTTGATATTTCATTGCGATCCCAATGTTACCGTGTAACTGTTATCAGAATATCAGTTTTTTAGCCATCTGAAGAAAAGAATCTCGAACCTGTGAATGGTTACACGTCTTCATATTACTTTGCATTCGCTTTCCGCGTGTGCAGCGTGACGGGTTAGGCTATAATCCCCCCTTTTACAACAGACTAAAAAACCTCAACTTTGACCATTACGAAACTTGCATGGCGTGATCTGGTTCCGGATAGCGAAAGCTATCAGGAGATATTTGCACAGCCACACGCGACTGACGAAAACGACACCTTACTCAGTGATACTCAGCCACGACTGCAATTTGCGCTTGAGCAACTTATTCAGCCGTGGACATCATCCTCTTTTATGCTGACTAAAGCGCCTGAAGAGCAAGAGTATCTCACTTTACTTTCAGATGCCGTCCGCGCTCTGCAAACCGATGCCGGACAATTAACCGGCGGACATTATGACGTTTCCGGGCATACTGTTCATTACCGCGCCGCGCAGAATGCGCAAGACAACTTTGCCACCATCACACAAGTCGTCAGCGCGGACTGGGTCGAAGCCGAACAGCTCTTTGGTTGCCTGCGGCAGTATAACGGCGACATTATCCTGCAGCCGGGACTGGTTCATCAGGCGAACGGCGGCGTGCTGATTATTTCCTTACGAACCCTTCTGGCGCAGCCGTTACTGTGGATGCGTCTGAAAGCCATCGTTAGCCGCGAGCGTTTTGACTGGGTGGCCTTTGACGAGTCGCGTCCATTACCGGTGTCCGTGCCATCAATGCCGCTCAAACTGAAGGTGATTCTGGTTGGCGAACGTGAATCACTGGCTGATTTTCAGGAGATGGAACCGGAGCTCGCGGAACAGGCTATCTACAGTGAATTTGAAGACAATTTACAGATAGCGGACGCAGAAGCTATGACCCTGTGGTGTCAATGGGTGACGCGTATCGCTTTACGCGATAATTTGCCCCCTCCGGCACCGGACGCCTGGCCCGTCCTGATACGCGAGGCTGTGCGCTATACCGGCGAACAGGATACGCTGCCTCTTTGCCCACTGTGGATAGCCCGCCAGTTTAAGGAAGCGGCGCCTTTATGCGAAGGCGATACCTGCGGCGAAGAAGCGCTCAGTCTGATGCTTGCCCGACGCGAATGGCGAGAAGGCTTTCTGGCGGAGCGGATGCAGGATGAGATTCTGCAAGAGCAGATCCTGATTGAAACCGAAGGCGAACGCGTTGGACAAATCAATGCGCTTTCCGTCATTGAGTTTCCCGGACATCCGCGCGCCTTTGGCGAACCGTCGCGAATTAGCTGTGTTGTGCATATCGGCGATGGCGAATTTAACGATATTGAGCGCAAGGCCGAACTTGGCGGGAATATCCACGCTAAGGGAATGATGATTATGCAGGCCTTCCTGATGTCTGAGTTGCAGCTAGAGCAACAAATTCCCTTCTCTGCCTCGTTAACCTTTGAGCAGTCCTACAGCGAAGTGGATGGCGATAGCGCCTCAATGGCGGAATTATGTGCGCTCATCAGCGCGCTGGCCAATGTGCCAGTGAATCAAAACATTGCGATTACCGGCTCGGTCGATCAGTTTGGTCGCGCGCAACCGGTGGGCGGGCTAAACGAAAAAATTGAAGGTTTCTTCGCCATCTGCGAGCAGCGGGAATTAAACGGTAAACAGGGCGTGATTATCCCTGCCGCCAATGTCCGCCATCTCAGTCTTAAATCTGAACTGCTGCAAGCGGTTAAAGAAGAGAAGTTCACTATCTGGGCGGTAGACGACGTGACCGACGCCTTACCGCTACTGTTAAATCTGGTGTGGGATGGCGAAGGTCAAACGACGTTGATGCAGACTATCCAGGAGCGTATCGCGCAGGCGACGCAACAGGAAGGCCGTCATCGTTTCCCGTGGCCATTACGTTGGCTGAACGCTTTTATTCCGAACTGATCGGACTTGTTCAGCGTACACGTGTTAGCTATCCTGCGTGCTTCAATAAAATAAGGTTTACATAAAACATGGTAGATAAACGCGAATCCTATACAAAAGAAGACCTTCTTGCCTCTGGTCGTGGTGAACTGTTTGGCGCTAAAGGGCCGCAACTCCCTGCGCCGAACATGCTGATGATGGACCGCGTCGTTAAGATGACCGAAACGGGCGGCAATTTCGACAAAGGCTATGTCGAAGCCGAGCTGGATATCAATCCGGATCTATGGTTCTTCGGATGCCACTTTATCGGCGATCCGGTGATGCCCGGTTGTCTGGGTCTGGATGCTATGTGGCAATTGGTGGGATTCTACCTGGGCTGGTTGGGCGGCGAAGGCAAAGGCCGCGCTCTGGGCGTGGGCGAAGTGAAATTTACCGGCCAGGTTCTGCCGACAGCCAGGAAAGTCACCTATCGTATTCATTTCAAACGTATCGTAAACCGTCGCCTGATCATGGGCCTGGCGGACGGTGAGGTTCTGGTGGATGGTCGTCTGATCTATACCGCACACGATTTGAAAGTCGGTTTGTTCCAGGATACTTCCGCGTTCTAAGTGTTGAATTGATATTCCGCGCTATCGGTATCATGCTTGCAAAGCCCATAAAGGCGAAACCTCCGCACTGCGGAGGTTTCTTTTTCTAAAGAGACAGAATCAGGCCATTACCGCCCTGTCCTCCATGGCTTGTCGCCAACCTCCCAACCAGTATGACCGTTGATTCAGCGTCTGATAGGGACACATTTCTTTTGATCGTCCGGCGATGCCGGCCTGATATCCACGTTGATGTGCCCGTTCCAGGCGATCTCGTTTTTGTCTCTTCATGCCTCGTTTCCCTCATATTTGTATCTGGTGGAAAAGAAAACAGTGATTACAAAATGTGCAATCACACTACACGAATACCTCTAAATGGATCGCCCGTCAATGCGCAAAATTCACACCAATGTCATATTTGTGAGCTATACGGTAAATCATTTGTACAAAAAATGTGAGCCATAACAACTATTTTTCCGGCGTCAAAAATAAAAAAACCGCCTCAGGCGCACGACCTGAAGCGGTTAAATTTCCATTACTTTTATCTCAGGGAAGGCGCTTTATCTCATCTGCGATAGCGGCTGCTTCCTGACTCCATGCGCTTGCCAGTACTTTGACCATCTCATCATAGCCATCTTTCTGCTGGCTGGCTTCGATATGGAAAGGCCGCTTAATCAGTTGTCCGTTGTGGTTTAATAACCACTCCCCGCTGACGATAACCTTACCATCGTAACGTCCATGGAATCCGGTTACGGTAACGTTTAACGTATCCTGGGTGGTTCCCAACGGCTGGGAAGCGACGACCCAGCCAGGAAGCCGGGCGCTAAGATTCGCCACCAGCGTGTTACGTAATTGCTGGTCCAGCGGGCTGGCCCACAGATTGTTATTGGCAATCACATACTGGACATCACTGGTTTGATACACCACGCCGTTACCTGCCAGATAGTCAGGTACGGAAACCTGCTCTACCCATAAGAGACGGTTGCCCTGGCTTGCGGTGCTTTGCACACCGCTTTGCGCTATCGGGAGCTGATAATAGCTTTTATTCTCTCCGCCGGAGCTACATGACGCCAGCCAGAACGCCATTATCACGACTAGCCATTTTTTCATTGTTTCGCCCTCTTAGGCTCAGGATCTTTTTTATCCTTTGCTTCAAATACCAGCGCGTTGCTCTTCTCGTTCAGAGTTTTCAACACCGGTTGTAACTCACGAAGCACCTGATCGAGACGCTGCATATCCGCCACCATTTTGTTATACGCCGCCGATCCAGGCTGGAAGCCTTGCATACTGCGGTTAAGTTCGCGTAACGTCGTTTGCATATCCGCCGGAAGCTGCTGCATCGACTGACTGGAGGTAATCTTGTTCATATTATCCAGCGTGGTTTGCAACCGACGCATAGTACGCTGGCTTTCAGACAGCGTATTGGTCGCTTGTTCAATCATCGGATTCAGCGGCAGGTTGTTGATCTTATCCAACGTTTCCACCAGTCGCTGTTGAATTTGCGCCAGACCGCTGCTGACGGTGGGAATAATTTCATAACCATCAAATTCGCGTAGCCCGGTAATCGGCGGCTCCTTAGGATAAAAGTCCAGATCGACATACAGCGCCCCGGTCACCAGGTTACCGGTTTTAAGCGAAGCGCGTAAACCGCGCTTAAGCAGTTCCGTCAAATGCGCGCCAACATCCGCATTTTCTCCCAATTGCGCTTTCAGACGCTCCGGTTCAATGCGCACCAGCACAGGAATACGGTAATCATCGTTAAATACCTGGCGCATTTTAGACGCAAAGAAAGGCACTTTGCTTACCGTCCCCAGACGAATACCGCGGAACTCCAGCGGCGCGCCGGGTTGTAATCCGCGCACCGAATCTTTAAAGAACATCAGGTAATCGATATGATCGGTGTACAGCGAATCCTGAATACTTTTTTGATCGTCGTAGAGGTTAAACGCCGTTTTTTCGGCGACGGGTTGCCCCTGCTCAAGTCCTTCCGGCACATCAAAACTCACGCCGCCGCCAAACAACGTCGTCAACGATCCCATTTCCACGCGCATTCCCGCCGATGTCAGATCCACAGCGATACCGCTATCTTTCCAGAATCGGACATTACTGGTGACCAATCGATCGTTTGGCGCCTTAATGAACAACTGATAACTCATTGTCCGTTTTTGCGGATCGAAAGAGCTGGTTTCAACGGATCCTACCCGATAACCCCGGAACAGAACGGGATCGCCAGGACTGAGCTGACCGGCCTTTTTGCTGTCCAGAATCACACGAATACCTTTGGCATCGGGCGGCGCCAACGGCGGTGAGTCAAGAAGCTGATAGCTTTCCGGCTGACTGCCCTTACTTCCTGGTTGTAGTTCAATATACGCGCCTGATAACAACGTCCCAAGCCCGCTGATGCCTTCACGCCCCACCTGCGGTTTTACGACCCAAAATACCGAGTCTTTATGCAGCAACTTTTCCATACCGGAATGAAGCCGCGCTTTGATTTGTACATGGGTCAGATCGTCAGTCAGCGTCGCGCTTTCAACCACGCCGACATCCACGCTGCGACTTTTGATCGTCGTTTTTCCGCCTTCAATGCCTTCCGCATTGGTGGTAATTAAGGTAACTTCCGGTCCCTGGTGGCTGTAGTGATAAAACAGAATCCAGGCTCCGATAAGCGCAGTAACAATCGGGAATATCCAGACAGGCGACCAATTTTTCACCTTTTGTACTTTGGCTTCCCCTTTTTTAGGTTCCATGCTATCAGGACTCCTCATGGCCTGGTTCGTATTCACGATCCCACGACAGACGCGGATCAAAGGTCATCGCAGAAAACATTGTCATTATGACGACTAAAGCAAACATCAACGCACCCATCGCAGGATAAATATTCATTAACCCTCCCATACGCACCAGCGCAGAGAGTACAGCAATGACAAAGACATCAATCATTGACCAGCGCCCCACAAACTCCACTACTTCATAAATAAAATGCATCCGTTCACTGTCGCGCTTACCGTGGCCTTTCGCATCCCAACAAAGCCAGGCAATAGCGATCATTTTTAGCGTCGGCACCATAATACTGGCGAGAAAGATAACCGCCGCCACCGGATAAGACCCCTCGCTCCACAGCAAAATCACGCCAGCCAGAATGGTCGACGGCATTTTCGAGCCCAGTAAGTCGGTAATCATAATCGGCAAAATATTGGCGGGCAGATAAAGCATGATCGAGGTAAATAATAACGCCAGCGTCCACTGCAAACTGTTTTTACGCCGGACATAGCCTTTCGTATGGCAACGCGGACAGACGAGACTCTCCGCAGGCAGGATCGCCGTACAGCAGGCGCAAGAACGCAAAGACTGCCGGATACCGGTAATCCCCGGCGTTAACGGCTGCGCCAGTGCAGGCTGCGGGGCGATATCATCCCACAACCAGCGGCGATCGACACACTGGAACGCCCGCAGTTGAACGAGACAAAATAAGCACCAGGGAATAAAACTGCTGCCGATGCCGATATCGCCGTAGGCCATCAGCTTAACAAAACTGACCAACACCCCGGCGAGAAATATTTCTGCCATTCCCCACGATTTGAGGAGGAAAAAGATCCTTGCCAGCGTTTTTTTTACCGACAACGGCAGACTGGCGCGGTTGACAAGTAATAGAATGGTCACCAGGCAAAATGCCGGCACCAGTTGGACAAATAATAAAAAGAACGTGCCGAGGCTGGCGTAATCTTCAGAAAACATGACGCCGGGGATTTCCAGAAGCGTGACTTCGCTGGTGACGCCCGCGACATTCATATTCACGAAGGGAAAAAGGTTAGAAAGCAGCAACATAAATAGTGCTGCTAACGCATAGGCGGTAGGACGCTGCCGGGGCGCGTCCCACTCGGTCGTTAACGTTGCGCCGCATCGTGGACATGCTGCTTTTTGCCCATGCGAGAGGCGGGGTAAAGCCACCAGCATGTCGCATTGCGGGCACAATATGTGCTTCGCAGCATGGTGATGTTCACACATAGGCGCTCCTTTCGTTATGCCCCGTTTTTCAGGCCTTCAAGATACTCCCAACGTTCGAAGGCTTGCTCAAGTTCTTGCTCCGCCTGACTTAAATCGGCCAGAATTTTTTGCGTTTGCTCATGGGGTTGGCTAAAAAAGGCCGCATCCGCAACCTGCGCCTGTAGCGCTTCCAGCTTCGCTTCCAGGTCTTCAAGCTGACCGGGTAACTGCTCCAGCTCGCGCTGCAGTTTATAGCTTAGTTTGCTACTGCCACGTTTTACAATTTCTGCTTTAGGGGCAATAACTTCCTCATTTTTTTTCGCCATCGGCTGTTTCGTCGCCAGATGCTGCTCTTGCTGCGCACGCGCATCATGGTAGCCGCCGATATAACGTCCGATTTTGCCGCCGCCCTCGAAAATCCAGCATTCCGTCACGGTATTATCGACAAATTGCCGATCGTGGCTGACCAGTAGTACCGTGCCCTGATAGCCATCAATTAATTCTTCTAATAGTTCCAGCGTTTCGACGTCAAGATCGTTCGTTGGTTCATCAAGAATTAAAAGATTGCTCGGCTTGAGGAACAGTCGTGCCAGCAGCAGACGGTTACGTTCGCCGCCGGAAAGCGCGCGGACGGGCGTCATCGCCCGTTTGGGGTGAAACAGGAAGTCCTGCAAATAGCCCAGTACATGGCGCGGCTTACCGTTTACCATCACCTCTTGCTTGCCTTCCGCAAGGTTATCCATCACGGTTTTTTCCGGATCCAGTTCGGCGCGATGCTGATCGAAGTAGGCGACTTCCAGCTTCGTTCCTACGTGGATGCGCCCGCTGTCAGCCTGAAGCTGTCCCAGCATCAGTTTCAGTAGCGTGGTTTTACCGCAGCCGTTCGGGCCAATTAACGCAATCTTGTCGCCGCGCTGTACCTGAGCGGAGAAATCTTTTACCAGTTGTTTTCCTTCTACCTGGTAATCGACGTTTTCCATCTCAAAAACGATTTTACCGGAGCGCGTCGCCTCTTCGACCTGCATCTTCGCCGTGCCCATCACTTCCCGGCGCTCGCTGCGTTCACGACGCATCGCTTTTAACGCCCGCACGCGCCCTTCATTACGGGTGCGGCGCGCCTTGATACCCTGACGAATCCAGACTTCTTCCTGCGCCAGTTTGCGATCAAATTCCGCGTTTTGTAATTCTTCTACGCGCAGCGCTTCTTCTTTCTCCAGCAGGTATTGATCGTAATTTCCCGGATAGGTGACCAGTTTGCCACGATCGAGATCGACAATGCGGGTTGCCATATTGCGAATAAACGAACGATCGTGAGAGATAAAAATAATCGTTCCGTTAAAGGTTTTCAAAAACCCTTCCAGCCAGTCGATAGTTTCGATATCCAGATGGTTAGTCGGTTCATCCAGTAACAATACGCGCGGATTGCTGACCAGCGCCCGACCCAGCGCGGCTTTACGCAGCCAGCCGCCGGAGAGCGACGACAGCGCGGCGTTAGGATCGAGTCCAAGCTGCGCCAGCACTTCATTAATACGGTTTTCCAGCTGCCACAGATTATGATGATCGAGCTGTTCCTGTACGCGCGCCATTTCATTGAGGTTTTTCTCGCTGGGATCGGTCATCACCAGACGGGAAATCTCATGATAGCGCTTGAGGTATTCCGCTTGTTCTTCGATACCTTCGGCGACAAAGTCATAGACGCTGCCCGCAATATTACGGGGCGGGTCCTGTTGCAGACGCGCGACGATCAGATCCTGCTCATAAATAATACGCCCATCGTCCAGACCCTGTTCGCGGTTGAGGATCTTCATCAAGGTGGATTTCCCGGCGCCGTTACGCCCCACCAGACAGACGCGTTCGTTATCTTCGATATGCAACTCTGCGTTATCGAGAAGCGGCGCGTCGCTGAACGACAGCCATGCGCCATGCATACTGATTAATGACATTTACTTTTCCTTTCAGGCGGCGCGGATCAGCCAGCAGTTATGAATCTGACGGTTACGGGCAAAATCCGGGGAAAGCGTTTTTTGCGTAATTTCTTGTGCGGTAAGCCCCAGCTCAGCCAGCCCTTCCAGATCCATACGGAATCCGCGCTTATTATTTGAGAACATGATGGTGCCGCCTTTACGCAGCAGGCGTTTTAAATCTTTCATTAACGCGACATGATCGCGCTGAACATCAAACGACTCTTCCATACGTTTTGAGTTAGAGAACGTCGGCGGATCGATAAAGATCAAATCGAACTGTTCATTCGCCTCGCGCAGCCAGCCCAGGCAGTCGGCCTGAATCAGGCGATGCGCGCGGCCGCTCAGTCCGTTCAGACGCAAATTACGTTCGGCCCACTCCAGATAGGTGCGGGACATATCCACCGTTGTGGTGCTGCGCGCGCCGCCCAGACCCGCATGTACACTGGCGCTGCCGGTATAAGAAAAGAGATTCAGGAAATCTTTGCCTTTGCTCATTTCTCCCAGCATTCTGCGGGCAATACGGTGATCGAGGAACAGACCGGTGTCGAGATAATCCGTCAGATTTACCCATAAGCGCGCATTATATTCGCTGACCTCAAGGAACTCGCCCTTCTCGCTCATTTTCTGATACTGGTTTTTTCCTTTTTGCCGTTCACGGGTTTTTAACACCAGTTTATTCGGCGGAATACCGAGCACTGACAAGGTTGCCGCAATAATATCGAACAGACGTTGCCGCGCTTTTTGCGCATCCACCGTTTTCGGCGGCGCATATTCCTGAATCACCGCCCAGTCGCCGTAACGGTCTACCGCCACGTTATATTCCGGCAGGTCGGCATCATACAAGCGATAGCATTCAATCCCTTCCTGGCGCGCCCATTTCTCCAGCTTTTTAAGATTTTTACGCAGGCGATTAGCGTAATCTTCCGCCACCGTCGCCGGTTTACTGTCCGCCGTGGTTTCCGCAATATGATAGTTTTTCTGCACGCAGTCCAGCGGGCCATTCTTGGCTTTAAACTGTTTGTCGGCACGCAATTGCAGGCTGCCCAGCAGATCGGGCGAAGCGCTGAACAGCGACAGGTTCCAGCCGCCAAACTGATTTTTCATGGTACGGCCCAGCAGGCTGTGCAACGCAATCAGCGCCGGTTCGCTGTCCAGACGTTCGCCGTAAGGCGGGTTACTGATCACCGTACCATACGGGCCTTTCGGCAATGGATTACTCAGTTGCGCCACATCTTTCACTTCAAAGGTGATAAGCTCCCCGATACCGGCGCGACGGGCGTTGCTGCGCGCCCGCTCAATGACGCGCGCATCGCTGTCGGAACCGTAGAAATGAGAGGAATACTCTGCCAGTCCCTTACGCGCCCGGGTCTGCGCTTCGGCTTTCACTTCCTGCCAGATAGTCTCGTCATGCTGCGCCCAGCCGCTAAATCCCCAGTGACCACGGTGCAGTCCCGGCGCGCGATCGGTCGCCCACATCGCGGCCTCAATCAACAGTGTCCCCGAACCACACATAGGGTCGAGCAGCGGTGTACCTGGCTGCCAGCCGGAACGCATAACAATCGCTGCCGCCAGCGTCTCTTTAATTGGCGCCAGCCCGGTGCGATCGCGATAACCGCGCAGGTGCAGGCCATCACCACTGAGATCCAGCGCAATGCTGGCCGTTTCTTTATTCAGCCAGACGTTAATACGGAGGTCCGGCGATTCGCGGTCCACATTTGGACGCGGAAGATTTTTCCGCGTAAACGCATCGACAATCGCGTCTTTAACTTTCATCGCGCCATACTGACTATTACGGATGGTGTCGTTCAGGCCGCTGAAATGCACCGCAAACGTCGCGCCAGGATTAAAAATCTCTGTCCAGTTTATCGCCTGAACGCCGAGGTAAAGATCGAGATCGCTGTAGACCTTGCACTCACCCATCGGCAGGATAATACGCGAGGCCAGGCGGCTCCACATCAGGCTCTGGTAAATAAGCCGCGTGTCGCCCTGAAAATGGACCCCACCCTGAACAACCTGACACCCTACGGCGCCCAGTTTTTCCAGTTCAGTTTTTAACAGCTCTTCCAGCCCGCGGGCCGTACTGGCAAACAGAGAATTCATATTGTCACTTTTACGCTAAGAAAATTGTTGCGCATTATAGCTAATCTCACGCCCATGTCATAAAGTTGAAGGCTTATTTTCATTTGAGGGACTGTACGGTGGCGACGTTATCACGGCTCTTTATTCATCCGGTCAAATCCATGCGCGGCATTGGCCTCACTCATGCGCTGGCAGATATCAGCGGCCTGGCTTTTGATCGCATCTTCATGGTGACCGAGCCTGACGGCACATTTATTACCGCCCGCCAGTTTCCACAAATGGTACGTTTTACCCCCTCTCCCTTACACGACGGCCTCCATTTGACCGCGCCAGACGGCAGTAGCGCGCTGGTTCGCTTTACGGATTTCCCCCCGCAGGATGCGCCGACCGAGGTCTGGGGAAACCATTTTACCGCTCGCGTCGCCCCGACGGCGATTAATCAATGGTTGAGCGGCTTTTTCTCCCGCGATGTCCAGTTGCGCTGGGTTGGGCCGCAGTTGACGCGCCGGGTTAAACGGCATAACGCGGTGCCGCTGGGATTTGCCGATGGCTACCCGTATTTATTGACCAACGAAGCCTCGCTGCGCGATCTGCAACAGCGTTGTCCGGCAGGCGTACAAATGGAACAATTTCGCCCAAACTTAGTGGTTTCCGGCGTAGCGGCCTGGGAGGAAGATAGCTGGAAAGTGCTTCGCATTGGCGATGTGATTTTTGACGTCGTGAAGCCCTGTAGCCGCTGTATTTTTACGACCGTCAGCCCTGAAAAGGGGCAAAAACATCCTTCCGGCGAACCGCTGGCGACACTGCAAGCTTTTCGTACCGCCCAGGACAATGGCGATGTGGATTTCGGTCAGAATCTGATTGCCCGCAATAGCGGCGTCGTTCGCGTCGGCGATGAAGTGGAGATTCTGGCGACAGCTCCGGCAAAAGCTTATGGCGCCACAACGGTCGACGACAGAGTTACGCCAGATAAACACCCGGACGCGAGTGTAACCATCGACTGGCAGGGGCAAACCTTCTGCGGGAATAATCAACAGGTACTACTGGAACAGTTGGAGAATCAGGGGATTCGTATTCCGTATTCTTGCCGGGCTGGTATCTGTGGTTGCTGCCGGATACGTTTGCTGGAAGGCGAAGTAAGTCCGCTGAAAAAATCGGCTATGGGTGACGATGGTACGATTCTGAGCTGTAGCTGCGTGCCTAAGACCGCGTTACGACTGGAAAATTAAACCGCTTGTTCAAGGCTGAAACTGTGGCAGTGAACCTGCGGTTTCAGCCTGTCGTTCATAATTTTAATCGCATCGCCAAGCTGCATGGTTCGGCCTGCTATCACCACACCCGGCTGGGCCAGCAGACACAGCGCGGCATTTTCTCCCGGCTCAACGACCAACAAATTAACCTGTTCCGCCGTATCGCTTAACCAGACGCTTGCGGCATCACCCGTTCCTGGGGTCCACATTTCGCCATGCGCTACAAAATGCCAGCTTTTTGGCATCTGCGGTTTGAGATAGCGAATCGCCACCAGCGCATTCAACACCAACTCCGCGCGTTGCTCTTTGGTTAATTCGAAATCCCGGCATTTTTCTTCAAAGGAAAAATAGAGCGCGGCATCATCCACACAAAAACCGGTCGGGCAAAACGCGTCCGGCGTAAGCATTTTACGAGAGAAGCGCGAGCGAAAAAGCATACCATTGGCGAGATCGAGCATCATACGATCGTGCTCTTCATCATAATACCAGCGCCAGTTATCGTCAGGTTTAATTCGCATTACCTCTCTCCCGCTTTTAAGCAACTCGTAACAGCATTGTCCTTTTGCCGCTTCGTTTATTACCCCAATAATAAAAGCCTAAAATGTCTAAATAAGCAACAGTGGAGAAATATAAAACAACCAGCGCCGGAAATAAAGCCCTGGTTGTCTGATAAAGGGTTAAGTTTAGATGTGCGTTACGATTTCTTTAATCAATGGCGGGCCTTTAAAAATAAAGCCGGAATAAATTTGTACCAGCGTAGCTCCTGCCGCTATCTTCTCGCGCGCGGCGATAACTGAGTCAATGCCGCCGACGCCGATAATAGGCAATTGTCCTTTTAACTCCTGGGATAAACGGCGAATAATTTCTGTGCTTTTTAATTGTAATGGCCGGCCACTTAATCCCCCCGTTTGCTGGCAATTTTTCATTCCTTGTACCAGAGAACGATCGAGGGTGGTATTTGTCGCAATCACCCCATCAATATTATGACGAAGCAGGCTATCGGCAACCTGGATCAATTCTTCTTCACAAAGATCCGGCGCGATCTTTACTGCCACCGGCACATATTTATGGTGGATCGCCTGAAGATCGTTTTGCTTATTTTTAATGGCAGTTAACAGATCGTCCAGCGCATCGCCATACTGGAGCGTACGTAGCCCTGGCGTATTCGGCGAAGAAATATTAATGGCGATATAACCCGCATAAGCATAGACTTTTTCCATACAAATCAGGTAGTCATCTTTGCCATTTTCGACAGGCGTATCTTTATTTTTACCGATGTTAATTCCCAGAATACCATCAAAATGGGCTTTTTTAACATTCTCGACCAGGTTATCGACGCCCAGATTATTAAAGCCCATCCGATTGATCAGACCTTCAGCATCCACCAGACGAAAAAGACGCGGCTTATCGTTACCCGGCTGTGGGCGCGGCGTCACGGTGCCGATTTCCAGGGAGCCAAACCCCATCGCGCCTAACGCGTCGATGCACTCCCCGTCTTTATCCAGACCGGCAGCCAACCCCAGTGGATTTTTAAAGGTAAGTCCCATGCAGGTAACCGGCTTTGTCGGTACTTTCTGGCGCACCAGCGCTTCCAGCGGCGTACCTGTAATGCGGCGTAATTGTTGAAATGTAAATTCATGAGCGCGCTCTGGATCGAGCTGGAAAAGGGCTTTACGAACGAAGGGATAGTACATGAACTCTCCTGGATTCCCGGTGTGCAAACCGGGGGCGTATTATGGGCGATAACAAGGCAAAAGGGAATTGACCTACGGCAATAAATAGCAATCGTTTTCCTTCATTCTCACTTCACGTTTCGCCAGCGAGCGTCATCGTCCGGCAAAAAAATACCCGGCAGCGCTAACGCTTACCGGGCATGTCTTACCTCTTTATAACGGATACTGTCAGGCTAACGCTTTAGTTATCTTCTCGTACAGATCGCCGGAAAGATTCTCCAGTCCTTTTAACTGCTCCAGCGCCGCGCGCATTTTCTCCTGACGCTTATCATCATAACGTTTCAGACGAATCAGCGGTTCAATGAGGCGAGATGCTACCTGCGGGTTACGGCTATTCAGATCGGTCAGCATCTCGACCAGGAACTGGTATCCGCTACCGTCTTGCGCATGGAACGCCGCCGGGTTGCTGCCAGCAAACGCGCCAATTAATGAACGGATGCGGTTCGGGTTGCTCATACTGAAAGAACGGTGTTTGAGCAGGCCGCGTACGGTTTCCAGTACATTTTCCGCCGGGCTTGTGGATTGCAGGATAAACCATTTATCCATCACCAGGCCGTCCTGATGCCACTTATCGTCATACTCCTGCATCAGCATATCGCGGCACGGCAACTGCGCCGCCACCGCAGCAGACAGGGCCGCCAGCGCATCGGTCATATTATTGGCGTCGCGATACTGTTTGCTGACCAGCGTATTAGCCAGCTCCGTCTCACCAAACGCCAGGAAGCGCAGGCAAGCATTGCGCAGCGTGCGCTTACCGATATCGCCGTGATCAACACGATACTCATCCAGATGATTGGCGTTATAGATAGCCAGGAACTCATCCGCCAGTTCTGCCGCCAGCGTACGCGTTAGCGCTTCACGAACTTGCGCAATGGCGATCGGGTCGATGACCTCAAACAGCTCCGCAATTTCATTGGCCGAAGGCAGCGTTAAAATTTCTGCGGCCAACGCCGGATCGATTTTCTCATCCAACAGTACTGCGCGGAACGCATCAGCGACATGCACCGGAAGCGATAGCGGTTGCCCCTGCTGATGACGCGCCACATTCAGTTTAATGTATGTGGCCAGCAGGCTTTGCGCCGCATCCCAACGGGAGAAATCATTGCGCGCATGGCGCATCAGGAACGTCAACTGCTGATCGCTCCATTTATATTCCAGTTTCACCGGCGCTGAAAACTCGCACAGCAAGGCCGGAACAGGTTGGAAGTAAACATTATCGAAGGTAAATGTCTGCTCCGCCTGCGTGACGTTCAGCACGGCATTGACCGGGTGACCGCCTTTTTGCAACGGAATGACGTTGCCTTCGTTATCGTACAGTTCGATGGCGAATGGAATATGCAGCGGCTGCTTCTCCGCCTGATCCGCCGTCGCCGGAGTGCGCTGGCTGATGGTCAACGTGTACTGCTCGGTTTCCGGATTATAATCATCTTTTACC
This sequence comes from Salmonella sp. NW722, assembly GCF_051702785.1. Lineage (NCBI taxonomy): Bacteria > Pseudomonadati > Pseudomonadota > Gammaproteobacteria > Enterobacterales > Enterobacteriaceae > Salmonella > Salmonella sp. NW722. Next base: position 722,188 of record NZ_JAMMIN010000001.1, read on the forward strand.
GTTACAATCGGCGTGCCGGACTGACTGTACCAGCGGCGGAAATGGGACAAATCGACATTAGAAGCATCTTCCATCGCCTGTACGAAGTCATCACACGTCGCGGCGCTGCCGTCATGGCGCTCAAAATAAAGCTGCATCCCCTTCTGGAAATTTTCCTCACCCAGCAACGTGTGGATCATGCGAATGACTTCCGCACCCTTTTCATAAACGGTGAGGGTGTAGAAGTTATTCATTTCGATTACTTTATCCGGGCGGATAGGATGCGCCATCGGGCTGGCGTCTTCCGCGAATTGTAAACCGCGCATGGTACGCACGTTACTGATGCGGTTCACCGCGCGTGACCCCAAATCAGAGCTAAACTCCTGATCGCGGAACACGGTTAGCCCCTCTTTCAGGCTCAACTGGAACCAGTCGCGGCAGGTGACGCGGTTGCCGGTCCAGTTGTGGAAATACTCATGACCTATCACGCGCTCAATATCGAGATAATCTTTATCCGTCGCGGTATCGGTTCGCGCCAACACGTATTTGGAGTTAAAGATATTGAGACCTTTATTCTCCATCGCGCCCATATTAAAGAAATCCACCGCGACAATCATATAGATGTCGAGGTCATATTCGAGCCCAAAACGCGTTTCATCCCATTTCATGGAATTTTTCAGCGAGGTCATTGCCCACGGCGCGCGATCCAGATTGCCACGGTCAACGTACAGTTCTAATGCGACTTCACGCCCGGAGCGGGTGGTAAAGGTATCGCGCAGCACGTCAAAATCACCGGCCACCAGCGCAAACAGATAACACGGTTTCGGGAACGGATCTTGCCACTGAACCCAGTGACGGCCATTCTCCAGTTCACCCTGCGCAACACGGTTGCCATTGGAAAGCAGGAACGGATATTTGCTTTTATCCGCAATAATTTTGGTGGTAAATCGCGCCAGTACGTCCGGGCGGTCAAGATACCAGGTAATATGGCGGAAGCCCTCCGCTTCACACTGGGTACAGAGCGCATCGCCGGACTGGTACAATCCTTCCAGCGCCGTATTCGCCGCCGGACTTATCTCGTTGACAATGCGTAACGTAAAACGCTCTGGCAGGTCGCTGATGATAAGCGCGCCCTCTTCTTCCTTATATGCTGTCCACGGCGCATCGTTGACGTGGATAGATACCAGCGTTAAATCTTCCCCATCAAGGCGAAGAGGCGCATCAGGCGCGCCATGACGAACAGCCTGGCTTATTGCGGTGACCACGGTTTTTTCGGCATCGAGGTCAAAGGTCAAGTCAATATCAGTAATCTGGTAATCCGGCGCGCGATAGTCATGGCGGTATTTGGCTTGTGGCTGTTGTGTCATAAAAAACCTTTCGCATCTTTGTGTAGAGTGTCGACTCCAGTCTATTCCTGTTGCGCAAATCGCGCTACGCAGAATGTTCATCTTTTCAGGCACAAACGGCCTATTTGCTACATTTTTATAACATGGGGCACGAAATGCGCTCGACCCTAAAGACAGCTTATGGTGTGATCGGGGTTCAATAAATCGCTAAACAAGGTATACTCCAGCGGTTTTCTTAGTTGTTTATTGTACTAAACGCTCCCGTGAGAGGACGCAACAGCGCACCTATGACACAATTCGCTTCTCCTGTTCTGCACTCGTTGCTGGATACAGATGCTTATAAGTTGCATATGCAGCAAGCCGTTTTTCACCACTACTATGATGTGCAGGTAGCGGCTGAGTTTCGTTGCCGTGGCGACGACCTGCTGGGTATTTATGCCGATGCTATTCGCGAGCAGGTGGACGCGATGCAGCACCTGCGCCTCCAGGAGGACGAGTTCCAGTGGCTCTCCGGCCTGCCCTTTTTTAAACCGGATTATCTGAACTGGTTACGCGAGTTTCGCTATAACCCGGCTCAAGTCTGTGTCACCAACGATAACGGCAAGCTGAATATTCGCTTAACCGGCCCGTGGCGTGAAGTCATTATGTGGGAAGTGCCGCTGCTGGCCGTGATCAGTGAGCTGGTTCATCACTACCGCTCGCCAAACGCGGGCGTTGATCAGGCGCTCGACGCGCTGGAAAGTAAGCTGGTTGATTTCACTGCGTTAACCGCCAATCTCGATATGTCCCGCTTCCACCTGATGGACTTCGGCACCCGCCGCCGTTTCTCTCGTGAAGTGCAGCAGGCGATAGTTAAACGTCTCCAGCAGGAGTCATGGTTCGTCGGCACCAGCAACTATGATCTCGCGCGTCGCCTGGCGCTGACGCCGATGGGCACTCAGGCGCACGAATGGTTCCAGGCGCATCAACAAATCAGTCCGGACCTGGCGACCAGCCAGCGTGCCGCGTTGGCCGCCTGGCTTAACGAATATCCGGACCAGCTTGGTATCGCATTGACAGATTGCATTACAATGGATGCGTTTTTACGCGATTTCGGCATTGAATTCGCCAGCCGTTATCAGGGGTTACGCCACGACTCAGGAGACCCTGTCGCATGGGGCGAAAAGGCGATTGCCCATTATGAAAAGCTGGGGATTGATCCGCTGACAAAAACGCTGGTCTTTTCAGATAACCTTGATCTGCCAAAGGCGGTCGAGCTCTATCGCCATTTCGCCTCTCGCGTGCAGTTAAGCTTCGGCATCGGTACCCGCCTGACCTGCGATATCCCTCAGGTAAAACCGCTCAATATCGTGATTAAGCTCGTGGAATGTAACGGAAAGCCGGTGGCTAAACTTTCCGACAGCCCCGGTAAAACGATCTGTCATGATAAAGCGTTTGTGCGCGCGCTGCGTAAAGCGTTCGATCTCCCGCAGGTGCGTAAAGCAAGTTAACCATGCCTGTGCGAAGCGCCCGGAAAGTGGGCGCTTTGTTACTCTTCTGACCATCTTACCTGTTCTGGCCGCGATGGTGACTATTCTTCCCCTTCACTCTTCGACATATTTACGTGCGTAATTTGCGTTGTTTTTTCAGAATTAGTGTCCCGCTGTGTACGCGTTCTGAATAAATTGAATTCGCTAATAAATTCTTTACGCAGCAAGAACAGAGCAATTACGTTGGGGATAACCAGAAAACCGACAGCAATATCAGCCATTAACCAGATTACCGGGATTTCCATATTAACGGCAATCAGTGGCGGCAAAAAATATAGCCATTTAATGATGCGTTCTAGCTTATCGCCAAAGATATAGTTTATTGAAGTGCGAAATTTAATATATGAACCAAGATAAGAAGTAAACAGAATCAACGCCACACCGAGACAGAGAACCTGAACAATAATCGGATGCCATGTTTCTTTTAAGGCGGCAAAGATAATCTGAATACCTTGATAACTGGCGTCTGTCCACATACCAGAAGCAAGTACAGCAAATGCGGTAAAGTTACAGGTAATCATTGAAACAAAAAATACTTCCACTGCCCCCCACATTCCCTGACGGAAAGCATAATCCACGTTGGCAGTAGCATGTACTGTGGCCGAGGTACCCATGCCGGCTTCGTTAGTGAATATTCCGCGACTGGCTCCTTTACTGATGGCCATCATGATGGTTGACCCGACAAAGCCACCGGCTGCTGGCGCAGGGGCAAAGGCATAATAGAAAATACTTTTTATAACCTGTGGGATAGCCTCGATATTCAATACCACTACACCAGCGGCACCAATGAAATAGGCAATGGTGATCGGTGGAAGTGCAATCGTACAGAATTTACCAAGACTGGCGAGCCCTTTTAAAATAACCAACGCGCCTACGATGACAATAAATCCCCCAATGACGCTTGTTGGGATGTCAAACGTATAGTGAATGACCGCCGCCATCGTATTAGTTTGTACAAAACAGGCATCCGTAATAACCAGAATCATTAATGCAAACGCATATAATCCTGCCAGGGGATGCCATTTTTTATTGAGCCCTTTCTTAATATAATGCATTGGGCCGCCATAATATTCGCCATTCTCACCTTTACTTCGGTATTTCACCGCCAGCGTCACTTCAACCATTTTGGTCATCATACCCACGACCGCAATGATCCACATCCAGAAAATTGCCCCAGGTCCGCCAACCGCAATAGCCGCAGCAACACCTGCGATCGTTCCCGCGCCTAATGAGCCGGATAGCACAGTGGCAGCCACCTCTATTGATTTTAAGGATTTTTTAGACGCTGCCTCGCCAGTAGTGTTTTGTTTATTTTTTCCGGCAAGTGTACCAATTGTATTACGGTAAATTTCTTTTAAATTGATAATCTGGAAAAATTTGAGGCGTACTGTAAAATAAAAGCCAATGCCGATGACACACAAAAATAATGGGCCACCCCATAGAAATTCAAAGAGTTGTGAAAGTTGCTCTAACATAATGACCTCGGATTTAAATTAATTCGTTCAGTCTCAGAAATAATCTTTCCAGTTCAGCGTAATCCTGAATTTTGCCAACAACACTAAACTGGAAAGTCAGCGGGTAGGAGCATCCCTTACTCACTAAATGCCGTTTTAATGGTATATTGTTATGAAGTTTTGCTTCCTGCATTAGGTTTATTATGCGTATAAAAAACGCGTTTTTTACATGCTGCCTTTATTCTCTAATTTTTTAGTCGTAATGTTTAAGCACTGCGTCCGTTCCAGACTATATCTTCATAAATATCTGGGGACGTATCGCCTTCGGTGCTAATAAGCAAAACATGAGCATTGGCATCAAGCTGTAAGCGATTAGCAAGATCCTGATAATGCATATTGTTCATCAACTCATAAAGTAACCCTACGCCAATAGCTCCGGACTCGCCGGAAATAAAAGGCGTATCAGTGCCTGGACGCGGCGCGGCAGAAATGCGCATACCCTTAGCCGCCAGACAATCATCAGCGGAAATAAAACAACTGGTGTTGTCCCGAATAATAGGCCAACTGATAATATTCGGCTCCCCACACGCAAGCCCGGCCATTATCGTCGCCATATCGCCAGTGACGCAGTGAGGTTGACCATCATTCATAACTGCGGATTGATAAAGACAGTTGGCCTGATGCGGCTCAACCACAATAATATTAGGGATATTTTCCTGCATTTTTTCAACAAAATAACCCATAACACTGCCAGCAAACGATCCCACCCCCGCTTGTAAAATAAGGTGGGTTGGCAACGGACTGTTTGTTTCTGCGAGCTGCTCATAAGCTTCAACCGCTAGTGTCATATAGCCTTGCATAATCCACGTTGGGATCTCTTCATACCCTGTCCAGGCTGTATCCTGCAAAAGCACCCAGCCTTTTGTTTGCGCCATTCTATGGGCCAGTCGCACTGCATCATCGTAGTTCAGATCGGTGATGGTGCATTCAGCTCCATGATGGCGAATATTCTCTGCCCGGATTAACGATGATCCTTTAGGCATATAAACGACGGCTTTTAGACCTAATTGCTCCGCCGCCCACGCCACACCACGGCCATGATTGCCATCCGTCGCGGTAACAAAAACACAATCCTTAATTTTTTCTTTAATCTCAGGAGTGTTAAGGGCAGCAAAACTTAACGAGTTAATATCACATTGCAATTTATCAGCGAGATATTTTCCTACAGCATAAGAGCCGCCCAGACCTTTAAAAGCATTCAGACCAAAACGCCAGGATTCATCTTTAATATGGATGGACCCTAGTCCAAGCCGCCGGCTTAGATGCGCCAGATTATGTAACGGCGTGACGGCATAATTGGGTAATTTTTTATGAAATGCTAACACCTCACGCCCAACATTTCCGTTAAGCAAACTTAAGGCCGCTCCTGTACCATATTTTTTCCGACGTGTATTAAACTGGTATTTAATAAGTTCATGCATAATGATACCTTTTGTTAAAGTTTATTTATTGAAATAATATGTTTTTGGCAATTATTGAGTAGAAACAAGTAAAGAACTCGCGTTTTGTGGCTGTAGTAGTGGTTATCCTCACTTTAATAAACCGTACTGATAAAAGAGTCGCACAATATCTATTACGTCCTTTTCTTTATTCCACTGATTATGATAGTACTATGCTTATTGCTGTTAAATGGCGCGAAAATGCCCATCGTCGTGCAATTTTCACCTTTTTTTAACGACCTGGACGCAGCAAAATTGCGCACAGTGATAGTCATCACATTAAAGAGGTTATTTGCGATATGAAGCTTGACGCCTGGGATAAAAACATTCTGACATTATTGCAACGCGATAATCGTCTTTCTCAGCGGGAAATCGCCGAACAGGTCAATCTTTCACCTTCGGCAGTGAATCGTCGTATCGCGGCACTGGAGGAGGCGGGCATAATTAAAGGCAATGTCAGCCTTGTTGATGCTGGCAAAGTGGGACGCCCGGTCACGATTGTGGTGCAGGTGGTGATCGAAAACGAGCGATTCAATTTACTGGAAGAGGCTCGTCAACGGTTTGTCAGTTGCCCGCAGGTGCAGCAGGTCTACTACGTAACGGGCGATTTCGACTTTTTACTGGTGCTCAATGTTCGTGACATGGCGGAATATGAAACGCTTACCCGTGAGCTTTTCTTTTCCTCAGGCAATATTAAGTCTTTTAAAACGATTGTCGTGATGCAAAACGCCAAGCAAGAGATGCGCGTCCTGATCGAGTAACGTGCGCAAAGCTTGCAAAACCAGCCTAAATTTTCAATGGTTCGCGAGCAGGTGCGAACTTTTTACAGGTTTCTTTCTGAAAACCTGCTTCCAGATGCGATTTCTGCTTGTCTGATTGCAGATGCCAGGTAACATAGGAATACCCCCATTTCGGGTGGACAAGTGTTTATTTTTTCCGACTATTAACTAGAGAAAATATTATGAGCGTTGTGCCTGTAGCCGACGTACTCCAGGGCCGTGTAGCCGTTGACCAAGAAGTCACCGTGCGCGGATGGGTGCGTACCCGCCGAGATTCAAAAGCTGGCATCTCCTTCCTCGCCGTTTATGACGGCTCCTGCTTTGATCCTGTACAGGCTGTCATTAATAATTCTCTGCCCAATTATAATGAAGAAGTATTACACCTGACGACAGGCTGCTCCGTGGTAGTAACAGGTAAGGTTGTCGCGTCGCCGGGACAGGGGCAAAGTTTCGAAATCCAGGCCACGAAAGTAGAGGTCGCAGGCTGGGTGGAAGATCCGGATACCTACCCGATGGCGGCAAAACGCCATAGCATTGAGTATCTGCGTGAGGTCGCGCATCTGCGCCCGCGCACCAACCTGATTGGCGCGGTAGCGCGCGTCCGCCATACTCTGGCGCAGGCGCTGCATCGCTTCTTCGATGAGCAGGGTTTCTTTTGGGTCTCTACCCCGCTGATTACCGCTTCCGATACCGAAGGCGCTGGCGAAATGTTCCGCGTCTCAACGTTGGATCTGGAAAACCTGCCGCGTAACGACCAGGGCAGAGTAGATTTTGACAAAGACTTTTTTGGCAAAGAATCATTCCTGACCGTCTCCGGCCAGCTCAACGGTGAAACGTATGCCTGTGCGCTGTCCAAAATCTATACTTTTGGGCCGACCTTCCGCGCGGAAAATTCCAACACCAGCCGCCACCTGGCGGAGTTCTGGATGCTGGAGCCGGAAGTGGCGTTCGCCGATCTGGAAGACAACGCCCGTCTGGCGGAAGCCATGCTGAAATATGTCTTCAAGGCGGTTCTGGAAGAGCGTGCGGATGACATGAAGTTCTTTGCCGAACGCGTGGATAAAGACGCTATCGCTCGTCTGGAGCGTTTTGTCTCCACCGACTTTGCTCAGGTGGATTACACCGATGCGGTCGCCATTCTGGAACGCTGTGGTAAGACATTTGAAAACCCGGTGTTCTGGGGCGTCGACCTCTCTTCCGAACACGAACGCTATCTGGCGGAAGAGCATTTCAAAGCGCCGGTAGTGGTGAAAAACTATCCGAAGGAAATTAAAGCGTTTTACATGCGCCTTAACGAAGATGGCAAAACCGTGGCGGCCATGGATGTGCTGGCGCCGGGAATCGGCGAAATCATCGGTGGTTCCCAGCGTGAAGAGCGTCTGGATGTGCTGGATGCCCGTATGGCCGAAATGGGGCTGAATAAAGAGGATTACTGGTGGTATCGCGACTTACGTCGCTACGGTACTGTACCGCATTCCGGCTTTGGCCTGGGCTTTGAACGCCTTATCGCTTACGTCACGGGTGTGCAAAACGTGCGCGATGTTATTCCGTTCCCACGGACCCCACGCAACGCCAGCTTCTGATTTTTACGTCACACTCAAGGCCAGCTATGCTGGCCTTTTTTTTCGCCTGAATGTCAGTTTTATTATCAATAAGTAAATAAATTTAATTACAACCCTCTGAATTACCACATCTTGTTACTGTATATTTCACAAAAATATTTACACATAAAAATTAATCCTTAATTTTATTGCGGATTAGATTTTTCTGCTCTAATAGCACAATTTTTCACCACAATTTCGGACATCAAGACTTCTAAATGGCTATTTTTATGAAATAGCTCGTCTGCTGTTTTTTCAGGCACAACGGTGCTACAAGCCAATAATCACAATAAAATCATAGTGATAAAATAAAAATGATCAAATCAAAGCGAGAACTCAGGGGAAGTTTGACGTTGTTCACAAAGTTCCGCAAAAATAACATTTGTTTACATATTTTTTCCTTTTGAAACTAAATCTTTATATTTGTAGCACTTTCACGGTAGCGAAACGTTAGTTTGAATGGAAAGATGCCTGTCAGACACATAAAGACACCAAACTCTCATCAATATTTCTGTAAAGTTTTATTGACGGAATTTATTGACGGCAGTGGCAGGTGTCATATAAAAAAACCAATGAGGGTAATAAATAATGATGAAGCGCAAAATCCTGGCAGCGGTGATCCCTGCCCTGCTGGCTGCTGCAACCGCAAACGCAGCAGAAATTTATAATAAAGATGGTAATAAGCTGGATCTGTACGGTAAAGCCGTGGGTCGTCACGTATGGACAACGACCGGCGATAGCAAAAATGCCGACCAGACTTATGCCCAGATTGGTTTTAAAGGGGAAACGCAGATTAACACCGATCTGACCGGTTTCGGTCAGTGGGAATACCGTACTAAAGCAGACCGCGCTGAAGGCGAACAGCAGAACTCGAATCTGGTACGTCTGGCTTTCGCGGGTTTGAAATACGCGGAAGTGGGTTCAATCGATTATGGTCGTAACTACGGTATCGTTTACGATGTTGAATCCTATACCGATATGGCCCCCTACTTCTCCGGCGAAACCTGGGGCGGCGCCTATACCGATAACTACATGACCAGCCGTGCTGGCGGTTTGTTGACCTACCGTAACTCTGACTTCTTTGGTCTGGTGGACGGTCTCTCTTTCGGTATCCAGTATCAGGGTAAAAATCAGGACAACCACAGCATTAACTCTCAGAATGGCGATGGCGTAGGTTACACCATGGCATATGAGTTCGACGGCTTTGGCGTCACCGCAGCGTACAGCAACAGCAAGCGTACTAACGATCAGCAGGATCGCGATGGTAATGGCGATCGCGCAGAATCGTGGGCCGTTGGCGCGAAATATGATGCAAACAACGTCTACCTGGCTGCCGTATATGCTGAAACCCGCAATATGAGCATTGTTGAAAATACGGTTACCGATACCGTGGAAATGGCAAACAAAACGCAGAACCTGGAAGTGGTCGCTCAGTACCAGTTTGACTTCGGCCTACGTCCGGCAATCTCGTATGTGCAGAGTAAAGGTAAGCAGTTGAACGGCGCCGACGGCTCGGCCGATCTGGCGAAATATATTCAGGCGGGCGCGACTTACTACTTCAACAAAAACATGAACGTATGGGTTGACTACCGTTTCAACCTGCTGGACGAAAACGACTACAGCTCCAGCTACGTTGGCACCGACGATCAGGCGGCTGTCGGTATTACTTACCAGTTCTGATCAGCAGACCCCTTTGTTTTATGCCTCAAAAACAGGACTTCGGTCCTGTTTTTTTATCTCTCTTAGAGAAAATGTGCGTCTTTCAAAAACAGGCGGGCTTTTTAGCGCTAACGGTTGGCATTTTGTAAATCTGCCGTTAACCTGATAGCGGATTTCCCTTCTGTAACTATAATGGAACCTCTTCATGTTTGAGAACATAACCGCCGCTCCTGCCGACCCGATTTTGGGCCTGGCCGATCTGTTTCGCGCCGATGACCGTCCAGGGAAAATTAACCTTGGCATTGGCGTATATAAAGATGAAACCGGCAAAACACCGGTGCTCACCAGCGTTAAAAAAGCCGAGCAGTATTTACTGGAAAATGAAACGACGAAAAACTATCTCGGCATTGACGGGATTCCAGAATTTGCTCGCTGCACTCAGGAACTGCTGTTCGGCAAAGGCAGCGCGCTGATTAACGATAAGCGCGCACGCACGGCGCAAACGCCGGGCGGTACCGGCGCGTTACGCATTGCCGCCGACTTTTTGGCAAAAAATACTCCGGTAAAACGGGTGTGGGTGAGCAACCCCAGCTGGCCGAACCACAAAAGCGTGTTTAACGCTGCCGGTCTGGAAGTTCGGGAGTACGCTTACTACGATGCGGAAAATCACACGCTGGATTTTGAAGCGCTACAAGCCAGCCTGAGCGAAGCACAGGCCGGCGATGTGGTTCTGTTCCACGGTTGCTGTCATAACCCAACCGGCATTGACCCTACTCTGGAACAGTGGCAGGTTCTGGCTGAGCTTTCCGTTGAAAAAGGGTGGCTGCCGCTATTCGATTTCGCTTACCAGGGCTTTGCCCGCGGCCTGGAAGAAGATGCGGAAGGTCTGCGCGCCTTTGCCGCGCTGCATAAAGAGCTCATTGTCGCCAGCTCCTACTCCAAAAACTTCGGCTTATATAATGAGCGCGTCGGCGCCTGCACCCTCGTGGCTGCCGATGCGGAAACCGTGGATCGCGCTTTTAGCCAGATGAAATCCGCCATTCGCGCTAACTACTCCAACCCGCCAGCGCACGGCGCGTCCATCGTCGCGACTATCCTGAGTAATGACGCCCTGCGCGCTATCTGGGAACAGGAACTGACGGACATGCGCCAGCGTATTCAGCGTATGCGTCAACTGTTCGTGAATACCTTGCAGGAAAAAGGCGCGAACCGTGACTTCAGCTTTATTATCAAGCAGAACGGGATGTTCTCATTCAGCGGTCTGACCAAAGATCAGGTGCTGCGTCTGCGTGAAGAGTTTGGCGTTTATGCCGTGGCTTCTGGTCGCGTGAACGTGGCGGGCATGACCCCGGATAATATGGCGCCGCTATGCGAAGCCATTGTTGCGGTACTGTAAAAAACTGTCGACTGGCGTGACCGATAAAAAAGCCTGCACATTGCAGGCTTTTTCATTCTGCTTACCAGACCGGCATCTCATCTTGCAGGAAGGGATTATGCAGACGCTCGTACCCGAGCGTAGAGAGCGGGCCGTGGCCAGGAATAAAGGTCACATCATCGCCAAGCGGCAATAATTTACGCTTAATAGCGTCAATCAACTGGGTGTGATCGCCGCGAGGAAAATCGCTGCGCCCGACGCCACCTTTGAAAATCACATCGCCGGAGATCAGCAGTTGCGACTGTTCATCAAAGAAAACCACGTGTCCCGGCGTGTGTCCCGGACAATGTAACACCTGTAACGTCACATTCCCCACGCTGACGCGATCGCCGTCGTTCAACCAGCGATCAGGCGTCAGCGGCTGACACTCATCCAGACCAAACATGCGGCTTTGCGCCGGCAGTCCTTGCAGCCAGAACTCATCTTCTTTTTCCGGACCGATAACAGGAACGCCGTAATGCTGCGCCAGTTCACTCGCCGCGCCGACATGATCGAGATGCCCATGCGTGAGTAAAATTTGCATCAACGTCACGCCGCTGGCGTCCACTTCCTGTTTAATTTTTTCCGCGTCGCCGCCCGGATCGACCAGTGCCGCCAGCCGGGTTTGTTCGCACCAGATTAATGAACAGTTCTGGGAGAACGCGGTGACCGGAATAATACGATAGTTCATACTGCTCCTTTGATTAAGCCTCGCTGATTACCAGTGCCGCGCCGGCCCGGTATCAATATGCACAAAGTTACTACGTGGGTAATATCCTACACCACCTGCGCGCATAGATAACGCCGCTTTGCGAATATTGCTCAGCGCCACGCCTTCAATATGAAAATCCATCGCCTGCCCTTTTGTATGGTAGCTTTTTTTCGCTACGCCGCTGCTACGGGCGCGTAATTCATTATTGGTATCAAGAGAACGGTAGCCTGAGATGAGCTGCACAGGTTTACGCGTCCCTAACAGCCCCTGAAGTCGGTAAAGTTGGTCAAACAGGCGGGGATCGATTGATCGGACTTTATTCGCGCGATAGTCACGGAAAAAATGGTTTAACTTTGCTAATTCATCCTGAATGTAGGCTCTTCCATCGAAAAACTCCGCCTTGATTGACTCTCCGGTATGGAGATTGTTTAACGTCAAAATGCGCGGGCGTGGGGTCGAGAGTGTGGCAAACGCTGGCGCGGGCAGGATGGCGGCGCCGAGAGCGACACCACCAAGCGCCAGCAGCTTGCGGCGATTAGCGTCAAATTTGTCCATGATAATCAGGTCTACAGGTCAATGTTATCGTTAATACACTTCTACCTTTAAGCAGACATGATACCGGCTGGCACAGACTTCTGAACGGCCCGGTCGACTTAAAGGTTGTTGTATATGCACTTCTGGCGCACGAAAGGCACCTTAACTGCCGATAAAGCCCGCGTCAAGATGGCCCTCCCCCAGCCACAACGGGGGTCTACAGCGAAACGCCCCGTTGAAGCCAAACATTAGGACAACATATTTACCAGAACTTCTTCATTTACCTGATTAATTGTTCAACCTTTGGCACAATTTGTGCGCTGGATCGCGCTGTGAGATCGTAATTGTAAATATCTGTACGATATTGCATACGTCCATCTGCGCCGACAAACGCGGTCAGATAGTAAAGATTTACTGGAATGTTCTGCCGGATATTGACATACCGCGTGTCGCCTTGCTTCAGGGCGCCTGAGATCCGCGCATCGTTCCAGCCAGCATCCTGCAAGAGCATATTCGCCAGTTCAGAGGCCTTATTGACCCGCACGCAGCCGGAACTTAACGCCCTGGCGTCACGCTGAAAGAGAGTATGGTTAGGCGTATCGTGCAGATAGATCGCATCTGAGCTCGGCATATTAAATTTATAACGCCCCAGCGAATTGTGCGCGCCTGGCGCCTGCTGGAAACGGAACGGAAGATTCGATGGCGTAATGGTGGCCCAGTCAACCTGCCACGGATCGATCGCTTCTTTGCTGTTCCAGCCGCGCATCACGGTGTAGCCATGGCGCTCCAGATAGCCTGGGTCATTCCACACCTTCGGTAAAATGTCTTTACGCGCAAGCGTGGGCGGAACGTTCCACGGCGGGTTCACCACCACATTATTCAGCGCGCTGCTCATCATCGGCGTTTTACGATCGGGACGCCCGACGATCACCCTTGAAGCCAGCACCTGGTTGCCATTCTGATAGTAGACCAGCGAATAAGCGGGAATGTTCACCATAATACCGGTAGAGAGTTCCGCCGGCAGCAGGCGTAAACGTTGGATATTCAGTGCCAGTACGCCTGCGCGTTGCGCGGGGGTCATATTAAGCCAGTTACGCGTCGCCGGGCCAATAACGCCATCCGCCCCCAGCCCTTGCCATGCCTGAAAACGCTTTACCGCCTCGACCAGTTCACGATCGTAGGCGCGTGCCGCCGGAGCCGGCTTACTATGGCGGGCCGTTGGTTCGTCGACCGGCTGCGCCACCGATGTTTCGACTACCGCGGCGGAGGGGCTGACGACGGCACTATCAGCAGTGTTATCGCCGGGTAAGGCTATCTTTGGACCGCCATCCAGCATCCCCGTACGCTGTAATATTTCGCGCAGCGCAGGCACATCGTTACTCCATTGCCCCGGGCGCAGCGTTGCGGTATTGGCCAACTGCGGCCACGGGCGAGAGTCCGCCACCAGCTTCAGCAACGCGTCATGCATGGGCGCATACTGTGGATGCTGCGGCGCCAGGCTGGCGACAAACATCGGCAACTGGCCCTCTTCCAGCGCGATTTGCCACTGGTTAATCACCGAGACTGGCGGCGTCGCCAATGCGTAAGGTTTGTTGCTATATAACCAGCGCTGGCCTTTGACGGGGATATTCGCAATGAAATGGAGATAGCCCATCATGGCGTCTGACAACACAACATCGCGCGCCATACCGTTTACGGCGGGATCGGTCAACAATGCCACCCAGGCGGTAAACTGCGGCTGGAATCCGGCAATCGCCACCTCCGCCAACTGTTGCTGGAAGGCTTTCACCGCATCGCGATTATCCCACATGGGCTTCATGTCGCGCGCGGCATACAGCAATGTCAGCTGGCTCATATAGACCGGCGTATAGCCGGAAGGAAGCTGCGACTGTAAATCAGCCCGGACTTTCTCGGCTGAAACGCCCTCCGGCAGCGGCTGAATCCCGGCCATAATCGCCGTCGCGGCGGATTGCTTCTGCGGCCCAGCCTGATCCGTCGCGGCAACGGCGCTATCGCCAGGTATCATTTCAGGCTCATCGGCCTGCGCATTGAACAGTGGAGCGAATGTTACGGCCAGGCATAAACTGATTGCCGACAGACAACGACCACACATCTTATTAAGCAACATCCCTTGCCCCCTGTTTTCGTTATCATACTCCGCATGACTGCGCTGCCCGCAGCGCGGGTCAACCGCAACCAATGCTTTTGTTTAGTATGACGAGTCAGCCTGCTCACTCGTCAGGCTTAACTCCAGTATATAAAGTTCGTTACGTTTTTGCCTAACCTAATGTAAAGAAGTTTAAAGAAAATGCACTACCCGGAGAGATTTTTCAGATAAAGAAAAAGGCGGCTTTCGCCGCCCCAGGCTAATGATAAAACAGAACTTGTTGTGCCGGATGGCGGCGTAACCGACTTATCCGGCCTTGCCTGATAAGCGAGGCGCCATCGGGCACTTCATCGTTTCTGCCGTGTTTAACTCGCTTCTGAAGGCGTATCTTCCGTCTGCGTACCGGGAAGCGTTTCCGGAAGCTGCGGCGCAAAGCCACGCAGCCCGACAACATGAACATGCTCAGTATTCTGAAACACTTTACGCACCAGTTTATAGGTCGTGCCCTTCTCCGGACTGATGTTTTCCGGCGCGGCAATGATGAGCTGCATCTGCAAACGTTCACATAGTTCAAACAGCGTGGCGATAGAGCGCGCATCCAGACGCGCCGCTTCATCGAGGAACAGCAGGCGACATGGCGAAATATCTTTCCCGCGCAGTCTGCGCGCTTCGTCTTCCCAGCTTTGCACCACCATCACCAGAATTGACATCCCGGTCCCGATAGCTTCCCCCGTTGATAGCGCGCCGGATTCCGCACGCAGCCAGCCGTCGGACCCACGGTTAACTTCAACTTCCATTTCCAGATAGTTACGGTAGTCCAGCAGCTCCTCGCCGATGGTCTGCGGCGTGCGTTGCCCCATATCGATCTGCGGATTCAGACGCTGGTACAGTTTCGCCAGCGCCTCGGAGAAGGTCAGACGATTGCTGTTAAACAGATCCTGGTGCTGCTCCTGCTGTTCTGAAAGCACATCCAGCAAGGTGGCATGCGTTTCACGCACGTTGACGTTTAACCGCACGCTATTCACCTGGCCAAACGAGACGCTTTGCAACCCCTGGTTCAGCATACGGATACGGTTCTGCTCACGCTGGATAGTCTTGCGGATGATGTTTGCCACGCTGCGGGAACTGATCGCCAGCTTTTGCTCACGCGATGTCAGCTCTTCCGTCAGACGGCTCAGCTCAATCTCCATTTGTTCAATGGCTTCAACCGGATCGTCGGTACGAATAATATCCTGACGAATACGTTCGCGCAGATGCTGGTAAACGGCCACAAAGAACTGGATTTTACGTTCCGGGCGTTTCGGATCTTCCGACAGGCGCAATACGTCGCGCAGATGTTCGTTATCCGCGACGGCCAGGCGCAGCGCGCCCAACGCCTTATCCGACATGGAGCGCAGTTCATCCGCCGACAGATAAGCCAACTCACGACGGTGCAGACGGCGTTCCACGCCATTGTCTTTCACCATCCGCATGACTGCGCACCAGCCGGCTTTCGCGGTCACAACCTGCTCGCGCATTTCATGATAATCGCGCTCCAGCTTGCGCAGCTTACGGGTCAGGTTCTCCATCTCCGCTTCGCAGAAGGTGAGCGCTTTCTCAAGCTGATTGCGACGCGAACGGTTATTGCTCAACTGGGCGTGCAGTTCATCGCGACGCTGGCGGGCACGCTCTTCCGCCCCGCTGTCGGCGCGAACGCCAATATCCTGTAATTCGCGCTGCAAATCGTTAAGCAGCTCTTTTTTCGTGTCGTAAGAGCTTTTTAGCGAGGCCAGGACCTGGCTGTACTGACTTAACTGCGCGGCATGGCTGCGCAGCGCTTCGCGGGCGCGGGTACGCTCGGCTTCCGCCTGCTCCAGCCGCTGGCGCAGCTTTTCATTGAGATCGCTGTTGCCGCTCAGCATTTCCGCCGAGTCGGAATAGCTGAAATGCGCCCGACGTTCGACGACTTCAGCCAGCGCAAAAGCCTGCTGGCGCGCGTCGCGCTGCATTTGCTGCGACCATGCATAGTCTTCTTTTAACTGCTCAAACTGTTCCGGATCGCTTTGCAGAACGGAAACCACCGGCTCCAGTTTGGCTAACTGGTTGCCATATTGCTGCACAAATCGCGCCGCTTCCTGCGCCTCATCCAACCGTTCCTGAATTTCATCGACCCGATCGGCCAGCGTTTCATCGGCCAATAAATTCAGCCGCGGCAGCAAACGGTTAAGCGCGGAAACGCCCTCTTTCGCCTGCTCAAACTGAAGGCGCTGCTGCTGGTTGTCGTTTTCATGCGTCGCCAGCGCGCGCTCCAGCTCGACGCGACGCCCGTTCAGTCGGCGAATTTCCGCTTCCGGATCGTCCTCAAAGGCAACGGAAAGGTGGCTGCCGATAAAACGGCTGAACGCCTGGTGCAAACGCTGGGTTTTCTGCACGTCAAACGAGAGCGTGGCAAAACGCTCGGAAAGCACTTCCCGTTCCGCATGGAGACTTTCAATACGGTTCTCGCGCGCCGCACGGCCAAAAATAGGCAGCGACGGGAAACGCGAATAACGCCACTGACGGTCGGCAATTTTCACGACCACCGCCTTTTCCAGCTCGTCAACGCTGAATACGCTGTCATCAAAAGACTGCGGATCGCCTTCGATCAGGTACAGATCTTCCGGGCAGTCGGTCAGACCTTCAAGCTGTTCGGCTATTTGCGATAAATCCGGTACGACGATCGCATGGCGCGACGGGCCATACAGTGCGGAAAAGTACGGCGCATCTTCAAGGCTGACATCATCGTAGATTTCCGACAGCAGTACCCCGCCAAAACGCTCCGCCAGCGCATTCAAACGCTGGTCTTCCGCGCCGCCCGGCTGGCTTAAACGTTCGATCTCTTCATCAACCGCATTTTTACGCGCGCCCACTTCGTCGCGTTCGACAATGGCTTCGCGCTCACGCTCCAGTAGCTGTTGCAGGTATTCGGTCACTTCCTGGCTGGACGTAAACTCCTCGCCGCACTGTTCGCTAAGCTGGTTAAGGCTGTTTTGCGCCGCCAGCCAGACGGGCGCGCGCCGCATCAGATGTTGAATACGCGACTGAAGCTGCTCCTGCTCCTGACGCAAGGCCATACGCTGTTCGCTGGCTGACGACACGCTCTCAGACAAGGACGCGATGCGGGCTTCCAGCTCCTGATGCAGCGCTTCCAGTTCGTCAATATCAAAATTTTTGCCCTGTCGCTTACAGAACTCCGCCAGCAGACGTTCCGCCTCTTGCTGCTCGCGCAGCCGCTGTTCCAGTTCGCTCAGGCGCATCCGCAGCGGCTGTACCTGTTCCGCCAGATGACGCTGGTTCACGCCGTCCCGTAACAGCTCGCGCGCCACGTCCCAGGCTTCGCTACGCGCCAGCGGGCCGTTGATCGCCGCTACCAGCTGATAAGCCTGCTCAAACTGACTGTGCGCGGTTTGCGCCACGCTCATCTTTTGTTCCAACGACAGCAGTTTTTCCGTAGCTTCCTGCTCTTTTGCCTGGAAAGTATCCAGCCATTCGGCGGCGCTTTCCGGCGTTAGATCCGGCAGATGACAAAGTTCTTTAGCGCGGGCAAGCGCTGATATCGCCTGGTTATACTGAATCGCGCGCGTTTGCTGTACATCCAGCGCCTGCTGGTAATCCGCAAGCTGGCTTTTGAGTTCATCGACTTCCAGCTCGGCGGCTTCGGCACGCGCTTCATTTTCGTCCTGCATTTCGGCGGCTTCCGCCACCACTTCATTTTGCTCTTCGAGTCGAATCTGCAGCTCTTCAAGATCCGCTTCGTAGCGTTCAATTTTTTCCTGCTGGCGCAGCGCGGTTTGCACCAGATTCAGGTGATCGCTCGCCGCCTGGTAATCCGCTTCAAGAGAACCTTCGGCGCCGTTATGTTCGCCCAACTCACGGGCCATATCGACGTGCTTGTACTGCTCCGCCGCCAGTTGTTTGCGCGATGTGTACAGTTCGCGTCGAAACGCCAACGCCTGATCAAGGTGAACCCGACGCTCATTGGCGTGGCGCATATAATCCGCCGCCACATAATCGGTGGCTTCGCTGATCAAATGCTTAAACAGATCACGATCGGATTGGGTAACACGAATCGCTTCCAGCGTGAGTCGGTTCTCGCGCAGCGCCGCTTCCATATCCTGGAACGCCTTGCGCACGCCGCTGTTTTCCGGCAATAAATAATCGCGTAGCGACCGGGTAATGGCGCTGGAGATCCCGCCGTACAGCGAGGCCTCTATCAAACGATAGAATTTACTACGATCGGAAGCGGAACGCAGACGACGGGCGATAATCCCTAAGTCAAACATCAGCGAATGATAATCGGTGATGGAGTTAAACTGCTTAAACTGCACGCCTTCCATCTCGTCAAGCTTGTCTTTCAACTCAGCAAGCGACAGTACGCGCGCCTGACGTTCGTTTAATGTCTCCGTCACCAGTTGTGTCGGCTGTACCGACATCGGCAGCCCCTGGATAGCGAACGGTTTGATGTCCACTTTGCGATCGCGCCCAG
This sequence comes from Salmonella sp. NW722, assembly GCF_051702785.1. Classification (NCBI taxonomy): domain Bacteria; kingdom Pseudomonadati; phylum Pseudomonadota; class Gammaproteobacteria; order Enterobacterales; family Enterobacteriaceae; genus Salmonella; species Salmonella sp. NW722. The sequence goes on from NZ_JAMMIN010000001.1 coordinate 741,305, forward strand.
CGACCTGCTGCAGACGCACGCCGACCACCACCCGCTGATGGCGGGAATTAATGGTGTCGAGCATGGAGTAACAGACGCCCGCCTTCAGCTTACCGTGCAGACCTTTATCGCGCGAACCGCTGGTGGCGCCGGCTTCCGTGGTGTTACGAAAGTGCAGTAATGTAAGATCTGGGATCAGCGCCGTGACGAACGCAGCCATCGTCGTGGATTTCCCGGCGCCGTTGCCCCCGGATAACGTCGTGACCAGTTCATCCAGGTCAAAAGTACGGGCAAAAAAACCGTTCCAGTTAATCAGCGTTAGCGAGCGAAATTTACCGCGTTCAATCATTATTCTTCCTCTCCACTGTCCGGCTGACTCTCTTCGGTCTCATCATTAAGTTGCAGATGGTTTTCAATGGGCATCGCTTCCCCGTCGCGGATGAGACGACGCTGCGCCTCGCGAGGATCGTCGCCGGCGCGGACATCCGCGCCAAAGCGGAAGACCGATTCGGTAATGCGGAATTTGCTGCTGTCGTGGCCCATAAACCATACCATGCCCAAACGACGCAGGCGGTTTAAAGAAGAACGCACCTTTTCCTGCAGTTTCTGACGATCAACGTCAGATCCCGTCGAGCGGTTATTCACCAGCTTTAGCAGTTTGGCTTCGTCCGCAAGGGTAAGCAGCTCGTCGTACAACTCCTGCTGAGTAAAGATCCCTTCGTTGGCCAGACGCTCCGGGCTAAGATAGAGGTAGCAGAGAATTTTACCGACCATCATATCCAGTTCGGATAACACCGAGCGCGGGATAAGCGTAGTAGAACGCGGACGCAGGTAGAAGAATCCCTCCGGCGCGCGGATCAGTTCCACGTTATAACGCGCGTAAAACTCTTCCAGGTATTCCTGAAAATCCATCAGAAAGGCATGATTATCCAGTTCGTCCAGCCCGATGTGGCGGCCCGAACGTAATGCGCTATCCAGCGCCGGAAATAACGGATTCGCCAGCGCCTGCGCCAGCTTAACCGGCATCACTTGTTCAATATTTGTCAATGACATGCGCCTGTACCTTGGCTCCGTAATCATTAATCGGCTGCCATTTGGCTGGCAGTCCGGTGAAATCTGCTTGCGCTACGCCAAGACGTACCGCTTGATCGATAACAATACGCGCCACGTCGAAATGACGCGCGCGCGGGTATTGCGCCAGATACTCGCGCACCACCAGCCCAAGATCCAGTGGCGTTTGTCTGGTTTTGTAGATAGCCAGCTGTTCTTCAATGATCGCCGCTAACTGCTCGCGGATCTCGTTAAACTCTTCATATTCCAGATCCGGCGGCAACTCCCCGGTGACTTCATCGTCACGCAACGCCATCTCTTCATCGCGCATATCCAGCAGACGATCGGCATTCGCGTAGGTTAGCGCCCACGGATCGTCAAAATAAGTCTGTACGGACTGGCGCAACCGCTGGGCGAAGACACGGTTTTTATCCATATCGATCGCGGTACGGATAAATTTATGCACGTGACGATCGTAGCCGATCCATAAATCAATAGACTGCTGACCCCAACTGATAATGCGGTCAAGTTTACTTTGTAAGTCAAACACCAGCCTGTCGACAAAATGCAGATCGTCGTGCGTCATCGTGGCATCCTGAATGCGCAGCAGGTTAGCCTGCAGCTTATCGCCCGCCGCCTCCAGCGTATCCTGCAACTCGCGCAGCGTACCGGACGTTTCGGAAAGCAGCAGTTCACAGCTGGAAATCGCCGCCCGCCAGTCTTTATTCAGCAGTTGTGCGATATCGTCTTTCACCTGCTGCTGCTGTTCATCCATGATGCGCTGGGTGAGATCGATACTGTCGAAAATCTCCGCCACCGAATATTTCAATGGCGCGTAAACGTTGCGATGCCAGTGGAACTCATCGCCCCCCTCCGCTGCCGCATCCGCCGCGCGCTTCAATTCACCGGCCACAATCGACAACTGCATAGAAAGACGCAGCGTAGAGAATTCGCGTTGACGAATGTAGTAATCGGTGATGCCAATCCCGAGCGGGGTTAATCGGTAAATCGCATTGCCTTCCGCCTGCTCGCTGGTAAAGCGGTTCAGCAGACGTTGACGCACCATATCGTTAATCGCGTTGTTCGCGCGCACGCCGATGGTTTCGCTGGTTTGCTCAAACGCATCACTCACATGGCGGAATGCATCCACCAGCTCGCCTTCACTCATCTCGCCGTCAAGGCGTTCGCCGTTCAACGTGGCGACCGCCAGCAGAAAGGAAAGTCTGTCTACCGGCAGCGAGATGGAAAAGTCGTTTTTTCTGGCCCAGGCAACCAGTTCGGGGACTGTCTGGGAAAATTCACTCATAGGTTATCCTTGCATCTGCGGCTAGCGCCGGGCTTTTAATCGCGGTGACATGAATGTAGCGCCCAAGGCTAATATACGGCTCCTGGCGGCAATAACGCGTTTCCAGTTCGACCAGGGTCTCATAACAGTCACGCTGCTGGTGTTTTTCACGCAGATAATCATGAAACACACGCACGCCGGTTTTACCGGTAATCTGCCAGCCAATCGCCTCCAGCCACTGGTACACCTGCGCGGGGTCGCGCGGGTAGTCAGGCGACAGCGTGCGCTTCTTGCGTTTAGGCATCCCCGCCTGCACGTAGTCAAAATTACCCGCCACCATATTGTGCATCAGCAAACCGTTAGCGTTATAGAACATCAACGACAGCGCGCCGCCAGGGCGCAATACTGACCAGAGCGTTTCTAATACGCCGACAGGATCGGCTACCCACTCCAGCACAGCATGAAACAATATCAGATCAACCGGGCTTTCCAAATGCGAAGCGACGTCCTGAGCCGGGCATTGTATAAAATGCATGTCTTTGCTCACACCTTTTGCCTCGGCCGCCTGCCGCGCGCGGGCGATCATTTCGCCAGACAGATCGCATAACGTCACCTGATGGCCGCGTTCCGCCATCTTAATCGCCGTTTGCCCTTCGCCGCCGCCGGCATCCAGTACCCGCAGTTTTCGCCCGCCAATCTCCTCCAGCACACGGTCCAGGTCTTGCCACAGAATGGCTTGCCGCAGTTGTCCTTTGGTCGTGCCGTAAATGTTACGGGAAAACTTTTCAGCAATGTCATCAAAATTGCGATCCTGCATCGGACTCTCCACAGGCTGGCTCAGGCGTTATCTGATAAAACCGCTATTTTGTCACAGCCGCGGCCAGAATGAACCTGTCTGGTGTAATATCACCGTTAATCCTCCGCTATATGGTTAAAAAAGGAACCAAAAAGGATGCTTTTTACGCTAAAGAAAGTGATTGGCGGTATGTTATTGCCGCTTCCGCTGATGTTGCTGATCATTGGCGTCGGCCTGGCGCTGCTCTGGTTTAGCCGCTTTCAGAAAACCGGAAAAGTATTTATCAGCGTAGGTTGGCTGGCGCTATTGCTATTAAGCCTGCAACCCGTTTCTGACCATCTGCTGCGTCCGATAGAAAACCGCTACCCTACCTGGCAGGGTCCGCAAAAGGTGGAATATATTGTGGTTCTCGGCGGCGGCTATACCTGGAACCCGCAGTGGGCGCCGAGCTCTAATTTAATTAACAACAGCTTGCCGCGGCTGGCGGAAGGCATTCGGCTGTGGCGCGCGAATCCGGGAGCAAAGCTGATTTTTACCGGCGGCGTAGCAAAAACCAATACGGTAAGCACGGCGGAAGTCGGTGCGCGGGTGGCGCAGTCGCTGGGCGTACCGCGTAGCGATATTATTACGCTGGATAAGCCAAAAGATACGGAAGAAGAAGCCGTCGCCGTTAAGCAGGCCATCGGCGACGCCCCTTTCCTGTTGGTAACCTCCGCCTCGCATTTGCCGCGTGCGATGATTTTCTTTCAGCATGCCGGGCTGAATCCGCTTCCCGCGCCGGCGAATCAGTTGGCGATCGATTCGCCGCTCAATCCCTGGGAGCGGGCAATTCCGTCCCCGGTCTGGCTGATGCACAGCGATCGCGCTGGGTATGAAACATTAGGGCGACTTTGGCAATGGCTGAAAGGCATATCAGGCAAGCCAGGGGAGTAATGATTTCGCCGCCAGATCAAAATTGGTACGGTTAAAACGTCCGGTATTGACCAATTGCGCAACCTCGTCCCACAGCACATAGAGCCAACGCCGCCAGATGAAGGACTCCGCCACTGGCGCGCGTTGCAGATAATGCCAAAGCAATCCCTCCGCCAATGGATTATCCATCAGGCGAAACAGTTCGAACTCTCTCGGCGCCCACAGCATCAGCCCGGGGCCGACCATCGCCAGAAGCTGATCGCTACGGGCGTCTTTAAGCATACTGCGCAGGCAGAAGTTGCCATGCACCAGTACGCAGTTGTCGTTAAACCCTTCAAATAACGAAGGAAGACATTCTCTGGTACGAAACAGAATGCGTCTGTCCTGCATCGTCAGACCGGTATTGCTGAACTGATTTAGCGTCGTCCACAGCACCTCCACCCGCTGACGATACCAGGAAGGCCAGATATTCTCCTGAGTATGGTCTACGGCGCCAACGCAACCGCGGCTATCCTGCCGATGCCAGGCTAACAGCCCTTCGACAATCTGATCTTTTAGCTGTTCCCAGCGTTCCGGAGTGCGCGCCGGCGCCTCGACCGGCACACCGCGCAGTCGTTCCAGTAGCAGCACATCCGGACCAGGATGCTCTTCATGCGTCAATACGCCATAGATTACCGGCATCCTCACCGTACCGCTACGCGCCAGCATTGAGGTTTTCCATGCCAGTTGCTGCGCAACGCCGGGAGTGGTAAAGCTTCGCGCCATCAGCGGCATCGGATTTCCCTGGCTGTCATATAATGACCACAATGCGGAATCCGCTTTCTCATTCACGCACTCTATACGGCTAAGTTTTTCACCCAACAAATGACTGAGTTCGGCCCGCAACTGTTCCATTCCAGATTACCCCCATTAGTGCTACTGCTTTAATAATGAGCGTCGTATGGACAGATGTCACCCGTATCAGATCAAGGGAAGAAAAGAAAAATGAGGAAAATCGTAACGGTACGAGAAAGCTGCCACTGATGAGCAGACGTGAGTATTCATCTTTGCGCTATCATACCGCGCTGTTCATGACCGTCTAAGACGATCATGAACAGGATCATGTTAACGCATTTCAGCGCGCACGCGCTCCAGGTCGTCGGCGGTGTCTACGCCCGTGCCGGGCACCGCTTTGGCGACGGCGACATGAATTTTTTCGCCGTACCACAGCACACGGAGTTGCTCCAGCATTTCAATATGTTCCAGCGGGCTGGGTTGCCAGCTCACGTAACGGCGGATAAATCCCGCGCGATAGCCATAAATGCCCAGGTGACGAAGGCAAGTATCCCCTACCGTTTCCAGACTTTTTGCAAAGCGATCGCGATCCCAGGGAATCGTCGCCCGGGAAAAGTAAAGCGCATAGCCTTCAGCATCCAGCACGACTTTTACCGCATTCGGGTTAAACGCTTCTTCGGCGCTGTGAATCGGCACCGCCAGCGTCGCCATGCCAACCTGGCGCTGCGCCAGATTTTCCGCGACCTGGCGAATAATAACCGCTGGGATCATCGGCTCATCGCCCTGAACGTTCACAATAACGGTATCGTCGCTGAATCCGCACTTCTCTACCACTTCCGCCAACCGTTCGGTGCCGGACTGGTGATCGGCGCGCGTCATGCACACTTCGCCGCCAGCCGCTTCTACCGCACGAGCCACGTCTTCATGATCGGTCGCGACAATAATGCGTTCCGCGCCAGATTCGCGCGCCCGCTCCAGGACATGAACAATCATGGGCTTACCATTAATATCCACTAATGGTTTTCCTGGCAGTCGGGTAGATGAAAAACGGGCCGGAATGATGACGACGAAACTCATGATTTACTCTCATCAGATGTCAGGGCGCGAGCTTCATTTTCCAGCAATACAGGAATGCCGTCGCGTAACGGGAAAGCGAGATTATCCAGTTTGCAAATTAATTCTTGCTGTTCCTGGTTATACCAGAGTTTGCCGTTACATACCGGGCAGGCGATGATTTCAAGCAGACGATGATCCATAGTTCCTCCAGATGGACCGGATTGTGAATCCTTCAATATTAACATAATCGGTTAGGGTGCAGGGTCTATTTCCCAGCCATGACGCATGGCGCTAAACAGGCCTGGCGGACATTGTCCCAGCGTCACGCGCGATGCCCGTTGCCAGGCAGCAAACGCGCTAATCGCCTGCCAGATTCCTTTTTGCAGACTAACGCCAGGGCGAATATCGTCCTCCAGATACAGCGAGATAACCTCAAGCACCCCCGTTTTACGGTGCATTTTGGCATCCATTCGCCCGACTAAACGGCCCTGGTATAATAGCGGCAGCACAAAATAACCGTACCGGCGCTTCGCTGCGGGCGTATAACACTCCAGCCGATAGTTAAATCCGAAAAGCTGCGCTGCCCGCTTGCGATCCCATACCACAGGATCGAAAGGCGACAGTACTGCGCTATGGGTCGCCTTTAAGGCGTTATTCAGCGCCGGTTCCAGCTGCGAAAGAAGATCGGCATGAAGCCACATCCGCCCCAACGTTTCCACCTCGACCGGAATAATCTGCTGCTGTTCCGCCCGGCTCTCCCGCCATCCCTTCAGGTCAGGACGTTTCAGGCGGTAGTAATCCGCCAGCCACTGTTCACGGAAAATCCCCAGACTGCGCGCGCTATTATCCAGCATCAGGTTTTCCGCCTGCGACTGTGACAGTCCATCGCGTTCATCATCCCAGTGCGGCATCACACGGGGCGTTAAATCATATACACGTTGAAAATTACGCCGCTCAACAACCATGACTTTTCCGGCGGTAAATAAACCCTCAAGGTGGCGTTTATGTGGTTTCCATTCCCACCAGCCGCTGACGCCTTTCCGCGCATGTTCAAAATCGGCAGAACGCACCGGACCGTGCTCCTGAATATGCCGCACTAGCTGTTCTATTTCTTCCGCGTGCTCATGCATCCATGCCGCGCGATATTTCCAGCCCATCTTTTCCGGCGACAGCATACGATGGCGGATAAGTTTAAAGTCGCGGCGTGGCAAGAAACAGGCCTCATGCGCCCAATATTCCATTAACTCGCCGCGTCGCAGCGCCTCATCCAGCCAGGCCTGCGGGTACGAACCGAGACGGCTAAACAGCACCAGATAGGGGCTACGTGCGACAACATTGATGGTATCAATTTGCAGCAACGCCATGCGTGAGATGGCGGCAAGAACATCGCCAGGCATCGCGTTACGGCGCGGCTTTTTCAATAGCCCCTGCGCAGCAAGGTGAAGACAACGGGCCTGGGAAAGAGAAAGGTACGGCAATGACATTCATGACTCCATAAATTCATCACTGCCGCTGCATTGGGGTACGCTAGCGAACCAGCGAGGTGATATGTTCAAGCAACTTATCAGGCTGCTCACCGGACAAACGCGCATCAACCGGTAAGAACCACCAGTTATCTTCGGCAAAAGCACGGCATTTCACCGCGTCTTTTTCCGTCATTACCAGGGTCTGCCCTTCACCGACTAACGCCTGAACGTCAGCAGGGGCGAGCGTTTGATGATCGGCCAGCGGAACGCACTTTTGCGGATGCGCGCCACAGGCTTCCAGCGTGGCGAAAAAGCGCGGCGGATGACCGATGCCCGCCATCGCCACAATATTGCTCAGTTGCGCCACATCGCAACGCGCTCCCGTACGTAAGTTCACCGCCAGTCCAGGCGCTAGCTGCATGGGTATTTCGCCCGCCCGGGCGACGCCGCCATTCACGATAGCGGCGTCTACGGTTTTCAGGCGACTGGCTCGTTCGCGCATAGGACCGGCAGGAAGCCACCAGCCGTTGCCAAAACGGCGCACGCCGTCAATCACCACAATTTCAATATCTCGCGCGAGTCGGTAATGCTGCAACCCATCGTCAGTGATAATAATCTGCACATTATGCGCCGCCAGAATCGCTTTCACCGCCACGGCGCGTTCAGGCGCCACCGCGACAGGCGCGCCGGTCCGTTGATAAATCAATACCGGTTCATCTCCCGCTTCTGCGGTTGTCGTCTCCGGCGTCAGGAGCAGCGGATAAGCGGCAGCTTTCCCGCCGTAGCCGCGGGAAACGACCCCCACGCGCACGCCACGCTGTTGCAACTTTTCCACCAGCCAAATAACTACGGGGGTTTTACCGTTACCGCCAGCCGTAAGATTCCCTACCACAACGACCGGTACCGGCGCTCGCCAGGCGCGTTTAAAACCAAGCTTATAGCTCAGACGAATCGCCCCGCTCACCAGGCCATACAGCCAGGAGAGCGGCAGCAGTAACCGCCATAGCGGGGATTCACCCGACCAGATACGCGCAATCATTGGCCAAATTGCATCTTATGCAGCTGGGCGTAAACGCCGTGTTGCGCCAGCAGCTCGCTATGAGTGCCGCGCTCAACGATAATGCCGTCTTCGACTACAACGATCTCATCCGCCTGTTCGATGGTGGAGAGACGGTGCGCAATCACCAGAGAGGTACGGTTTTTCTGCAGCTCATCCAACGCGGCCTGAATCGCACGTTCAGATTCGGTATCCAGCGCGGACGTAGCTTCATCAAGGATCAGAATCGGGCTGTCGCGCAGTAAGGCGCGGGCAATTGCGATACGCTGGCGTTGACCGCCGGAAAGCAGTACGCCGTTTTCGCCGATGATGGTATCCAGGCCATTATCCATCTTGTTGATAAAGTCCATGGCATAGGCCATGCGCGCCGCCTCTTCAATCTGCTCGCGGCTGTATTCTTCCGTCCGGGCATAAGCAATGTTATTAGCGACCGTGTCGTTAAACAGATGCACGTTTTGCGAAACCAGCGCCACCTGATTACGTAGAGAGGCCAGAGTGTATTCGCGTAGATCGTGACCATCCATCAGGATGTGTCCTTCATCAATATCGTAGAAACGGGTGATCAGACTGGCGATAGTTGATTTACCCGATCCGGAACGCCCCACCAGCGCCACGGTTTTCCCGGCAGGAATTTTCAAATTGATGTTACGCAATGCCGGCACTTCACGGCCCGGGTAAGTAAACGTCACATTGCGGAATTCGAGATCGCCGGTCGCGCGGTCAATGACACGTTTACCTTCATCTTTCTCCTGTTCGCTGTCCAGAATCGCAAACAACGTCTGACAAGCCGCCATCCCACGCTGGAACTGCGCGTTAACGTTTGTCAGCGATTTTAATGGACGCATCAGCGCGATCATGGAGGAGAACACCACGGTGATGGTCCCAGCCGTCAGGCTATCCATTACGCTTGGGAAGCTCGCAGCATAGAGGACAAACGCCAGCGCCAGCGAGGCAATGAGCTGAATGATAGGATCGGAAATTGACGAGGCAGAGACCATTTTCATGCCTTGCAGTCGCATCTTATTGCTGACTTTATCAAAGCGTTTAGTTTCGACTTCCTGACCGCCGAAAATCAGTACCTCTTTGTGTCCTTTCAGCATTTGTTCAGCGCTGGTAGTCACCTGTCCCATCGTGTTCTGCATATTTTTACTGATGCTGCGGAACCGCTTTGAGACAACGCGAATTGCAATCGACACAATCGGCGCTAAAACAACCAGGATGATCGACAGCTGCCAGCTGTAATAGAACATCATGATAAACAATCCGATGATCGATGCCCCTTCACGCACCACGGTAATCAGCGCGCCAGATGAAGAAGAGGCAACCTGTTCTGAATCGTAAGTAATACGCGACAGCAGCGTACCGGTAGACTGTTTATCAAAGAAGGCGACGGGCATTCCCATCATATGGCCAAACAGGCGACGGCGCATGGTCATTACCACCTTGCCTGACACCCATGAAATACAGTAGCTGGAGATATAGCTAGTGATGCCTCGTAATATCATCAGCCCAATAACCACCAGCGGCATCCACAGCAACACTGAGCGATCCGTTTTACCGAAACCATCATCCAGTAATGGCTTGAGGAGCGATAGCATGAAGGTATCGCTGGCTGCGTTGAGAATTAACGCTATGCCCGCCACGATCAGACCTGCTTTAAAAGGCGCTATGGTTGGCCACAGTCGGCGGAAGGTCTGCCACGTAGAGAGATCTTTATCGTTATGCATTCAAAAAACCAGCATTTGTTGAAATAGCCGCATATTCTACCCGTTATCCTCGGACACGCCAAACCACTGATGATACCAGCGAGGTAAAATTTGATCCCGTAAGCCTTGTATGCGCCAGCCCTGCGGAGAAAACAGCAGCGAAATTTGCCCCTGGTGGGGTGTATCAAACCACTGATACGCCTGCTGTCGGTAGCGCTGTTTTACCTTGCGGGACGGCAGCCGCCATGCGTTATAGCGCGATGCGGACGCCAGCGCCGCTTCACCATGTACGCGCTGAATAAATGGTAACGACGACGACGTATTACTACCATGATGCGGCACCTGGATAAACGTCGCCGCAAGATGTCGCCAGTAACGACTAAGCATTTTTTGTTCAGCGCCCGCTTCGATATCGCCCGTGAGCAGGATGCTATGTACACCGTCATCCACTTTGACCACACAGGAGCGGTTATTTCCTCGATCGGCACTTTCGCGTAACGGCCAGTGCGCCTGAAACGTTAGCCCCTGCCATTGCCACTGCTCGCCGCGAAAACAGGGCAAATGTCCCTGCCAGCCTAACGGGCTGCGAATCCACATTGACGGCCAGACCTGCTGTAGCGAACGCAGCCCGCCCCGATGATCCAGATGCTCATGACTCAAAATAACGCCCTCCGGCGTCAGATTATGCCAGCGCAACCAGGGAATAATAACCTGTTGCCCGCTGTCGCCCTCCGGCCATGCCCGACCGGTATCGTAGAGTATTACTTTATCGCCCCTGACGATCGCTATCGCCAGCCCCTGACCGACATCCAGCATATGCACCTGCCATCCGCTGGCGTTTATCGGCCGCCAGAGTGGCCAGCTCATCAACAATAACCCGCATAAACAGACCGCCGGCCAGGTACGCCAGACGTTTAATCGCCACGCGATAAGCATTAGCCAGGGCAAAAACGTCAGCCACTGCCAACGGTTATCAATATTCACCCAGCCCTGCGGTAAAGCATTCAACAGGTAAAATAGCGCGGCTAACGCGCGATCGGTCAGGTACCATACCCACTCTTCAAGAAAAAACGGCCCGGTTAAATGCAGAATCATTCCCGCCAGGATGAGTGGAACCGTCACAAATGTGACCCAGGGTACGGCAAAAAGATTCGCCAGCATTGCGGTAACGCTTATGCCATGAAAAAGCGCCACCTGGAGAGGCAAAAGCAGAAGTGTAATGCCTGCCTGTAGGTGAAGCAGGTTAAGCAACCAGCGTAAGCCCCGTGGAAAATTTCCGTTTGGCGCAGGAAACCACTGATACCAGAATAACAGGCCGGCAACCGCAAATGCTGACAGCCAAAGACTTTGTGATATAACCGCCACAGGATCGGCGAAAATAATCGCGGCCAGACAGCAGCACCAGACTTGCCAGCCGCTCCACTGTCGTCCGCTTAGTTTTAATCCTCCCCAGACGCTCAGTGCCGCCACCGTGCGCAGCGCAGGCGGTTGTAAGCCGGTAAGCCAGGCATAACATATCGCGCAAAGAATGCCGCCCAGCAATGGCGTCTGCCAACGAATCCATCTGACCGGCAAAAAGAATTGTCCGCCACGGATTAATCCGGCAGCCAATAACGCGGCAAAAGCGATATGCAGGCCGGAAATCGCCATCAAATGGGCAGTCCCCGTATCGCGCATAACGGCCTTCACCTCCTGCGACACCGCTCCCCGCTCCCCCATTCCCAACGCCAGAATAACCTGCTGCCACGGATAAGGCGCAAGCGTAGCGCGAAGCGAAGCAAGATAGCGCCCACGCAAGCTACACTCAGGGTTAATCGCTTTAGCCTGTAGAAAACGCCCGGTCAACGGTTGGTGCTGCGCCAGCGCGTAACGTTGGCTATCAAAACCGCCTTCGTTAAGCTGCCCGTGTACCGCTCTGACCTTCAGCGTCATCGCCCACTGTTGTCCGGCACACACTTCCGTGGGTAAGTACTGGCCATGCAGGACAATCCCTACAGCAGGAAAGAGCGGCTTTCCGCGCAAATGGGTGATTCGCCCATAATGAGTGGTCATATGATCGGTGGCAGTAATGACGACTGTCGCCTCCTGCGTCGCGGCGGGCAGGACGTTTCCCGCCCAGATGGCCTGCCTGGCGGCAAATATCCCCCACATGAAAAAGAGCAAAGTTAATGCCGCGTAGCGCGCATAGTGATGGGGTATGAGGCAAAGCAAACATGCCAGACAAAACAGCACCGCGAGAATCCACGTGTCAGGTAATACTGGCAATATCATGAGCGGAAGTATGCCGCATACTACGCATACGCTGACTGTCGTTATCTTCATAGACACCTCCCTGTGCGGGAAAGTGTGCAGGTTCAGGACGCCATTGTCTGGAGGGGATTTTGTGCTATACGGCGCGGATTCCAGGTTTTTTACCTGATAAATGTAAGACGCAGCAAAAAATGCGAAATGTTTTCCAGTTTTCGGTCGAATAGCGTTTGCGCCTGACGGCGTATAAATGAAAAAAGCACCCTGACGGTGCTTTTTTCGGGTTCAAGTTTTGCGTTAAAACTTAACCGTAAATATTGGCGCGATCGCGCAGTTCTTTACCCGGTTTAAAGTGAGGAACGTATTTTCCTTCCAGTTCCACTTTATCGCCGGTCTTAGGGTTACGTCCGGTACGAGGCGCGCGGTAATGCAAAGAAAAACTGCCGAAACCGCGGATTTCAATACGCTCGCCCTGCGCAAGAGTCGAGGCCATATGCTCCAGCATCTCTTTTACCGCGTCTTCAACCGCCTTAGCGGGAATGTGAGATTGCTGGGTTGCAAGTCTTTCAATCAATTCTGACTTGGTCATGATTCCTCCGGTTCCTTAAAGGCAAATTGGCTGCAGCCGTGAGATTGATTAAGGGCGGCCGTAGCCGCCCTTAGTGCTTGATTACAGGCCGAAACCTGCAATCTGTCAAGTAATCTCGTTAGACTTCGGACTAAAAGGCCCGAAGTTTCAGAGGATTACTCGCCTTTAGCTGCTTTGAATGCTTCAGCCATTGCGTTGTTAGAGAAGTTTGCATCTTCCTGTTTGTTAACAGTTGCGATGGCATCTTTCTCGTCAGCTTCGTCTTTCGCACGAACAGACAGGCTGATTGCGCGGTTTTTACGATCAACGCCGGTGAATTTAGCTTCAACGTCGTCGCCAACGCTCAGAACCAGAGTCGCATCTTCAACGCGGTCACGGGATGCTTCAGAAGCACGCAGGTAACCTTCAACGCCGTCAGCCAGTTCTACGGTTGCGCCTTTCGCGTCAACTGCAGTGACTTTACCGGTTACGATAGCGCCTTTCTTGTTCAGAGCAACCCAGTTGTTGAACGGATCTTCTGCGAGCTGTTTAACGCCCAGGGAGATACGTTCACGTTCTGCGTCAACCTGCAGAACAACTGCAGCGATTTCGTCGCCTTTTTTGTATTCACGAACTGCTTCTTCGCCTGCAACGTTCCAGGAGATGTCAGACAGGTGAACCAGGCCGTCGATGCCGCCGTCCAGGCCGATGAAGATACCGAAGTCAGTGATAGACTTGATTTTACCTTCAACGCGGTCGCCCTTGTTGTGGGTTTCTGCGAACTGCTGCCACGGGTTAGATTTGCACTGCTTCAGACCCAGGGAGATACGACGACGTTCTTCGTCGATATCCAGAACCATCACTTCCACTACGTCGCCAACGTTAACCACTTTGGACGGGTGGATGTTTTTGTTGGTCCAGTCCATTTCGGAAACGTGAACCAGGCCTTCAACGCCTTCTTCGATTTCAACGAAGCAGCCGTAGTCGGTCAGGTTGGTCACGCGACCGGTCAGTTTGGTACCTTCCGGATAACGTTTAGCGATAGCAACCCACGGATCTTCGCCCAGCTGTTTCAGGCCCAGGGATACACGGGTACGCTCGCGGTCGAATTTCAGCACTTTCACGTTGATTTCGTCGCCAACGTTCACGATTTCGCTCGGATGCTTAACGCGTTTCCAGGCCATATCAGTGATGTGCAGCAGGCCGTCAACGCCGCCCAGATCAACGAATGCACCGTAGTCAGTGAGGTTCTTAACGATACCTTTAACTTCCATGCCTTCCTGCAGGTTTTCCAGCAGCTGATCGCGTTCTGCGCTGTTTTCGGATTCGATAACGGCACGACGAGAAACCACAACGTTGTTACGTTTCTGGTCCAGCTTGATTACTTTGAATTCAAGCTCTTTGCCTTCCAGGTGCAGAGTGTCACGCACCGGACGAACGTCTACCAGAGAACCTGGCAGGAACGCGCGAATACCGTTCAGCTCAACAGTGAAGCCACCCTTAACTTTGCCGTTGATAACACCGGTAACAGTTTCAGCATCTTCGTAAGCTTTTTCCAGCGTGATCCATGCTTCGTGACGTTTAGCTTTCTCACGAGAGAGCAGAGTTTCACCGAAGCCGTCTTCTACTGCATCCAGAGCAACGTCAACTTCGTCACCAACCTGGATTTCCAGTTCGCCCTGGGCGTTTTTGAACTGCTCAGCCGGAATGGCAGACTCAGATTTCAGACCGGCGTCAACCAGTACTACGTCTTTGTCGATAGCAACAACAACACCACGAACGATGGAACCCGGGCGGGTTTCGATTTCTTTTAAGGATTCTTCAAAGAGTTGAGCAAAAGATTCAGTCATGTTTAATCTTCAGGTTTCATATTTAACGTCCACCTGGCTCCGTGCCGGATGGGGTTGTTTAACATACCCGCTGTCAATCCTTTGCAACGGGGGTACTACAAATTCGGTCGCATTTAAGCGAGAGCCAATTTTTGGCGCGCATATTGTAACGCTTTTTCAATCACTTGCTCAATGCTTAATCGGGTAGAATCCAAAACTAATGCATCAGCAGCAGGAACTAACGGCGCTACAGCGCGATTACGATCGCGATCGTCGCGTTCCTTGATCTCGGCCAAAAGGCGTTCAAAGTTAACACTAAAGCCATTCTCCTGCAACTGTAGCATACGTCGATGCGCACGTTCCTCCGAGGAGGCGTCAAGGAAAATTTTTACCGGCGCATCCGGGAAGACCACGGTCCCCATATCGCGTCCATCGGCGATTAAACCAGGCGCTTCGCGGAATGCACGTTGGCGGCGAAGAAGCGCTTCACGCACGCGTGGGAATGCCGCCACCTGGGATGCCGCGTTCGCGACTTCCTGCGTACGGATTTCGCCGCTAACGTCCTCGCCTTCCAGGATAACTTCCAGGTTGCCGTCCGTTGAGACGAAACGCACGTCCAGATGGGACGCCAGCGGCACCAGCGCATCTTCAGAGGCAAGATCGACATGGTGGTGCAATGCCGCCAGCGCCAGTACGCGGTATATCGCGCCGGAATCCAGCAGATGCCATTGCAATGCTTCCGCCATTGCTTTGCACAAGGTGCCTTTACCTGCACCGCTTGGGCCATCAATGGTTATTACCGGGGCAATTGCCGTCATCTTTATCTCCTTAAACAGGCGTACCGTTAACGTAAACGCCGCGCATTATACGCGCCAACGCTCGCGACCGTTAACGTTGCGTGCAAAAACCAGTTTTGTCTGTAATCAGATGCGGAATAATTGCGCAATTATAGCGGGCCGGCGAGAAACCAGCCCGGAAGATGACAATGATTTACTTTTTATCTTCGGCAATTCTGTCGCGCATATGCTGCGCGCGATCGGCTGAGGCCGGGTGGGAGTCCATCAATGATTTTGCATGACCTGCGTCCATTGTGGCGAATTTATCGAATGCCGTGACTAAGCCCTGGGTGTTAATCCCACGTTTTTTCAGCAGATCGTAAGAGAAGTCATCCGCATCCGACTCCTGACTGCGAGAAAACGCCGAATTGATGACGCCTTCCGCCAGATCGCCCAATTGAGACTGGGAAAGCTGCGCTGCGACGCCGCTGGTGGCGGAAATCGCATCGCGAGCCGCCAGCGTGGCATAGGCGGTCTGCATTGCCTTGCGGGAGTGCCCTAAAGAGACATGGCCCAGTTCATGGCCCAGTACGCCTTCAATTTCATTATCGGTCATCAGATCCATCAGGCCGGAGTATACGCGAACGCAACCGTTCGCCATCGCCCATGCGTTGATATCGCTGGTCATATAGACTTTATAGCTAACCGGCGTACCGTCAATGTTGTTACCCAGCGCTTTGGCGATTTTGCTCAGACGTTTGGTGTATTTGCTTTTCGAACCTGCCAGTTGATTCTCGCTGTCCATTTGTTTACAGGCATTATTAGATAATGCTTTAACATCCGCATCGGACAGTGTGGCGGCTTTGTAGGCTGACATGCCGGAACTGGCGATTAAATTGCCATTCACGCCATTTTTACATCCTGCCAGTAGCGTAGCGGAAATCGCCACCGCCAGTAATAATGATTTATTTTTCATACTAATCTTCCGTTGATAACTATTATAAAAAACACATAAATCAATGTGTTAAATCATCAACAAATTAGCATTAGTCATAATTATAAAAATAGTGCGAATACGGACTCGGCGCGCCAGCCCGTCGACTGGCGCAACAGAAGACTTAGGCAGGCGTACTCATTCGCGCCAGTTGTTCGAAATAATCAGGGAACGTTTTTGCAGTACATTTAGGGTCCAGGATCGTGACTGGCGTATCGGACAGTGCGACCAGTGAGAAACACATCGCCATACGGTGGTCGTTGTACGTGCCAATATCCGCGTGTTGGAGCTTCGCCGGCGGCGTGATACGAATATAGTCGTGCCCTTCTTCGACTTCAGCGCCCACTTTACGTAGCTCGGTCGCCATCGCGAACAGGCGATCGGTTTCTTTCACTCGCCAGTTATAAATATTGCGCAACGTCGTGGTTCCTTTCGCAAACAACGCCGTGGTGGCAATCGTCATCGCCGCATCCGGAATATGGTTCATATCCATATCTATGGCGTGCAATTCGCCGCGCGTGCAGGCAATAAAATCATCGCCCCAGGTAATGGTCGCGCCCATTTTCTCCAGCACATCGGCAAAACGAATATCGCCCTGCATACTTTTGCGGCCAATTCCGGTCACCTTTACCGTGCCGCCTTTTATCGCCCCGGCGGCGAGAAAATAGGACGCTGACGAGGCATCGCCCTCGACCAGATAGCGACCTGGAGAGTGATACTGTTGACCTCCCTTCACGACAAATTGTTGGTAGTGGTGGTTCGCTATCTCCACGCCAAAGGTTTTCATTAAATTTAGCGTGATATCGATGTAAGGTTTTGATACCAGTTCGCCTTTAACGCGAATAATTGTGTCTTTAGGCGCCAGCGGCGCCGTCATCAGCAGAGCGGTCAGGAACTGGCTGGAAACGCTACCATCAACCTCAATGTCGCCGCCGGTAAAACCGCCGCGCAGACGCAGGGGCGGATAGTTTTCCTGCTCCAGGTAATCAATATTCGCCCCACCCTGACGCAGCGAATCGACCAGATGGCCTATCGGACGCTCTTTCATACGCGGTTCGCCGGTTAACACTATCTCATTTTGCCCCAGACATAGCGCTGCCGCTAACGGACGCATCGCGGTTCCGGCATTACCGAGAAACAGTTCCAGAGCGCCTGACGCGCGTAATGGGCCGCCATTACCCGTGATATCACAGCGGGTGCGATCGGCAGAAAGGGTGTAATTGATCCCCAACGCGCTCAGGGCATTGAGCATATGGCGGACGTCATCGCTATCCAGCAGATTCGTCAGAACGGTTTTACCACAAGCTAAAGCCGCCAGGAGCAAAGCACGGTTTGAAACACTTTTGGAGCCAGGTAAATTAATGGCGCCATCGACCCGCGCGATGGGTTGTAACGTCAGGGATTCCATGAAACTCAACTCTCAAAAAACAGAAATAAAAACCCCACAGACTGGCCGTGGGGATGAAAAAAGAAACGTATTAGCCGTGGCGACGCTCAAAATCGATCATGAAATCGGTTAGCGCTTTTACCCCTTCAATCGGCATGGCGTTATAGATAGAGGCGCGCATCCCGCCAACAACACGGTGCCCTTTTAAGGCGTGCAGACCGGCGGCGAAAGACTCTTCCAGAAAGACCTTGTCCAGCGCATTGTCCGCTAGCTGGAACGGAACGTTCATCCGCGAACGGTTGGCCTGTGCGACATCGTTACGGTAGAAATCGCTGTTATCAATCACACCGTACAGCAACTCCGCTTTTTGCTGATTGATTTTGTGCATCGCCGCCACGCCGCCCTGCGCTTTCAACCATTTGAACACCAGACCGGAAAGATACCAGGCGAAAGTCGGCGGCGTATTAAACATCGAGTCGTTATCATTCAGGACGGTGTAGTCGAGGATGGACGGGCAGCTCTCATGCGCCTTGCCTAACAGATCCTCCCGGACGATAACCAGCGTCAGTCCTGCCGGACCGATATTCTTCTGCGCGCCAGCATAAATTACGCCATAGCGAGAGACATCCAGCGGCGCAGACAGGATGGTAGAAGAAAAGTCCGCCGTGACGACCACCTCCGGACCAAAATCAGGCGTTTCATCGATGGCGATGCCGTCAATGGTCTCATTCGGGCAATAGTGTAAATAAGCGGCGTTATCGGAAAGCTGCCACTCGCGCATCGGTTTTACGGCACGTTTGCCGTCAACGGTGATTTTGGCGTCGATAATCTGCGGCGCACAGTATTTTTTGGCTTCTTTGATGGCGCTCGCCGCCCAGTAACCGGCATCGACATAATCCGCCGTGGTTTTATCGCCCAGCAGATTGAGCGGCACGCCAGCAAACTGCCCGCGACCGCCGCCGTGACAAAATAAAACTTTATAGTTGGAGGGGATATTAAGGAGATCGCGAAAATCCTGCTCCGCCTCTTCAGCGACCTGGATAAACTCTTTGCCTCGATGGCTAATTTCCATTACCGACGTACCAAGACCGTGCCAGTCACGCAGTTCCTGTTGCGCCAGTTTAAGTACTTCCGCCGGTAGCATCGCCGGACCTGAACTAAAATTAAAGACCTGAGCCATTTCCCCTCACCACGCTGCATTGTTTCCTGCCTGACAGACATCAGGCAAACGTTATTCATGTGAATATCGGTTTTATCATTCAGTGACACGCGCCGCAATGGGTAAAACAATGCGAGGAGAAAATGCGGCATGCGTCACACAACAGAATCTTCCGGATTAACCGTATAAATCCGATATTTTCGCTGTTAAACAACGCGTTTAGCCCGGCTTGCCTTCGTCCATTCTGGATTTGCGCAGCGCGGACATAATTGCTTCTCCCCGACATTCATGCGTATCACTTCACTGCAACGTACGCAGGCATAGTCGCCAGCCTCCGGCGCCACGATAAAGCGTGGCGTACAGTGCTCAGGAAGAATGCTTAACCCCGGCTTAACGTCTTTATTTTCAAAGAAATAGACGCTGATTTGTCCGTTTGTCTCCAGAATGGCCAGTCTGACCTGCCCCAGTTGCTCAACGCCATTCAAGCGAAGCTCCATAAAAAACTCAAACTCCGTCATGTTTGAGCGCTGCAGTTTTTCCCACGCCAGTTCGCCGTCTTCAACAATGACCACCGACTTGCCTTCCAGCAGATCTTCCAACTTTTCACTATGCGCCATCAGCCACATGACCAGGCGATAGAGCAGCGCCAGGGTGATGAATACCACCAGAACAGGGAGCATCGGAACGTCATCATAAAACGCGACGTCGCCTGCCGCCGACCCCAATGTCAAAATGATCAGCACTTCAAAAAGCGACATTTGCCGTACGCCGCGTCGTCCTGTCACCTTTAAGAAAAGAAACACCAGAACAAAGGTGTAAAAGCTACGCAGCGCCACTTCCCCCAAAAACGCTACCGGCACGTTATCCAGCGCCATTCGTTGCAAATCAAATGCTTTCATTTTTTATGCTCTTCCTGTGAATTCCAGTGTAAAAGCATAGCCAATACTTTTATTTCCGCCGATGTCCCGGCGAGATAGCGCCCGTCACATAAAACCCGTATCATTGCGCGCTTTCCGTACGACAAAAGTGATTTTCATGACGCAAACATTTATTCCCGGCAAAGACGCCGCGCTGGAAGACTCCATCGCCCGCTTCCAGCAAAAGTTACTCGACCTCGGCTTTCACATCGAAGAGGCCTCCTGGCTGAACCCGGTGCCAAACGTCTGGTCAGTGCATATTCGCGATAAAGAGTGCGCGTTATGCTTTACCAACGGAAAAGGCGCGACCAAAAAAGCGGCGCTGGCCTCGGCGCTAGGCGAATACTTCGAGCGTCTGTCAACCAACTACTTCTTTGCTGATTTCTGGCTTGGCGAAACGGTCGCCAACGGGCCATTCGTGCATTATCCGAATGAAAAGTGGTTCCCGCTGACTGAAAATGACGACGTACCGGAAGGCTTGCTTGATGCCCGTCTGCGCGCGTTTTACGATCCGGAAAATGAACTCACCGGAAGCCAGTTAATTGATCTTCAGTCCGGCAATGAAGCACGCGGCGTCTGCGGCCTGCCATTTACCCGTCAGTCCGATAACCAGACCGTGTATATTCCGATGAATATCATCGGCAACCTGTACGTCTCTAACGGAATGTCCGCCGGCAATACGCGTAATGAAGCCCGCGTTCAGGGACTGTCGGAAGTCTTCGAGCGTTATGTGAAAAATCGTATTATTGCGGAAAGTATCAGTCTGCCTGAGATTTCCGCAGAGGTGATGGCGCGTTATCCGGCGGTAATGGAGTCAATCGCCACGCTGGAAGCCGAGGGTTTCCCGATTTTCGCCTATGACGGCTCGCTGGGCGGTAAGTATCCGGTTATCTGCGTCGTGCTGTTCAACCCGGCTAACGGTACCTGCTTTGCTTCTTTTGGAGCCCATCCTGACTTTGGCGTTGCGCTGGAACGTACAGTGACCGAGCTACTCCAGGGACGCGGTCTGAAAGATCTTGATGTCTTCACCCCGCCAACGTTCGATGATGAAGAAGTCGCGGAGCACACTAATCTGGAGACCCACTTCATCGACTCCAGCGGCCTGATTTCCTGGGATCTGTTCAAACAGGACGCCGATTACCCATTCACGGACTGGAGTTTTTCCGGCACTACCGAAGAAGAATTCGCCACGCTGATGGCTATCTTTGCTGCTGAAGATAAAGAAGTTTACATTGCCGATTACGAGCATCTCGGCGTATACGCCTGTCGTATTATCGTACCGGGAATGTCTGATATTTATCCTGCCGAAGATCTGTGGCTGGCCAACAACAATATGGGTAGCCATCTTCGTGAGACTCTGCTTTCGCTGCCCGGTAGCGCCTGGAATAAAGAAGACTATCTCAATCTGATTGAACAATTGGATGAAGAAGGTTTTGACGATTTCACCCGCGTGCGTGAACTGTTGGGTCTGGCGACCGGAGCGGACAATGGTTGGTATACACTGCGCGTTGGCGAATTAAAAGCAATGCTAGCGTTAGCGGGCGGCGATTTGGAGCAGGCGCTAATCTGGACAGAATGGACGATGGAGTTCAATTCGTCGGTCTTTAGTCCGGCACGCGCAAACTATTACCGTTGCCTGCAAACGCTGCTGCTCCTGTCGCAAGAAGATGCGCGTCAGCCACTGCAATATCTCAATGCTTTTATAAAAATGTATGGCGCAGAGGCTGTAGAAGCCGCCAGCGCCGCGCTTAGCGGTGAAGCGGCTTTTTATGGACTACCGGCTGTCGACCACGATCTACAAGCGTTCCCGGCGCATCAGTCCTTGTTAAAAGCGTATGATAAATTACAGCGCGCGAAAGCGGCATACTGGTCAAAATAAGGCCATATGAGTGACTTAGGGTAGGTTTACCCTCTCGGCTGCGTTATATTACGGGGCGCCTTTGCGGCCCCGTTTTATTTATTTTCACTAAACGGCGAAAAATGTAATAACAAGGTTAAATATTGGTTGTTGACATTAAATTAATTGACATAGTGATGTTACTTTATTTGTTGATTACTCCATATTAATTAACCGTGCAGCAGGAGGAGCCAGGAAAAAATTCAACTCTATTTATAATTTTTAAAATTTATTTTTATTAGGATAATCAAAAAGTTACACCGTAATTGCATAAAAGCCATGCGACTTACGGGCCTATAAGCCAGGCGAGATATGATCTATATCAAATTCTCATCTATAATGCTTTGTTAGTATCTCGTCGCCGACTTAATAAAGAGAGAGTTAGTGTGAAAGCTGACAACCCTTTTGACCTTTTACTCCCTGCAGCAATGGCCAAAGTGGCTGAAGAAGCAGGCGTCTATAAAGCAACGAAACATCCGCTTAAGACTTTCTATCTGGCGATTACCGCCGGCGTATTCATTTCAATTGCCTTTGTTTTTTATATTACTGCGACAACCGATACTGGCGCGATGCCTTATGGTATGGCGAAACTTATCGGGGGTATCTGTTTCTCTTTGGGACTGATTCTCTGTGTTATTTGCGGCGCTGATCTTTTCACCTCTACTGTTCTGATCGTTGTAGCTAAAGCTAGCGGTCGCATCACCTGGGGGCAACTGGCTAAAAACTGGTTAAACGTCTATTTTGGTAACCTGATTGGCGCTCTGCTTTTCGTGTTACTGATGTGGCTTTCCGGCGAGTATATGACTGCCAACGGTCAATGGGGACTTAACGTCCTGCAAACCGCCGACCACAAAATGCACCACACTTTTATTGAAGCTGTCTGCCTCGGTATTCTGGCGAACCTGATGGTTTGTCTGGCCGTGTGGATGAGCTACTCAGGTCGTAGCCTGATGGACAAAGCGTTCATCATGGTACTGCCCGTCGCCATGTTTGTCGCCAGCGGTTTTGAGCACAGTATCGCAAACATGTTTATGATTCCTATGGGTATTGTAATACGCGATTTTGCTACACCGGAGTTTTGGACCGCGGTTGGTTCGTCTCCGGAAAGTTTTTCTCACCTGACCGTGATGAGCTTCATCACTGATAACCTGATTCCGGTCACGATCGGTAATATTATCGGCGGCGGTTTGTTGGTCGGGTTGACATACTGGGTCATTTACCTGCGTGGTAACGAGCATCATTAATCTGTTGATGCCCATTACACGCAGTAAATAAAAAATCCACTTAAGAAGGTAGGTGTTACATGTCCGAGCTTAATGAAAAGTTAGCCACAGCCTGGGAAGGTTTTACCAAAGGTGACTGGCAGAATGAAGTAAACGTCCGTGACTTCATTCAGAAAAACTACACTCCGTATGAGGGTGACGAGTCCTTCCTGGCTGGCGCTACTGACGCGACCACCAAGCTGTGGGACAGCGTAATGGAAGGCGTTAAACAGGAAAACCGCACTCACGCGCCTGTTGACTTTGACACCTCCGTTGCTTCCACCATCACTTCTCACGACGCTGGCTACATCAACAAAGCGCTTGAGAAAATTGTTGGTCTGCAGACTGAAGCTCCGCTGAAGCGTGCGATTATCCCGTTCGGCGGCATCAAAATGGTTGAAGGTTCCTGCAAAGCGTACAATCGCGAGCTGGACCCAATGATCAAAAAAATCTTCACCGAATACCGTAAGACCCACAACCAGGGCGTATTCGACGTTTATACTCCGGACATCCTGCGTTGCCGTAAATCCGGCGTTCTGACCGGTCTGCCGGATGCGTATGGCCGTGGTCGTATCATCGGTGACTACCGTCGCGTAGCGCTGTACGGTATCGACTACCTGATGAAAGACAAATTCGCGCAGTTTACGTCTCTGCAATCCGATCTGGAAAACGGCGTAAATCTGGAAGCGACTATCCGTCTGCGTGAAGAAATCGCTGAACAGCACCGCGCTCTGGGTCAGATCAAAGAAATGGCGGCTAAATACGGCTGCGATATCTCTGGTCCGGCGACTAACGCTCAGGAAGCAATCCAGTGGACTTACTTCGGTTACCTGGCTGCGGTTAAATCTCAGAACGGCGCAGCAATGTCCTTCGGTCGTGTATCCACCTTCCTGGATGCGTACATCGAACGTGACCTGAAAGCAGGCAAAATCACCGAGCAAGACGCACAGGAAATGATTGACCACCTGGTCATGAAACTGCGTATGGTTCGCTTCCTGCGTACTCCTGAATATGATGAACTGTTCTCCGGCGACCCGATTTGGGCAACCGAATCTATCGGTGGTATGGGCGTTGATGGCCGTACTTTGGTCACCAAAAACAGCTTCCGCTTCCTGAACACCCTGTACACCATGGGGCCGTCTCCGGAGCCGAACATCACCGTTCTGTGGTCTGAAAAACTGCCGCTGAACTTCAAGAAATTCGCCGCTAAAGTCTCCATCGACACTTCTTCTCTGCAGTACGAGAACGATGACCTGATGCGTCCGGACTTCAACAACGATGACTACGCTATCGCATGCTGCGTAAGCCCGATGATCGTTGGTAAACAAATGCAGTTCTTCGGCGCGCGTGCAAACCTGGCGAAAACCATGCTGTACGCAATCAACGGCGGCGTTGATGAAAAACTGAAAATGCAGGTTGGTCCGAAATCCGAACCGATCAAAGGCGATGTTCTGAACTTCGACGAAGTGATGGATCGCATGGATCACTTCATGGACTGGCTGGCTAAACAGTATGTCACCGCGCTGAACGTTATCCACTACATGCACGACAAGTACAGCTACGAAGCCTCTCTGATGGCGTTGCACGACCGTGACGTTATCCGCACCATGGCGTGTGGTATCGCAGGTCTGTCCGTTGCGGCTGACTCCCTGTCTGCCATCAAATATGCGAAAGTTAAACCGATTCGTGACGAAGATGGTCTGGCTATCGACTTCGAAATCGAAGGCGAATACCCGCAGTTTGGTAACAACGACGCTCGTGTAGATGACATGGCGGTTGACCTGGTAGAACGTTTCATGAAGAAAATTCAGAAACTGACCACCTACCGTGGCGCTATCCCGACGCAGTCTGTTCTGACCATCACTTCTAACGTTGTGTATGGTAAGAAAACTGGTAACACCCCGGATGGTCGTCGTGCTGGCGCGCCGTTCGGACCAGGTGCTAACCCGATGCACGGTCGTGACCAGAAAGGCGCTGTCGCTTCTCTGACCTCCGTTGCTAAACTGCCGTTTGCTTACGCGAAAGATGGTATTTCTTATACCTTCTCTATCGTTCCGAACGCACTGGGTAAAGACGACGAAGTTCGTAAGACTAACCTGGCAGGTCTGATGGATGGTTACTTCCACCACGAAGCGTCCATCGAAGGCGGTCAGCACCTGAACGTCAACGTCATGAACCGTGAAATGTTGCTGGACGCGATGGAACATCCGGAAAAATATCCGCAGCTGACCATCCGTGTATCTGGTTACGCAGTACGTTTTAACTCCCTGACGAAAGAACAGCAGCAGGACGTTATTACTCGTACCTTCACGCAGACCATGTAATGGGTTTGACTGAAATTACGCCATAAAAAGCGTACAAAAAAGGCTCCATATCAGTGGGGCCTTTTTAATTTTTATAAAAGCATATTTCGACAACCAGAATTTTTACTTATAAATAAAGTGTTATTATGTGATCTATATATTCTTCTCAGAATAGCATCAATTTCTCTTTTATTATTTTGATACTCCTCATAATCCTTATTTAATGCATCAGAAAACAGCATGGTGTTAGCTTCTGTAAAATCACATGACAATGACGGTATATATCCATGTAGCAGATAGATAAGTGTTGGATGAACCATATCAAACAGGACTTCTCCCTCTAATTCCCAGTAACCTATTTTACAAAATTGGGTAGAAATCTCAAAAGACCCCATTTGAAGACAACGTAGTTTATCCATCTCATCCTCAGTAAGCGTACCATTCCATTCAACACATGCCATTTTTCTATTTTCTCCAGATCGCATAAGCTTATAAACTTCATCCCTAATTTCATCATCCTCATTAACTTTCTGCCTAAGGTTAAAAGCAAAGTTTTCTAATAATTCTGGATAGCAAGCAATTTTTTCTCCATACTTAATACATGCTTTAAAAAACAACTCTTCCTCATCTTCTTCCATCACTTTAAAAATACAGTTTTCTGAAACGTTGAGGATACGATGCAAATTACATTTATCAATAACCCTGCCATCAATCTCAAATAAAACTTGTGTCTGATTCATATCAAAACGCATAACAAAGCGGTCTTGTTGAGATGGATTAGCATATTGTTTTAATTGTGCAAAGGCATATATCTTCTCCATGCCGATTGTATCAACATTAAGTTCAGCTTGATTTTCACGTTCACATCCATGGATGAGTGTATATAATACCTCCAGCGCCTCTCTTTTTTTGTGTGTTCTGAAGTAGTCCTTAAATCTATCCCATAACCCCATGTATAGCGCTTCTTCTTTATCAGGACTCATCAAACGGGCTAGCCGTGAAGCATTAACTTCATAGTTATGACGATTACCAAAACTTAACGTAACTGGCATAATAACTCCCTTGATTATTTACCGCGAAAGCAAAATTTAATCCGTTGCTCTCATTTTTTGATTAAAACCACACTCTATTTAAGAGATTGAATCAGTCCGGGTTTAGAAATAACATCAGATTTACACCTGATTGCACGTTGAATGCGACGCCAGGCACTGGACAGGCATAACGTTCTTTGGACACATCTGAATTATGTTGAGAATTATTTTCGTTCTGACCACAACAAAACGGCGCCAATCATTTGAAAAAAGAGGCGGATCATAAACAGCAAAACCAGGGCGCTATGGATGATACACTTGCAGTATGTATTGCGGTTTGGGCGTTAAACAGAGGTACCGGGCTGATGAATGAGCCAGAATTTCTGGCGGTGCGAGTTATGCAGCATAGATTTGCCGTATATTTTATACTGAATAGAGGTAAAATAGCTCCATTGCAGCACATTCTGGAACAGCCACACATTCTGTAGTCCAAAATTTACGCTCGCAGTACCGCTTTTTTACAGGATGCAACCCCCTTACCAGGGTGCTCAACATGCCCGGAATGTGTCCATAAACCCCATGTTATTTAGAGCTAGCCGAAGCGATATGAGTAACTTAACCGATTGTATTACAAATGAAAGCGTTGCAGTAACTGCTGATAAAAAGCCGGTTATTGGTCGCATTCACTCCTTTGAGTCCTGTGGCACCGTTGATGGCCCAGGCATCCGCTTTATTACCTTTTTCCAGGGCTGCCTGATGCGCTGCCTGTATTGCCATAACCGCGACACATGGGATACGCATGGCGGTAAAGAAATCACCGTTGAAGACTTAATGAAAGAGGTGGTGACCTATCGGCATTTTATGAATGCTTCTGGCGGCGGCGTGACGGCATCCGGCGGCGAGGCCATTTTGCAGGCAGAATTTGTACGCGACTGGTTTCGCGCCTGTAAAAAAGAAGGTATCCACACCTGTCTCGACACCAACGGCTTTGTGCGCCGTTATGACCCGGTGATTGATGAACTGTTGGACGTTACCGATCTGGTGATGCTCGATCTCAAGCAGATGAATGATGAGATCCACCAGAATCTGGTCGGTGTCTCTAATCACCGGACGCTGGAATTCGCGCAGTATTTATCAAAGAAAAATGTGAAGGTCTGGATCCGTTACGTTGTCGTTCCCGGCTGGTCTGACGACGATGATTCCGCGCATCGCCTGGGCGAGTTTACCCGCGATATGGGTAATGTCGAAAAAATCGAACTGCTGCCCTATCATGAGCTGGGCAAACATAAATGGGTGGCAATGGGCGAAGAATATAAACTGGATGGCGTAAAGCCGCCTAAAAAAGAGACCATGGAGCGTGTAAAGGGTATTCTTGAGCAGTATGGTCATAAAGTGATGTATTAATCGCCTGCTATCTTATCCGCTTTTAAACGGCTACCCATGACGGTAGCCGTTTTGCTGTCTGGGTAACGCTCTTACCGCTAAAATACCCGACCCCGCCGTCAGACAGGCCTGGTTAACAATATTGCGCTTACCAGGTATTAAATACAGAGTCGCTTATCTGCTGCTGGGTTGAGGGTCTGACAACTATTGCTGCCCCCGGCGCCTGTTAATACCGTGGTCTCCGCCTGGAACCCAGGCACCTGTAATCTTAAAAGGCGCTCGCCTGGCAGGAGCGCCGTGGAAAAGAGCGTCGTTATGTGTTTCTACGCGCCAGCAGTGGGAAAATTAATCCCAACCCGACCAGGACAAAAGGCGTCACGATGTTCAACGTCAGCTGGAATGTCCACTCCGGTGTGAACGCCTCCATTTTGGGGAAAATACCGGTAAGGCAGGCAAACGCGGTGAAGGCAAAACACCATATCCCCACAGTTAACGCCAACGCCCGGTTGCGAATAAACACATATTCGGGTTTGTACTTTTGCGCCAGTCGAATGACGGCAATAAAGGCGACAAATACCCACAGATAGCGCAGCGGCATAACAACTGAGTTGAGATTAAGCAGCCATTTGTACAGGTTGTTCATATCGCCGATGCCAAGCGTTGGCAACATAATCAAGATAGCGACCAACACTAATGTCAGCAAATAACCGTTAACTGGCGTACCTGAAGCGTTAGTACGACATAAGCGCTGCGGGATATATTTACTGTCTGCATCACCCAGTAAGACTTTCAGTGGCGCATCAATAGAAAACACCAGCGCGGCGATTTGCCCCAGAGTATTGGCAATGGCATAAATCACCATTAATGAATTACCCATATGGTAATACTCACCCAATTTCTGGAATGCATAATATTGCCCATTGGTCATTAAATCGTCAGGTATATGCCGGGAATCAAACATCATTCCCATCGCCAACGAACCGAGGATAGCGCAGACCGCAACCATGACGGCTAAAAAGAGCATCCCCTTAGGAAATTCTTTTCCTGGATTCCGCGTCTGGTTAACGTAAGGCGAGATCTTCTCTGCCCCACCAACCGCAAAGACCAACATAGAGATGGTGGTGATATAGGTAAAATCGATATGAGGAATAAATGACTGCCAGGTGATGTTAGTGGTCGCAATTTCAACGTTTGTAATTGCTGGCGCGGTCACTGCCATCACAACATATAAAATTGACATGATAAACATGGCAATTCCGGCCACAGATCCAACAACCTTTAGCGATTTCATCCCCCGGGAAGCAACCCACATAAAGAAAACAAACAATGCCAGCGTCAGCCCCTGCAAGGCAACGACGGTATATTCTTTTATCAACGAGCCGTCGCCTTTTAAAGCCCATCCCAATGCAATGAGTATCGCCTGCGGCTTTTGCGCCAGGTAGGGAATATGCACGACCCAATACGTCCATGCCGCAAGGTAAGCCAACCCCGGCCCCATCGTATGCTTAATCCAGGTACTGACGCCCCCTTTTCCCTCTTTGAAGGTTGAGCCCAGTTGCCCCACGATTAAGGCATAAGGAATAAAATAGAGCGCAAAAATAAACACCCAGGAGAAGACAACCACTAACCCCTGGTTAGCATAGTTATTGACAACATTGCCGAATCCCCAAACGGTAATAAACGACATCAGGGCGATGTTGTACCATCGCAACTGTTTTTCCTGCACATTCGGCATAACGTGATCCTTCGTGAACACAATGCTATTACTATAAATGAAGCGGGGAATTATGCGCGGTAAAGACGAAGAGAGAAAATAGAGGAGCGCAAAATTATAACCTTCGGCACATTTTATTTTTCAGTAAAGCAAGAAAATTATGCAGGTCAATTATTTTACGTAAAACATAAACAAAGAGTATGCAAGACTCACGTCCTGCATACGATTCAGAGAACAGTTAGGTGTGGGCGACAGGATTAGGCGTCTGGCCGGCGTTACGTAACAGCATCAGCAGATAAATAAACGATACGCTGGCGATCATAATAAACAGCAGATTATCTGAATAATTCTGCATTAACATCGCAGCAAAAGACGGCCCCAACAGGCTCCCTACCGTATAACTTAACAACAGTGCCTGGTTCATTGCCACAAGCTGGTGGTGTTCGACTTTTTCACAGGCCCAGGCCATTGCGACGGGATAAAGCGTAAAACCCGCCGCCCCCAGAATAAACAGAGCTGGCGCCATCGCCGCCTGGGTTAACATGGCAATACTACCGAGTATGACAACGAATACCTGTACGCGTAATACCAGCAAGCGACCAAATTTGTCCGCCAGACGTCCCATTGGCCATTGCCCCAAAATGCCGGCGCTCACCAGCACCGCCATCCAGAAACCGATGCTGGCGTTAGCCATCCCCTGATGCTTCAGATATAACGGCATCAGGCCATATAGTGAACCAAGAACAATGCCGGAAATAATGCAACCATTCACGCCAAGACGCGCCTGGCGTAGCTTCAGCATGGCGCTAATAGAAGAGGAATGACGTGCCTGCGTTTGCTGATTTACAATTCGGGTAAAGAGTAGCGGCAGAATTCCCGCCAGAATCATTCCGGTCACCCAGGGAAGGACGTGCAGCAATTCACCAGATACTTTACTGACCAATAATTGTCCAAGGAAGGTCCCCATGTAATAGACCATCATATAGGCAGCAAGCAGGCGCCCGCGATTATGCGAGGTTCCGCTGCACATCAACGCGCTTTCGACAACCACCCAAATCATAGCGCAGCCGATGCCGGCAATAAAACGCCAGCTCATCCAGCTCCAGAACCCCACCATCACCCCCAACCCGACACAACCCGCGGCGAAGATCAGCGAGGCAAGATAATAGCTACGGTTAAACCCAATGCGTTT
Organism: Salmonella sp. NW722; assembly: GCF_051702785.1. Taxonomy (NCBI): domain Bacteria; kingdom Pseudomonadati; phylum Pseudomonadota; class Gammaproteobacteria; order Enterobacterales; family Enterobacteriaceae; genus Salmonella; species Salmonella sp. NW722. Next base: position 772,045 of record NZ_JAMMIN010000001.1, read on the forward strand.
AATTAAATACCCGGTAAATAACGTCCCGACCAGATTGCCGGTAAAATAAGACGAGCTGACCATCCCCACCTGCCAGGTCGGAAGGTTTGCCTGAGCAAGCCACAGCGGCACAAGCGTATTCAGTACCGCAATGGCCAGGGTCAACAAAAGTAGCCCGCACAGCAAAAGCATGACGGGACGGGTATAGGTGGACATGAATAAAAACCGTGAGGAAGTTCAAATTTCATGCGCATCATGCCATCGCCAAAAACATTGTCAATCGGCTCCGCATGGGCGATCCGCAAGTTTTGAGACTATCGATTTGATTTACTTATTCTGCACGTGAATATATTGAAAGGCTAAAAATTCATCCCCTTGTTTTTATTGATCTAACCCGCAAAATCGGCGTTTTGTTCAGTCGAAAAATTTCATGGTTCCTTTAGCTTCGTTTTCTTCTCTATGGATTTATATGCGCCTTCTCCGCCCCGGTTATATTCCTTAGATTGATGGCGGCTAAAGGCGTATTCGGCCTGCACGTTCTGCAGGCCGAATGCGCGTCAACGCGTTAGCTGGCTACCGCCATGCCCACGGTCATATGCAGCCCATAGAATACGCCGCGGCCAATCAATTCCCCCGCCAGCATCAGAATGAAGGCGACAGAGAGCAACGGTACCGCAGGTTGATACCCTTTTAACTGTGGCACAATCCAGCAGCACAACGCCGCCGCAAGCAGCACCATACGCCAGGCCATCAGCGAACCATAATCCGGTACCAGAGCAGACGCCTGCTGAATGGAACTGTGAATCGTCGCCAGTTCCGCGCCCTGCATGGCCACCATAATGGCAATAACCACCAGCGCCAGCACCGAAACCGCAGGTAACAGACGCATCGCCCAACCGTTCACGCCCGCGATGCGCAGCAGCAGATAACCCAGTAGCGGCCCCCCCATAAAGAGCGTCAGGAAGAAGCCCAGCGGCGTCCAGACGCTATACCAGGTCGGTACTGTATCGATGCTGTTATAGACGCGTACCATCATCCAGACGAAGACGACGCCCAGTACCATCGTGATAATCAGCCAGAGTGTGCGCAGTGCCGGCGGCAGCTTTTTCAGTACCGCCAGCAGCCAGCCAATCCCGCCGACCGCAAAAAACACCGAGCCGCTGGCAATTTCATTGCTCAGTGCGGAAGCACCCACGCGGTTAAGCGAGTTAAACGCGCGCATCGGCGAGCCCAGATGCAGCATCGAGGCGATAAAGCCAATCCCCATCAGCACCCACAGACCAAACATACAGGCGATCACCCGCTGCTGCGTTTCCGCGCGCAGGTCGCCCTTCATCAGCGCCAGAGCCAGAACAATAAAACCACCGGCCACGCACTGACCAAAGACCGTGAAGATCATCAACGGCCATTCATGCCATCCACTTCCCATCTTATACCTCCTTCGGATTGGCCAGATAACCGGTAGTGTCCCCGGTCGGGCGGCTGTTGGCGTTGGGTTTAATCACAATATTCGGCTTCGTGAAATGCGCGCGCGGCAGCGGCGCGACGGCAGCCAGCTCACCGTGTTTTTTGCGCAGTTCGTCTATCGGGCCGAAATCCAGCGCCCGCAGCGGACAGGATTCGACGCAGATCGGTTTCTTGCCTTCCGCCACCCGGTCATAACAGCCGTCGCACTTGGTCATATGACCTTTGGCCGCGTTGTACTGCGGCGCGCCGTACGGGCAGGCCATGTGGCAGTAGCGGCAACCGATACAGACCTCTTCGTTCACCACCACAAAACCGTCATCGCGCTTGTGCATCGCGCCGCTCGGGCAGACTTTGGTACAGGCCGGGTCTTCGCAGTGGTTACAGGAGATGGAGAGATAGTAGGCAAAGACGTTCTGGTGCCAGACGCCATTATCTTCCTGCCAGTCGCCGCCCGCATACTCATAAATGCGGCGGAAGCTGACATCCGGGGTCAAATCTTTGTAGTCCTTGCAGGCCAGTTCGCAGGTTTTGCAACCGGTGCAACGGCTGGAATCAATAAAAAATCCATACTGGGTTGTCATCGGTTACTCCTTACGCCTTTTCAACCTGAACGAGGTTCGTATGTGACGGGTTCCCCTTCGCCAGCGGAGAAGGACGTTGGGTCGTCAGTACGTTAATACATCCGCCCTGATCCACGCGTTTTGCATCCGGGTCATACCATGCGCCTTCTCCCAGGGCGACCACGCCCGGCATCATGCGCGGCGTCACTTTAGCCTCGATGTGTACTTCGCCGCGATCGTTGAAGATGCGGACTTTATCGCCATTGTTGATACCGCGTTTCTGCGCATCCATTGGGTTAATCCACATTTCCTGGCGACAGGCGGCTTTCAGTACGTCTACGTTGCCATAAGTGGAATGCACACGCGCTTTATAGTGGAAACCCGTCAACTGCAGCGGGAATTTATCCGTTAGCGGATCGTTATAGTTTTCAAAACCTGGCGTGTAGATCGGTAATGGATCGATCACATCGCCTTCCGGCAGCTCCCAGGTGGCGGCGATATCCGCCAACGCCTGTGAATAGATTTCAATCTTGCCCGATGGCGTTGTAAGTGGATTCGCTTGCGGATCTTCGCGGAAGTCTTTATAGGCGACATGGTGGCCTTCGGGGTCACGCTGTTTGAAGATGCCTTGCTTACGGAACTCCTCAAAGGTGGGCAGATTCGGAATGGATTTACGCGACTGTTCGTACAGATGACGCATCCACTCTTCTTGCGTCCGTCCTTCGGTAAACTGTTGTTCCACGCCAAGACGTTTCGCCAGTTCGCTGGTCATCTCATAAATCGTCTTACACTCGAAGCGCGGTTTAATCGCCTGGTCAGTGAAGATAACGTAAGACATGTTCCCGCAGGAGGCATCCAGCGCAAAGTCCATCTGCTCAGAAGCAGTGCAATCAGGCAACAGAATATCGGCGTATTTTGCCGACGAGGTCATATGACAGTCGATAACGACGATCATTTCGCATTTCTTGTCATCCTGCAGGATTTCGTGGGTGCGGTTAATCTCAGAGTGCTGGTTAATCAAACAGTTGCCAGCATAGTTCCAGATCATTTTGATCGGCACGTCCAGCTTATCTTTCCCCCGCACGCCATCACGCAACGCTGTCATTTCCGGGCCGCGTTCAATGGCATCGGTCCACATAAACATGGAGATGCTGGTTTCAACCGGGTTTTCTAACGTGGGCATACGTTCAAATGGCAGGGCATAAGACCCTTCGCGCGCGCCGCTGTTACCGCCGTTAATCCCAACATTACCCGTCAGGATCGCCAGCATCGAGATGGCGCGCGTGGCGATTTCTCCATTAGCATGACGTTGTGGTCCCCATCCCTGGCAAATATAGGCGGGTTTAGCGCTGCCGATTTCTCGCGCCAGCTTAATAATGCGATCCGCCGGGATACCGGTAATTTGCGCCGCCCACTCCGGCGTCTTCGCGATACCGTCTTTACCCTGGCCCAGAATATAGGCTTTGTAGTGACCGTTTTTCGGCGCGCTGGCAGGCAAGGTTTTTTCGTCATAACCGACGCAATATTTATCCAGGAACGGCTGATCGACCATGTTCTCGGTGATTAAGACATATGCCAGACCATTGACCAGCGCCGCATCGGTACCTGGACGAATCGGAATCCACTCATCTTCGCGACCAGCGCCAGTGTCGGTGTAACGAGGGTCGATAATGATCATCCGCGCGTTTGATTTCTGCCGCGCCTGTTCAAGATAATAGGTTACACCGCCCCCGCTCATGCGGGTTTCGCCAGGGTTATTACCAAACAACACCACCAGCTTACTGTTTTCAATGTCGGATGGACTATTGCCATCCGCCCAGCCGCCATAGGTGTAATTCAGACCCGCTGCGATTTGCGCGGAAGAGTAATCACCGTAGTGGTTCAGATAACCGCCGCAGCAGTTCATCAGACGAGCGACCAGCGTTTTTCCCGGCGGCCATGAACGTGTCAAAGTGCCGCCCAGCGTTCCCGTGCCATAGTTCAGATAAATGGACTCGTTGCCATACTCTTTGATAAGACGCTGCATATTGGTGGCAATGATATCGTAGGCTTCGTCCCAGCTAATACGCTCAAATTTACCTTCGCCGCGCGCGCCGACGCGCTTCATCGGATACTTGAGCCGATCCGGGTTATAGACGCGACGACGCATAGAACGACCGCGCAGGCAGGCGCGAACCTGATGCAGGCCATCGTAATCATCGTTTCCGGTATTATCCGTTTCTACATATTTGATTTCGCCATCCACAACATGCATACGTAGCGGACAACGGCTGCCACAGTTTACCGTACAGGCGCTCCAGACGACTTTCTCGCCGGTTTTCGCCGGGCTTATCGCCTCTGCGGCGTTAGCGATGCGGGTAAATGGCAGGGTAAATGCGCTACTGGCCATCGCCAGGCCGCCTATCGCGGTGGTTTTGACTAAACCACGACGGCTCACCTCGGCTGCCAGCACGGCATCAGGGATCTTAGTTTTCATAAGGGCTCACTCTGCTGCTCACAATAAAAAAGCAATAAAACGATGTATAGAATTTTATATATCGATAGCATCGCTATAAAGTCTGATATATATCGAAAAAGTAGAAAAATAGTGTTAAAAACTGACCTTCATTCGAAATCAGTATTACCCCTAATAGGGTAGGGATTATTGTCCGGTATCAAACTGGCATAAAAAAAGCGCCCGAAGGCGCTTTTTAGAAGAGGAGAAAGCGAGGATTAGCCGATATATTCCAGTCCGTTCATGTACGGACGTAATACTTCCGGCACTTCAATGCGGCCATCAGCCTGCTGATAGTTTTCCATCACGGCCACCAGGGTACGACCTACCGCCAGACCAGAACCATTCAGGGTATGGACCAGACGGGTCTTTTTGTCGGACTTGCTGCGACAGCGTGCCTGCATACGACGCGCCTGGAAGTCCCAGACGTTAGAGCAGGAAGAGATCTCGCGGTAGGTATTCTGCGCCGGAACCCAGACTTCGAGGTCATAGGTTTTGCAGGCGCCGAAGCCCATATCGCCAGTGCACAGAATAATTTTACGGTACGGCAGTCCCAGTAGCTGGAGCACTTTTTCCGCGTGACCGGTCATCTCTTCCAACGCAGCCATAGAATCTTCCGGGCGAACGATCTGCACCATTTCCACTTTGTCAAACTGATGCATACGAATCAGGCCACGGGTATCACGGCCATAAGAACCTGCTTCAGAACGGAAACAAGGCGTATGCGCCGTCATTTTAATCGGCAGCTGATCTTCGTCGATGATTTCATCGCGTACCAGATTGGTCAGCGGAACCTCCGCCGTCGGGATCAAAGCATAGTTGCTGCTGTCTGCTTCTTCTTCCAGCGGACGGGTATGGAACAAGTCGCCTGCGAATTTCGGCAGTTGACCGGTGCCATACAGCGTGTCGTGGTTAACCAGATACGGCACGTAGTTTTCGCTATAGCCGTGCTGTTCCGTATGCAGATCCAACATGAACTGCGACAATGCGCGATGCATACGCGCAATCTGTCCTTTCATCACCACAAAACGGGAGCCGGTCAGCTTAACCGCGGCGGCAAAGTCGAGGCCGGAGTGCATTTCCCCTAAGGTGACGTGATCGCGGATTTCAAAATCAAACTCACGCGGGGTACCCCAGCGGCTGACTTCAACGTTGTCGTTTTCATCTTTACCTACCGGCACTTCATCCGCAGGCAGGTTTGGGATGGTCAGCGCGATATCGCGGATCTCCGCCAGCAAGGTATCCAGCTCGGCTTTCGCCGCATCCAGCTCTTCGCCCAGTTTATTCACTTCCAGGCGTAAAGGCTCGATATCTTCCCCGCGCGCTTTCGCCTGGCCGATGGATTTCGATCGAGAATTACGCTCCGCCTGCAGGTTTTCCGTGTTGACCTGCAAAACTTTACGACGCTCTTCAAGAGCGCGCAGCTTATCTACATCCAGCTTAAAGCCCCGGCGTGCCAGTTTTTCAGCGACTGCGTCTGGCTCATTACGCAGCAGATTGGGATCGAGCATGCTTATCCTGTGCTTATCGAATAATAAAAGGAAACGCGATCAATTGATGATCGCCTCTGATTGTATTGATGAACGTAAACCGCGTTTACGTAATAGCGACGTTTTCGCCTTACCTGACCGACGACAGCAACAACGCATCCATTGCGCTATACCCGCGGACCTCATAAGCAACGTGCTATCAGGCATAACGAGATTCATCATCAACGCCATGATACCTGGAGCATCATATTTAGAGATAACCTTACCGCAACGTTTACACTAGCGGTAGCGTTTTGTGGGGCTATTTTGATCCTGTTCAGCCAGCCAGGCGAGCTTTTCGCCAATCTTGCCTTCCAGACCACGATTTGTCGGATGATAATAGCGCGTTTGCGCGATTTCCGGCGGGAAGTACACTTCACCCGCAGCATAGGCATTGGGCTCATCGTGGGCATAGCGGTACTCCTGGCCATAGCCCATCTCTTTCATCAGTTTGGTTGGCGCATTACGCAGATGGACAGGAACGTCATAATCAGGACGTTCGCGCGCGTCGGCCAGCGCAGCCTTAAAGGCGGTATAGACGGCGTTGCTCTTCGGCGCGCAGGCGAGATAAACGATAGCCTGCGCGATCGCCCTTTCGCCTTCAGCCGGACCGACGCGGGTGAAACAATCCCACGCGGCAATAGCGACCTGCATCGCGCGCGGATCGGCATTACCCACATCTTCCGAGGCAATCGCCAGGCAGCGACGCGCCACGTACAGCGGATCGCCTCCCGCGGTAATGATACGGGCATACCAATAGAGGGCGGCATCCGGCGCGCTGCCGCGCACTGATTTATGTAAGGCGGAAATAAGATCGTAGAAGCGATCGCCTTTGTTATCAAAACGCGCGCTGCGCTCGCCGGCGATCTCGGTCAACAAGGCGGGCAATAAAACGCGTTTGCCGCTATCATCCACCTCCGCCATGTCAGCCATCATTTCCAGCGTATTTAAGGCGCGCCGCGCGTCGCCATTGACCAGCTCAGCAATCGCTCGCCGTGTCTCATCCGGTAACACGATATCCTGATCGCCGTAACCACGCGTTTTGTCCTGCATCGCCTGGTCCAGTACTTGCTCAATATCGTCAGTGGTCAACGATTTCAGCAGATAGACCCGCGCTCGCGACAATAGCGCCGAGTTCAGCTCAAAAGAGGGATTTTCCGTGGTCGCGCCGATAAAGGTGATAGTGCCATCTTCGATATGCGGTAAAAAGGCGTCCTGCTGGCTTTTGTTAAAGCGATGCACTTCATCGACAAACAGGATGGTACGGCGACCGGCATTACGATTCTGGCGGGCGCGCTCGATAGCTTCACGAATCTCTTTTACCCCAGAAGTGACGGCGGAAATACGCTCGACATCGGCGCTGGCGTAGCGGGCGATCACTTCAGCGAGCGTGGTTTTCCCCGTCCCTGGCGGCCCCCATAAAATCATGGAGTGCAGATGCCCGGCCTCAATAGCGCGAGGCAACGGCTTACCTGCGGCCAGCAAATGCTGCTGGCCGATATACTGCGCTAAATTTTCCGGCCGCATTCGCGCGGCCAGCGGTTGAAACGTATTATCAGAAAAATCGAGCGACAGATTGCTCACTCATCGCCTCTACTTACGTTGGTCGTCTATCGTTACCCCTTGCGGCGGAGTAAACGTAAATTTTGACGGATCGACAGCGCCGTTTTGCTGGGATTTTAGCTGATAGGCGCTACGCTGATCGTCTTGTTCTACGGCGCTAAACTGGTGGATAGTCCCGTCGCGTCCCACATTGATGGTGAACTGTTTCAGATTGCCGTTGCTGGCTTTCGGCGTCAGCACAAAATTATCGCCATCCTGCTTAATATTATACTGCTGCCAGTCGCTGGCCTGGTTGCGGGCTATCAGCATAAACGGTGTATTTCCGGTGGCATCTTTCAACCACGTGGCGGTAGCCTGTTCTACAAACGGGTTATAGAACCATAACGTTTTGCCGTCAGAAACCAGAATACTCTCGTCAGGTTGCGTCATATGCCAGTTGAATAGATTTGGCCGCTTAACCCATAAATCACCCTGTCCCTCCTGCACCGCGGCACCGCTGCCATCGGTGACTTTTTGAGTAAAGGTGGCATGAAAGCTGCTCACTTTATCCAGACGGCTTTTCAGAGAGCTGGCGGCGTCAGCCCATACGCTGCTGGCTACAACGCTTGAAAGTAATGCACAGGCGATTGCCATTTTTTTCATCATTATTCCTCAGGTTTCGACACTCCCGACCAGGAGCTCCTTTTGCTTTCTATTCCAGGCCAAAAATCAGCATGAGGAAAGAAGAAAATACTGAATTTTGTTGCCGGATGGCAGCCTGCACAGCGCCATCCGGCTTACAGGTTTACTCAAAAGGCGGCGGAGCCAGCACTTCACGATTACCGTTATGCCCCTGAGCGCTGACAATACCCTGCGCTTCCATCTGTTCGATAATACGCGCCGCACGGTTATAGCCGATGCGGAACTGACGCTGAACGCCGGAAATGGACGCTTTACGCTTCTGGGTGACGAAATTAACGGCCTGATCGAATAGCGCATCTAATTCTTCGCCGCCGTCAAAACCGCCACCGCCACCTTCGCTTTCGCTGTCGGAGGTAATGCCATCCACATATTGCGGACGACCGCGCGCTTTCCAGTCCTGCACCACCGCATGGACTTCCTGGTCACGCACAAACGCCCCATGGACACGTACCGGCATGGTGGAGTTTGGTCCGGAATAGAGCATGTCCCCCATTCCCAATAGCGACTCAGCGCCACCCTGATCAAGAATGGTGCGGGAGTCGATCTTGCTGGATACGGTAAAAGCGATACGGGTTGGAATGTTGGCTTTAATTAAACCAGTAATCACATCGACCGACGGACGCTGCGTCGCCAGTACCAGGTGAATCCCCGCGGCGCGCGCTTTCTGCGCCAGACGCGCGATCAGCTCTTCAACTTTTTTACCGACGGTCATCATCAGGTCGGCAAATTCATCAACCAGTACCACGATATACGGCAGTTTTTCCAGAACCGGATGCTGAACATCCATACTGTCGCCCGGCTTCCAGTACGGGTCCGGAATCGGACGTCCCATGCGGGCCGCTTCGGCGATTTTCTCGTTATACCCAGCCAGATTACGCACGCCGAGCGCGGACATCAGCTTATAGCGACGCTCCATCTCATTAACGCTCCAGCGTAACGCGTTAGCCGCGTCTTTCATGTCGGTAACAACTTCCGTCAGCAGATGCGGTATACCTTCATAGACCGAGAGTTCTAACATTTTCGGGTCGATCATGATAAAGCGAACGTCTTCCGGCTGCGCTTTATACAGCATACTGAGGATCATGGCGTTAACCCCGACCGACTTACCGGAACCGGTCGTACCGGCCACCAGCAGGTGAGGCATTTTCGCCAGATCCGCCACTACCGGATCGCCCGCGATATCCTTACCTAACACCACGGTAAGCGGCGACGGATTCTCGCGGAATTTGGCGTTATCCAACACTTCGCGCAGATAAACGGTTTGCCGTTTCTTGTTCGGCAATTCCAACCCTACGTAAGGTTTGCCTGGAATGACTTCCACAACGCGTACGGCTACCGTTGACAATGAGCGCGCCAGATCCCGGGAAAGGTTGGAGATACGCGCTGCTTTAACGCCCGGGGCCAGATTCAGTTCAAAACGAGTAATGACCGGGCCTGGCGAATAGTTCACCACATCAGCTTTAATGCGGAAATCCGCCAGACGCGCTTCAACCAGACGCGCCATTTGTTCCAGCGCAAAGGTATCTACCGGTTCAACTTCGCTCGGCGGCGGCGTCAAAAGATCTAACGAAGGCAGCGGCGTCGTCGGACGCTGTAATGGACGACTGTCGCCGTTACGCATCAACAGCGGGTGGATCAGGCTGTCTTGCGGCGCTGTCGGCTGTTGCGGCTGCTGATACTGTGGCTGCGGCGCTACCGGCTGTTGCGGCTGCTGATACTGCGGCTGAGGCGCTACCGGCTGCTGCGGCTGCGGTGCTACCGGCTGTTGCGGCTGCTGATACTGCGGCTGCGGTGCTACCGGCTGCTGCGGCTGCTGATACTGCGGCTGCGGTGCTACCGGCTGCTGCGGCTGCTGATACTGCGGTTGCGGCGCTACCGGCTGTTGCGGCTGCTGGTACTGTGGCTGAGGCTGCGGCTGCGGCGCTACCGGTTGCTGAACAGGTGTTGACTCGGGCAAGACACCCGGCGTGAACAGCGGTTCGTGCGGACCTTCATCAACCAATACTTTCATTGGCGAGAAATCCAGATCGTCCAGTGAGAACGGCTGCGCGCCAGCGGGTTGCTCGCCGGAATAGCGCTGCTGTTGCGAAGCGGCAAACTGGCGGGCTAATTCAGCTTCCGCAGCGGTATCGTCATCTTCTGCCTGTTGAGTATCATGCTGATACGTCTCACCATAACGATGCTGCTGCGACTGCGCAAACTGACGGGCTAACTCGTCCTGATGCATTGCATCTATTTCTTCATCTGTTAGCTGCGCGCCCGTCTCGTACTGATTGCGCTCCGCCTCGCGGGCTTTTTCTTCTGCAATCCTCTGTGACGGCAGCTTAATACCGTACGATGCCAGTTCCCGTCGGGTCGGCACGCGAACGCGGTTCGGACGCGGCAGTTGCGGACCAATCCCCTCTTTCACCTGCGGACGCGGCGCGCCGCCGGTAGCCAGACTAAAGGCAGGCGCAGCGGCCGCGGCGCCTGCTGCCAGGGTGCCACTCTTAATACCTGCGTCAAGCGACGCGGCGGCGGCTACCGCTTCCACTGGCGGTATGGATGGCGCGACAGATACCGTAGGTTTGACCGGCACGTTCTCTTTTACCGGCTCCGGAATCGGTTGATACCATGCCGCCAGTTGTTCGCGCTCACGGGCGCGTTTCTCTTCCACCTCTTCAAAATAGTAAAGCGGAGGACGGGCAGGTCTGGTCTCTTCTGTGTCAGGTTCAGGCTCGGTGGCAACCGGCTGTTCGATAACCGGCGGCGGCATGTGAGAAGGTTCAGCCGCTATCGGCTCCGGCTGATAAACCGGCGTCGGCTGATGGGGCGGCTCCGGCTGCCAGTGTTGTTCGGCATCCGGCGCCTGCCATTGCGGCTGTGTTTCCTGCGGCGCAAGAGAGTCATATTCTGCTGCGGTCGCTGGCGTCGCGGCGTATTGCGGCGCGGAAGCGACAGGCACAGGTTGCTGCCACGGCGCACTTTGCGCCTCCTGCGGTTGAGCATATTGCGGATGCGGCTGATACCCCTCCGGCGCAGGCGCGATAACCGGTTCGCCGGTTTGCGGTCCCGGTACGGGCTGCCACTCCACGGTCGGTTGCGCGACAACCGGCTCAGCCCCCGGCATGGGCGGCGTTTGCATTATGGGATCGGCGGACGCTGCCCACGTCTGGGTGACGGCGGTTGCAGCCGCAGCGGCGGCGACCGGTTCGGTGACAGAATGGCCGTTTAACAGCGGATCATATTCATCATATTCCGGCTGCGTCGCACGGTTGCCCGAAAACAGAACGTCGTCAGGATCGGCAGCGACGCCGCGCGCGCTATACTGAATGTCCTCGTCATCATCCATCCGTTTGCCGGAAAAGAGCGCGGCATCGGTCTGACGGCCCCGTGGATTGCTGAATTTTTCAGCCAGTCGCTTACGACGCGCCAACGCGCCGCGCAAAATACGCGCCCGGCGAGATTCACGCTGCACGCCGTCGGTTTCTTCATCGTATTCGTCATCATACTCTTCGTCGTCAACCCACGTATCATCACGCCGGGTACGGTTGCTGGCGAAGGTCAGTATATTAAGCAGCCAGCCGCCTAATTTTTCGGCGATACTGACCCAGGACCAGCCGGTAAAGAGCGTCAGCCCGGCAGCCCAAATACAGAGAAGCATTATCGTTCCGCCGCTACTATGCAACAACGGCTGCAGCGTGGTGCTTAACAGGCTGCCAATTACGCCGCCGGAGGCGAAATACCAAATATCGTCGGCATTAATGGCCGCCAGACCGCAGGAAGTGAGAATCAGCGCCAGCACGCCAATAAGGCGTAGCGACACAGCAAAATAGTCGATGTAATCATCCGTAGACTGATGACGCCACGCAAACCAACACCCGCCGACAATAATGACAGGGATGGTGTAGGCCATTACGCCAAAAATAAAGAACAGTGTATCGGCCAGCCACGCGCCCGGCGCGCCGCCTAAATTATGGATGGGTTCATGCCAGGCGGTTTGCGACCAACTGGGGTCCGAAGGGTTAAAACTCAACAAGGCCGCCATCAACCAGACGGCAAAAAGGGCAATAAGTATCAACAACGCTTCCAGAAGTCGGCGCCCGCTGCTTAACTTCGTCAATGTGACGTCTTTGTCTTCAGTATATTCCTGGCTCAAAAAAGGCTCTCCAGGTTCCAGGCTTTTCCCGCCCGATGCTAAAACGGACAACAGCACCGGGTTGCCCCGGCACTGTTGCTGTATGGATTAACAGGAGTGTAATCAAACTACGGCGATTTTGCACCTGTTCCGTGTTAGCGTGTCTTAATAACCAGACGATTACTCTGTTTTACCTCTTCCATCACTACGTAAGTTCGGGTGTCGTTCACACCTGGCAAGCGCAGCAACGTCTCTCCCAATAGTTTTCGATACGCTGACATATCCGGTACACGGGTTTTCAACAGGTAGTCGAAATCGCCGGAAACCAAATGACACTCCTGAATCTCTTCAAGCTTTTGCACGGCGGCATTAAACTGTTCAAACACATCCGGCGCGCCGCGATTTAAGGTAATCTCAACGAATACCAGAAGTGACGCATCCAGATAATGCGGGTTCAACAGCGCCGTATAGCCCTGGATAAACCCCTGTCGCTCCAGCCGACGCACACGCTCAAGGCAAGGTGTCGGCGAAAGTCCTACTCGTTTAGAAAGCTCGACGTTGGAAATACGCCCATCCTTTTGCAGTTCATTAAGAATGTTACGATCGATACGGTCGAGATCTTTGCCAGGGCGCTTCTTGCTATCTACCATTATTATTGTCTCTCTGTATTCCTTCCCTACTCCTGCCTGACTCTACTCACATCACTGTTCAGAGTCGCTGCCCATCACAATAGACCGAAACCCAGAGGGATTAACGGCGCGCAATGCCTGGTCTATGGTGAGAAGACCGTTGCCTCGCGGCAGCTATCGACATCACGAATGGCGTCTGTCCACGCCATGCGTAGATTTCACTAGCCCGGTAAACATGGTATTTACATGCATGATTATGCAGCACATACATAACACAGTTTTTTCTTCCTCGAATGTTTTCGCAAAACAGCAGGTGATTGTCAAAGCAAAACATCGATTTTTAGTACAACATGCCAGTTATTCATTAGAGAGGGCGGTAAACTGTCATTTCGTCACCTTATAAGTTACCGATTTTAATTAAAGTTTGTGATGATAACGTCGCTGTCGCGGTCGTTCATCGGTTCATGCTATTACACATATTGTTAACAAAATCGTTATGCTCTTTTTTTACGTCTGTAAATTCCCTACAATTCTGCTCATTGTCTGCCAACAACTATGGGGATCTCATGGGCACGACCAAACACAGTAAGCTGCTTATTCTGGGCTCAGGACCGGCGGGATATACCGCGGCGGTGTATGCCGCGCGCGCAAATTTACAGCCGGTACTTATTACCGGTATGGAAAAAGGCGGTCAACTGACTACCACGACGGAAGTGGAAAACTGGCCCGGCGATCCAAACGATTTGACCGGCCCGCTGCTAATGGAACGCATGCATGAACATGCGGCAAAATTTGAAACCGAGATAATTTTTGATCACATCAACAAAGTGGATCTGCAAAATCGTCCGTTCCGTCTGACAGGTGACAGCGCAGAGTACACTTGTGATGCGTTGATCATTGCGACCGGCGCTTCCGCGCGCTATCTGGGGCTGCCATCGGAAGAAGCCTTTAAAGGGCGCGGCGTTTCCGCCTGCGCAACCTGCGACGGTTTCTTCTACCGCAATCAGAAAGTAGCGGTGATCGGCGGCGGCAACACCGCGGTTGAAGAAGCGCTTTATCTGTCCAACATCGCTTCGGAAGTGCACCTTATCCATCGCCGTGACGGTTTCCGCGCTGAAAAAATCCTCATTAAGCGCCTGATGGATAAAGTCGAAAATGGCAATATCATTCTGCACACCAACCGGACGCTGGAAGAAGTGACCGGCGATCAGATGGGCGTTACTGGTCTGCGTCTTCGCGACACGCAGCAGAGCGATAATATCGAGACGCTGGACATCGCCGGACTTTTCGTAGCCATCGGTCATAGCCCAAACACGGCGCTCTTCGAAGGCCAGCTTGAGCTGGAAAATGGTTATATCAAAGTTCAGTCCGGCACCCATGGCAACGCCACACAAACCAGCATCCCTGGCGTATTCGCGGCGGGTGACGTTATGGATCATATTTACCGTCAGGCGATCACCTCTGCAGGTACGGGCTGTATGGCGGCGCTGGATGCTGAACGCTATCTCGATGGTCTGGCCGACGCGAGCAAATAGTTTTTACAAATCAGTAACAAAAGTAAAAAAGGCGACTATAAGTCGCCTTTATTTTTGCGTCGTTGTAACATTGCCCTGCCTGAAATTCCAATAACTCACCTGCTAAGCGTGCAATGAATAAAACCCGTCAAAAAGAGCTGACCCGCTGGTTAAAACAGCAAAGCGTAATCTCCCAACGGTGGTTGAATATTTCCCGCCTGTTGGGGTTCATGAGTGGCGTATTAATTGTCGCTCAGGCCTGGATCATGGCGCGTATCCTGCAACATATGATCATGGAGAACATTCCACGGGAAGCGCTGTTGCTCCCTTTTATCCTGCTGATACTGGTCTTTGTCCTCCGCGCCTGGGTGGTGTGGTTGCGCGAGCGCGTCGGTTTTCATGCCGGACAACATATTCGCTTTGAGATCCGCCGTCAGGTGTTGGATCGTCTGCAGCAAGCCGGCCCAGCCTGGATTCAGGGCAAGCCCGCCGGTAGCTGGGCGACGCTGGTGTTGGAACAGATTGACGATATGCATGACTATTATGCGCGCTATCTGCCGCAAATGGCGCTTGCCGTTTGCGTACCGCTCTTAATCGTGGCGGCGATTTTCCCGTCAAACTGGGCGGCGGCGCTGATTCTGCTGGGCACTGCCCCGCTCATTCCCCTATTTATGGCGATGGTGGGGATGGGCGCGGCTGACGCCAACCGCCGCAATTTCCTGGCGCTTGCCCGGCTAAGCGGCCATTTTCTTGACCGTCTGCGCGGGATGGAAACGCTGCGAATTTTCGGTCGTGGAGAAGCGGAAACCGAGAACATTCGCGCAGCATCGCAAGATTTTCGTCAGCGCACGATGGAAGTTCTGCGCCTCGCCTTTTTATCTTCCGGCGTGCTGGAGTTTTTCACCTCGCTTTCTATTGCGCTGGTCGCCGTTTATTTTGGCTTCTCTTACCTGGGCGAGCTGAACTTTGGTCATTACGGTACCGGTGTGACGCTCGCCGCCGGGTTCCTCGCCTTGATCCTCGCGCCGGAGTTTTTCCAGCCGTTACGCGACCTCGGCACGTTTTATCATGCTAAGGCGCAGGCGGTTGGCGCGGCGGATAGTCTGAAGACGTTTCTGGAAACGCCCCTCGCCCACCCGGCGCGCGGCGAAGTTGAGCTGGCGGAAAACGAACCTGTAACCATTGACGCAGTCAATCTTATTATCACCTCGCCAGAAGGCAAAACGCTTGCCGGGCCGCTGAATTTCTCATTAGCGGCAGGAGAACGCGCCGTCCTGGTAGGACGCAGCGGTTCCGGTAAAAGCACTCTGTTGAATGTATTATCCGGTTTTCTCTCCTATCAGGGATCTTTGCGTATTAACGGTGTCGAGCTTCGCGATCTCTCGCCGGAATCCTGGCGCCAGCATCTCTCCTGGGTTGGGCAAAACCCGCAATTACCTGCGGCGACGCTACGCGAAAATGTATTACTGGCGCGCCCGGACGCCAGCGAGCAGGAACTTTATGCCGCGCTTGACGCCGCATGGGTAAGCGAGTTTTTACCGCTGCTGCCGCAGGGAGTAGACACCCCGCTCGGCAATCATGCCAGCAGACTTTCCGTCGGCCAGGCACAGCGTGTAGCGGTCGCCCGTGCGCTACTTAATCCCTGTCAACTGCTACTGCTGGATGAACCGGCGGCAAGCCTGGACGCTCACAGCGAGCAACGCGTCATGCAGGCGTTAAAAGCGGCGTCAAAACGCCAGACCACATTAATGGTGACGCATCAGTTGGAAGATCTCGCCGACTGGGACGCTATCTGGGTTATGCAAGATGGCGCGATTGTCGAACAAGGCAGTTATGCCGAACTCAGCGCCGCCAACGGCGCTTTTGCGACGTTATTGGCTCATCGTCAGGAGGATATTTAAATGCGCGCGCTACTCCCTTATCTGACGCTTTATAAACGCCATAAATGGATGCTAACGCTGGGAATTGCGCTGGCAATCCTGACCCTGCTTGCCAGTATCGGGCTGCTGACGCTTTCCGGCTGGTTCCTGTCCGCGTCCGCTATCGCAGGCTTCGCGGGAATTTACAGTTTTAACTATATGCTCCCGGCAGCCGGCGTGCGCGGCGCGGCCATTACCCGTACCGCTGGTCGTTATTTTGAACGTCTGGTAAGTCATGACGCCACGTTCCGCGTGCTGCAACATCTGCGTATTTATACCTTTAGCAAACTTTTACCGCTCTCCCCCGCGGGTCTGGCGCGATATCAGCAAGGTGAACTGCTGAACCGCATCGTTGCCGACGTTGACACGCTGGATCATCTCTATTTGCGCGTCATCTCCCCGCTGGTCGGCGCTTTTGTAGTGATTATGATTGTCACCCTGGGGCTTAGCGTTCTCGACGTGACGCTGGCGATCACGCTGGGCGGCATTATGCTGTTGACGCTGTTTATTATGCCGCCGGTGTTTTATCGCGCCGGCAAAAATACCGGCCAAAATCTGACGCATCTACGCGGTCAGTATCGCCAGCAGCTCACGTCATGGTTACAGGGCCAGGCGGAACTCACCATTTTTGGCGCCAGCAAACGCTATCGGGCGCAAATGGAAGCCACCGAATTACAATGGCATGAGGCCCAACGCCGACAGTCTGAACTGACCGCCTTATCGCAGACGTTAATGCTGCTGATTGGCGCGCTGGCGGTGATGTTAATGTTGTGGATGGCCTCCGGCGGCGTTGGCGGCAATACGCAGCCCGGCGCGCTCATCGCGCTGTTTGTCTTCTGCGCGCTGGCGGCTTTCGAGGCGCTTGCGCCCGTTACCGGCGCATTCCAGCATCTGGGGCAGGTTATCGCCTCTGCGCTTCGTATCACTGAATTAACGGAGCAAAAACCGGAGGTGACCTTTCCACAGGCAGAAACTCCCGCGCCGGAAAAGGTCACACTCACCCTGCGGGACGTTTCGTTTCGTTATCCCGACCAGCCGATTAATGCGCTCAATGCCCTCTCATTACAGGCTAATCCTGGCGAGCATGTCGCTATTCTGGGGCGTACCGGCTGCGGAAAATCAACGCTGTTGCAGCTACTCACCCGCGCCTGGGACCCGCAACAAGGCGAAATTCTGCTCAACGATCTTCCGCTATCCTCGCTGAGCGAATCCGCCTTACGCCGGACTATCAGCGTGGTGCCGCAGCGTGTCCACCTGTTCAGCGCCACGCTGCGTGATAATTTATTACTGGCGGCGCCCAATGCCAGCGACGAAGCCCTTTCCGACATGCTGCGTCGCGTCGGCCTCGAAAATCTGCTCGAAGATAGTGGGCTTAATAGCTGGCTCGGCGAAGGCGGTCGTCTGCTATCCGGCGGCGAACTTCGTCGCCTGGCCATCGCCCGCGCGCTGTTGCACGATGCCCCGTTGATGCTGTTGGATGAGCCTACTGAGGGGCTGGATGCGACCACCGAGAGCGAAATGCTGGAATTACTTGCCGATGTGATGCGCGAAAAAACCGTCCTGATGGTGACTCACCGTTTGCGCGGCCTGGCCCGTTTTGATCAAATCATCGTAATGGACGACGGGCGCATCATTGAGCGAGGCACTCATGCAGAATTGTTAGCCGGACAAGGGCGCTATTATCAGTTTAAACAACGTCTGTAAGCTATTATTGAACGATCCGACTTGCGTACTGGAGTTTCGCCGTCATGCGTCTGGTTCAGCTTTCCCGACATTCTATCGCCTTCCCTTCGCCGGAAGGCGCTTTACGCGAGCCTAACGGTTTACTGGCGCTGGGCGGCGATCTCAGCCCTGCCCGGTTGTTAATGGCCTACCAGCACGGGATTTTCCCGTGGTTTTCGCCGGGCGACCCGATTCTGTGGTGGTCGCCCGATCCGCGCGCCGTGCTGTGGCCTGAAAAGTTTCATCTCAGTCGCAGCATGAAGCGCTTTCACAACGCATCCCCTTACCGCGTGACGCTCAATTACGCTTTCGACCGGGTCATTGATGGATGCGCCAATCACCGTGACGAAGGCACCTGGATAACGCGTGGTATTGAGGAAGCCTATCGCCGATTACATGAATTGGGCCACGCGCACTCCATTGAAGTGTGGCGCGATCGGGAACTGGTCGGCGGGATGTATGGCGTCTCGCAGGGGGCGCTATTTTGCGGCGAATCGATGTTTAGCCGCCAGGAGAATGCCTCTAAAACCGCACTGCTGGTTTTTTGCGCTGAATTTACCCGCCACGGCGGTAAACTTATTGATTGTCAGGTACTTAATAGTCATACCGCCTCGCTCGGTGCCATTGAAATTCCACGTCGTGACTACCTCGATCACCTCGCGGCCTTACGCCAACAGCCGCTGGCCTCCCGTTTTTGGGTGCCGCGGACATTATTTTTGCCCCGGAAGTGAATGTTTTCGGCACATTTTTTATTGGGGTGTTATAATTGCTGCCGCAGAATTGGTTTAGCTCATTATCCCGCAGCCCGTTGTCAGGTAACGCCCATCGTTTATTTCACCGTTCCCTTATATGTTGCGCTTATGTCGATACATCAGGCGGTAGTATCAGGGAAAAGGTGTATAACGCGGCGTTGTCGTGTGTCGCGGAATCATGTGCTAAACCTGGTTTGCTGTGTTTTAAACGCACAAATCTTTACTTATCAAAAGAAGTTCGGCATTATCTTGCCGGTTCAAATTATGGTAGTGATACCCCAGAGGATTAGATGGCCAAAGAAGACAATATTGAAATGCAAGGTACCGTTCTCGAAACGTTACCTAATACCATGTTCCGCGTAGAGTTAGAAAACGGTCACGTGGTTACTGCACACATCTCCGGTAAAATGCGTAAGAACTACATCCGCATCCTGACGGGCGACAAAGTGACCGTTGAGCTGACCCCGTACGACCTGAGCAAAGGCCGCATTGTCTTCCGTAGTCGCTAATTGTCTCCTCACGCCCTGAAGGGCGGCTGGATAAAAGGTCGGTTTAACCGGCCTTTTTTGCGTCCATTAAGTCGATGAATGACGAGCAGGTTACTCTTCCACCATGCGCGCATACTCTTCCGTCAAAAAATCGACCAACGCGCGTACGGAAGGTAATAATCCTCGCCGGGATGGGAACACAGCATGAATAACCTCCCGCCGGGGCTCCCACTCTTCCAGCACCGCGACCAGTTCACCGGCGGCCAGTTGTTCTTTCACCATTAAGACAGGTAGCTGCACAAGCCCCACGCCCGCCATCGCCGCCTCGCGTAGCGCCAACATGTCTGTAGTAATCATACGCGGGGTAAAATGGACTTCCGCACGCGCGCCCTGCGGGCCGTAAAGTTCCCAGCGGTGGATATGCTTGCCGGATGCAAGACTTAGCCCTGGCCAATGGCTCAACTCCGCCGGCGCGGAAGGGATTCCCATCCGTGCGATAAGATCCGGGCTGGCAAACAGGCGATGCCCTCTGTCAGCCAGGACGCGCATCACCAGGTCGCTATCTTCAAACGGGCGCGGCCTGACGCGAATCGCCACATCCACCCCCTCCCCTACGACGTCCACCCGACGATTGGTCGCTTCAAGCTGTAGCGAAACATCAGGATAACGCGCCATAAATTTCGCCAGCATTGGGCCGATGTGTACATGCAGCAGCGTCACCGGGCAGGTCAGCTTCACGATACCGCGAGGCTCTACCTGCAATGCGGCAATGGCATCCTGCGCCGCCTGAGCTTCCACCAGCATCGCTTTACAGTGCTCATAGAATGTTTGTCCCACTTCGGTAACGTTAAACTGCCGGGTAGTTCGCTGAATCAATCGCACGCCCAGCCGTTCCTCCAGTTGCGCAATACGCCGGCTCAGTTTTGATTTTGGTTCATCAAGCGCACGCCCCGCCGCGGCAAACCCACCCTCTTCGACCACATGCACAAACCACGCAAAATCATTGAGATCCGTTTTTATCATTACATTGTCCTATTAATGGAACGGTATGAGCCATTTTAGCCACTACCGAACCTTTTGTCATGAATATAAGCTTATTCACATCAAGACAACGCCACTGAGGAGAACACCATGAAACAGATTACAGGCGTCTATACCGCACCTCGCCCGCACTGGGTTGGCGATGGATTTCCGGTTCGTTCACTCTTTTCTTATCAGTCACATGCGCAGCAGTTGAGTCCCTTCCTGCTGCTGGATTATGCCGGGCCGCACACATTTACGCCGGGTAATGAAAAACGCGGTGTTGGGGAGCATCCACACCGCGGTTTCGAGACCGTGACGATTGTTTATAGTGGCGAAGTCGAGCATCGGGACTCTACCGGTCGCGGCGGCGTTATCGGCCCGGGCGACGTTCAGTGGATGACCGCAGGCGCAGGCATTTTGCATGAAGAGTTCCATTCCGACGCGTTTACCCGTCGGGGCGGCGAACTGGAAATGGTGCAGTTGTGGGTTAACCTTCCAATGAAGGACAAAATGACCACCCCGGGTTATCAAAGCATTACCCACGATGTTATCCCGACCGTTACGTTGCCGGATGACGCCGGAGTCGTGCGGGTCATCGCAGGGCGTTATGAAGAGACAAAAGGCCCGGCGCACACTTTCTCGCCGCTCAATGTCTGGGATATGCGCCTGCAACGCAATCGCCAGCTTACATTGGCACAGCCGGAAGGATGGAGCACCGCGCTGGTGGTACTGAAAGGCAATATCACGGTGAACGGCACGACGCCGGTCAACGAAGCGCAACTGGTGGTGTTGAGCCAGCAAGGGAAAACGCTGCACCTTGAGGCCAGCAGCGACGCCAGCGTATTGCTGTTATCAGGCGAGCCGCTGAATGAACCGATTGTGGGTTACGGCCCATTTGTTATGAACACGAAACAAGAGATCGCAGAAGCAGTCCGCGATTTCAACTCCGGCCGTTTTGGCCAAATCTGAAAACATGAAGGAGAACACGATGTCAAGTCCTGCTAATTTTAATGGTTTGCGCCCGGTAATTGATGTTAACGATTCCGTGATGCTTTTAATCGATCATCAAAGCGGTCTTTTCCAGACCGTAGGCGATATGCCAATGCCGGAATTACGCGCTCGCGCCGCGGCGTTGGCGAAGATGGCGACGTTAGCGAAAATGCCGGTCATTACCACGGCATCCGTACCGCAAGGTCCGAACGGCCCGCTGATCCCGGAGATCCACGCTAATGCGCCACATGCGCAGTATATTGCGCGCAAAGGTGAAATTAACGCCTGGGATAACGAAGATTTCGTTAAGGCGGTAAAAGCGACGGGTCGTAAGACGCTGATCATTGCCGGGACGATTACCAGCGTGTGTATGGCATTCCCGGCCATTAGCGCGGTAGCGGAAGGCTATAAGGTATTTGCCGTGATCGACGCATCCGGCACCTACAGTAAGATGGCGCAGGAGATCACCCTGGCGCGTATCGTACAGGCTGGCGTCGTACCGATGGATACTGCCGCAGTCGCCTCTGAGCTGCAAGGCACCTGGAACCGTGAAGACGCCGCCGCGTGGGCCGACGTTTATACTCAGGTATTCCCGGCCTATCAACTGCTGATCGAAAGCTACAGCAAAGCGCAGGATGTGGTGAAAAACAACGAAATGTTGGATTCACAGCGCTAATTTGCCTCCCCGCGCCAGTTTGGGCGGGGATTGTGTCTATTGCATGAGCAAACGACAGTGAATATGTAAATTCTGCTTGACCGTTTTAGCGCAACTCCCTATAGTAGCGCCCCGTTGCCCCCCAAGCGGTCAGGCAGCAATACAATATGGTGAGGTGTCCGAGTGGCTGAAGGAGCACGCCTGGAAAGTGTGTATACGGCAACGTATCGGGGGTTCGAATCCCCCCCTCACCGCCATATTTAAGTTGAGAGCCTGTACAGAAGTACGGGCTTTTTGCTTATATGTATCCCCCAAACTAAGGGGGGATGAGAACACCCGACCGGGGTTCGACAACTGGCGCAGCCAGTTGGACAGACCGGGCGCGCAGCGAACGGGCTGCCCGAAGGGCGAGCGCAGCGAGTCAATCCCCCCCTCACCGCCATATTCAAGAAAGAGTTCGTACGAAAGTACGGACTTTTTTTCGCATTACCCCCCCGTCGATTACCGGATGATGGCGCAATTTACAAGCGCCTTATCCGCCTACCGCAAGCACAACGCCATCAGGCTAACTATTAGCCAGCATAAAAAAACCGGGCGCTAAGGCCCGGTTTGTACGGCAGTGAAACGAAGATTAATGCGCGGCTTCCGGCTTGTGCTTTTGCGCACTCTGGAAGCCATACGTCAACGCATTTTTCTCTTTATCCAGCGCGACGGTGACCTGTCCGCCATCAACCAGCGATCCAAACAGCAACTCATTGGCCAGCGGTTTTTTCAGGTTGTCCTGAATCACACGCGCCATTGGTCGTGCGCCCATCGCCCGGTCATAGCCCTTTTCCGCCAGCCAGTCGCGCGCTTCCTGACTGACTTCCAGAGAGACGCCTTTCTGATCCAACTGAGCCTGCAACTCGACGATAAACTTATCGACAACCTGATGAATCACCTCGCCAGACAGATGATCGAACCAAATAATGTTGTCGAGACGGTTACGGAACTCCGGCGTAAACACTTTCTTGATCTCGCCCATCGCATCGGTACTGTTGTCCTGATGAATAAGACCAATAGATTTACGTTCGGTTTCTCGCACGCCGGCGTTGGTGGTCATCACCAGCACCACGTTGCGGAAATCCGCCTTACGGCCGTTGTTATCGGTCAGCGTACCGTTATCCATCACCTGCAGCAGCAGGTTAAAGACATCCGGGTGCGCTTTTTCGATCTCATCCAGCAACAGCACCGCATGAGGATGCTTAATCACCGCATCCGTCAGCAGCCCGCCCTGGTCGAAACCGACGTATCCCGGAGGCGCGCCGATCAAACGGCTCACCGTATGACGCTCCATATATTCGGACATATCGAAGCGCAACAGCTCAATACCCAGCGCTTTTGAAAGCTGTACCGTAACTTCAGTTTTCCCTACGCCAGTTGGCCCGGCGAACAAGAATGAGCCGACAGGTTTATGCTCATGGCCCAACCCCGCACGACTCATCTTAATAGCTTCGGTCAGCGCCTCAATCGCGTTATCCTGGCCGAAGACCAGCATTTTCAGACGATCGCCCAGGTTCTTCAGCGTATCGCGATCGCTCTGCGAGACGCTCTTTTCAGGAATTCGCGCAATTCGCGCCACTACGGACTCAATATCCGCCACGTTGACCGTTTTCTTACGTTTGCTCACCGGCATCAGACGCGCCCGAGCGCCCGCTTCGTCAATCACGTCAATGGCTTTATCCGGCAGATGGCGGTCATTGATATATTTTACCGCCAGCTCGACCGCCGCACGCACCGCTTTCGCGGTATAACGCACGTCGTGGTGCGCTTCGTACTTAGGTTTCAAGCCGTTGATAATTTGCACCGTCTCTTCTACCGAAGGCTCGGTAATATCAATTTTCTGGAAACGGCGTGCTAATGCACGGTCTTTCTCAAAAATATTGCTGAATTCCTGATAAGTCGTTGAGCCGATCACCCGGATCTTACCGCTGGAAAGCAGCGGTTTAATCAGATTTGCCGCATCCACCTGTCCGCCCGACGCCGCGCCAGCGCCGATAATGGTATGGATTTCATCGATAAACAGGATGCTGTTGGTATCCTGCTCAAGCTGTTTCAGCAACGCCTTAAACCGTTTTTCAAAATCGCCGCGGTATTTGGTGCCCGCCAGCAGCGAACCGATATCCAGCGAGTAAATGGTGCAATCGGCCATCACTTCCGGCACATCGCCCTGCACGATACGCCAGGCCAGCCCTTCGGCAATCGCCGTTTTGCCGACGCCGGATTCCCCTACCAGCAACGGGTTATTTTTACGGCGACGACACAAGACCTGGATCGCGCGCTCCAGTTCTTTTTCACGACCAATCAGCGGATCGATGCCGCCCACGCGAGCAAGTTGGTTAAGATTCGTCGTGAAGTTTTCCATACGTTCCTCCCCGCCAGCTTGTTCGTCGCCAGTTGGCTGATTGCCGAGATCGGAAGATTGGCTCGGTTCGTCTTTTCGCGTCCCGTGAGAAATAAAGTTCACGATATCCAGACGGCTCACTTCATGCTTGCGCAGCAGATAAGCCGCCTGTGATTCCTGTTCGCTAAAGATAGCCACCAGCACATTCGCGCCAGTCACTTCACTACGCCCGGAAGACTGAACGTGGAAGACGGCACGTTGCAGGACACGCTGGAAACTTAACGTCGGCTGCGTATCACGCTCTTCTTCACTGGCAGGCAGTACGGGTGTGGTTTGTTCAATGAAGGCTTCGAGTTCCTGACGGAGCGCCACCAGATCCACGGAGCATGCTTCCAGCGCTTCGCGAGCCGATGGGTTGCTGAGCAGCGCCAGCAACAGATGCTCGACGGTCATAAACTCATGACGGTGCTCGCGCGCTCTGGCGAAAGCCATGTTTAAACTGAGTTCCAGTTCTTGATTGAGCATAGGCACCTCCCCCAATTTTTATACCTGCATTCAGGCTTTTTCCAGCGTACACAGCAACGGATGCTCGTTCTCCCTTGCATACTTGTTCACCATCGCCACTTTGGTTTCCGCCACCTCGGCGGTGAACACGCCGCAGATGGCTTTGCCTTGATAGTGAACCGCAAGCATCAATTGCGTTGCACGTTCTACATCATAAGAAAAGAATTTTTGTAACACGTCAATAACAAACTCCATCGGAGTGTAGTCATCATTGACTAATATCACTTTATACATAGATGGCGGTTTTAGCGCCTCGCGCACGCTATCTTCCACCAACTGGTCAAAATCCAGCCAATCGTTCGTCTTACCCATTGTCAGTCGTCATTATCGGTTACGGTTGTCGGCAGGAAAATCTGCCGCTGACCAGAGTCTATGCACACAATCAATCTACCTCAATTGATAGATAACTAACATCTATCAGTACCATCCGCGACATCTGTCACATTCCCGGCAATAGCGTTAACTGCTTCAAATTTTTGATTCATTTTTACCCGATCCCCCCTGCCTGATGCTTGACGCCTCGCCTGATTTCTCTAAATTGTAATGTCGAGAGTTGGTGAGGTTTTGAACAGCCCCCACTCCGTCACCGGTTCATTCCATCTTACTTATATAAGATTTACGAAGGATGTCGAAGCATGGAAACGGGTACTGTAAAGTGGTTCAACAATGCCAAAGGGTTTGGTTTCATCTGCCCTGAAGGCGGCGGCGAGGATATTTTCGCCCATTATTCCACCATTCAAATGGATGGTTACAGAACGCTTAAAGCCGGACAGTCTGTCCGGTTTGATGTCCACCAGGGGCCAAAAGGCAATCACGCCAGCGTCATCGTGCCCATCGAAGCAGAGGCCGTTGCATAGCTCCTCTGTCTCATTGTGTACATCCAGGAGGCAAAATGCCAGCCCGATCGGCTGGCATTTTTATTTAACGCCAGTTCCTGATAGCAACACCGTTGCATCTTATCAGGCCGACAAATGACGTCAGCAAGATTACTCCCTTGCCAGCGCATCCACCGGGTCCAGTCGCGCCGCGTTTCTCGCCGGTAGCCAGCCAAACAGTATCCCAGTAAATGTCGAACATAAAAACGCGCTCGCCAGCGCAGTCAGTGAAAAACCGATCTCCCAGCCGGGCAGGAAAAGCTGTAGCATAAATGCGATGAACATCGACAAGCTAATCCCCAGCGCTCCACCAACCAGGCAAACCAGCACCGCTTCAATAAGAAACTGCTGTAGCACATCGCTGGCGCGCGCGCCTACCGCCATACGGATGCCGATTTCACGCGTTCGCTCGGTGACGGAAACCAGCATAATATTCATAACGCCGATGCCGCCGACAACCAGCGAAATGACAGCCACCAGCGTCAGAAATAACTGAAGAGTATAGGTGGTTTTTTCAGCCGTTTTCAGGACGCTGTCCATATTCCAGGTGAAGAAGTCTTTTTTACCGTGGCGTAAGGTGAGCAGGCGAGTAAGCTGCTGTTCAGCCTGATCGCTATCAACGCCATCTTTCACACGAACGGTGATCGAGTTAAGCCATGACTGACCCATTATGCGATCTGACATCGTGCTATAGGGCAACCAAACTTGCAACAGATTGCTATTGCCGTACATGGACGGTTTCTCTTCCGCCACGCCAATAACAATAACCGGCATATTACCCACCAGCACCACTTCCCCTACGACATTCGCTTTATTTGGAAATAGCTGGCGTCGCGTGTTGGCATCCAGCACCACCACCTGCGCGCGATCCTGTTGCTGTACAGCATTGAAGGTGTTCCCCTCCCTAAAGGACATGCCGTAAACGTTAAAATAATCGCCACTGACGCCATTAGCATTTACGGCAATATCAATATTGCCATAGCGAAGACGTAAGCTCTTTGAAACGCTGGGCGTCGCAGAGTTAACCCACGGCTGTTTCTGAATAGCGACCAGATCGTCATATTTCAGCGCCTGTCGATACTGCGGGTTGTCGTCGCCGAAATCTTTGCCTGGATGAATATCAATCGTATTAGTGCCCATAGCGCGGATATCCGCCAGTACCATCTGTTTTGCGGCGTCGCCGACCACCACAATCGACACCACCGACGCAATACCGATAATAATTCCCAGCATGGTCAGTAAAGTACGCATTTTGTTAGCGGCCATCGCTAACCACGCCATTGACAGCGCTTCGCGAAAGCTGCTGGCGAATTGCCGCCAGCCGGGAGCCGTATTAACTACGGCAGCGTCAACTCCCTGTTCGCGTTTCTTTTCCTGCGCGGGCGGATTATGGACAATCTTGCCATCGTGAATTTCAATAATCCGCTCCGCCTGGGCGGCAATCAGCGGATCGTGCGTCACAATGATCACCGTATGTCCGCGATCGCGCAGTTGGCGCAAAATCGCCATCACCTCTTCGCCGGAATGACTATCCAGCGCGCCGGTCGGCTCATCCGCCAGAATCACCTGTCCGCCGTTCATCAGCGCGCGGGCAATACTGACACGCTGCTGCTGTCCGCCAGAAAGCTGTGAAGGTGGGTAATCGACGCGATCGCTTAATCCCAGCCGCAAAAGCAACTCTCTGGCGCGCGCCTGGCGTTTTTTGCGTTCAATACCGGCGTAGACGGCGGGGATTTCAACATTTTGCGCTGCCGTTAAATGCGACAACAGATGGTAGCGCTGAAAGATAAAGCCAAAATGCTCACGCCGCAGCTGCGCCAGCGCGTCCGGGTCCAGCGTCGAGACGTCCCGCCCCGCCACCCGATAAGTGCCGCTGGTCGGTTTATCCAGGCACCCGAGGATATTCATCAGCGTTGATTTTCCAGAACCGGAAACGCCGACGATCGCCACCATCTCCCCGGCGTGGATTTGCAGGGAGATATCTTTCAACACCGCCACCTGCTCTTCTCCGGAGGGGTAGCTGCGACTCACATTGCGCAGTTCAAGCAATGCCGTCATGGCGTCGCTCCTGGCCTGCTCTCGCCGATGATCACCTCATCGCCCGCTTCCAGACCTTTAACCACTTCCACGTCTGTATCGTTACGCTCGCCAATGATCACTTCGCGCTCACGTTTTTCGCCGTTACGCAACAGCGCCACTTTATAACGATTGCCGCCCACCGGTTCGCCAAGCGCGGCGAGAGGAATAATCAGCACATTTTTGACATCCATGAGTTGAATATAAACCTGTGCGGTCATATCAAGACGCAAGATTCTTTTGGGATTCGGCACTTCAAACCGGGCGTAATAAAAAATAGCGTCGTTGATCTTTTCCGGCGTCGGCAGAATATCTTTTAAAACGCCTTCATAGCGCGTTTGCGGATCGCCTGCAATGGTGAACCATGCTTTCTGCCCCGCCCGAAGATGGATCACGTCCGCTTCCGAGACCTGCGCTTTTACCAGCATGGTGCTCATATCCGCCAGCGTCAGAATATTGGGCGCCTGCTGAGCTGCAATCACCGTTTGTCCTTGCAGGGTAGTGATTTGCGTCACTTCCCCCGCCATGGGGGCAACAATACGGGTATATTCCAGGTTGGTTTTCGCGGTGTCCAACGAGGCCCGATTACGTTTGATCTGGGCATCTATGGTGCCAATACGCGCCTGTTTAACCGCCATCTCCGTCGCCGCGGTATCCAGATCCTGTTGCGATACCGCCTGAGTCTTAGCTAACTGCTGCTGGCGCGCCAGCGTAACCCGCGCCAGCTTTAACTCAGCGGCTGCCTGTTGACGCTCCGCGTTCAGCTCCATCAGGGTGGCCTCGACCTCTTTTATCTGGTTCTCCGCCTGATCTGGGTCAATCACGCCGAGTAGCTGATCTTTTTTAACGTTATCGCCAATGGAGACCAGCAGCGTTTTCAACTGGCCGCTCACCTGCGCGCCGACATCCACTTTACGCAACGCGTCCAGTTTTCCAGTCGCCAGTACACTCTGTTCAAGATCGCCTGGCCGCACGATTAATGTCTGATAAGTTGGCAGCGGGGCATTTATCATTCGCCAGCCAGCCATCCCCCCCACTAAAAGAATTAAAATAATGACCAGATAACGCTTTTTAAATTTCTTTCCCTTAGCACGCATAGAAACCCTGACGGCAAAATTTCAACCAGAAAGTAAACCGTATCTAAACAAACCTGACGCAATAAAGATAGCGTCGGCTGTATTGACGATTGGTTAATGTTTCCTGTGGTTCAATCTCGACAATCTTATGTCGCGGATTACGATCATGACACAGCTTACAGATAATACCTGGTACACTTCAGATTACATCTCTCCTTTACAATTATTTATTCGTCTGACGCGCGGGCAATTACAGCCAGGAAAATTCTGGCGTAAAGCCAGCTTTCGTCGCAAGTTTTTAATCCGCTCATTAGTCATGCCGCGTGCGACCAGCCAATTACTGACCAATCTCACCCAATGGCCGGAGTTAAATACGTTACTTGCTCGTCAGCCGCGTTTGCCTATTCGGCTACATCGTCCTTATATGGCTGTAAATATTAAACGCGATTTCGCCTTAGACGCTCTGTGTTTTCATTATCAACAGATGCGCCAACTTTTATCGCGGGAACAACAAGTTAGCTATTTAAGTCAGTATGGCCTGAATCTTGCTAAATTTGAAACTAAAACCGGCGAGTTGTTTCAACTTGATTTAGTCAGTCTGGTCTCACTGGATAAAGAAGGTGAAAGCACTATTGTTGTTCGCGACGCACAGTTACGTATTCTGGCAGAGATCACATTTACTCTGTGTCGCTTTAACCAACAACGCACACTATTTATCGGCGGATTACAGGGCGCGGCAAACGACGTCCCTCACGAAATTATCCAGCAGGCGACCAAAGCCTGCCATGGTCTTTTTCCCAAACGCATCGTGATGGAGGCTCTCTGTCAGTTTGCGCAAGTCTTTCAGGCAGAAAAGATTATAGCTGTGAGTAACGATGCGCACGTTTACCGTAGCTGGCGATACATGGATAAAAAGACGCAAATGCATGCCGACTATGACGCGTTTTGGGAATCGTTAGGCGGTGAAAGAATTAAAGGGAATTACTATACGCTACCGCTGGCGATCGCCCGAAAAAGCGAAGCGGAGATCGCCAGTAAAAAACGGGCCGAGTATCGCCGCCGCTATGCGTTACTCGATAGCGTCGTCGAACAGGTTCCGGCCACATTCAAACGTTAATCCGCCCGGCCCCGCGCCAGCCAAACCACACGCGAGAACATCTTTCTGAACAGCGGCGGCACGGCGTCAATTCCCCGCCGCCCGGCTTCCATCGCGACTTCAATCGCCAAATCCGGCTTTGACGAGCGGTGGATAGCTTTAGTGATAATTTTCCGGGTATTCATCGGCACATTAGGCGGAAGCTGCGCAACCCGGTGAAAAACATCGGCAAAGCCCTGACGATACATAAAATGTTCCATATCCAGCGCAGGCAGCGCCGTGAGATGTTCGCGTTCTTCTTCCCGATCGTTATTAAGCAGACTGCGGACCGTCGCGGCATATTTTTTCCCCGCTTCGTCGCCATCCACCAGGACATGCCACTCGATTCCCATACGGCGGGCGAACTTCACCAGCGGTTTCAGGCCAGACTGAGCAAACTCAATGACTTTAATGCCCTCCGCATCAAAATGATGTCCACACTGACGCGCCAGCTCATTAATAACCCAGGTTTCCGTCTCGCCTTCCACCAGTAGCCAGCAACGCGCAAACAGCGACGACGCGCGATTAAAGCGGATATGAAAGGCGATGCGCCGTCCATCTTCCGCGCTTAACCCGCCCGGGCCCAGACGCCAGGCGGCGACGCGGGAAGATTCGCGCACCAACCGTACGACATGCTCCACCGGCGTTAGCGAGAGCAATTCGCCTGAGTTGGTTGTCGCTATCCGCTGTAGCGGTAACAGATTGAGCAATTGCCAGGCAACTGAAAGCATAATGGGATGTAAACGGGTTTCCGGATCTTCCACCAGCAGTAATGGTCGTGCGTCTTTATGTAACCGCAGCGTCCCTTTCGCCTGTAACAGCGTGGAGAAAAGCCCCAGCAGGATCACCCGATGCGACCGGCTGCCCGGTTTGTCGATCATCCGATTAATAATATCCAGATAGCGCCAGCTACGCTGCTCATTTTGCGAACGCCGGCGCATGAGTCGGTGACGCGCCTGTCCTGCGCCCTGCTCTGAGAAATAGTGTTCAAGCAGTTGCACCATCGCGGACAGTCCCTGACGAATCTGCCCGTCGGTTAAATTTTGCGGCCGGGTCGCCAGCTCACGCGCCAGAAAATCCAGCTGTCGGGCCGTGACTTCAACATCCGGCACATTGGGCACCGTACCGTTGCGAATACGTCGCATAAAGCGCGCATCGCGCAAACGTAGCACTGGCATCAGACGAACCAGGTGGCGCACCTGATCGTTAATATTTTCCACCAGTAATGGCTGCCCATCGCTATTGAGAAAACTGCGCAGCGTCATCACGCTGCCATCGGCGCCGCATTCGCCCTCTAGCCGATAAAAAATACGGTGAAAATCATCCTCGCAAGGCGACCAGCATGCTTCCAGCGCTCGATAACGACGTACCCGATGCCGCCCTGGCTGCGTTTCGCGAAAAGTCAGAATAATATGCAGGTGATGCTCGCGTCCTTTTATGTCGCCAGGCGGAAACCAGAAATCCTCACGGACAAAATGGTAGAGATCGAGTTCCGGCGACAATAACAGAGTCAGCGCATCCAGCAGGCTGGATTTTCCCCAGGCGTTTTCCCCAATCAGCACGTTGTTTTGCTCCAGCATCAACGACAGTCGGTTGATACCGCGAAATCCTACTATTTCAACGCGTTCGAGAATCATGCTTCCTCCAGAAAAACGTCATCACTCCATAAAATTCACCGCAGTATAACGGCAAATGCGTCCGCCTGGCGTGATATTCCCCCCCTTTGCCTGGGGCAAATGTCTGATAAATGTACGGCTGACGGTGTCGCTTTACTGATAGTCTGGAATTCGGTAGTGTCATGTACGCTATTCAAACAATAAAAAAGGGCCCGGCTGTTCATGTTTTCAGGACTTTTAATCATTCTGGTTCCACTGATTGTGGGCTATCTCATTCCACTGCGACATAAAGCCGCATTACAACTCATTAACCGGCTACTGAGCTGGATCGTGTATCTTATTCTCTTTTTTATGGGAATAAGCTTGGCGTTTTTGGATAACCTCGCCAGTAATCTGGTGGCGATTTTTCATTATTCCGCCGTCAGTATTACGATTATTTTATTGTGTAATATCGCTGCCTTACTGTGGCTGGAACGTATCCTCCCGTGGCGTCACCATCATCAGCAGGAAAAACTGCCTTCGCGTATTGCCATGGCGCTGGAGTCGCTGCAACTGTGCGGCGTAGTGGTATTGGGGTTTGTTATCGGCCTGAGCGGACTCTCTGTTTTACAGCACGCCACCGAAGCCAGTGAATATACGCTGATCTTTTTATTGTTCCTGGTGGGGATTCAGCTACGAAATAGCGGCATGACCTTAAAGCAAATTGTGCTTAACCGCCGGGGAATGATGGTCGCGGTCGTTGTCGTGGCAAGCTCATTACTGGGCGGCGTGATTAATGCGTTTATCCTGGACTTACCGCTAAAAACCGCCCTGGCGATGGCGTCAGGTTTCGGCTGGTACTCTCTTTCCGGTATTTTGCTGACGGAGTCGTTTGGACCGGTTATCGGCAGCGCGGCATTTTTTAACGATCTGGCCCGCGAACTCTTAGCCATTATGCTTATTCCCGGCCTGGTTCGCCGCAGCCGTTCAACGGCGTTGGGCCTGTGCGGAGCGACCTCAATGGACTTTACGTTGCCGGTATTACAGCGCTCCGGCGGCGTAGAGATTGTTCCGGCGGCTATCGTACATGGCTTTATCCTCAGCCTGCTGGTCCCCCTCTTAATGGCGTTCTTCTCGGCCTGATACCTCTTTGGCGGTAGGCATCTGCCGCCAAAATTGCGCTAAATCAATCTCCTTGCACATTATGGCAGAAATCCCTTTTATCCCTTTGTTCACAGGCATAACCTTAAACATGTATATTAAATATAACTTTAAAAGGTGTGACCATGTTTTGTGTGCAATGTGAACAAACCATCCGTACACCAGCCGGAAACGGCTGCTCCTACGCGCAGGGAATGTGCGGTAAAACAGCTGAAACGTCCGATCTGCAGGATCTGCTGATTGCGGCTTTGCAAGGTTTGTCTGCCTGGGCGGTGAAGGCCCGTGAATATGGCATCATTAATCACGACGTTGATAACTTTGCGCCGCGCGCGTTTTTCTCCACGCTGACCAATGTTAACTTCGACTCTCCGCGTATCGTCGGCTACGCCCGTGAAGCGATTGCCTTGCGTGAAGCGTTGAAAGCGCAGTGCCTGAGCGTAGATGCCAATGCGCATTGCGACAATCCGATGGCCGATCTGCAACTGGTTAGCGACGATCTGGGCGAACTGCAACGTCAGGCGGCGGAATTTACCCCGAATAAAGACAAAGCCGCCATTGGCGAGAACATCCTCGGCCTGCGTCTGCTGTGCCTGTACGGTCTGAAAGGCGCGGCGGCGTATATGGAGCACGCGCACGTTCTCGGTCAATACGACAACGACATTTACGCGCAGTACCACAAAATCATGGCCTGGCTGGGCACCTGGCCTGCTGACATGAACGCGCTGCTGGAGTGCGCAATGGAAATCGGCCAGATGAACTTCAAAGTGATGAGCATTCTGGATGCCGGTGAAACCACCAAATACGGTCACCCAACGCCGACTCAGGTCAACGTCAAAGCGACTGAAGGCAAGTGCATTCTGATCTCCGGTCATGATCTGAAAGATCTCTACAACCTGCTGGAGCAGACCGAAGGCACCGGCGTTAACGTCTACACTCACGGTGAAATGCTGCCCGCACATGGCTATCCGGAACTGCGTAAATTCAAGCATCTGGTCGGTAACTACGGCAGCGGCTGGCAGAATCAGCAGGTCGAGTTCGCCCGCTTCCCGGGCCCAATCGTGATGACTTCTAACTGCATTATCGACCCGACCGTGGGCAGCTATGACGACCGTATCTGGACCCGTAGCATCGTCGGCTGGCCGGGCGTTAGCCATCTTGAAGGTGATGACTTCGGGCCGGTCATTGCCCAGGCGCAGCAGATGGCGGGCTTCCCGTATAGCGAAATTCCGCATCTCATCACCGTCGGTTTTGGCCGTCAGACCCTGCTCGGCGCTGCCGATACGCTCATCGATCTGGTCAGCCGTGAAAAACTGCGCCACATCTTCCTGGTCGGCGGCTGTGACGGCGCGCGCGGCGAGCGTAACTACTTTACCGATTTCGCCACCAGCGTACCGGATGACTGCCTGATCCTGACCCTGGCGTGCGGTAAATACCGTTTCAACAAACTGGAGTTCGGCGACATCGAAGGGCTGCCGCGTCTGGTCGATGCCGGTCAGTGTAACGATGCTTACTCCGCGATTATCCTGGCGGTGACGCTGGCGGAAAAACTGGGCTGCGGCGTCAACGATCTGCCGCTATCGCTGGTGCTCTCCTGGTTTGAGCAGAAAGCGATCGTGATTCTGCTGACGCTGCTGTCATTAGGCGTGAAAAATATTATCACCGGGCCGACCGCGCCGGGCTTCTTCACGCCGGATTTGCTGGCTATCCTCAACGAGAAGTTCGGTCTGCGCTCCGTGACCACTGTTGAAGAAGACATGAAGCAATTGCTGAGCGCGTAAGGAGGTCAATGATGACGATGCCAACCTCACAGTGTCCCTGGCGAATGCAGGTGCATCACATCCGTCAGGAGACACCGGATGTATGGACAATTGCGCTATTATGCCATGATTACTACCCTTACCGCGCCGGGCAGTATGCGCTGGTGAGCGTGCGTAATTCAGCGGAAACGCTGCGCGCCTACACCCTTTCGTCTACGCCGGGCGTCAGTGAATATATCACGCTGACCGTTCGTCGGATTGAAGATGGCACGGGTTCACAGTGGTTGACCCATGACATCAAGCGCGGCGATTACATCTGGCTGTCTGATGCAATGGGCGATTTTACCTGTGACGATAAAACAGAAGATAAGTTTCTGCTGCTCGCCGCCGGTTGTGGCGTAACGCCAATCATGTCGATGCGTCGCTGGCTGGCAAAATACCGCCCGCAGGCCGATGTGCAGGTCATCTTTAACGTCCGTTCGCCGGATGATGTGATTTTTGCCGACGAGTGGCGACAGTATCCGGTCACGCTAGTGGCGGAAAATCATGCCACGGAAGGTTTTGTCGCGGGCCGTCTGACCACGGAATTGTTACAGCGCGTACCGGATTTGGCATCGCGCACCATCATGACCTGCGGCCCGGCGCCCTATATGGATTTCGTCGAACAGGGAGTGAAAGCGCTTGGCGTAACGCGCTTCTTTAAAGAGAAGTTCTTCACGCCGGTGGCGGAAACGGCAACCAGCGGCCTGAAATTCACCAAGCTACAGCCAGCGCAGGAATTCTATGCTCCGATCGGTACGACGCTGTTGGAGGCGCTGGAGAGTAACAAAGTACCGGTTGCCGCTGCCTGTCGGGCAGGTGTTTGCGGCTGCTGTAAAACCAAAGTCGTTTCCGGCGACTATACGGTGAGCAGCACCATGACGCTGAGCGAGGCGGAGATTGCCGAAGGTTACGTACTGGCCTGCTCCTGCCATCCGCAGGGCGATCTTGTTCTCGCATAATCGGTAAACGTTCCATCGTAGGCCCGGTAAGCGTTAGCGCCACCGGGCGATTTACCACTCGCTTCATCCTTTCGCCCCTCTCTTCGCCAAAGAAAAACGTCATCGTCATCTTCAACTAAACTTGTAACCGTTATCACATTTAAGGAGATGGAGAACCATGAAACAAACCGTTGCTGCTTTTATCGCCAAAACGCTGGAACAGGCTGGCGTAAAACGAATCTGGGGCGTCACTGGCGATTCCCTGAACGGCCTGAGCGATAGCCTTAATCGTATGGGAACCATTGAATGGATGCCAACCCGCCACGAAGAGGTCGCCGCTTTCGCCGCCGGCGCACAAGCGCAGCTTACCGGCGAGCTGGCAGTGTGCGCCGGTTCATGTGGACCGGGCAACCTGCACCTGATCAATGGCCTGTTTGATTGCCACCGTAACCACGTCCCTGTTCTGGCGATCGCCGCCCATATTCCGTCCAGTGAAATCGGCAGCGGTTATTTCCAGGAGACCCACCCGCAGGAGTTGTTCCGTGAATGCAGCCACTATTGCGAGTTGGTTTCCAGCCCGGAGCAGATCCCGCAGGTACTCGCCATCGCCATGCGCAAAGCGGTGTTAAATCGCGGCGTCTCCGTGGTCGTACTGCCGGGTGACGTGGCGCTGAAACCCGCGCCTGAAAACGCCGTCACCCATTGGTACCATGCCCCGCTCCCCGTCGTCACGCCGGCGGAGGAAGAGCTGAAAAAACTGGCGCAACTGCTGCGCTACTCCAGCAATATCGCATTGATGTGCGGTAGCGGCTGCGCGGGCGCGCATGAGGAGTTGGTCGCGTTGGCGGCAAAACTAAAAGCGCCAATCGTTCATGCCCTGCGCGGCAAAGAGCACGTTGAGTACGATAACCCTTATGATGTGGGAATGACCGGCCTGATTGGCTTCTCTTCTGGCTTCCACACCATGATGAACGCCGATACGCTGATCCTGCTCGGCACCCAGTTCCCCTACCGCGCCTTTTATCCGAGCGATGCCAAAATCATTCAGATTGACATCAACCCGGGCAGTATTGGCGCGCACAGCAAAGTCGACATGGCGCTGGTGGGCGATATTAAAGCCACGCTTCGCGCCCTGCTGCCGCTGGTGGAAGAAAAAAGCAATCGTAAATTCCTCGATAAAGCTCTGGAGCACTATCGGGACGCCCGTAAGGGACTTGATGACTTAGCCAAACTCAGCGACAAAGCCATCCATCCGCAATATCTGGCGCAACAAATTAGCCATTTCGCCGCTGACGACGCTATTTTTACCTGCGATGTCGGCACGCCGACCGTCTGGGCGGCCCGCTATCTAAAAATGAACGGCAAGCGCCGCCTGCTGGGCTCGTTTAACCACGGGTCAATGGCCAACGCCATGCCGCAGGCGCTCGGCGCTCAGGCCACCGCGCCGGGTCGGCAGGTTATCGCGATGTGCGGTGATGGCGGCTTCAGTATGCTGATGGGCGATTTTCTCTCGGTGGTACAGATGAAGCTGCCGATAAAAATCGTCGTCTTTAATAACAGCGTGCTGGGCTTTGTGGCGATGGAAATGAAAGCCGGCGGCTACCTTACCGACGGTACCGAACTGCACGACACCAATTTCGCGCGTATCGCCGAAGCCTGCGGCATTACCGGTATTCGCGTGGAAAAAGCCGCAGACGTGGACGGTGCGCTACAGCGCGCGTTTTCCATTGACGGCCCGGTACTGGTTGACGTGGTCGTGGCAAAAGAAGAGCTGGCGATCCCGCCGCAGATCAAACTGGAACAAGCGAAAGGCTTTAGCCTGTACATGCTACGCGCCATTATTAGCGGCCGCGGCGATGAAGTGATCGAACTGGCGAAAACGAACTGGCTAAGGTAAAACAGTGCACATCACCTTTTAAAATCCAGGGATGTGCCATGATTGATTTACGCAGTGATACCGTTACCCGACCGGGCCGCGCCATGCTCGAGGCGATGATGACCGCCCCGGTCGGGGACGACGTATACGGCGATGACCCTACTGTTAACGCCCTTCAGCGCTACGCCGCCGACCTTTCCGGTAAAGAAGCGGCGCTTTTTTTACCCACCGGCACCCAGGCCAATCTGGTCGCGCTGCTTAGCCATTGTGAACGCGGCGAAGAGTATATCGTCGGTCAGGGCGCGCATAATTATCTCTATGAAGCTGGCGGCGCGGCGGTGCTCGGCAGCATTCAGCCGCAGCCTATCGACGCCGCCGCGGACGGTACGCTGCCGCTGGAGAACGTGGCGGCGAAGATTAAAGCGGATGACATCCACTTCGCGCGCACGCGCTTGCTCAGTCTGGAAAATACGCATAACGGGAAAGTGCTGCCGCGCGCGTATCTGAAAGACGCCTGGACGTTTACCCGCGAACGTGGGCTGGCGCTGCACGTTGACGGCGCCCGAATTTTTAACGCGGTGGTTGCCTACGGCTGTGAGTTAAAAGAAATTTCGCAGTATTGCGACTCTTTTACCATCTGCCTGTCAAAAGGTCTCGGGACGCCGGTCGGTTCGCTGCTGGTCGGCAACCGCGACTACATTAAACGCGCGACGCGCTGGCGTAAAATGGTCGGCGGCGGAATGCGTCAGGCCGGGATTCTGGCAGCGGCCGGACTGTATGCGCTGAAGCATAACGTGGCGCGTCTGCAAGAGGATCATGATAACGCCGCCTGGCTGGCGCAGCAGCTTCGGGAAGCGGGCGCGGAGGTCATGCGCCACGAAACGAATATGCTGTTTGTTCGCGTTGGCGAAGCACAGGCCGCCGCGCTTGGCGACTATTTGCGGGAACGGAATATCCTGATTAACGCCGCGCCGATTGTGCGTCTGGTGACGCATCTGGATGTCTCTCGCGAACAGCTTGCCGACGTCGTCGCCCACTGGCGCGCCTTTTTAGCCCGCTAAGGAGAGCAATGTGGCGCAACGCATTCTGGTTCTCGGCGCCAGCGGCTATATCGGCCAGCACCTGGTCTTTGCGCTAAGTCAGCAAGGGCATCAGGTGCGGGCGGCGGCGCGACGCGTCGAACGTCTGGAAAAACAGCGCCTCGCCAACGTCAGTTGTCATAAGGTCGATCTGCACTGGCCGGAAAATTTACCCGCGCTGCTTCGCGACATTGATACCGTTTACTATCTGGTACACGGCATGGGCGAAGGCGGCGATTTTATCGCCCATGAGCGTCAGGCGGCGCTCAACGTGCGCGACGCGCTGCGCCAGACGCCGGTTAAACAACTTATTTTCCTCAGTTCATTGCAGGCGCCGACGCATGAGCAATCCGATCACCTGCGCGCCCGCCAGCTTACGGCTGACACGCTGCGCGACGCAGGCGTACCGGTGACGGAATTACGCGCCGGGATCATCGTCGGCGCAGGCTCCGCCGCCTTCGAAGTCATGCGTGACATGGTTTACAACCTGCCAATACTCACGCCGCCGCGCTGGGTGCGTTCGCGCACCACGCCCATCGCTCTGGAAAATTTACTCTACTACCTGGTCGGCTTGCTGGACCACCCTGCGCACGAGCATCGTATTCTGGAAGCCGCCGGGCCGCAGGTATTAAGCTATCAGCAGCAGTTTGAACGTTTTATGGCCGTCAGCGGTAAACGGCGTCCGCTGATCCCGGTGCCTTTTCCGACCCGCTGGATTTCGGTCTGGTTTTTAAACGTCATTACCTCCGTGCCGCCGACTACCGCAAAAGCCTTAATTCAGGGGTTAAGGCACGATTTGCTGGCCGATGACGCCGCGTTAAAAAAGTTGATCCCCCAAACGCTTATCACCTTTGACGACGCCGTTCGCCGCACGCTGAAAGAAGAAGAAAAACTGGTGAACTCCAGCGACTGGGGCTACGACGCGCTGGCCTTCGCCCGCTGGCGTCCCGAATACGGCTATTTTCCAAAGCAGGCGGGCTTTACCGCGCAGACCCCGGCCAGCCTATCGGCGCTATGGCAGGTCGTAAATCGGCTGGGTGGCAAAGAGGGCTATTTTTTCGGCAATATTTTGTGGCAGACGCGCGCCGCGATGGACCGTCTGGTGGGGCATAAACTGGCGAAAGGCCGCCCGTCGCATACCTTGCTCAAGCCTGGCGATACGGTAGATAGCTGGAAAGTGATCATTGTCGAACCAGAAAAACAGCTCACGCTCTTGTTTGGCATGAAAGCGCCGGGTCTGGGGCGGCTTAGCTTCACGCTGCACGATAAAGGCCGCTACCGCGAAATTGACGTGCGCGCCTGGTGGCATCCACACGGAATGCCGGGCCTGATTTACTGGCTACTGATGATCCCGGCGCACCTGTTTATTTTCCGGGGAATGGCAAGGCGTATTGCCCGACTTGCAGAACAAATCACAGAAAAATGAGAAAAAGTTGCTGTATTCTTTCGTGTTTCCCATTGCATACCGACGTAATTCACGGAAGAATGCGCACGACGGTTTATTAAACACAGTGGATTGATATGAAGGTACTGGTTACCGGCGCCACCAGCGGCTTAGGTCGAAACGCGGTTGAATTTTTGCGCAATAAAGGCATCAGCGTCAGAGCGACGGGTCGCAATGAAGCGATGGGCAAGCTGCTTGAAAAAATGGGCGCGGAATTCGTCCATGCGGATTTAACCGAACTGGTCTCCTCGCAGGCTAAAGTGATGCTCGCCGGGATCGACACGTTGTGGCACTGCTCCAGCTTTACCTCGCCCTGGGGAACCCAACAAGCTTTCGATCTGGCGAATGTTCGCGCCACCCGCCGCCTGGGAGAATGGGCGGTCGCCTGGGGCGTGCGCAATTTTATTCATATCTCCTCTCCCTCACTCTATTTTGATTACCACCATCACCGTGATATCAAAGAGGATTTCCGTCCGCATCGGTTTGCCAATGAGTTCGCCCGCAGTAAAGCCGCCGGTGAAGAGGTGATTAATCTGCTGGCGCAGGCCAATCCGCAAACACGTTTTACGGTGTTGCGTCCGCAAAGCCTGTTTGGCCCACACGATAAAGTATTTATCCCACGTCTGGCGCATATGATGCACCATTACGGTAGCGTCTTATTACCGCACGGGGGCAGCGCGCTGGTCGATATGACCTACTATGAAAATGCGATCCACGCCATGTGGCTGGCCAGCCAGCCGGACTGCGATCATCTGCCTTCTGGCCGCGCTTATAACATCACTAACGGCGAAAACCGCACCTTACGCAGCATCGTACAAAAGTTAATTGATGAACTGACTATCGACTGCCGCATTCGCTCTGTGCCTTACCCGATGCTGGATATGATCGCCCGCAGTATGGAACGCTTCGGCAAAAAATCCGCCAAAGAGCCCCCGCTAACGCATTACGGCGTGTCAAAACTGAATTTTGATTTTACGCTCGATACGACTCGCGCGCAGGACGAGCTGGGCTACCAGCCCATCGTCACGCTGGACGAAGGCATTGAGCGCACCGCCGCCTGGCTGCGCGATCACGGAAATTTACCGCGTTAATCCTGGCCGTACTTCTCCAGTAATGCTTCGGCAATCGCCTGCGTTTCGGCATCTGCGATACCGTTCCATTGCGCCGGACGGAAGTGCATCTGGAACGCCATAATCACCCGCTGTTGCTCGCGCGCCGTCATATCGGCTTTGACTTCATAGCCATAGCGCGAGAGTAACGCAAGCACCGTTGCGGTATCGACTGGCGTATACGGCGCGCGTCCAGCCAGATAAAACGCCACACGCTGGGCGTCAGGCCAGGCGCCAATCCCCTGCGCCGCCAGCTCGCGCCACGGGAAGCGCGGGCCGGGATCGTCTTTACGCTGCGGCGCGATATCCGCATGGGCCACCACATTCTGTGGTTTGATGTCATAGCGCGCGATAATGTCCTTCGCTAACGGAATCAATGCCTGAATTTGCGCGGATTCAAACGGCGCGAAAGATTTCACCCCGCCGGACATTCGCCAGCCGCGATTTTCCAGCTCAATGCCAATAGACGTATCATTGAGACGCGTGGCGCCTCGCCAGAAACTGACGCCCGCATGCCAGGCCTGATCCTGTTCCGGCACCAGTTGCCAGATGCGCGGTTTACCGCCATATAATGGCGGGGTTGCGGGAATCAGGTAATGCGAACTGACGTTGCGGCCCGTTAACGTCGCCAGCGAAACGTCAAAGTTTTCCGCCGTATAGTGAATCACCAGGACTTTAATGCGCGGATAGGCCGCCTGCGCCCGATGTCGGGTATCAAGCTGATATCCCTCTTTATCGATAATTCCTTTTTCGCTCGCGCAGCCTGTTAACAGCAACGCGAGACCCACCAGCCACAGTAGCGCTCTCATCGGCGCGTTTTCACCGCCGTTCCGCTGACGCTGACCATCAGCATACTGCCATCCTTGCCGACAGTTTCGTAATCAATATCGATGCCTACCACCGCATCGGCGCCCAACGCTTTAGCCTGCTCGCCAAGTTCCTGAAAAGCGATTTCACGCGCTTTACGCAGCTCTTTCTCATACGCGCCGGAACGTCCGCCGACGATATC
Source organism: Salmonella sp. NW722 (assembly GCF_051702785.1). Taxonomy (NCBI): domain Bacteria; kingdom Pseudomonadati; phylum Pseudomonadota; class Gammaproteobacteria; order Enterobacterales; family Enterobacteriaceae; genus Salmonella; species Salmonella sp. NW722. The sequence continues at coordinate 814,246 of NZ_JAMMIN010000001.1, forward strand.
CCGAATGCCGGCGAAAAAATCGCGGAAAATATTGGCGCCTAAAATGGCTTCGCCCGTTACCACACCGCAATACTCCACGATGCTTTGTCCTTCCAGCGTTGGGGTTGTTGAAAACTGCATAGTGAATCTCCCGGGTTAGCTAAGCACACGATCTCAAACGCATTATCAAGCTGATACGCTATCATTGAAAGGATATAATTGATTATCGTAGATCGGTTTTTGCTCGATCGCCTATAAGGAAATCATCATGCGCTATTCTAAACTCTCTTTGCTCATCCCGTGCGCGCTTCTGCTTAGCGCCTGTACGACCGTCACTCCCGCCTACAAAGATAATGGCCCGCGTATCGGCGCGTGTGTGGAAGGCGGCCCGGACAGCGTGGCTCAACAATTTTACGACTACCGTATTCAACACCACAGCAATGATATCGCCGCGCTTCGCCCCTACTTGAGTGATAACCTGGCGAAATTGTTGACCGACGCCAGCCGCGATACGGAGCACCGCCAGTTGATGAGCGGCGATCTGTTCTCCAGCCGCGCTACGCTGCCGGATAGCGCCAACGTCGCCAGCGCATCAACCATTCCGAACCGAGATGCGCGCAATATTCCTCTGCGGGTGGCGTTAAAACAGGGCGATCAAAGCTGGCAGGATGAAGTGCTTATGATTCACGAAGGCTCATGCTGGGTGATTGACGACGTTCGCTATCTGGGCGGAGATGTCCATGCCCCTGCCGGTACGCTGCGCCAGTCGATAGAAAACCGTTAACAGCCAGTATTCCCCCGCTTTTGCACCCATAACCCCGTAAATTGTCTGGCATTCTGCCCGGGATGCCGACAATTCTTCTTACCTACTATTCCTCCTGCTATTTTGTGCTATGTTTAGGGAAGAATGTGGGATATATTTAACTTTTAACGCATAAATATTGCATAACTATTCTGCGAAAGGTACTATCTGCGGCTTCAATAGCTATCAGACTGCCTGTATACGAGTGTCAATGAGTATTCAATTAAACGGCATTAATTGCTTTTACGGCGCGCATCAGGCGCTGTTCGATATCACGCTGGATTGCCCCGAAGGCGAAACGCTGGTGTTGCTTGGCCCAAGCGGGGCGGGTAAAAGTTCGCTGCTGCGTGTACTCAATCTGCTTGAGATGCCGCGCTCCGGCACTCTGACTATCGCCGGGAACCATTTTGACTTTACGAAAACGCCGTCCGATAAGGCGATTCGTGAGCTACGTCAAAATGTCGGAATGGTCTTTCAGCAATATAATCTTTGGCCACATCTCACCGTTGTGCAGAATCTGATTGAAGCGCCCTGCCGCGTACTGGGTCTGACAAAAGATCAGGCGCTGGCGCGCGCAGAAAAGCTGCTGGAGCGTTTACGTCTGAAGCCATATAGCGATCGTTATCCGTTGCACCTTTCCGGCGGTCAGCAGCAGCGCGTCGCGATTGCCCGCGCGCTGATGATGGAGCCGCAGGTGCTGCTGTTTGATGAACCGACCGCCGCGCTGGACCCGGAAATTACCGCTCAAATCGTCAGCATTATTCATGAGCTGGCGGAAACGAACATTACTCAGGTGATCGTTACGCATGAAGTCGAAGTGGCGCGTAAGACCGCCAGTCGTGTGATTTATATGGAAAATGGTCACATCGTCGAGCACGGTGATGCGGGTTGCTTTGCCCACCCTCAGACCGAAGCGTTCAAAAACTATCTCTCTCACTAAGATTCGGGACAATGACAATGAAAAAAGTTCTGATTGCCGCGCTAATTGCAGGCTTTAGCCTTTCCGCTACAGCAGCCCAGACCATTCGTTTTGCGACCGAAGCGTCCTATCCGCCGTTCGAATCGATGGATGCTAATAACAAGATTGTCGGCTTTGACGTCGACCTGGCCAACGCGCTATGTAAAGAGATCGACGCCTCCTGTACCTTTACCAATCAGGCGTTCGACAGCCTGATCCCCAGCCTGAAATTCCGCCGCTTCGACGCTGTAATGGCGGGAATGGATATCACGCCGGAACGTGAAAAGCAGGTGCTGTTTACCACGCCATATTACGACAACTCCGCGCTGTTCGTGGGTCAGCAGGGCAAATACACCAGCGTCGATCAACTGAAAGGCAAGAAAGTCGGCGTACAGAACGGTACGACGCACCAGAAATTCATCATGGATAAGCATCCGGAAATCACCACCGTACCGTATGACAGCTATCAGAACGCGAAGCTGGATCTACAAAATGGCCGTATCGACGCTGTTTTCGGCGACACGGCGGTCGTGACCGAATGGCTGAAAGCCAATCCTAAGCTGGCGCCGGTCGGCGATAAAGTCACCGATAAAGATTATTTCGGCACCGGCCTGGGTATCGCGGTACGTCAGGGCAACACCGAGCTGCAGCAGAAATTCAATACTGCGCTGGAAAAAGTGAAGAAAGATGGGACTTACGAGACCATCTATAACAAATGGTTCCAGAAGTAATCTTTGATGAACGAATTTTTTCCTTTAGCAAGCGCCGCCGGGATGACCGTCGGCCTTGCCGTCTGTGCGCTGATCATTGGCCTCGCGTTAGCCATGTTCTTTGCCGTCTGGGAGTCCGTAAAATGGCGCCCGATTGCCTGGATAGGCTCCGCGCTGGTCACTATTTTGCGCGGCCTGCCGGAAATTCTGGTGGTGCTGTTTATCTATTTCGGCTCCTCGCAACTCCTGCTTACGCTGTCTGACGGGTTTACCCTCCATCTCGGCTTTACGCAGATCCCGGTGCAAATGGAGATTGAGAACTTTGACGTCAGTCCGTTCCTGTGCGGCGTGATTGCGTTGTCCCTGCTGTATGCGGCCTATGCGTCGCAGACGCTACGCGGCGCGCTGAAAGCCGTTCCGTCTGGTCAGTGGGAGTCGGGTCAGGCACTGGGATTATCAAAGACGGCGATTTTTTTCCGTCTGGTGATGCCGCAGATGTGGCGTCACGCCCTGCCAGGGCTGGGTAATCAGTGGCTGGTGTTGCTAAAAGATACGGCTCTGGTCAGCCTTATCAGCGTTAACGATCTGATGTTGCAGACCAAAAGTATTGCCACACGCACCCAGGAACCGTTTAACTGGTACATTATTGCGGCGGCTATTTACCTGGTCATTACGCTGATCAGTCAGTACATTCTCAAACGCATAGACCTGCGCGCGACACGTTTTGAGCGGAGGCCGGACTAATGCTTGAGTACTTACCTGAACTGCTAAAAGGGCTACACACCAGCCTGACGCTGACCGTGGCTTCTATTGCCGTCGCTTTGGTGCTGGCGTTAGTTTTTACCATTATCCTGACGCTAAAAACGCCGTTCGTGGTGTGGCTGGTGCGCGGCTATATCACGTTGTTTACCGGTACGCCGTTGTTGGTGCAAATTTTCCTGATCTACTACGGACCCGGTCAATTCCCGACACTGCAAGAGTATCCGCTACTCTGGCATCTACTGTCTGAACCGTGGCTGTGCGCACTGATCGCGTTGTCGCTAAACAGCGCCGCTTACACAACGCAGCTATTTTATGGTGCGATTCGCGCGATTCCGGAAGGTCAGTGGCAGTCCTGTGGCGCGCTGGGGATGAGTAAGAAAGATACGCTGGCGATTTTGTTGCCCTATGCGTTTAAACGCGCCCTCTCCTCCTATTCTAATGAGGTGGTACTGGTCTTCAAAAGTACCTCGCTGGCCTATACCATCACCTTGATGGAAGTCATGGGGTACAGTCAGTTGCTCTATGGTCGTACCTACGATGTGGTGGTATTTGGCGCGGCAGGCGTAATTTACCTGGTCGTCAACGGTCTATTGACGCTGATGATGCGTTTGATTGAGCGTAAAGCCCTGGCGTTTGAGCGGCGCAATTAACCCGGCAGGATAAGGCATTCTCGCCGCCGTTCGACAATGGTCAGATGGCGCTGCGCTTATCAAACCTACGATGCATAATATTGAATAAACCCGACGGACAAGTGGTTAACCTGTCCGTCTTTTTTTATCCATTTCAAAATATTTAATCATTTTTATTGCATATAAATTCAATTGATGGCATTGTAAATCTATGCCGCAGACACGGCGCATAATCATAAGATTACGGGAGTGACATCATGAAAAAGTTAGTTCTGGCTGCATTACTCGCCTCTTTCGCCACTGGCAGCATCGCCGCTGAAAAAATCAATTTCGGGGTTTCCGCCACCTATCCCCCGTTTGAATCCCTGGATGCGAGTAATAAAATTGTGGGCTTCGATATCGATCTGGCAACCGCATTATGCAAGCAAATGCAGGCAGAATGTACTTTTACCAATCATGCTTTCGATAGTCTTATCCCGGCGCTGAAATTCAGAAAATATGATGCCGTCATTTCCGGAATGGACATTACCCCGGAGCGCAGTAAGCAGGTCGCCTTTAGCAATCCCTATTATGCGAACTCCGCGCTGGTGATTGCCAAAAAAGACACCTATAAAACCTTTACCGATCTAAAAGGTAAGCGTATCGGTATGGAAAATGGCACCACGCATCAAAAATATCTCCAGGATAAACATCCGGAGGTCAAAACCGTGGCCTACGACAGCTACCAGAATGCGATTATCGACCTGAAAAATGGCCGTATTGACGGCGTCTTTGGCGATACCGCAGTGGTCAATGAGTGGCTGAAAACGAATCCGCAACTGGGTCCGGCAACAGAGAAAGTGACCGATCCGCAATACTTCGGTACCGGACTTGGCATCGCGGTGCGCCCGGACAATAAGGCGTTGCTGGAAAAACTGAATAATGCGCTGGCCGCCATTAAAGCGGACGGCACTTATCAGAAAATCAGCGATCAGTGGTTCCCGCAGTAAGACGTATGTGATTAGCCCACCGTGTTGCGAAATGGCAGTATAAATACCTTATTCAGCCCACGGGCCGCCATCGGAAACTATCCTGGCCTGATAAGCGCAGCGCCATTGAGCATTCTACAGTTTGTCATCAGTCTCAAACGCCTGCATCAACAGGCGATTCGGACTAATACTTGCCGGGTGACGCTAACGCGCACCCGGCTTACAACATTGTTACGTTTTTAGACAACATCCAGACCCAGACGGCGATACTGCTCCGCCGGAGCATCATTTTCTTTCATCAAACGGATAAGTAAGTTGATCATCCTTGCTTCGATGGCCTCATCATGAATAGGATGTTGCTGCTGCGGATCGTCTCTGAGATCAAACAAAAGATGACCAAAGCTATTCACACCTTTATATTTTTCCCTGGCCGGAATACGTAATACCTGAAGCCCTTTAGTAAAGTTAAACGGAGGTGCCAGAGATAATTTTCCCAGTTCATCCACATCATAACGCGCATTCATCTTGATCGGCATTAACGTGTAGTTCGCAATGTCATGCTCACGCCCCGGCTGCGCGGCCCGCATATAAACATAGCGTCCGTCGGTAACATTAACATGTCCGCTAAACACGCCAAACAGCGCGCCTTCCCTGACGGGTTCATCACTGGCAATGACTTTCGCCAGCGGTTGGCCCTGCATATCTGCGGGAATAGGTTGCTGAAAATAATCCAGTAGCGTTGGCGCCCAGTCAATCATCTGCACCAGCGACTGCCGTCGCGCTCCGCATACCGCGCTGCGCGGGTCCCAGATAAACAGCGGGTTATTCGCCACCTCGTTATAATAGGGCATTTGATTTTTAGCCCACCAACCGTGCTCCCCCAGCAAGAAGCCGTGATCGGTACCGACAATCAGCATCGTATCGCGCCAGAGATCGTGTTCATCCATCAGATCAAGGATACGTCCAAGATTACGGTCGCACATGGAAACCAGGGCCCGATAACGACAGCGAATATGCGCTATCGCCTCCTCGCTTTCACTGACTTTGCCGCGCGGCCAGTCATAATGTGGGCCTTGCCACTCATCGTCATAGAGCGATAAATATTCCTCGGTGGTATAAAACGGCTCATGCGGATCGAACGTCTCAACCTGCAATAACCAGTTATCTTCGGCATGATTTTTATGGATAAAATCGCACCCTGCGTCAAAAACTTTCGTCTGGGGAAAATCGGCTTCCTGCTGGATGTATTCGCGGTTCGCCCAGTCATGACGCCATAGCCCGGAAACGCCGCCTCCGGTTTGTTTTTGTGGAACGCGCAGTACTTCCGGAATGGGCGGCTCGCCAACACTTGCCTTCCAGTGATCGCCCTCCTGACCGCGTACTACGTCCCAGGAGCTATAGCGGTTATGGTAGTTACCGCCGCCGTCTTCCCAGTAATGCAGATGATCGCTGATAAGATGGGTGTAGATCCCCGCTTTTTTCAATAATTCCGGCATGGAATCATCAAAGGGTTCCAGCGGCCCCCACTCACGATGCAGGAAATTATAGCGCCCGGTGTGCAGTTCCCGACGGGCTGGCATACAGGGCATACTGCCGACATAACTATTGTCAAAGGTGGCGGCATGTGCCGCCAGGCGTTGAAAGTTAGGCGCTTTCGTTAGCAAATCACCATAGGGCGGCAAATAGTTTTTATTCAGACTGTCAAACAGCAGAATAATCGCTTTCATGACTCACCCTCATTTGTTGAGCAGGTGCGGAAAATTTTTCTCTACCACATCGTAAATCTGTTTACCTATTGATTCGCCATCCATGATATTTTCAATGGGAATGAGATATTGTCCGTGTTTAGGATCGAGGCTAACGACATCAAGCAATTTTTTCGAAATCGCATAAATATCTGCCCAGTCGGTAAATCCACCGACCTCTCCCGCTGCCGTATGCTCCATATCAAAAGAGAAGTCATATTTTGCTAACGCTTTTTTAACAACAGTCTGTAACATTACGCTACTGCCTACACCATAACCGCATACGAATAAAATATTTACAGAATCTTTCATAATAAAATCCTTTATATAAACCGAATCAATTAAATGGAATAAGGACCAAGATGGAACGTTGAAGCAATAAATTTCAGTAATTCACAAATTGCAGGCCACAGAGTCGCCCAGTCAAATATTCCCGTCCAGCCCACGCCTTCTTTTGCCAGCCCGGTTAAAGGAATGGCCCATACCGTACCGAAAGTCTGAATAATCCCTAACAGGAAAGTACAAATAATAACGGAACGATATCCCCCCATTCGGTTGGCTAATACGCCGATGGGACCGCCGGAAAAGAAGAGCGGAACAAAACCAGGCAATACCATAATAGGGCTATGGATGAGCAGCAGAATGCCCATGGAAAAAATCGTGCCGAAGGTACAAAAGACGAATCCCAGCGTGGCCGCGTTCGGCGAAAAAGGTAATAAAGCAGCAACATCCACAGCCGGTATGGCGTTAGGAATAAAGCGATCCTGCCATCCTTTAAACGAACCGTTAATTTCACCAACCATCATCCGCACGCCCTGCAGCAAGATGACCATATACATAGAGAATTGCAGGCCCAGATTGATGATATAGATATACCAGGGTTTGCCTTTCGCCATTAACTGTACGTTATCGATCCCTGTCGCCAATAGAAAACCGCCAACGAAGAGCGTCATCACAATGGCGATTGCCGTCACGTTGTGGTTAAAAATGGCTAACCAACCGGGAAGTTTCAGGTTTTCGGCGTCATGCTTTTCCGGATCGCCGAATTTATGCGCGAATTTCGAGAAAAACCACAGTCCCAGCATCTGGTTATGCGCAATGGTAAAACCGGCGTTATTGGTCACTTTGGCGATGGGTTTAACAATAAGTGTAGTTGAAAACGCCCAAAAGACCCCGGTCAATACCCCGGCAATTACAATGGATTGTACCCAACCGAACCCCAGCCAGAAGACGATTAACCACAGTACCGCCTGTGAATGAGAGACCCCGGTATTACCGGTAAGAAATATACCTTTTGCGCCGGTATAACGGCCAAATAAAACTAATAACAGGTTAGTAAAAAACGCCAGTACAAAAACGTATCCTACATAGCCGAAATTATCGCCCAGCGCTATTTGCGTCGCGGCTTTCATGGCGTATGAATCCATTAAGTATCCATGCACGCCATAAGCCTTGCTGACTGCCTCTGCAACCGGTTTAAAAGTGGCTGAAAATTGAAAGCCGCCAAATAACACCATCATCAAACCGACCATCGCGCTGATCATACCGGTGATAATTTTTATAGGCGTCTTTTTATCCAGCGCATAGCCAACACCGACTAATATCCCAATTAATATTGCCGGTTCAGTTAAAAACGTTTGAATAACATCTATAAATTTGGCAAACATCGTCTGAACGCCCTCCATAAGCGTGCCTATTCGTTGTCATGATTGACCCCTTTACTGACGTTACGTATTGCTTCGCTGATGCTATTGAAAGTTACCCGATAAACCACCTTGTCTGATTTTGCCTTACACGCACTGTAATAATCAAAAGTAGTCATTAAAAGATTTAAAGTGATTATTTGTGATTTGATTTGCAAAAATAGGATAATACATAAATACAATCAATTGAATTAAATAATCAATTGATTGTATTTATTATTTTTATGAAATAGTTAAGGGATAACAATAAATACTGTGAATATATTATATTGACCTGCGCAGTAACGCTAAAACCTCATAATGCGCGGTATGCGGGAACATATCGAAAAGCTGAACACGTTGAATACGGTAGTTCGGCAGATGACGAATATCCTGCGCCATCGTCTGCGCGTTACAGCTCGAATAAATAATAAAACGCGGCGCCATTTGTGCAAGGTAATCGCACAACGGCTTGCCAATGCCGCGGCGGGGAGGATTCACCAACACCAGATCGGGCGTTTCGCCTTGTGCGGTGGCGAATTGAGTGGAATCCAGCGCCTGGAAATGAAGGCGGGTCAATCCCAGCTCGGCAGCGGATTGCTTCGCGCAGGCAATCGCCTCCGGCGCGATCTCAATACCGGTTAATTGCATCTGCGGCGTCGCGCAGTGCAGGCCGAATCCGCCCACTCCGCAAAAAAGATCCCACATATGGCGTACCGGCAGTTGTCCTACCCAATCGCGCGCCGTTGCATATAATCGGCTGGCGACCGTAGGGTTGGTCTGAAAGAAACTTTGCGGGCGAATCCACAGCGGCACATCGTTAAAACGTTCCGCCAGCGCCTGCTGATCCGTCAGATAGATTTCCGTCTCCCCTTCCATAATCGCCATATGTACCGGCTGAATATTTGCGGTGATCACTCTGAGCTGCGGCAGTTGCGCGCGCAGCCACGGTAACGCCGCGCGCAGTTGCGTAAGTTTGGTTTCTGAACGCAACACGAAGCGTAGCATCATACCGCCATCGAACTGGCTTTCCGTCAGCAACAGGTATTTCAGTTCGCCGCGTTTTCGCGCCACGTTATAAGGCGTGAGTCCGGCACGGGCAATAAAAGGTTTTAGCGCGCTGAATACGGGGGCAAAGGAGGCGGGATACAGCGGGCAGCCGCAAAGATCGACCGGCGTACCGTCGCGATGCAGCATCCCGAAGAGCGGTTTTTCTACACTACCGCTCACAACCATTTTCGCTTTGTTGCGGAAATGCTGTTCCGGGCCGCCAATCGGCGCGCACCACTGTTCAACAGGCAGCCCGGCCAGCAAACGATGTAAATCGGCTGTTTTTGCGGAAAGTTGTTCGTTAACCGACTGCGTAATCCATTGACAGGAACGGCAGCGACCCGCGTCATAGAGTGCGCACTGCATACCAAAAAACCTTCATATTATCCGGGGCGACGATTATACACATTATTGCAGCCGGAAGAACCGACGGCTGGGAGCGGGAATAAACAGCAGAAACAGAATTAAAAGATCGGGGAGTTTTTGCATGACCAGGGAATGCAGGATATCACGCTTCGATTCTCCCGCGATGCTAAACAACTCCGGATACCCGTAGCCTAACGACGCCGCCCACAGATATCCGCTCACAATAATTTGTGTCGCCAGGTACACCCAGCGCGCCCAGCTACGGCCTTTCACCAGCGAAAACGCACAATAAATTTCAATAAAGACCAGCACTAAGCTGGCCAGAAAGACCAGGGTTAAGCTCCACGTCTGCACGCTGCGATGAATAAACTCGCCCATCCCGCGTATGCCGAGGGTATTCATAATCATCAGCACATCGAGACCGCGAATCAAAATAATCGCCATAGCCGCAACCTGCACCAGCGTAGGCACATTTAAACGGGCATGTGATGAGGTTGATTGCTTTATAAATCCCAATGAATGTCTTCCCTGAAAATGATGCCGCGACCCGCGCGGCAACGCATTGCCATAGTGGAAGATTTTAGTGGCTTCAGCCGCGTCTTGCACGCTGGATATCGCGAATCCGCTGTTTTTCCGCTCGCGCCATCAGGTACCATGCAATAAATCCGACGATTCCTACCACGCCGAGGATTAACGTCGCCAGCGCGTTGATTTCCGGGTTCACGCCCATGCGCACGCTGGAGAAAACCAGCATCGGTAGCGTGGTGGCGCCGGGACCGGAAACGAAGCTGGCAATCACCAGATCGTCAAGGGAAAGCGTAAAGGCCAACAGCCAGCCCGAGATCACCGCTGGCATGATCATCGGTAATGTAATGACAAAAAAGACCTTTAACGGCGCCGCGCCAAGATCCATCGCCGCCTCTTCAATCGAACGATCCAGTTCGCGTAATCGCGAAGCGATCACCACTGCCACATAAGCGGTACAGAAAGTGACGTGCGCCAACCAGATGGTCAGCATCCCGCGATCGGAGGGCCAGCCGATAGCATGACCGAGCGCGACAAACAGCAGCAGCAGCGACAGCCCGGTAATCACATCCGGCATCACCAGCGGCGCGGTGATCATAAACGCAAAGCCGTTTGCGCCGCGAAATCGTCCAAATCGCACCATCACCACCGCGGCGATAGTACCGAGCACCACCGCCATCGTCGCCGCGCAGGCGGCAATTGTCAGGCTTAGTCCCACTGCGCTCATCATGGCGGTATCCCGAAAGAGCTCGCCATACCAGCGCGTCGACCATCCCGCCCACACCGTCACCAGCTTCGAACTGTTAAACGAGTAAATCACCAACATTAACATCGGCGCATAGAGAAAAGTAAACCCCAGCACCAGAATCAGAATGCGCCAGGGCGAGCGAACGACCGGTAAGTTATTCATCCATGCTCCCCCACACTTTTTTGCTGATGTTTATGGAACCACATGATCGGTACTATCAGCAGCAGCAACATAATAATGGCGACCGCAGAAGCAACCGGCCAGTCGCGGTTATTGAAAAACTCCTGCCACAGGACGCGACCAATCATGATACTGTCCGGCCCGCCAAGCAGTTCCGGGATCACGAACTCGCCCACCGCCGGGATAAAAACCAGCATCGAGCCGGCGATGATTCCGCCTTTGGTGGGCGGGACAATGATGCTAAAAAATGTTTTCAGCGGTCGGGCGCCGAGATCCAGCGACGCTTCCACCAGCGAATAATCAATACGCGTTAATGCGGTATAAATGGGCAGAACCATAAACGGCAGATACGCATAAACAATGCCGATATAGACGGCCAGGTTAGTGTGCAGGATCGTCAGCGGCTGATCGATAACCCCTAGCCACAGCAACACATTGTTCAGCACACCGTTGTTTTTCAAAATGCCCATCCAGGCATAGACGCGTATTAAAAAAGACGTCCACGAGGGCAGGATCACCAACAGCAGCAGGATATTGCGCGTGGAGGGCTTGCTGTGCGCCACCGCCCACGCCAGCGGGTAGCCCAGCAGCAGGCAGCAGATTGTGGAAATACCGGCAATTTGTAACGATTGCAGATAGGCTTCGAAATAAAGCGGATCGTCGGTCAGTTGCAAAAAATTACCGAGATTGAGCGTAATCGACAACTGACCGTCAGCCCATTCCAGCAGATCGGTATACGGCGGGATCGCCCGCGCCATTTCCGCCAGGCTTATCTTAAAGACGATAAGAAACGGCAGTAAAAACAGCAGAATGAGCCAGATATAAGGCAAAGCAATAACCAGCTTACGCCCATGTTTCATTTGCATTCGCGCCAACCATAGCGCCGCGCCGCCAGGTTTACTGATGCGTGCCGGAGGTTCAAGTGTGCTCATGTTTCCCCCTTATACCGTCAGGACCACGCAGCTATCCGCTTCCCAGCACAAACGCACTTCATCGCCCCAGGTCGGTAACCCTTTCCGGTAACGGTGCGCATTCTGCAGTTGAGCGCTGATCATCTGCCCGCTTTTTAGCCGCACATGATAAATAGACAGATCGCCGAGATACGCAATATGCGCCACTTCGCCGACGGCGAAATTATAGCCATCGGCAGGCGGCGACTCACAGAGCATGATTTTTTCCGGACGTAGCGCCACATATACCGGCACATTATCAACGACAGAGGCATCTGCATCGACTTTTAACGGATGAACCAAACCGGGCGCGTCAATGACCAGACCATCCTCTTCACGCGCTTTCAGTAAGCCCTCAAAAACATTTACCGATCCGATAAATTCGGCGCTGTAGCGGGTCGTCGGATGCTCGTAAATCTCCTCCGGTTCGCCAATTTGCACAAATTTTCCACGGTTCATGATGGCAATGCGCCCCGCCATCGTCATCGCTTCTTCCTGATCGTGCGTCACCATGACGCAGGTCACGCCGACGCGCTCAAGGATATCCACCACTTCAAGCTGCATCCGGTCGCGTAATTTTTTATCCAGCGCGCCCATCGGTTCATCCAACAAGAGCAGCTTAGGACGTTTCGCCAGGCTGCGCGCCAGGGCCACGCGCTGACGCTGACCGCCGGAAAGCTGATGCGGCTTACGTTTCGCAAACTCCTGCATGTGCACCAGACCCAGCATCTCATTGACGCGGCTGGTAATCTCCGCCTTCGGCAGTTTGTCCTGCTTCAGACCAAAAGCGATGTTCTGCTCTACCGTCATATGCGGAAACAACGCATAGGACTGAAACATCATATTAATCGGACGCTGATACGGCGGAACATGCGCCAGATCGACGCCGTCGAGCATAATTTGCCCGCTGCTCGGCGGTTCAAAACCTGCCAGCATCCGTAGCAGAGTCGATTTTCCACAACCTGACGCGCCCAGCAGGGCAAAAATCTCGCCTTTATAGATAGTCAGACTGACATCATCGACAGCATGTTGCCCGTCGAATGACTTCGTCAGGTTGCGAATTTCCAGAAGCGGCGTCAGCGCTTTACGGGTTTTCACCTGCGGGCGGTGGGGGACATCATTCACAAGGCGCTCTCCGGCATAACACAATCAAACGATACAAACGGTGGAATGCCCGATAGCGCACGCTTATCAGGCCATACCGTTAATAAATTACTTACCGCTTTTCACCTTCGTCCATGCGCGGGTGCGGACGCGATCAATCTTCGGCTCCTGCACTTTCAGGGTAAACAACTTGGCCCGCACATCCGCCGGCGGATAAATTCCCGGGTTATCGCGCACCTGCTGGCTGACCAGCGCCGTCGCCTCTTTATTCGCATTGGCGTAGAAAACGTGATCGGAAATATGGGCAATCACATCAGGGCGCAGCAGATAATTAAGGAACTGGTAGGCCTCGTCTTTATTTTTGGCGTCAGCCGGCATGGCAAACACATCAAAAAACGCCATTGCCCCCTCTTTGGGGATCGAGAAAGAGATATTGACGCCATTTTTCGCCTCTTTCGCCCGGTTAGCGGCCTGCCAGACATCGCCCGCCCAGCCGATGGCCACACAGGTATCGCCATTAGCCAGATCGTTAATGTATTGCGAGGAGTGGAAATAGCGAATGTTTGGCCGTAGCTTCAACAACAGATCGGTTGCCGGGCCGGTGTAGTCATCCGCTTTGCTGCTATTCGGATCTTTACCCAGATAGTTCAGCACAGTGGCAAAAATTTCTTCAGGCGCATCAAGGAAAGAGACGCCGCAGCTTTTTAGCTTCTCCAGATTTTCCGGCTTGAGGACTAAATCCCAGCTATTCACTGGCGCATCATCCCCCAGCACCGCTTTCACTTTATCAACGTTATAGCCAATGCCCGTCGTGGCCCACATGTAGGGCATGGCGTATTTGTTGTCAGGATCGTGCTTCGCTACCAGTTTCAGCAGTTCAGGATCGAGGTTTTTCCAGCCGGGAAGTTTGCTTTTATCCAGCGGCTGAAAAACGCCCGCGGTGAGCTGGCGCTCAAGAAAACTGGCCGATGGCACCACCAGATCGAACCCGGTGCTGCCTGCCATTAACTTGCCTTCCAGCACTTCGTTAGAGTCAAAGACATCATAGATAACGTTAATCCCGGTCTCTTTTTCAAAGTTCGCCACCGTGTCCGGCGCGATATAATCTGACCAGTTATAAATGTGCAGCGTTTTTTGTTCGGCAGCGAGCGTGCCGACAGAGACGACCATCAGAGCACCCGCAACCAGACCCGATAGCCATTTTTTCTTTAAGGCGGTCATCATCGCTTTCCTTCTGAAATCCGTTAACAAATGAACCCATTAGGCGTGGTTTAAAACATGCCTGAAATGTGCATACCTTTTCATTTGATACAAATGAAGAAGAGAGGTCGCCCTCCCTGCCCTCAAGCTCGCTATAGAAGCTTCGCAAGAATAACTTTAGCTAAGGTTTGAGGCTATAGCCCAGATTAAAAAACGCCTTTTATCAATTTTTTATGCAGGTTTTGTCTATGTGATAAAGCGAAATGGTCAGAAAGGAGGTGAATAATTCTTTAAATAAAGGTTAATAGCAGCATAAAAAAACGTAAACAGCAGCCGCGCTGGCAGCGACTGCCTGATTATCGGAAGGGATTAGTGAAGAAAATGGTCAACCGCGCTGGTTTTTTGCGCGTCTTCTTCCGCGTTAAACAGAAGCTGATGCGCCCCAGCCTCAAGGATCACCATAGAAATCTGCTCTTCACTTTGGCGAACAAACCATTCGAACTGTTCGTAGGTGACGCCTTGCATAACGGATAAAGACTGGCACACAACCAGTTTTGGCAGATTATCATCCTGCATATCGAGAAAGGCTTTTACCGTCAACGAACTGGCGTTGATAGCAGAGAGATCGGCCGCCAGCGGCAGCAACGCGGAAGGCCTGACCTCCGCCATCGCGGAAAAAAGAATGGTGTTGTCCACCAAATCGATTTTAGCATCGTAGACGCCGTCAAAATTCTGCATATGCGGCAAATGCAGCGCCTGGCAGGTATCACATTCGAAGAAATTCATGCCCAGGTCGTCGAGCCATTGACGCAACGTATCCAGAGTGGGAACGACCAGTGATATCATAATAATGTGCTACCTCTTACGATGACGATGAAAAAATTACCGGCACAGCTTACGCAAAAAGCGTGCTTCGTACTACGGCGGAATCCACGATTGCGATTAGCCGCCGATTTTAAGGCAAAATTCAGGCGTAGCGTGACGTTCTATCCACTGAATCATTCGCCCCGCGATATCCACGCCCGTAGTCTTTTCGATACCTTCCAGTCCCGGCGAGGCATTCACCTCCATCACCAGCGGCCCGCGCGCGGCGCGTAAAATATCGACGCCCGCCACATCCAGCCCCAGCGTCTGTGCGGCTTTGATGGCGATATCCCGTTCACGGGGCGTGATCGTCGCGATGCTGGCCACCCCGCCACGATGAAGATTGGAGCGAAAATCACCGGCTTTCGCGCACCGCTCAATCGCCGCCACAACCTCATTGCCGACGACCAGACAACGAATATCGCATCCTTTAGCTTCGGCAATGTATTCCTGAACCAGGATATGGGCATTGAGCCCCCGAAACGCATCAATAACGCTTTCAGCAGCCTGACGCGTCTCCGCCAATACCACGCCGATCCCTTGCGTGCCTTCTACCAGCTTCACGACCAGCGGCGCCCCGCCAACCATCTTAATAAGATCGCTGGTATCATCCGGCGAATGGGCGATCCCGGTAATGGGAAGATCGATCCCCTGGCGCGCCAGAAGTTGTAGCGATCGCAGCTTATCGCGCGCGCGGGTAATGGCGACGGATTCATTCAGCGGATAGCTACCCAATAGCTCAAACTGACGTAGCGCAGCGGTACCATAAAAGGTAATGGCCGAACCAATACGGGGAATAACGGCGTCAAAATGGGGCAGACGACGCCCCTTGTAATGGATCGACGACGCTGCCGGATTAATATTCATATAGCAGGAAAGAGGATCGAGTATCTCGACCAGATGGCCGCGCCGCATCGCCGCTTCGCGCAGACGTTTGCAAGAATAGAGCGTTCCATCCCTGGACAATATGGCAATTTTCACCCTGCACCTCGCTGAAAACCCTGAAAAGCCCGCGTATCATACACTGGCCCGCAGGTTTTAGCGCGTCGCCCAGCCCTGTTTATGCAAATATTCAAGGATAAATGGGCGATTTTCTTTAATCAGGGTGCGACGGATATGATCGCTCCAGGTATCGCGTCGCGTATTACTGCCGCGGGTCAGATAATACTCAGCCAACTGCTCGTCATAGCGCGCCAGCAGCTTTTCATCAAGCGGTTGATACTGGTTCTCATGAACCACAAGCTCGGCAGGCAGGCGCGGTTTCAGATCCGGATTATCCGCAGGCCATCCCAAACACAGGCCAAAGAGCGGCAATACATGCTTCGGCAATTTTAATAGTTCGGTAACAGACTCAATATTGTTACGGATGCCGCCGATATACACGCCGCCTAACCCCAGTGATTCCGCCGCCGTCAGCGCATTTTGCCCCATCATCGCCGTATCGACGACACCGAGCAGCAGTTGTTCGGCAAGCCCCAACTGCGCGTCAGGGCAGATCTGCAAATAACGATTAAAATCGGCGCAAAATACCCAGAACTCAGCGGCCTGCGCCACATGCTTTTGCCCGCCCGTCAGGGGCACTAACGCCTCGCGCAGCGCCCGATCGGTAATACGGATAATAGAGCTGCACTGTAAAAAACTGGAACTGGACGTGCTGCGCGCGGCGGCAATAATGGCCTCTCGCTGCGCGTCAGTCACGGGTTCATCGGTGAAATGGCGAATAGAACGATGGCCACAAAGAAGTTCAATGGTCGGACTCATTATGCTTTTCTCTATCTGAACGGGAAGAAATGTCGGGTGGACGTTTCATCAACTGCGGCGCCAGTAACTGCGCAATACGCCACATCATCGCCACCGCGGCGGGGAGGATCAACACGACGCCGAGGAAAACCATCAATACGCCAGCCAGCGACGTATTGAACGGCGCGGGCAGCGTAAGGTAATGATTAAGCGATAGCAGAGCAAGCGCCAGCAAAATCATACCGAGGTATTCCAGTATCAGTATGCTTTTGGGTAACACGCCAATCGTGCGCATATCAAGCCTCCCGGTTAACTGACGCACAGTGTAGAACGTTCTGGTCCGGCGTGCTTAACAGATATAGCCCTGGGTTATCAAAGGAACAGGCGTAACCTGCTTTTCATCTGCCGTAAATCGCGGCATGATAACACCTGTTCGCCGTCTGGCTTTATGTTCGAGGAGAGATATGTTTACTGTTATTTTTGGCCGCCCAGGGTGCCCTTATTGCGTGCGTGCAAAAGAGTTGGCGGAAAAACTGAGCAAAGAACGCGACGATTTTAACTACCGCTATATTGATATCCATGCAGAAGGCATTACTAAAGCGGATTTGGAAAAAACCGTAGGTAAACCTGTAGAAACCGTACCGCAGATTTTTGTCGATCAAAAACATATCGGCGGCTGTACGGATTTTGAAGCATGGGCAAAAGAAAATCTGAATCTTTTCGCCTGATTGCTCTGGCAACGCCCTCTACCGGAGGGCGCTATCGGCGTTTTTTTCGCCGGTGGCTAAACAGGCTGCTAATAAACAAATAGCAGAGCGCGCCTAACGCACACCAGAATACGGCGCTAAATAACCACGCCAGTTCTTGCCAAAACGATCGGGTAGGCATAAATACCACGCGCATTAACACCAGGCAAAACGGCGCCGCCAGCATCGCCCCGATCAGCGGTCGGATCACCTCGCGTCGGTGAGAACAAAAACTGGCCACCGCACCAGGCAACGTAAAAAATAACAGTCCAATCTCAGGATGCCCTGCCGCGCGAAAAGCGCCTTGTACATGCATAGTTAATGAAAGACACACCACAATAAAGAGTACAAAGCAGCAGACAACGCTTGCCCACCCGTGTTTATGTTTCAATCGTTCCTCCTGACACTCTCTATCGAACACGCTTTCCGCCGTGAGGCATCCAGTCAGATAAAGTCATGTGGCATTCCATGCCAAAAACACACCTGCACGATTCTTATAGCCGTTAGTACGCAATAAGATTAAACTAGCAGGATATATTGTTGTGTTGTTTTTATTTGGATGCTGTATGCAATACGATTGCACCCTTAATTCATGATAAAAACAGTAGCGTAAATTACCATTTCTTTCAACAGCTTACTCGTAAACAAGAAGTTAGTCTCCGTGAATATAAACGTCGCAGATTTGTTAAATGGGAATTACATCCTGTTATTATTTGTGGTCCTGGCTCTTGGCCTGTGTCTTGGCAAGTTACGTCTGGGTTCAGTCCAACTTGGTAATTCCATTGGCGTTTTAGTGGTCTCTCTATTATTAGGGCAGCAACACTTCAGTATTAACACCGACGCGCTAAATCTGGGATTTATGCTGTTTATTTTTTGTGTCGGCGTCGAGGCTGGCCCCAACTTTTTTTCGATTTTTTTTCGCGACGGTAAAAACTATCTGATGCTTGCCCTGGTCATGGTCGGTAGCGCTCTGCTAATCGCCTTAGGCCTTGGTAAGCTATTCGGCTGGGATATCGGCCTGACGGCCGGTATGCTGGCCGGCTCAATGACATCCACGCCCGTGCTGGTTGGCGCAGGCGATACCCTGCGACATTCCGGCATCGCCAGCACGCAACTCTCCTCCGCTCTTGATAATCTGAGCCTGGGCTATGCCCTGACCTATCTGATTGGGTTGGTCAGTCTGATCGTGGGCGCGCGCTACTTGCCTAAACTGCAGCATCAGGATTTGCAAACCAGCGCCCAGCAAATTGCTCGCGAGCGCGGTCTGGATACCGATGCTAATCGCAAAGTTTATTTGCCGGTTATCCGCGCCTATCGGGTTGGTCCGGAACTGGTGGCCTGGACTGACGGCAAAAACCTGCGCGAGCTGGGTATTTACCGCCAGACAGGTTGCTATATCGAACGTATTCGTCGTAACGGTATTCTGGCGAACCCGGATGGCGATGCGGTGCTGCAAATGGGCGATGAGATTGCGCTGGTCGGCTATCCGGACGCGCACGCCAGGCTCGATCCCAGCTTCCGTAATGGTAAGGAAGTGTTTGATCGCGATCTGCTTGATATGCGCATCGTAACGGAAGAAATTGTGGTGAAAAACCACAATGCGGTCGGTCGCCGCCTCGCTCAGCTCAAGCTGACCGATCATGGCTGCTTCCTTAACCGCGTCATCCGCAGCCAGATCGAAATGCCTATCGACGATAACGTCGTGCTGAATAAAGGCGACGTGTTACAGGTGAGCGGCGACGCCAGACGCGTAAAAACCATCGCCGATCGCATTGGTTTTATTTCGATCCATAGTCAGGTGACGGACCTGCTCGCCTTCTGCGCTTTTTTTATCATCGGGTTAATGATCGGGATGATTACCTTCCAGTTCAGCAATTTTAGTTTCGGCATCGGCAACGCGGCCGGATTGCTGTTCGCCGGGATCATGCTCGGTTTCCTGCGCGCTAACCATCCTACCTTTGGTTATATTCCGCAGGGCGCGCTTAACATGGTGAAAGAATTCGGCTTGATGGTATTTATGGCAGGCGTTGGTTTAAGCGCCGGCAGCGGTATCAGCAACGGTCTGGGCGCGGTCGGCGGACAAATGCTGATCGCCGGGCTTGTCGTCAGCCTGGTACCGGTGGTGATCTGCTTCTTGTTTGGCGCTTATGTGCTGCGCATGAACCGGGCGCTGCTGTTCGGCGCCATGATGGGCGCGCGTACCTGCGCCCCGGCGATGGAAATCATTAGCGATACGGCGCGCAGCAATATTCCAGCGCTGGGTTATGCGGGCACTTACGCCATCGCCAACGTTCTGCTAACGCTGGCGGGGACGCTTATTGTCATCATCTGGCCGGGGTTAGGATAAAACTGAAGTTTGCCTTTAAGTGAAAAAATTTTGCCAATAGGTCGAACTTTTCGTTAAAGCATCAGTCATACCTATTGCCACTGCTTTTCTTTGATGTCCCCATTTTGTGGAGCCCATCAACCCCGCCATTTCGGTTCAAGGTTGGTGGGTTTTTTGTTGCCTGACGCAGAGTGACACGACATTGACTCTCCGGCGATTCGCTTTACCATCTGTAAAATCGCTTCACGCGCCAGCGGCGTTCGATCCGTTACAAAATGCAGCGTCATCCCCTCGATAAACGCATCCAGCGCGCGGGCGGTCTGCGCGTCAAACCACTGCGCCAGCGTATTCTGGCTACGCTGCATCCAGTTTTGCATGACTATTTTTAACGCTGGCTTATCGCTGGCATAGGCATATAACTGATACATTAACGCCATATTATCCGGCGTCGTAACCTGCGAGCCGTAAATCATTTCCGTTATCGCCTGGCACGCCCCCTCCGCATCCGTCACCTGCGCAAAAAAATCCTGGTATTGACGCGACATGTTCTCGGTGAAAAGTGTAAAAGCTTCACTCAATAACGCATCCATACCGGCAAAATAGTAGGTCATCGAGCCAAGCGGCACCTGAGCGATAGCGGCGATTTTCCGGTGCGTCACGGCATGAACGCCATAGGTCTTTACCGCTTCCAGTGTGGCCTGAATTATTTTTTCCCGTCGCTTAGGATCATTGGCGCGTCTTACGGCATTTTCTTTCATGATGAGTTCCACATCTCATTCAGGATGCAGGCGATAGTAGCCTGCCGCTTACGCTGAAAAAACAGACAGTAAAAACTGTCTGCACAACGAAGTATGACGACGATATGTACAAATGTACACAAGCTTGCTAATGTTTACCTCTCGCTTCTATTTTCTGGCCTGACGCTATGACCGTCCTCTCCTCACGTAACGCCTTAAAACGCCGTACCTGGGCGCTGTTTATGTTCTTCTTTTTACCCGGACTGCTGATGGCCTCCTGGGCAACCCGAACGCCTGCTATTCGGGATATTCTTTCCGTCTCTACCGCGGAAATGGGGGCGGTCTTATTCGGGCTTTCTATCGGTTCAATGAGCGGTATTCTTTGTTCCGCCTGGCTGGTGAAACGATTTGGCACCCGGAAGGTTATTCGCACGACGATGACCTGCGCAGTAACCGGGATGGTTATTCTTAGCGTCGCGCTGTGGTGCGCCTCGCCGCTGATTTTTGCCCTTGGATTAGCCGTTTTCGGCGCCAGTTTTGGTGCCGCCGAAGTGGCGATTAATGTCGAAGGCGCGGCGGTCGAACGCGAGCTGAATAAAACCGTTCTGCCGATGATGCATGGTTTTTACAGTTTCGGCACGCTGGCGGGCGCTGGTGTCGGTATGGCGTTAACCGCATTAAGCGTCCCGGCTAACATCCATATCATCCTCGCGGCTGCCGTGGCGATCGCGCCCATTTTTATCGCCATTCGGGCGATCCCTGACGGTACGGGTAAAAACGCATCGGAAGATGCTCACCTTCAGGAAAAAGGATTACCTTTTTATCGGGACATCCAGCTTTTGCTTATTGGCGTGGTGGTGCTGGCAATGGCATTCGCCGAAGGCTCTGCGAATGACTGGCTGCCGCTACTGATGGTAGACGGACACGGTTTTAGCCCAACCTCCGGCTCTCTGATCTACGCCGGTTTCACGCTTGGTATGACCGTTGGCCGCTTTACCGGCGGCTGGTTTATTGACCGCTATAGCCGGGTGACGGTTGTTCGCGCCAGTGCGTTGATGGGAGCGCTGGGCATTGGCCTGATTATTTTTGTCGATAGCGACTGGGTTGCCGGCGTCTCGGTCATTCTTTGGGGCTTAGGCGCTTCGCTCGGCTTCCCGCTGACTATTTCCGCCGCCAGCGATACCGGTCCCGACGCGCCGACGCGCGTGAGCGTTGTCGCCACGACCGGCTATCTGGCGTTTTTGGTCGGGCCGCCGCTGTTGGGCTATCTGGGAGAGCATTATGGATTACGCAGCGCCATGATGGTTGTGCTGGCGCTGGTTATTCTGGCGGCGCTGGTGGCGAAGGCCGTCGCCAAACCTGTATCGACTCCGCAACCGGTGATGGAGCATAACGCATGAGTATCAAATTAATCGCCGTCGACATGGACGGCACGTTTCTGAGCGATCAAAAAACCTATAACCGTGATCGGTTTATGGCGCAGTACCAACAAATGAAGCGGCAAGGCATTCGCTTTGTCGTGGCCAGCGGCAACCAGTATTACCAGTTAATCTCGTTCTTTCCGGAAATTGCGCACGAAATCGCTTTTGTCGCGGAAAACGGCGGTTGGGTGGTCAGCGAAGGAGAGGATATTTTTAACGGCGAGCTGACAAAAGCCGACTTCCAGACGGTTGTCGAACACCTGCTCACACGCGCCGATGTGGAGATTATCGCCTGTGGAAAAAACAGCGCCTATACGCTGAAACGGTACAACGATGCGTTAAAAGCCGTTGCGGCAATGTATTATCATCGTCTGGAGTTTGTGGATAATTTTAATAACATCAACGATGTCTTTTTCAAATTCGGCCTTAATATTACCGATGAACGGATACCGGAAGTACAGGCGGCGCTGCACGACGCCATTGGCGATATCATGGTCCCCGTTCATACCGGCTATGGCAGTATTGATTTAATAATTCCCGGCGTGCATAAAGCCAACGGCCTGCGTCTGTTACAGCAGCGCTGGGGCATTCATGATAGTGAAGTGGTGGTATTCGGCGACGGCGGCAACGATATTGAGATGCTGCGTCAGGCCGGGTTTAGTTTTGCCATGTCGCACGCCAGCGAAGCGGTCGCGGCGGCGGCGAAATACCGCGCCGGATCGAACAACCAGGAAGGCGTGCTGGATATTATCGACAGCGTATTAAACAACGAGCCGCCGTTCAACGTCTAGCGGATGCCTCTCTATGCCTGATAACAAAAAGCTTATCAGGCGTAGCCGCTCTCTCAGACTGTTTGCAAATTCCCCGTCCGCTTATCTTTTAAGAAGACCAGCATCAGCAGTAGCCAAAGAATACCGTTTGCCAGATTAAACAGGCTAAATAGCCCATTGCCGCCGCTTAACCAGGCGTGTTTACTGACTTCAATGCCAACGGTAAAAATCAGCATTTGTATCATTCCCATCGCCGCCGAGACCGTTCCTTTACTCATATCGCTGGAGAAGAGCGTCAGGCGCACCAGTCCGGCATTCGCCAGCCCAATGCCAAAAGCGTATACGCTTAATCCCGCCGTCATCCATAAATAAGCATGGGATGAAACCACCGTCGCCGCCGCGGCGATGATCAGCCCCGCGACGATAGGCCAGCCGCCCATCACGATCAGCGAGCGAACCGTACGTCGGGAGGTTAAACGCGCCAACACCAGATTACCGGCAATGAGCGCGCCAAAAACGGGCACCTGCAGCAGACCATATTCATAGCTGCTGAGCTGTTCGCCGCTAATGATGATAATCGGCGACTGCGCAATCCAGGCCAACAGCGGCAGGCTGACAAATCCCAGCGCTAACGCCCCTGCGACGAACCGCCGGTTTTTTATCACCAGTCGATAATCCCGGCCCAGCGCCTTAAATGACAGCGTTTCGCCCCGCCGCGTGGCGGTCTCCGGCATTGCGCGCTGTAGCCCGAAAAAGGCGATAGCGGCCAGTGCGGCAAATAAAATAAACATCCCCTCCCACGGCAGAACATGCACCCATGCCGCCCCAACCAGTGGTCCCAGTAGCGGCGCGATTAACGCCACGTTCGCCATCAGCGCGGTAATTTTTATACAGACCGCTTCCTCAAAGGATTCCTGAATCGCGGCATACCCTACAGCGCCGATAAAACACAGGCTAATCCCTTGCAAAAAACGCAGGAATGTAAATTGTTCGATGTTTTTCGCCAGTAACGTCGCCAGGCAGGTGATAATAAACCACACGACGCCCGCCAGCATCACGGGACGACGGCCAATCCGGTCAGACAACGGGCCAAGCAGCCATTGTAAGAACATACCGCCCGCCAGATAAGCGGTCATGGACGTCGGAACCCAGTCCAGGCCCGCCTGATACTGCTCAACCACCGCCAGCATACCCGGTTGGATCATGTCGTTGCCAATATAAGTAGAAAACTCGTACAGCACCAGACAGAGAGGAAAAAGCAGCGCCTGACGTCCCAGCCTGCCGCCTGATTGTAAACGATTCTGCATACCATCTCTTCGCCAATAAAAACCGCGCAGAGTGTAATGAAAGTCGGGGAACTGAGATAGCGAATTATGAGGCAGCAAGGGAAATAGCGCACATTTTTACAGAAAGCCGCTTAGCGCTTGCGTACTTTAAGGTTAATTTAAGTTTGCGCCGTTATCATCGACATTATTTTATGCCATTGTCTTAAATCTCTTCATGTTGCCGCCAAATAAGACAATACTGCTTTTCCTCCCTGTTACGCTGCATTTATGCTCAGTTTGCACGGGGATGAGCTGGCTATCCCTTTTGATTTCATTGCTCCGAGCCTGGATGTTATGCTGGAAAACCTTAACAACTCGCTGTTTTATTTTATTAACGCCACGCCTGATTCCGCGCAGTGGACGATTTCGCTCGCTATCTTTATCGCCAAAGATGTCATCAACATCGTCCCGCTCTTAGCCGTGGTACTCTGGCTGTGGGGTCCCCGCGATCGGGTCTGCGCCCAGCGTCAGCTGATCGTTAAAATCGGCATCGCGCTGATTATCAGTCTGGCGGTCTCCTGGACAATGGGACACCTTTTCCCGCACGACCGTCCGTTTGTCGATCATATCGGCTATAACTTCCTGCATCATGCCGCCGATGACTCGTTTCCCAGCGATCACGGTACGGTGATTTTTACCTTTGCGCTGGCGTTTTTGTTCTGGCACCGCCTCTGGTCAGGCATCGTGATGATGGCGATAGCCATGACCATCGCCTGGTCGCGCGTCTATCTCGGCGTACACTGGCCGTTAGATATGATTGGCGCGCTGCTGGTAGCGATGCTTGGCTGCCTGAGCGCACAGCTGATCTGGCAATGGTACGGCGCGCCGCTCTACCAGGCGCTGCAACGTTGTTACCGTTTCTGTTTCGCATTGCCCATTCGAAAAGGCTGGGTACGTGACTAAATAGCGAAAAAAAGAGTAATATTAAGCGCTCTGTATGGTGCGGAGCGCTTATTTAACTCTCCAGGGGAACTATGGAAACGCGACGCGACGAGCGTATTGGTCAATTGCTGCAGGCCTTAAAACGCAGCGATAAACTTCATCTAAAAGAAGCCGCGACCCTGTTGGGCGTCTCTGAAATGACCATTCGTCGCGACCTGAACCATAAAAGCGCGCCTGTCGTATTGCTGGGCGGCTATATCGTACTGGAGCCCCGCAGCGCCAGTCATTATCTGTTAAGCGATCAAAAATCTCGTCTGGTGGAAGAAAAACGCCGAGCCGCTCAGTTGGCTGCGGGCCTGGTACAAGCGCATCAGACGGTATTTATTGATTGCGGCACCACCACGCCGTGGATCATTGAAGCCATTGATAATGACCTTCCCTTTACGGCGGTGTGCTATTCACTTAATACCTTTCTGGCGCTGCAGGACAAACCCCATTGCCGCGCCATCCTGAGCGGCGGGGAGTTTCACGCCAGCAACGCCATTTTCAAACCGCTTGATTTCCATGAAACGTTAAACAATATTTGTCCGGATATCGCGTTTTATTCCGCCGCCGGCGTTCATACCAGTAAAGGCGCTACCTGCTTTAATCTGGAAGAGCTGCCGGTAAAACATTGGGCCATGACAATGGCACAGAGCCATGTACTGGTGGTGGATCACAGTAAATTCGGCAAGGTACGTCCGGCGCGGATGGGGGAATTATCACGCTTTGATACGATTATCAGCGACCGCCGTCCCGATGAGGCCTTTGTGGCCTACGCTAAAGCGCAACAAATTACTCTGATGTATTAACTGCCCGTTGCCGGATGCGACGCGCACCCGGCAACGGAGTTATTTTACGAGAACCAACTGCCAAACCACTGATGGAGTTTCATCAGCACAAAATCCCACATCCGGCTGAAAAATCCCCCCTCCTCGACGTTTTCCATCACCATTAACGGGCGTTGCTCAATGGATTTTCCGTTAAGCTGGAAATCGATGGTGCCGACAACCTGCCCTTTCTTCAACGGCGCCGTGAGCTGTGGTTCGTTCAACGTAAAGCTGGCCTTCAGGTTTTTAAGCTGCCCACGCGGAATCGTCACAGACCCCGCATCGCCCGCCCCCAAATTGACCTCACGCTTATCGCCAAACCAGACCCGTTGCGTCACGAATGTCGCGTCAGGTTTAATCGGCGTGACCGTTTCAAAGAAGCGGAAACCCCAGGTCAGCAGTTTTTCTGACTCATTAAAACGAATACGGTCCGTTTTCGCCCCCAGCACGACAGAGATCAGGCGCATATCGCCCTGGGTGGCGGAGGCGACAAGGTTATATCCAGCCCCTGCCGTTGTCCCCGTTTTCATGCCGTCGACATGCAGATTGGTGCTCCACAACAGGCGGTTGCGGTTCGGTTGACGAATATTATTAAAAGTAAATTCTTTCTCTTTATGAATGGCGTATTCGTCAGGCACATCGTGAATCAAGGCCTTGCCGAGCAACGCCATATCGCGAGCGGTACTGAACTGCCCTGGCGCATCAAGACCGTGTACCGTCTGGAAGGTTGTATTGGTTAACCCCAGTCGTTTCGCATAGGCGTTCATCAGGCCGATAAAGGACTCCTGGCTTCCGGCGACGTAGTCGGCAAGCGCGATACAGGCATCATTACCTGACTGAATGATGATGCCTTTATTAAGATCCGCAACCGACACCTGATCGCCTGGCTTCAGAAACATCACCGACGACCCACGTAGCGCCGGGTTCCCCGTCGCCCAGGCATCTTTGCCCACCGTCACCATATCGGTCAGCTTGATTTTCCCTGCCTTCAGCGCCTGGCCCACCACGTAGCTGGTCATAATTTTTGTCAAACTGGCAGGGTCGAGTTTCTCATCGGCGTTGCCTTCCGCCAGTACTTTACCGCTGGCGTAATCCATTAAGATCCAGGCTCGCGCATCAACGCCCGGCGGCGCGATCGTTTGTTCCTCTGCCTTTACAGGCGAAGCGAAAAGGAATAAGAGAACCGAACCTGCCGCGAGGCTACGAAGGGAAGAAGCGTATTGCGTCATAGTACCACCCGAGTATCCATTCCAAAAACACACGTCACACCACCGTGTAATAAGTGCGGTGAGTAATAACGCACTCACGACGTTAAAGAAACCGTAACTTGGTAAAGTTTTTAAAGTTTATGCAATAACATCCCGTTACGCTTCCTTCATAACGATTTTTTTACAGACCATTGTGTAAATGTTAGGTTTATCTCACGGTAGGCCGATTACTGTCATCATCCTGATAAAACAGAAGGGGTTAATATGATTACGCTGTGGGGCCGGAACAACTCGACTAATGTTAAAAAAGTGTTGTGGACGCTTGAAGAGCTGGAACTGCCATACGATCAAATTCTGGCAGGCGGAAAATACGGCGTTAACCAGGATGCCGACTATCTGGCGATGAATCCTAATGGGCTGGTGCCGCTGCTTAAAGATGATGAAACCGACCTGTTATTGTGGGAATCCAATGCCATTGTCCGCTATCTGGCGGCGCAATACGGCCAGAACCGGCTATGGGTTGATAATCCGGCGCGGCGTGCGGAGGGCGAAAAATGGATGGACTGGGCGAATCAAACGTTGAGCCCGGCGCACCGCGTGATCCTGATGGGACTGGTCAGAACCCCGCCGGAAAAACGCGACCAGGCGGCAATTGAAGCCGGTATCGAAAAGTGTGACAGCCTGTTTGCGCTTCTTGATGATGCTCTGGCCCACCAGCCGTGGTTCTCCGGGGATAACTTTGGCACCGGCGATATCGCTATTGCGCCTTTCGTCTATAACCTGCTGAACGTGGATCTGAAATGGACGCCGCGCCCGAATCTGGAGCGCTGGTATCAGCAGCTTACCGAGCGCCCTGCTTTTCGCAAAGTGGTGATGATCCCGGTGACCTAACGCGTGGCTGCAGGACTTACCTTGAGTAACTGCCCGTCGGACTCATCGGTTAACACATATAAGTAGCCGTCAGGTCCGACACGCACATCCCGAATACGCTGCTTTCTGTCACCCAGAATACGGCCTTCTTCCGTCACCGTATTGCCATCGACGTGCATCACAATGACCTCTTTATCTTTTAGCGCGCCGATAAACAGTTTGTGCCGCCACGGCGCAAAAACGTCGCTGGCATAAAAAGCCATCCCGCTGATCGCCGGAGAATCCTTCCAGTAGTAAACCGGTTGCTCCGTTCCCTCGACAATTTCACCTTTGGCTTCCGGCACTTTCAGACCACTATAGTTGACGCCCCATGTGGCCAGCGGCCAGCCATAATTTTTGCCTTTTTCCGGGATGTTAATTTCATCGCCGCCGCGCGGACCGTGTTCATGCAGCCATAGCGCGCCGCTCCAGGGATTGATGGCCAGCCCCTGCGGATTACGAATACCGTAAGACCAGATTTCCGGACGCGCGCCCGCCTGATGTACAAACGGATTATCCGGCGGAATTTCGCCCTGCCCGGTCAGGCGCACCAGCTTACCCTGTAATTTATCCAAATCCTGCGCGGTAGCGCGCTGGTTATTTTCACCCAGGGCAATAAAAAGAGATCCTTGCGCATCGAATACCATACGTCCGCCGAAATGGTTGCCGGTAGACAGCTTAGGCATCTGGCGAAACACGGTACGAAAATGCTCCAGACGCTGAAGATCGTCGCTCAGCCGTCCAAAACCGACTGCCGTACCGGCGTTTCCTTCGCGGTCAGCTTCAGCATAGCTCAGCCAGACGCGGCGCGACTGGGCAAAATCAGGCGCCAGCACGACGTCCAGCAAACCTCCCTGCCCGTTTGCCCACACTTTCGGTACGCCAGCCAGCGGATCGGAAAGTCCCCGCCCCGCCTGCCAGTGGCGCAGTTGTCCCCCTTTCAGGGTAATGAGCATCCCACGGTTATCCGGCAAAAAAGCCAGCGACCACGGGTGATCGAGCCGGGTTTGCAGCACCTCAACGTTCACCGGCGCAAGATTGGCGTTCACCCATGAAGAGAAAAGAGAGAATGAAACTATCGCGAGAAGTATTCGACGCATACCGCCTCCTTCAGGGCTCTGCGTTAAAGCGTAGTCAGCATCGCAAGAGGTCGGTTTATTTTTACAAAACATTAAGCGGCGCGGTCCGGTAAAAAGGGGGAGTCGCCTCCCCCTTATTCAGACCTGTGTAAGCGGTGAATGTACTTTCAGACTCTGAATACTCAGCGTCAAAGTTGTCAGACAGTTTTCAAGTTTATCTGCGTTGACGGCAATAAAGGTCGGACAATCATGGTGTCCGCTCATTAAACAAACGGCGGCGGCTGCAAGCGCGCCTTCGGCACGGCGCAGCGCGTTCCACTCTTCCTGATCGAGATGCAGTCCCTGCCGTAAAGCGTGATCGTGGAGCTCGCGATTCAGTTCAAAAAAATTGTCACGCAGAGTGTCACTTTCGCTGACTGACATATACCCCTTCGCTTTTCGCAATTGCAGATAAGCGGCAAGATCGATACGCGCGTTTATCAGCTTGTTGAGAAGATCGGTTCTCAGTCTGTCAACGACCATACCTTTTTTCCTCCTCTTTTCTACCAGGGTTCAACTTAATAGTATGGTCGTTTTTTAGACAAAGGGGTGTCAGAGATCAAGAATTTTCTTAGAATTGCCCTTTTTCACCTTTTGCTGA
The DNA here is from genome assembly GCF_051702785.1 of Salmonella sp. NW722. NCBI lineage: Bacteria > Pseudomonadati > Pseudomonadota > Gammaproteobacteria > Enterobacterales > Enterobacteriaceae > Salmonella > Salmonella sp. NW722. The sequence continues at coordinate 844,120 of NZ_JAMMIN010000001.1, forward strand.
CAACCACAACGGTTGATGCCGCCGCTCCTGATGAGATTGCGATACAATTTTTGTTCGGATATCTGTAGAATCCCTGCCCTGACCATTCCAATAAATGAACACTTTTTAAGCTATGAGTAATGTAACCCACCAGCCAAAGATCGGCTTCGTTTCCCTGGGCTGTCCGAAAAACCTCGTTGATTCGGAACGCATCCTGACTGAGCTGCGTACCGAAGGCTATGACGTTGTGCCACGCTATGACGATGCGGATATGGTTATCGTTAATACCTGTGGCTTTATTGACAGCGCGGTACAAGAGTCTCTGGAAGCCATTGGCGAAGCGCTGAACGAGAACGGTAAGGTAATCGTCACCGGCTGCCTGGGCGCAAAAGAAGATCAGATCCGCGAAGTGCATCCGAAAGTACTGGAAATCACCGGGCCGCATAGCTATGAGCAAGTTCTGCAGCACGTACATCATTACGTACCGAAGCCGAAGCACAATCCATTTTTAAGCCTCGTACCGGAACAGGGTGTAAAACTGACGCCGCGCCATTATGCGTATCTGAAAATTTCTGAAGGCTGTAATCACCGCTGCACGTTCTGCATTATCCCGTCGATGCGCGGGGATCTGGTCAGCCGCCCGATTGGCGACGTATTAAGCGAAGCGAAACGTCTGGTTGATGCCGGGGTCAAAGAGATTCTGGTGATTTCGCAAGATACCTCCGCCTACGGCGTAGATGTGAAGCACCGCACCGGATTCCATAATGGCGAACCGGTGAAAACCAGTATGGTGAGCCTGTGCGAGCAGTTATCAAAACTGGGCGTCTGGACACGTCTGCACTACGTCTACCCCTACCCACACGTTGATGATGTGATTCCGCTAATGGCGGAAGGCAAAATCCTGCCTTATCTGGACATTCCGCTGCAACATGCCAGCCCGCGGATTCTTAAACTGATGAAACGTCCTGGTTCCGTTGACCGCCAGCTGGCGCGCATTAAGCAGTGGCGCGAAATCTGCCCGGAACTGACCCTACGCTCCACCTTTATTGTCGGCTTCCCCGGCGAAACGGAAGAAGACTTCCAGATGCTGCTCGACTTCCTGAAAGAGGCGCGCCTCGATCGTGTAGGCTGCTTCAAGTACAGCCCGGTGGAAGGCGCAGGCGCGAATGACCTGCCGGATCAGGTGCCGGAAGAGGTGAAAGAAGAGCGCTGGAACCGCTTTATGCAACTGCAACAGCAAATCTCCGCTGAGCGCTTGCAGGAAAAAGTGGGCCGCGAAATTCTGGTGATCGTTGATGAGGTTGACGAAGAAGGCGCTATCGGGCGTAGCATGGCGGATGCGCCGGAAATTGACGGCGCGGTCTATTTGAACGGCGAAACCAACGTCAAGCCGGGCGATATCGTGCGCGTGAAAGTGGAAAACGCCGACGAATATGATTTGTGGGGCAGTCGGGTTTAACGCCCCCTCCCCCGGCGCGGGTGCCGGATGTGTTATCCCGCCTGACGAGCCCGTTCCAGGCCCGCCAGGCGTCAACGCCACCGGGCTGGCTTACCCCTTAATCTTCGGGTCCAGCGCATCGCGCAACCCGTCGCCTAACAGGTTAAACGCCAGCACTGTCAGGAAAATCGCCACCGCCGGGAAGAGCGCTACGTGCGGCGCGATGACCATATCCGCCCGCGCTTCATTGAGCATCGCTCCCCACTCCGGCGTTGGCGGCTGCGCGCCTAATCCGAGAAATGACAGGCTTGCCGCGGAAATAATTGACGTACCGATACGCATCGTAAAGAAAACCACAATTGACGAGACCGTTCCCGGCAATATATGGCTAAACAAAATCGTCGTGTCGCTGGCGCCGATACTGCGGGCAGACTCAATAAACGTCTGCTGTTTTAAGACCAGGGTATTTCCGCGCACCAGACGAGCAAACGCCGGAATAGAGAAAATCGCCACCGCAACGATCACATTAGCAATACCGCTGCCTAACACCGCCACAACGGCAATCGCCAGCAAAATGCCGGGGAAGGCGAACAGCACATCGCAAATGCGCATAATAAAACGATCCCACCAGCCTTCATAATATCCCGCCAGCAATCCCAACACCGTACCGATTATCGCGCCGATAAATACCGCGAACACGCCCGCCGCCAGTGAGATCTGCGCCCCAACGAGAACCCGGCTAAAGATGTCTCTTCCCAGCGAGTCAACGCCAAACCAGTGCTGCAAAGAGGGGCCATTGTTCAGGCTATCGTAGTCAAAATAGTTTTCCGCATCGTAGGGCGTCAGCCAACGGGCAAAAATCGCCACCAGAATTAACGCCAGTACGAATCCCCCGGCGACCAACGCGACATGCTGGCGGCGAAAACGACGCCAGAACTCCCGCCACGGCGTGCGTATCTGGTCGGGTTTTACCACCGGCATAGCATGTAAAATCGCCTGACGGCGCCAGTTAAATAATCGCATCCTTACTTATACCTGATAGCCGGATTAATGGCGGCATAGAGAACATCCACCACTAAGTTGATAAGAATAAATTCCAGAGAAAACAGCAGCACTTCTGCCTGAATCACGGGGTAGTCGCGCATGTCGACGGAGTCGACCAGTAATCGCCCAAGCCCCGGCCAGTTAAACACTTTTTCGACGACGATCGATCCGCCAAGCAAAAAGCCAAATTGCAGTCCCATCATGGTGACGACCGGGATCATCGCATTGCGCAGGCCATGTTTTAACACCACCCACGTTTCACTGACGCCTTTCGCCCGCGCGGTCCTCATGTAATCCTCGCTCAGGACATCGACAAACGAGGAGCGCGTAAAACGCGCCATGACGGATGCCACCGCCGCGCCAAGCGTCAGGGAGGGTAAAATATAATGTTGCCAGCTATCCGCCCCCACGGTCGGTAGCCAGCCCAGATCCACGGAAAAAATCTGCATTAACAACATTCCCAGCGCAAAAGCCGGGAAAGAAATGCCGGTCACGGCAAGCGTCATTCCTAACCGGTCAGGCCAGCGATTACGCCACACGGCGGCGGCGATGCCGATCGCCATGCCAAACAGCACCGCCCATATCATACTGGTTATCGTCAGCCACAGCGTCGGCAAAAAGCGGCTGGCGATCTCCTCAGAAACCGGGCGGCGGGAAACCATTGACGTACCGAAATCGCCTTGTAAAACATGAGTGATGTAATGCCAAAACTGGACATGAAGCGGCTGATCAAGCCCCAGCTGCTGACGAACCAGCGCGATCACCTGCGCGTCGGCTTCCGGTCCGGCTATCAGCCGCGCCGGGTCGCCGGGCAACAAATGAACAAATAAAAACACCAGCACTGCCACAATCAACAGCGTAGGAATTAATCCCAGCAGGCGCTTGAGAACATAGTTAAGCATCACACGAACCTTTTACCGGATGGCGGACAACGCGCGCGCCATCCAGCCCCATCGCATTACTTACTTCAAATCCGCATCGTCAAAGCTGAAACCGGTATCCGGCATAATCCAGAAACCGGTCAAATTTTTACTGTGCGCAGAAACCAATTTCTCCACCACCAACGGTATCCAGGGCGACTCTTTCCAGATAATATCCTGCGCCTCTTTGTACAATCGTGTTTTCTCCTGCGGATCGTTGGTCTTTAAGGCCGCCGCCAAATCGCTGTCGACCTGCTTGTTGCTGTAAAAAGCGGTATTAAACTGCGTCGGCGGCCAGTTTTGTGATGTGAAGAGCGGCGATAACGCCCAGTCAGCTTCGCCCGTCGACGCCGACCAGCCGGTATAGAACATTCGCACGCCGCTCTCTTTTTGCCCTTTGCCCTCAACTTCCGCGGCGCGCTGGCCGGCGTCCATCGCGGTTATCCGGGCTTTAATGCCAATCTGCGCCAGTTGCTGTTGGGTAAACTGCAACACTTTTTGCGCGGTGCTATGGTTGTGCGATGACCACAGTGTGGTACTGAAACCGTCTGGATACCCCGCCTCTTTCAACAGTTCGCGCGCTTTAGCCGGATCATAGGGCCACGGCTGATAGCTTTGCGCATAGGCTATCGACGGCGGCACCACGCCCGTCGCCGGCGTGGCGTATCCGGCAAACGCCACTTTAACCAGCGCCTGACGATTGATAGCGTAATTCAACGCCTCACGCACCTTAGGATTATCAAACGGTTTCTGCGTCACATTCATACTGATATAACGCTGCATAATGGACGGGCTGGCGACCAGTTCGAGGTTTTTATTTTTCGCCAGTAACGCGGCCTGCTCATAAGGGATAGGAAAAGCAAATTGCGCTTCGCCGGTTTGCAGCATCGCCGCGCGGGTATTGTTGTCAGTAACCGGACGCCAGGTAATAGAATCCAGCTTGGGTAAGCCCTGCTGCCAGTAACCGGCGAACTTTTTCACTTTGACAAAGTCGGTCTGATTCCAGGTTTCAAGCTGGTATGGACCGGTACCGACCGGATGAAAACCAATATCCTTGCCATATTTTTCCAGCGCTTGCGGCGAGATCATCGCCGTCGCCGGGTGCGCCAGAATATTAATGAAAGCGGAGAACGGCTGTTTCAGGGTAATTTTTACCGTTGCCGGGTCGACAACCTCCGTTTTTGCGATATTTTTATACAGGTTATAACGCTTGAGGTGGTTATCCGGATTGCTGGCGCGATCGAGATTCGCTTTCACCGCCGCCGCATCAAAATCCGCGCCGTCCTGAAATTTCACCCCCTGTCGTAGGGTAATGGTGTAGGTCAGACCGTCATCAGAAACGGTATAGCCTTTCGCCAGGACGTTTTTTACCTTCATGTCTTTATCCAGGCCAAACAGCCCCTGATAAAATGACTTCGCCACCGCCTGCGAGAGCGTATCGTTGGCGTCATACGGATCGAGCGTGGTGAAATTAGACCCTACCGCCACCACCACATCTTTGGCCGCCAGGGCCGGAAAAGCCGCAATGGATGAGGCCAGTCCCAGCGCCGCCAGCCATTTATGCGTAATAAATTGCGTCATGTTGTTCTCCTGAAACCCTGCCAGTCTGAATGTTATAAGCGCGAGAGCGCATTATCCTGCAGCGGCCGCGCAACATAATGTCCCGGCCCGACCAACTGTAATGAAACGGCGGGCGTCTCTTCGCCACGTTTATGAATATTGCTGGGTATATCATCTGATAGCAGAACGCGCCGCGGCCGGTGTCTGGAGGGATCAGCAACCGGCACCGCCGCCATCAATTTACGCGTATAAGGATGCTGCGGATTTTCAAAAACGGCGCGCCGCGGCCCCATTTCAACAATTTGACCAAGATACATCACCGCCACGCGATGGCTAATTCGCTCCACGACCGCCATATCATGCGAAATAAACAGGTAGGCGATCCCCATTTCCCGTTGTAAATCGAGCAGTAAATTAATGATCTGTCCGCGAACGGAAACATCCAGCGCGGAGACCGCCTCATCAGCAATAATCACTTTAGGATTCAATGCCAGCGCGCGAGCAATGCAGATGCGCTGACGTTGACCGCCGGAAAACTCGTGCGGATAACGCCAGGCATGTTCAGGACGTAATCCGACACGCTCAAGCAGCCAGGCCACGCGCTTTGCCGCAGCGTCCCCCTGCCCCAGACCATGAATCCGTAAAGGTTCCATAATGGAATACCCCACGGTCTGGCGCGGGTCGAGCGAGGCGTAAGGGTCCTGGAAAATACACTGAATATCGCGGCGCAACGGCTGGAGTTTACCCGCAGACAGCGTGTCAATGCGCTGGCCGTTAAAGATAATCTCCCCCTGCCGGGATTCAACCAACCGCAACAGCGCGCGTCCGGTCGTCGATTTTCCGCTACCGGACTCGCCCACCAGCGATAGCGTTTCGCCGGGCCAGAGATCGAAACTGATATTCTCGACGGCATGAACTTCACGCGTAATACGGTTAAAGAGACCGCTACGCAGCGGGAATCGCGCCACCAGCCCCCGAACCTGGAGAATAGGTTCGCCTTCCACCACCGTGTCTTGCTCAATCTGCGATTCATAAAGGGCCGGTTCGTCAGCGGAAATCAACGGGAAACGGCGTGGCAGCGAGTGGCCGCGCATCGCGCCAAGCTGAGGGACGGCCGCCAGTAACGTTTGGGTATAAGGATGCGTCGGCGCATGGAAAATCTGCTCTACGCTGCCGGTTTCCACGGCCTCGCCCTGATACATCACCAGCACGCGATCGGCGATATCCGCCACGACGCCCATGTCGTGGGTGATAAAAATCACGCCCATCGACATCTCTTGCTGCAACACTTTGATAAGTTGCAGAATTTGCGCCTGGATAGTGACATCCAGCGCCGTGGTGGGTTCATCGGCAATCAATACCGCCGGACGACAGGATAGCGCCATCGCGATCATGACTCGCTGGCGCATCCCGCCGGAAAGCTGATGCGGATAACGCGATAAAAACGCCTGCGACTCCGGGATCCGTACCTGATCGAGCATACGTTTCGCTTCCGCCAGCGCCTCTTCGTGGCTGGCGCCCTGATGCAAACGAATAGATTCGGCAATTTGCTCGCCAACGGTAAATACCGGGTTGAGCGAGGTCATTGGCTCCTGGAAAATCATGGCGATATCCGCGCCGCGCACACGCCGCATCTGCGCGTCACTCTGCTCAGACAGCTCAATCACCTGGCGATTACGCCGACGCAACAGCATTTCGCCGCAGCGCACGTTCGCGCCCGACTGCTCAATCAGCCGCATTAACGCCAGCGCCGTCACCGATTTTCCCGATCCCGACTCGCCGACAATCGCCAGAGTCTCTCCACGCTTCAGGCGTAATGACACATTACGCACGGCGTCTACCTGTTGCCCTTCGTGGTGAAACGCGATATTCAGGCCACTGACGGACAGAACATCGCGGCTATCCAGTTCATCGCTGTGCGGCACCTGCGGCTCCTTATTCCCGGTAAATTCCTGTGGTAGGCGTATCCCCGGCATATCCCCAGGCGCGATACATCCCTTCGCTGTTAAACGGCAACGCGACATTACCTTCGTGATCAACGGCGATTAATCCACCGCTGCCGCCCAGCGCCGGTAATTTTTCCATCACCACGCGCTCACAGGCGTCGGCAAGGCTGAGTCCGCCATATTCCATCAATGCGGCGATATCGTAAGCCGCGAGCGTGCGAATAAAGACCTCTCCCGTTCCGGTACAGGAAACGGCGACGCTGGCGTTGTTGGCATAACACCCGGCGCCGACCAGCGGGCTGTCACCGACGCGCCCGGGCAATTTATTGGTCATCCCGCCGGTAGACGTTGCCGCCGCCAGATTGCCGAATTTATCCCGCGCCACCGCGCCGACTGTACCCATTTTTTTCGTTTCGTCCAGCGGCGCGCCGCTGTGATCGAGCGCCATTTCGCCCGCTGCACGCGCCGCCAGCAATTGCTCGTAACGCGCCGGGGTGGAAAAGATATCCGGCGAAACGCGCGCCATCCCCTGTGAAAAGGCAAAGTTTTCCGCCCCTTCCCCCACCATGAGTACATGCGGGCTGCGCTCCATCACCAGTCTGGCGGCGAGCACAGGATGGCGAACATGACTCACGCCCGCGACGGCTCCGGCTTTCAGGGTATTGCCGTCCATCACGCAGGCATCCAGTTCATGAGTCCCGTCTCGGGTATAGACCGCGCCGATACCCGCATTGAAGAGCGGACACGCTTCCAGCAGGCGCACCGCTTCCGTCACTACATCAAGCGCGCTGTCACCCGCTTCCAGCATCTTTTGCCCGCTTTCAACAATCTCTGACAACGCCTGGATATAGCGTAGCTCCTGCTCATGGCTCATTTGCGCGCGAGCAATCGCGCCTGCGCCGCCGTGAATCGCAATCACTGCTTTATTCATTTTTAGGGTCCATTACGGTGGCACACAACTTTTACTATAACTATCAGAATTGTTGTGAGTTATTCATTCGATTTTTGAATATAGAAAGATGCGTAAGGTATGTAAAGGCGCAAGGCTGTCTCTAAGACCGAGGTAGCATACTGCCCGCCACTGTTTTCTGACATAATAGCCGGATTCGATTTTGCCTCGCAGGAGTATGTTCATGGAATTTTCCGCCGGATTGATGCCGCTTGAAACGGCGCTGACCCAGATGCTTTCACGTATTACCCCGCTCACCGCCGTAGAAACGTTGCCGCTGGTGAACTGCTTTGGCCGCATCCTGGCGACCGATATCGTATCTCCCCTTGATGTCCCCGGCTTTGATAATTCAGCTATGGATGGTTATGCGGTACGCGTGGCGGATTTGTCTGCCGATAAGCCGCTGCCCGTCGCCGGCAAAGCATTTGCCGGTCAGCCTTACCAGGGAGAGTGGCCTGCGGGCACCTGCATTCGCATTATGACCGGCGCCCCGGTGCCGACAGGTTGCGAGGCGGTAGTTATGCAAGAGCAGACGGAACAAACCGATGACGGCGTGCGTTTTACCGCCGATGTTCGTTGCGGACAAAACATCCGCCGCCGCGGCGAGGATATTCGCCAGGATGCGGTGGTCTTTCCGGCCGGTACGCGCCTGACTACTGCCGAACTGCCGGTGCTGGCGTCGCTGGGAATTGCCGATGCGCAGGTTGTACGTAAAGTGCGCGTAGCGCTGTTCTCGACCGGCGACGAGCTCCAGCTTCCGGGCCAGCCGCTGGAGGCGGGACAAATTTATGACACTAACCGTTTAACCATACATTTGATGCTGCAACAGCTTGGCTGCGAAGTGATCAATTTAGGCATTATTCCTGACGATCCTGGTAAGCTCCGCGCCGCGTTTATCGACGCCGACAGCCAGGCCGATGTAGTGATAAGCTCCGGCGGCGTCTCGGTTGGTGAAGCGGACTATACCAAAACCATCCTTGAGGAGTTGGGCGAAATCGCCTTCTGGAAGCTGGCTATCAAGCCAGGCAAACCGTTTGCCTTCGGCAAACTCAGTAATAGCTGGTTCTGTGGCCTGCCGGGGAATCCAGTCTCTGCGGCGCTCACTTTTTATCAACTGGTTCAGCCTTTACTGGCGAAGCTTGGCGGCAACACGGCAAGCGCTGTACCGCCGCGCCAGCGTGTACGCACAGCATCTCGCCTGAAGAAAACGCCGGGGCGTCTCGATTTCCAGCGCGGCATCCTGCAACGTAGCGCCAACGGCGAACTGGAGGTCACGACCACCGGGCACCAGGGTTCACATATTTTCAGCTCGTTTAGTCTGGGCAACTGCTTTATTGTGCTGGAGCGTGAACGCGGCAATGTTGAGCCGGGAGAATGGGTGGAAGTCGAGCCGTTTAATGCTCTGTTCGGAGGCCTGTAATGGCGGAACTTAGCGACCAGGAGATGCTGCGCTATAACCGACAAATTATTCTGCGCGGCTTCGATTTTGAAGGGCAGGAAGCGTTAAAAGATGCGCGGGTATTAGTGGTCGGGCTGGGCGGACTCGGCTGCGCGGCAACGCAGTATCTGGCCGGCGCTGGCGTCGGGCAACTGACGCTACTCGATTTTGATACCGTTTCCGTTTCCAATCTCCAGCGTCAAACCTTGCACAGCGACGCCACGGTCGGGCAGCCAAAGGTAGAGTCCGCCCGCGACGCGCTGGCGCGAATCAACCCGCATATTACCATTACGCCCGTTAACGCGCGGCTGGACGACGACGCCATGACCAGCCTGATTGCCGGGCATTCGCTGGTACTGGACTGTACCGATAACGTTAGCGTACGTAATCAACTTAACGCCGGGTGCTATACCGCGAAAGTGCCGCTAATCTCCGGCGCGGCAATTCGTATGGAAGGACAAGTTACCGTCTTTACGTATCGGGAAAACGAACCCTGTTACCGCTGCCTGAGCCGTCTGTTTGGCGAAAACGCTCTGACCTGCGTAGAGGCAGGGGTGATGGCGCCGCTGATTGGCGTGATCGGTTCGCTACAGGCAATGGAGGCCATTAAGCTGCTGGCGCATTACGGTCAGCCCGCTAGCGGAAAAATCGTCATGTACGATGCGATGACCTGTCAGTTCCGCGAAATGAAGTTGATGCGCAACCCCGGCTGTGAGGTCTGCGGTCATTAGCCACTTTACGGATAAACATACCGAAGCACGGTTTATGGCCGTGCTGTATCAACAGATAATTACTGTCATCAGACGCAAAGCCAGCTTACCCAAGCTCCGACTGACGATCGGCTCAAGCAGCGCGGCATCATCTTAAACGCCATATCACAGCCTCAAACCGTGATGTTGTACCTCATTTAACGCCTCTTTATCAGAACCTCTCCATTCGTTGACGCACATCAAGATAACTTTCATTCGAAAGTAATTTAATCTTTATATGAAATAAGAGAGGCCGTTTATGATCTTCAATATTCAGCGCTATTCTACCCACGATGGCCCCGGTATCCGTACCGTAGTATTTCTCAAAGGCTGTTCGTTGGGCTGTCGCTGGTGCCAGAACCCGGAAAGCCGCGCCCGCGCTCAGGATCTGTTATACGACGCGCGGCTGTGTCTCGAAGGATGCGACCTGTGCGCGCAAGCTGCGCCGGACGTCATTGAGCGCGCGCTAAACGGCCTGCTCATCCATCGCGAGAAACTGATCGACGCCCATTTTTCCGTCCTGGCGCATTGCTGCCCCACACAGGCGTTAACCGTGTGCGGCGAAATAAAAAGCGTGGATGAGATCATGGCGACGGTACTGCGCGATAAACCTTTTTACGATCGCAGCGGCGGCGGTCTTACGCTTTCCGGCGGCGAACCGTTTATGCAGCCGGAACTGGCGGCAGAGCTGTTTAAAGCCAGCCATGACGCCGGTATTCATACAGCGGTTGAGACCTGTCTGCATGTTCCATGGAAATACATTGCGCCCTCACTGCCTTATATCGATCTGTTTCTGGCTGATTTGAAACATGTCGCCGACGGGCCGTTTAAGCAGTGGACCGATGGTAGCGCCTCGCGGGTGCTGGAAAATCTCAGGAAACTCGCCGCCGCGGGCAAAAAAATGGTGATTCGCGTCCCGCTGATTCAGGGATTTAATGCCGATGAGGAGGCCATTAAAGCCATTACCGACTTTGCCGCCGACGAACTGCACGTCGGGGAAATTCATTTTCTGCCCTACCACACGCTGGGCATCAATAAATACCACTTACTCAGTCAACCCTATCATGCCCCGGATAAACCACTGGATGCGCCGGCGTTACTTGATTTTGCCCAGAAGTACGCCTGCCAAAAAGGTTTAACCGCGACCCTACGAGGATAATTATCATGACCCAACTGAAACTGGACACGCTCAGTGACCGCATTAAGGCGCACAAAACCGCGCTGGTACATATCGTGAAACCGCCGGTCTGTACCGAACGCGCGCAGCATTATACCGAAATGTACCAGCAGCATCTGGATAAACCGATTCCGGTACGCCGTGCGCTGGCGCTGGCCCATCACCTGGCGGAACGCACTATCTGGATAAAACACGATGAACTGATCGTCGGCAACCAGGCAAGTGAAGTCCGCGCCGCGCCGATTTTCCCGGAATATACCGTCTCGTGGATTGAAAAAGAGATCGACGACCTGGCGGACCGACCCGGCGCAGGTTTTTCCGTAAGTGAAGAAAACAAACGTATTCTGCACGACGTCTGTCCGTGGTGGCGCGGTCAAACCGTCCAGGATCGCTGCTACGGCATGTTTACCGATGAACAAAAAGGGCTTCTGGCGACTGGCATTATCAAAGCCGAAGGCAATATGACCTCCGGTGACGCGCACCTGGCGGTGAACTTCCCGCTGCTGCTGGAAAAAGGGCTTGATGGCCTGCGCGATAAAGTCGCCGAGCGCCGCTCACGCATCAACCTGACCGTGCTGGAAGATCTGCATGGCGAGCAGTTCCTGAAGGCGATTGATATTGTGCTGGATGCGGTAAGCCAGCACATCACGCGCTTTGCCGCGCTGGCGCGCCAGATGGCGGGCGAAGAGTCCCGTGAAAGCCGTCGTAAAGAGCTACTTACCATCGCCGAAAACTGCGAGGTGATCGCCCACCAACCGCCGCAGACCTTCTGGCAAGCACTGCAATTGTGCTACTTCATCCAGCTGATTCTACAAATTGAGTCTAACGGTCACTCGGTGTCATTTGGTCGTATGGACCAGTATCTTTACCCCTATTATCGTCGCGATGTCGAACTAGACCAGACGCTGGATCGTGAGCACGCCATTGAACTGCTGCACAGCTGCTGGCTGAAACTGCTGGAAGTAAACAAGATCCGCTCCGGTTCGCACTCTAAAGCTTCCGCGGGCAGCCCGCTGTATCAAAACGTCACCATTGGCGGTCAGAATCTCATCAACGGTCAGCCAGTGGACGCAGTGAATCCGCTGTCTTACGCCATTCTGGAGTCCTGCGGACGTTTGCGTTCTACCCAGCCCAACCTCAGTGTGCGTTATCACGCCGGAATGAGTAACGACTTCCTTGACGCCTGCGTCCAGGTCATCCGCTGCGGCTTTGGGATGCCGGCGTTTAACAATGATGAAATCGTCATCCCGGAATTTATCAAGTTGGGGATCGAACCGCAGGACGCTTACGATTACGCGGCGATCGGCTGTATCGAAACCGCCGTCGGCGGGAAATGGGGTTATCGCTGCACCGGCATGAGCTTTATTAACTTTGCCCGCGTCATGCTGGCGGCGCTGGAAGGCGGTCGCGACGCCACCAGCGGCAAGGTATTTCTGCCGCAGGAAAAGGCGCTCTCCGCAGGCAACTTTAACAATTTTGACGAAGTGATGGCCGCCTGGGATACCCAAATTCGCTACTACACCCGCAAATCGATTGAAATTGAGTATGTGGTCGACACCATGCTGGAAGAGAACGTCCACGATATTCTCTGCTCAGCGCTGGTAGATGACTGTATTGAGCGAGCGAAAAGTATCAAGCAAGGCGGCGCGAAATATGACTGGGTATCCGGTCTCCAGGTCGGTATCGCCAACCTGGGCAACAGCCTCGCCGCCGTGAAAAAACTGGTCTTCGAACAGGGCGTTATCGGTCAACAGCAGCTTGCCGCCGCGCTGGCCGATGACTTTGACGGGCTGACCCATGAGCAGCTGCGCCAGCGTCTGATTAACGGCGCGCCGAAGTACGGTAACGACGATGACAGTGTCGATACCTTGCTGGCGCGCGCTTATCAGACCTATATTGATGAGCTGAAGCAATATCATAACCCGCGCTACGGTCGTGGCCCTGTCGGCGGCAACTATTACGCCGGTACGTCCTCTATCTCAGCAAACGTGCCGTTTGGCGCCGCGACTATGGCTACCCCGGATGGTCGCAAAGCGCATACGCCGCTGGCGGAAGGCGCAAGCCCTGCATCGGGTACGGATCATCTCGGCCCAACGGCGGTGATTGGTTCCGTAGGCAAATTACCTACCGGTTCCATTCTCGGCGGCGTGCTGCTCAACCAGAAACTGAACCCAACGACGCTGGAAAACGAATCCGACAAACAGAAACTGATGGTTCTGCTACGGACGTTCTTTGAGGTGCATAAGGGCTGGCATATTCAGTACAACATCGTGTCACGCGAAACGCTGCTGGATGCGAAAAAACATCCGGACCAGTACCGCGATCTGGTCGTGCGTGTGGCAGGCTACTCCGCCTTCTTCACCGCGCTGTCGCCGGATGCGCAGGACGATATCATCGCCCGTACCGAACATATGCTGTAATTTTCCCTGGCGCCATCGGCAATATGTCCGAACTGCCTGATGGCGCTACGTTTAACAGGCCTACGCAGGCCTGTTAATCAGAAGGGATCGGTGCCGTCAAGCACTGCCTGAATGACGTTGAGCGCGCCTTGATGGTTATTATCATCAGTGTGATAACGTGAAAGCGCTTTGATATTGTCTGCGGCATTGCCCATGGCAAAAGAGTAATGCGCCATTTTCAACATTTCCGCATCATTACCGCTGTCGCCAATGGCGACGACATTCTGTGGCGACCTGTTCCAGCGCTTTAACAGACGACTGATGCCATTCGCTTTATGCAGTCCCGGGATAATCAGGTCGATAAAACCGAAGCCGCTGGTGACGGGCTTCATGATGCCATCCAGAGATACATGCAGTTTGTCGATAACCAGCGGAATTTGTTCATCGGGCAAATTCAGGGAGAACTTAAACAGGATATCGTCAATGTCGTGATAATCGTTTACCGGCTGCAGGCGGTGATAATGTTTGGCCATCAGCGCCACGAAAGTCTCGGGAGCGTTTTTGCTGACATAAGCGCTTTTCAGACCGCAGGCGACGAAGTTAAGCTGCTTATCCTTCAGCAGTTCGCCAATCACAATACGCGATTCATGTCGGGTTAGCTCCCCGTGAAACAACTGCTTGCCATGTTCATACACCAGCGCGCCATTTTCTGCGACAAAGGAAATTTCGTCTTTCAGCTCGGGGAAGAAGGAGATCAACTGGTAGTACTGATTACCGCTGGCGACCACAAATTCGATATTACGTTTTTTCAGTTCCTGGTATTGCGCCATGAAGCGTACACGATCGTACTGCTTGGCATCGTCGAGAAAAGTGCCGTCCATATCGGTAACGACAACGTTAACGGTCATACTTAAGCTCCTGGCTGTAACTGCGACCAGAAACATTTTAATAACAATGTGAGCAGAACCACAAATTTATTTCGAATGAAAAGTGGCTGAACGAAAGGAATAGCCGCATAAGACATTAAGGCGTCCTGGCCACCTTACGTTTTCCTCTCGCTTCCCTCTTTGTGCGCTCCTGCAATATTTTAAACTTGCATTAACCTTATTTTAACTTAAAGTATCACATGTAACTAATTTTACTTTCGAACGAAAGATGGTGAGGTTGATATGACGACTCCTTTTACCCACGAAACGCTACCCGCCGACCCAAAAGCGGCCATTCGTCAGATGAAGCAGGCGCTACGCGCGCAAATCGGCGACGTACAGGCGGTGTTCGACCGTTTGAGCGCCACCATAGCAGCCCGGGTGGCGGAAATTAACGATCTGAAAGCGCAGGGACAGCCGGTATGGCCAATTATCCCTTTTAGCGAACTGGCGATGGGCAACATTAGCGATGCCACCCGCGCCGAGGTTAAGCGCCGCGGGTGCGCGGTGATTAAAGGTCATTTTCCACGCGAACAGGCGCTGGCATGGGACCAGTCGATGCTCGACTATCTGGACAAGAACCATTTTGACGAGGTGTATAAAGGACCGGGGGATAATTTTTTCGGTACACTGAGCGCCTCCCGGCCTGAAATCTATCCTGTCTACTGGTCGCAGGCGCAAATGCAGGCCCGCCAAAGTGAAGAGATGGCGCTGGCGCAGTCGTTCCTCAACCGTCTATGGCAGGTAGAGCACGACGGCAAGCGATGGTTTAATCCGGATATCAGCATCATTTATCCGGATCGCATCCGTCGCCGCCCGCCGGGCACCACATCCAAAGGACTGGGAGCGCATACCGACTCCGGCGCGCTGGAACGCTGGCTGCTGCCAGCCTATCAGCAGGTATTCGCCAGCGTGTTTAACGGCAACGTCGAGCAGTACGATCCGTGGAATGCGGCGCACCGTACCGAAGTTGAAGAGTATACGGTGGATAACACCACAAAATGCTCGGTATTTCGCACCTTCCAGGGCTGGACCGCGCTCTCCGATATGCTGCCCGGTCAGGGGTTGCTTCATGTCGTCCCTATCCCGGAGGCGATGGCGTATATTCTGCTGCGCCCGCTGCTGGATGATGTCCCGGAAGATGAATTATGCGGCGTCGCGCCGGGCCGGGTGCTGCCGATTTCTGAACAGTGGCATCCTTTACTGATGGCGGCGTTAACCAGCATTCCGCCACTGGAAGCCGGGGATTCCGTGTGGTGGCATTGCGATGTCATCCACTCCGTCGCCCCCGTCGAAAATCAGCAGGGCTGGGGCAATGTGATGTACATTCCTGCCGCGCCAATGTGTGAGAAAAATCTGGCCTATGCGCGTAAGGTGAAGGCGGCGCTGGAGACAGGCGCATCACCGGGCGATTTCCCGCGCGAGGACTATGAAACCACCTGGGAAGGGCGCTTCACGCTGCGCGATCTGAATATTCACGGTAAACGGGCATTAGGTATAGATGTTTGACGGTCGTACCGCCCTTCCCGCTCACCTGCGGTGTGCCCTTTACCTGGGCGCACCCGTCTTACCGAACCTACGCGCCAGGATACGTAGGCCCGGTAAGCACAACGCCACCGGGCGTCAGTGTTTAGCTTTCAATCCCTTTACTACGCAAATAATCGTCGTAGTTGCCGCTGAAGTCCACCACGCGCTCCGGCGTAATTTCAGGAACTGAAAAAGCGCGGCATTGAGTTCGTTGTCGCCAGCGGTAATCAGTATTACCAGCTTATTTCGTTCTTTCCTGAGCTAAAGGATGAGATCTCTTTTGTCGCGGAAAACGGCGCGCTGGTGTATGAACATGGCAAGCAACTGTTCCACGGCGAACTGACCCGACATGAATCGCGGATTGTGATTGGCGAGTTGCTGAAAGATAAGCAACTTAATTTTGTCGCCTGCGGTCTGCAAAGTGCATATGTCAGCGAAAATGCGCCAGAAGCATTCGTTACCCTGATGGCAAAACACTACCATCGCCTGAAACCCGTAAAAGATTATCAGGAGATTGATGACGTACTGTTCAAGTTTTCGCTCAACCTACCGGATGAACAAATCCCGCTGGTATCGACAAACTACACGTTACGCTCGATGGCATTATGAAGCCCGTCACAAGTGGTTTTGGCTTTATCGTTCTGATTATTGCCGGCCTGCATAAAGTAAACGGTATTTCGCGGTTACTGAAACGCTGGGATCTGTCGCCACAAAATGTGGTAGCGATTGGCGACAGCGGCAATGACGCAGAGATGCTTAAAATGGCGCGTTATTCCTTTGCGATGGACAATGCCGCAGAAAACATTAAACAAATCGCCCGTTACGCTACCGATAATAATAAGCATGAAGGCGCACTGAATGTGATTCAGGCGGTGCTGGAAAATAAAGTACCGTTTACACTTTAACGAGAGTCGGGGCAATCGCCCCGATTTCTCAATGAGCATTACACTCATCTTCTTCAATCAGTTCAACCACTAATGTGGTTCCAGGCCCCTGTAAGTAATATTCATCGTCAAGGGGATCGCGCAGTTTCATAAATGTCGTTTTACCGACTTGCATGGTATGCCCGGCAGCCATTTCTGCTCCACTTTCAAGCAGGTAACGCAGAACATTATTGAAAATATCAGAATATTTTTGCCCTTCGTGATGACCTTGTGCGTGTGCTGCGAAATCTGGTAGCCCAAAGCAATCAGCACCATAGGTACGCATCCATACGCCTTCGATATCCTCAACTTCATATTTCACAAATCCACAAAATAGAGAGGTCAGCGGGAAACCTTCACGCAACATCTCCAGACTATGCTTACCCAACTCCTGAGACTTAAATACCCCCGCAGGTAATGAAGTGTGAGCCGATTCATTTAATACAGCGACAGCCCCCATGTTACTTAATGCACCTGCAACCACAGCCAACGCAACATATTGCTCTAAAGGTGAAGTATCATACCCCTTATAATATAAAATAATATTTGCACTGGTTGCCCGTACTTGCTCTTTTACTTCCTGGGGATAATGAGCTGGCGCGACGCATTGTTCGATTGATTCCTGAGGGTAAGGCGTTTTAAATCCAACCATCGATATTACATGTTTACCCCATCCTGCTAAACCAAAAAAATCCAGTTCAGGGACAAGTTCACACATTGCCTGTTTCATACTGGAATGATAATTACGCAACAAGCGGGTGAGTTCTTTTGAATTATTTTCCGGGAGAGTATCAAATACAACAACTAAACTTAGTGGGTTATCAATTTCAGCATTCGCTACTAAAACACCTTGTATATTAGATGAGTTTTTTTCTTTACGGCCCAAAAAGCGTTCCAAAATGCTCATATTTATTCCTTTTGTTGAACAATAAAGGAATATAAAATAGCACTTGAATTCTTATAAAGAAAATAACATTACAATATGTTTACCACAAAATATATTCGCAATTTTTATGATAGATCCTCTTCTTTCATTTAATTTTAAAATCGAACATTAAGAGTATATATAATTTTCACATTGCATTCGGAAAAAATAAAAATTACCTTGTTAACATTCTGTAACCCCGACGCTATCGGGGTTACAGACAATAACTTACTCGATCCCTTTACTACGCAAATAATCGTCGTAGTTGCCGCTGAAGTCCACCACGCGCTCCGGCGTAATTTCAATGACGCGGGTTGCCAGCGAGCTGACGAACTCACGGTCGTGCGAAACAAAGATCAGCGTGCCCTGATACAGCTCCAGCGCCATATTCAGCGATTCGATCGACTCCATATCCAGGTGGTTAGTCGGTTCGTCCATGATCAGGATATTCGGCTTTTGCATCATCAGTTTGCCGAACAGCATACGGCCCTTCTCGCCACCGGAAAGGACTTTCGCAGACTTTTTGATATCATCCTGGCTAAATAACAGGCGGCCCAGAATACTGCGCACTGCCTGCTCGTCGTCGCCTTCCTGCTTCCACTGACTCATCCATTCAAACACCGTCAGGTCATTTTCGAATTCATATTCGTGGTCCTGCGCGTAGTAACCAATACGCGCGTTTTCCGACCATTTAACGGTGCCGTGATCGGCGTCCAGATCGCCAACCAGCGTCTTCAGCAGCGTAGATTTACCCACGCCATTGGTGCCGAGTACCGCCAGCTTCTCGCCGACTTCGAGCAGCAAATTGACATTTTTAAACAGCGGACCGTTATCAAAACCTTTCGTCAGCGCCTCCACTTCCAGAGCGTTACGGAACAGTTTTTTATCCTGCTCAAAACGGATGAACGGGTTCTGACGGCTGGAGGCTTTCACCTCTTCCAGCTTGATTTTATCAATCTGCCGCGCGCGCGACGTTGCCTGACGCGATTTAGAGGCATTGGCGCTAAAACGGCTAACAAAAGATTGCAGCTCGGCAATTTGCGCTTTTTTCTTCGCATTATCGGCCAACAGACGTTCACGCGCCTGGGTCGCCGCCGTCATATACTCATCATAGTTACCCGGATAGACGCGCAAGTCGCCGTAATCCAGATCCGCCATATGCGTACAAACCATATTCAGGAAGTGACGGTCGTGCGAAATGATGATCATCGTGCTATCGCGCTCGTTCAGCACCTGCTCCAGCCAACGGATAGTATCAATATCCAGGTTGTTGGTCGGTTCGTCGAGCAACAGGATGTCCGGATTAGAGAATAACGCCTGCGCCAGCAGCACACGCAATTTCCAGCCTGGCGCGACTTCACTCATCAGACCGTAATGCTGCTCCAGCGGGATGCCCACCCCCAACAGCAGTTCGCCCGCGCGCGCCTCAGCGGAATAACCGTCCATCTCGCCGTATTTTACTTCCAGATCGGCGACTTTATAGCCGTCTTCTTCGCTCATTTCCGGCAAGGCGTAGATACGGTCGCGCTCCTGCTTGACTTCCCACAGTTCGCCATGCCCCATAATGACAGTATCAAGTACGGTGAATGTTTCAAAAGCGAACTGGTCCTGACGCAGCTTACCGATGCGCTCATTCGGATCGAGGGAAACATTGCCCAGCGTCGGCTCCAGGTCGCCGCCGAGGATTTTCATAAAAGTGGACTTTCCGCTACCGTTGGCGCCGATCAGGCCGTAACGGTTGCCGCCGCCAAATTTGACGGAAATGTTTTCGAACAGCGGCTTACTGCCGAACTGCATGGTAACGTTGCTGGAAACTAACACAGGCTTATCCTGAAAAAAGATGTGACAAACCGCTTATTATGCCACAAGTCTGAAATAAGATCGCGCCCTGTACAAAGGGCTACACTGAACCGTAAGGGGAAAAAAACGTGATTTCGTACACATCTGAATTCCCTGTTTACTGGAATGCACCTATAATGCGCTCCCA
Source organism: Salmonella sp. NW722 (assembly GCF_051702785.1). Lineage (NCBI taxonomy): Bacteria > Pseudomonadati > Pseudomonadota > Gammaproteobacteria > Enterobacterales > Enterobacteriaceae > Salmonella > Salmonella sp. NW722. Next base: position 864,007 of record NZ_JAMMIN010000001.1, read on the forward strand.
ACATGACAGAATTCTCAACCTACTAGCCTGCTTGGCACAGAATCTCGCATAACATGAATATGAAATTAACAACGCTTTTCGCGGCGGCTTTCGCTGTAGTTGGTTTTTGTAAAACAGCCTCAGCAGTCACTTACCCGCTGCCTACCGATGGTAGCCGTTTAATTGGGCAAAATCAGGTCATCACCGTTCCGGAGGGCAATACCCAGCCGCTGGAGTATTTTGCCGCGGAGTATCAGATGGGGCTCTCCAACATGCTGGAAGCCAACCCGGGCGTGGATACCTTCCTGCCGAAGGGCGGTACCGTGCTGAATATTCCGCAGCAGCTGATCCTGCCGGATACCGTACACGAAGGCATTATCATTAATAGCGCGGAAATGCGCCTCTATTACTACCCGAAAGGCACAAACACCGTTATCGTCCTGCCGATTGGGATCGGTCAGTTAGGTAAAGACACGCCTATCAACTGGACGACCAAAGTTGAACGTAAAAAAGCCGGTCCGACCTGGACGCCTACGGCAAAAATGCACGCTGAATATCGCGCCGCCGGCGAGCCGCTGCCTGCCGTCGTGCCTGCGGGCCCGGATAACCCGATGGGCCTGTACGCGCTGTACATCGGTCGCCTGTATGCTATTCACGGCACCAACGCCAACTTCGGCATCGGGCTTCGCGTGAGCCACGGCTGCGTACGTCTGCGCAACGACGATATCAAATTCCTGTTTGAAAATGTGCCGGTCGGTACCCGCGTGCAGTTTATCGATGAACCGGTAAAAGCCACCACCGAGCCGGACGGTAGCCGTTACATTGAGGTGCATAACCCGCTATCAACGACGGAAGCGCAGTTTGAAGGTAAGGAAGCGGTGCCGATCACGCTTAATAAGAGCATCCTGGCCGTCACCAACGAGCCTGACGTTGATCAGACCGTCGTACAACAGGCGGTTCAGGATCGTTCCGGGATGCCGGTTCGTCTGAACTGACAGACTCTGCCTGCGAAGCCCGATAGATACTATCGGGCTTCTCTTACGGCATCAGTTGCAATAATCCATATCCCACCAGCGCCGCCCATGCCAGCATCGGCAGCGAATAGAAATGAAACCGCCACCAGATTCGGCGATCGTTCGCCATCCGTAAAGCAATAAGATTTGCCAGCGACCCCGGCAGCAGACCAAACCCGCCGATATTCACCGCCCACGCCAGCAGCGTCGAGGCCGGTACATAGTTCAGCAGGAGAATGGTACTGGGCACATTACTGATAACCTGAGACAAGCCGATAGCGGTTAGCCAAAGTCCCAGGTGAGACAGTGCGCCAACCTGGTTGAAAACGCCCTGCAACGCCGGCAATTGCGTTAGTAGATGGACATCAATAAACATCGCCATAAATACCAACAGCAGCGTCCAGTCCACGCTGACTATCACCCTGCGCGCCAGCACAATAAACCCAGCAGCCACCAACACCAGTCCCCATAACTCTTGCCTGAGCTCCAGCGCGGTAAGAAAAACGACATATAATCCCAGGCAACTCCACACCAGACGGGGCTGCCACTGCGGCGAACGCGTACCGGTATGGTACTGTAACGCCCTACCCGGAAAACAAAACCAGCACAGGAGCAGTAACGTCAGCATCATCATGACGGCAAGCGGCGCCATTTGCCCGCTAAATTCAGCAAAGGTTAAGCCGGAGCGTCCCCACAACAGAATATTTTGCGGATTACCGACAGGCGTCAGCAGCGAACCGGCGTTCACCGCCAACGCTTCAAAAATAATCAATCGGTTGACCGGAATCGCGCACAGTTTTTTCAACGTTATCGTCAGCGGCACAACGATAAACAGCGCGACATCGTTTGTCAGAAAGGTCGACAGCACCGCCGCAGCCAGCACCAGGAACATCGCCAGTTGCCGCTCGGTATGAAATCGGCGCGTCATCTTGCGTCCCAGCACATCAAAATAGCCGCTCAGCTCAACGCCTTTAGTGAGCAACATTAACCCACTGAGGGTAATAATGGTGTGCCAGTCAATCGTGCCAGGCCAGGCGCGGGGCGCAAAAGGAACAAACAGGCTTAACGCCATCCCCACAATGATCAACAACTGAAAAAAACGGTCACGCCGCAGCGCCCGTAAAAAGGCCAGATTCATTCTGCAGATGTTCCATGCTGTTGCGTGAAGGCCAAAAAGGCATCCAATGTCTCCTGGCTGACATGGTGTTCCATCCCTTCCGCATCACGACGCGCGATTTCCGGGCTTACGCCTAATACCAGTAAAAAATTTTCGACAATTTGATGCCGCTCGCGGCTTTCCTGCGCCAGCTTCTCCCCTTCCGGCGTCAGAAAAACGCCGCGCCAGGGGATCATTTGAATAAATCCTAACGATGCCAGGCGCTTAAGCATTTTGGCCACAGTCGGCTGGGAGACGCCGAGCCGCGCCGCCATATCCACCTGACGCGCTTCCCCTACCTCAATAATTAAATCGGAAATCAGCTCAACGTAGTCGTCTATCAACTCACGCCGATGCGCCTCTCTGACCTGACGAAATCCTTCAACGTGTTCTTCTACGTTCACCAATTGCGTCACTTTTTTTGTTGTTGGCGTACCTGCGCGACGACCCATTTTGCTTCCTCGTTTCTGTGACGCGTTAACGCGTCAGCTGACAGAGCGCTCATTGTAAACCAGAGTTGTCCGGGCACAAAAAATTAACGTTTTAGCAATAGCTATAAAACATAGCCTGTGCTATATCTGTATGTAACGCAGACATCCCTCACGGATCGATGGGATAGAAACATCAGGAGGTTTATATGAACGAATTTAAGAGGTGTATACGCGTGTTCAGTCACTCTCCCTTTAAAGTCCGGTTAATGCTGCTCTCTATGTTGTGCGATATGATCAACGGCAAACCGGAGCAGGATAACCCTTCCACGAAATAAGGCGGCGGTGCGGTACGCCGCTTTATTTTGCATCCTCAACGGAAATGGCGCCCATTTCCCCTGTTTTTTTGTGGTTTTGCTATTCTCTTCGCAAAACATTTTCTTTCCGGCGGTTGACCTTCTTACCCGCACGCTCTATCTTCTGGCAGCCCTGAATATTTTGCGACTCGCCGTTGCGAACCCAATACCTTTTTTACGCATAATCAGGCAGGTAATGACCCTTCGCGCCAGGGTTAGCACATGGCGTTTTTGCAATAGTGGCATATGAATTCAACCCTTATCGATTCACTTCTCGCCCGTCGTCGGGCTGTAAGCCCGTGGGCGGGCCTCTACTTTTTACAGTCGCTGCTGATTAACCTCGCGCTCGGCTACCCCTTTAGCCTGCTTTATACCGCGGCGTTTACCTGCCTGCTGCTGCTGCTCTGGCGCTACCTGCCTCGCGGACAAAAAGCGCTGCTCGGCATCTGTTCGCTGGTAGCCGCTTGCTATTTTCCCTTTGGCCAGGCTTACGGCGCGCCGAACTTTAATACGCTGCTGGCGCTGCACTCCACCAATATGGAAGAGTCGAGCGAAATCCTGACCATCTTCCCGTGGTATAGCTACCTGACCGGACTTTTTATTTTTGTGCTGGGTATTATTGCGCTTCGCCGCCGAAAAGAAGAGGTCAGGCCGCGCTGGAATAGCCTCGACAGCCTGTGCCTGCTGATTAGCGTCGCGGCATTTTTCGTCGCGCCGGTACAAAATCTGGCGTGGGGCGGCGTTTTTAAGGTTATTGATACCGGCTATCCGGTTTTTCGCTTCGCCAAAGACGTTATCGTCAATAACAACGAAGTCATTGAAGAGCAGCACCGTATGGCGCAGCTATCCGGCATAAAAGATAGCTGGACGGTTACTGCGGTGAAACCCAGATATCACATCTATGTCGTGGTGATTGGTGAAAGCGCGCGACGGGATGCCATGGGCGCTTTCGGCGGCCACTGGGATAATACCCCCTTCGCCAGCCATGTGAATGGCGACTTCTTTATGGATTACATCGCCGCCAGCGGCTCAACGCAAAAATCGCTCGGTTTAACGCTCAATCGCGTGGTGGATAACAAACCGCAGTATCAGGATAACTTCGTCACGCTGGCTAACCGCGCCGGTTTTCAGACATGGTGGTTTTCCAATCAGGGGCAAATCGGCGAATACGACACGGCCATCGCCAGTATCGCCAAACGCGCCGATGAAGCGCATTTCCTGAAAAACGGCGATTTTGAAGCGGATAAAAATACTCGCGACGACGCGCTGTTAACCATGACGGCGCAGGTATTGGCGACAGAACGCACGCAACCGCAGTTGATTGTGTTGCATTTAATGGGGTCGCATCCCCAGGCCTGCGACCGTACTCAGGGAAAATACGCGACGTTTGTCCAGTCGAAAGAGACGTCTTGTTATTTATACACCATGACGCAAACCGATGATTTACTCCGTCAGCTCTATACTCAGCTTCGTCATAGCGGCGACAGTTTTTCGCTCGTCTATTTCTCCGATCACGGGCTGGCGTTTAAAGAGCGCGGCAAAGCGGTACAGTACCTGGCGCATGACGACAAATTCCAGCAAAACTTCCAGGTGCCGTTTATGGTGCTATCAAGCGACAGTAAAGCGCATCGGATCATTAAAGCTCGCCGTTCCGCGAACGATTTCCTGAGTTTTTTCTCGCAATGGACAGGAATTAGCGCTAAAGAGATCAAAAATCGCTATCGTTTTATTTCGGAGCAGAAAGCCGGGCCCGTTTATATCACCAATTTCAAATTACAGAAAGTGGACTATAACCATCTGGGCAGCGATATTTTTTCACTAAAATAATGCATGTTTCAGGCAAAAAAATCCGCCCCGAAAGGCGGATTTTTCATTTTCACCGACGTGATTAGAAGCGGTAACCCACGCCAGCAATCCAGGTGCCAACGTCAACGCTACGAATACGGCTCTGCTCGTAAGAGAAGTCCAGAGCAACATTTTCCATCGGGTTGAATTGCAGACCAGCGCCATAGGAGAAGCCATAATCGCTGGTGTCATGTTTGTAGGTTGGGTAATCGGTCGTCTGGAATTTACCGTAACCCACACCGACTACACCGTAGATGCTCGCCCAATCGTTCAGACGGTAAGCCGGACCGGCAGTGATGCCGTAGTACTGACCTTTGTTGTAATCGCCCGCACCGTTAGTACGATCTTTTTCGGTGTAGGTGAAGGAACCGATTACGCCCAGCGGGTTGTCGTCCTGCTCGTAACGATACTTCAGGTTGAAACCGCTCATTTTATTCGCTACGCCCTGCGCGTCGCTCTGAGCGTAACCACCGGTAACGGTAGAAGTAGCAGCTACTGCAGTACCTGCGGAAAAAGCCAGAACAGCGGCCAGTGCTGAAAGACATGCAATTTTTTTCATAACCACCTCAAATGTGCTTCAAGTAAGTCCTAAGTTTTAAATATATCAAAAATTAATGGGAAACTCTTTGCGATTCACGGTGTCTAAGGGCGCCTTTCATGTAACAGAACGTTTCCATATCGCGCTATCTTATTCAATTAACATCACTTTTCCGGCTGATTGCACCAATAATGCGCGTGCGATGCGATACATTCATCCAGATTATTCCTAAACTAACAGTCTATTTATCCATCAATTTAAGTTCATTTTATGGAATCCTGGAAATTTTTTTTCAACGAATCCTCAACCGCCACGGGGAATTTCCATTACACTGCCACCTTTACTCGTACTGACATTTTTTGACAGGAGAAAGGATGCCGGGGTCAACACGTAAACTACCAGTCTGGTTGCCCATTTTGGTTTTGCTCATTGCCATGTCCTCTATTCAGAGTGGCGCTTCACTGGCGAAATCGTTATTTCCTCTTGTCGGCGCGCCGGGCGTAACGGCGCTTCGTCTGGCGTTGGGAACGCTTATCCTTATCGCCTTTTTCAAACCCTGGCGTTTGCGTTTTGCCAAAGAGCAGCGGCTGCCTTTACTGTTTTATGGTCTGTCGCTGGGCGGGATGAACTATCTATTCTATCTGTCGATTCAGACGGTGCCGTTGGGTATTGCGGTCGCGCTGGAATTTACCGGTCCTCTGGCGGTCGCGCTGTTTTCATCCCGGCGGCCGGTAGATTTTATTTGGGTCGTACTGGCTGTACTTGGACTCTGGTTCCTGCTGCCATTAGGGCAAGATATGTCTCACGTCGATCTTACCGGGGCCGCGTTAGCGCTCGGCGCTGGCGCCTGTTGGGCTGTCTATATTCTTACCGGCCAGCGAGCAGGCGCGGAACATGGTCCGGCCACGGTGGCGGTAGGCTCGCTGATTGCCGCCATCATTTTCGTGCCGATTGGCGCAGTTCAGGCTGGCGACGCGCTATGGCACTGGTCGATTCTTCCCTTAGGGTTAGCGGTCGCTGTGCTTTCTACGGCGCTGCCTTATTCACTGGAAATGATTGCGCTGACGCGCCTGCCAACCCGCACCTTCGGTACGCTGATGAGCATGGAACCCGCGCTGGCCGCCGTTTCCGGGATGATTTTTCTGGGCGAAACGCTTACGGGCATACAAATCCTGGCCCTGTGCGCCATCATTGCCGCCTCAATGGGTTCTACCCTAACGATTCGACGCGAACCGCAAATTAAACAAGTTGACGTAAAATAGTTTCTTATTCTGCATGATGTGCATAATCATGCAGAATATCACCTCGTTATTCACCTTTTATTATTGCGCTATTACTTCGTCATTTTTTGTCATATTTTTTCTCATTTTTTACATTAAAATGAGAATTATTACCCACGAAACAGCAAACTCATCTAACCAATTGATTTTTAATCATAATAAATATTAAATCTTGTCTGTACTATTAAAGTGATAGGTAAATTCAAAAAAGCAAAGTTAAAAACCGGTGCTATACTTATTTTCGTTAATTACCTGGGACACAAACATCAAGAGGATATGAGATTATGAGTACCGCTAAACTGGTAAAAACAAAAGCGTCTAATCTGCTTTATACCCGTAACGATGTATCAGAGAGCGATAAAAAAGCGACGGTTGAGTTGCTTAATCGTCAGGTGATCCAGTTCATTGACCTGTCGCTGATCACGAAACAGGCCCACTGGAACATGCGCGGTGCTAACTTTATTGCCGTTCATGAGATGCTGGATGGCTTCCGTACCGCACTGACCGATCATCTGGATACTATGGCCGAGCGCGCCGTACAGCTTGGCGGTGTGGCGTTAGGCACCACGCAAGTTATCAACAGCAAAACTCCACTGAAAAGCTATCCGCTCGATATCCATAACGTGCAGGATCACTTAAAAGAACTGGCCGATCGCTACGCTGTTGTCGCTAATGATGTTCGCAAAGCTATCGGTGAAGCCAAAGATGAAGACACTGCCGATATCTTTACCGCCGCATCACGCGACCTCGATAAATTCCTGTGGTTTATCGAATCCAACATCGAATAAATCTATCTCTACCCTGAATACTTCGAGTTGCAGGAGGGTACAAACGCAGCGAATCCGCAGAAGCCTGACTTCCGTCGGTAACTGAAGCGAACGCACCTGCAACTTGATGTACACAGGTATATAAGTCATCCCTATACCCCTGCCTGGCACAGGGGTTTTGCACTTAAATAGTGCACACGTCTTGTACCCCCCTCCGATAAAAGTGAATTATTTGTAATAATTACATCACACAATCGTTAATTAAAGATTGTTTTAACAACAATTTTTACGCTAAATAGACCCTGTATCTCTACTTTGTTATTCATGCACTAAATCAGTGCCCCAAAACGGTGCGGCATACTGGTTTTGCCCGACTTATTGTGCACAGGAATGATTGACGCTTCTGTTAAAACAATGAGTTACATAATTGGCATGATTTTTTCATTACGCTACATGTTCTCGCAGGGGATCGCCCCGTGGATAGAAAAGGAAATGCTATGAAGTCTCTATTAAAAGTTTCACTGGCTGCACTTACCCTGGCTTTTGCGGTGTCTTCGCACGCTGCGGATAAGAAACTCGTGGTGGCAACCGATACGGCGTTCGTTCCGTTTGAATTTAAACAGGGCGACAAATACGTCGGTTTTGATGTTGATCTGTGGGACGCTATCGCGAAAGAACTGAAGCTGGACTACACCCTGAAACCGATGGATTTCAGCGGCATTATTCCGGCATTACAAACCAAAAATATCGATCTGGCGCTGGCGGGGATTACGATTACGGACGAGCGTAAAAAAGCGATCGACTTTTCCGATGGCTATTACAAAAGCGGTCTGCTCGTGATGGTGAAAGCCAACAATAACGATATTAAAAGCGTTAAAGACCTCGATGGCAAAGTCGTTGCCGTGAAGAGCGGAACCGGGTCGGTGGATTACGCGAAAGCGAATATCAAAACCAAAGATCTGCGTCAGTTCCCGAACATTGATAACGCGTACATGGAATTAGGCACCAACCGCGCAGACGCCGTTCTGCACGATACGCCGAACATCCTGTACTTTATCAAAACCGCAGGCAACGGCCAGTTCAAGGCGGTAGGCGAATCGCTGGAAGCACAGCAATACGGAGTTGCCTTCCCGAAAGGCAGCGATGAACTGCGCGAGAAAGTCAACGGCGCGCTGAAAACGCTGCGTGAGAATGGCACCTATAACGAAATCTACAAAAAATGGTTCGGTACAGAACCTAAATAAAACGACCTGATGTTGGCTTGTGGCCCGGTAGTGAGGACGCTCACCGGGCCTACAGCTCTTTTCCGTGACGGATAAGACACTTTCACGCCATTTCCGCGCCGGATAGAGCATTTGACTATTTACACCACGGTAACAGGAACGACATATGCAGTTTGACTGGAGCGCCATCTGGCCCGCCATTCCGCTTTTGCTTGAGGGCGCTAAAATGACCCTGTGGATCTCGGTCCTCGGTCTGGCTGGCGGCCTGGTTATTGGACTGGCGGCAGGTTTTGCCCGTACGTTTGGCGGCTGGTTCGCCAACCACATCGCCCTGGTTTTCATTGAAATTATTCGCGGCACGCCCATCGTTGTCCAGGTCATGTTTATCTACTTTGCCCTGCCGATGGCATTTAATGATTTGCGTATTGATCCGTTCAGCGCAGCGGTCGTGACAATTATGATTAACTCCGGCGCTTATATCGCGGAAATTACTCGCGGCGCAGTACTATCCATTCACAAAGGTTTTCGCGAAGCGGGTCTGGCGCTGGGCCTTTCTCGCCGGGAAACCATCCGCCATGTTATTTTACCGCTTGCTCTGCGCCGTATGCTGCCGCCGCTGGGCAATCAGTGGATCATTAGCATCAAAGACACCTCGTTGTTTATTGTTATCGGCGTAGCCGAGCTGACCCGTCAGGGCCAGGAAATTATTGCCGGTAACTTTCGCGCCCTGGAAATCTGGAGCGCCGTGGCCGTCTTCTATTTGATCATTACGCTGGTGCTGAGCTTTATTTTGCGTCGTCTTGAAAGAAGGATGAAAATCCTGTGATTGAATTTAAAAACGTCTCCAAGCACTTTGGCCCCACCCAGGTGCTACATAACATTGATTTAAACATCCGTCAGGGCGAAGTGGTTGTGATTATCGGCCCTTCCGGTTCGGGTAAATCCACGTTATTACGCTGTATCAATAAACTGGAAGAGATCACCTCCGGCGATCTGATTGTCGATGGTCTGAAAGTCAACGATCCTAAAGTAGACGAACGGCTGATTCGCCAGGAAGCCGGCATGGTGTTTCAACAGTTTTATCTGTTCCCGCATCTGACCGCGCTCGAAAACGTGATGTTCGGTCCTCTGCGCGTGCGCGGCGTAAAGAAAGAAGAAGCGGAAAAACAGGCGAAAGCACTATTAGCGAAAGTTGGACTGGCGGAACGGGCGCACCACTACCCCTCCGAGCTTTCCGGCGGTCAACAACAGCGCGTCGCCATTGCCCGAGCGCTGGCAGTGAAGCCGAAAATGATGCTCTTTGACGAGCCAACCTCCGCTCTGGACCCTGAACTGCGCCATGAAGTGCTGAAAGTCATGCAGGATCTCGCGGAAGAAGGCATGACCATGGTCATTGTCACTCACGAAATCGGCTTTGCCGAAAAAGTCGCCTCACGGCTGATTTTTATCGATAAAGGCCGTATTGCCGAAGATGGCAGTCCGCAGGCGTTGATCGAAAACCCGCCAAGCCCACGTTTACAGGAATTTTTACAGCACGTCTCCTAAGATATCGCCCTTCCTGCCCTGCGGCAGGGAGGGCATCATGGAATAGTCCCATTTCATTTTCCCTCCCCTGCGCCATCTATACTTAGTGTTTTGCGTCTCTTTTCTCACTGGAGGAGTCATGCGGTGGACCCTGTTCATCCTTTTTTGTCTACTGGGCGCGCCTGCCCATGCGGTCGCCATACCCGGCGTGACCACGGGGACATCAACCAGCCAGCAAGCAGCGCCAGAGCCCAGTCCTGAACAAAAAAAAGCGGCCTATGCGGCCCTGGCTGACGTACTGGAGAACGAGGCTTCACGTAACGAATTGATAGCGCAACTCCGCGAAGCCTCAACCACGCCGCCGACCGAGCCGGCGCCAGCGCTTGCGCCGCCTGCGGCCAAAGATGAAAAAACGGTACTGGAGAACGTCACCACCGTTACCCGTCAGTACGGCGATGCTTTCGCTACCCGTTTCGCCCAGCTTTATCGCAACATCACCGATGCGCCGCACAAGCCGTTTAACTCTCAAACCTTCACCAACGCGTTAACCCACTTTTTATTTCTGGCCGTCGCGGTATTTGGTTTTTATAGCGTGATACGGCTTTGCGCCCTGCCGTTATATCGAAAAATGGGCCTGTGGGCGCGCAAGAAAAACCGTGAACGCAGCAACTGGTTACAGCTCCCGGCGATGATCGCCGGCGCGTTTATTATCGACCTCCTGCTACTGGCGCTCACCTTATTTATCGGTCAGATGCTCAGTGATAATTTCCATGCCGGAAGTCGAACTATCGCTTTTCAGCAAAGCCTGTTCCTGAATGCCTTCGCGCTGATAGAGTTCTTTAAAGCGATTCTGCGGCTTATCTTTTGCCCTAATGTACCGGAATTACGCCCATTCGCAATTCAGGATGCGACAGCGCGTTACTGGAATCGCCGTATGAGTTCCCTTAGCAGTTTGATTGGCTACGGGCTGATTGTTGCCGTTCCGATTATTTCCAACCAGGTGAATGTTCAGGTTGGCGCGATGGCTAATGTGGCGATCATGCTCTGCATCACCATCTGGGCGCTGTACCTGATCTTTAAAAACAAAGCGGAGATTACGCAACATTTATTAAGCCTGGCGGAACGATCATTAGCCTTTTTTAGCCTGTTTATCCGCGCCTTTGCGCTGGTGTGGCACTGGCTGGCCAGCGCCTACTTTATCGTGCTGTTTTTCTTCTCGTTATTCGACCCAGGCAATAGTCTGAAGTTTATGATGGGCGCGACCGTGCGCAGTCTGGCGATTATTGGCATCGCGGCGTTTATCTCCGGTATGTTTACCCGCTGGATAGCGAAAACCATCACCCTGTCGCCCCATACGCAGCGCAATTACCCGGAATTACAAAAGCGGCTTAACGGCTGGCTCTCCTCGGCGCTAAAAGTCGCACGCTTTTTGACCGTCTGCGTCGCCGTTATGCTGTTGCTCAACGCCTGGGGATTATTCGATTTCTGGCACTGGCTACATTATGGCGCGGGGGAAAAGATGGTCGATATCCTCATCCGTATCGCGTTAATCTTATTCTTCTCCGCCGTGGGATGGACGATTCTCGCCAGTCTGATTGAGAATCGCCTGGCCTCTGATATTCATGGTCGCCCGCTACCCAGCGCCCGCACGCGCACGCTGCTGACGCTGTTCCGCAATGCGCTGGCTGTGATTATCAGTACCATAACCATCATGATCGTGTTATCGGAAATCGGCGTCAATATCGCGCCATTGCTGGCTGGCGCGGGGGCGTTAGGTCTGGCTATCTCTTTCGGTTCGCAAACCCTGGTGAAAGATATTATTACCGGCGTCTTTATTCAGTTTGAAAACGGGATGAATACCGGCGACTTAGTCACCATAGGCCCGCTGACGGGGACGGTCGAAAGAATGTCGATTCGTTCCGTCGGCGTGCGGCAGGATACCGGGGCATACCATATTATCCCGTGGTCCTCGATCACCACTTTCGCCAACTTTGTGCGCGGTATCGGCTCAGTTGTCGCCAACTATGACGTGGATCGCCATGAGGATGCGGATAAAGCGAATCAGGCGCTGAAAGACGCGGTAACGGCGCTGATGGAGACGGAGGATATTCGCGGGCTGATTATCGGCGAACCCACGTTCGCCGGTATTGTCGGTTTAACGAACACGGCGTTTACTTTACGCGTATCGTTCACCACCCTACCGCTCAAGCAGTGGACGGTGCGTTTTGCCCTTGATAGCCAGGTGAAAAAGCATTTTGATCTGGCCAATGTGCGCGCGCCGGTGCAAACGTATCAGGTTCTGCCCGCCCCCGCCGGCGGCCCGTCGCCTGATTCACTGCCGCCGCGCGAACCGACGATTTAGCGTTTACGGGTGATAAAACGGCGACGCTGGTCGTCATCCATAAAGGTCCAGGCAATAAAGCGGCTTTGCTTTTGCCCCTGGGCCATCTCTTTTTTCACCACTTTCACCGCGCCAGCCTCCGTCAATGCCCGGTAAAGCGGCGGTAAATTCTCGCCGCGCGACACCAACGTCGTAAACCACAACACCTGACGGCGGAAGGATTGGCTTTCAGCAATCATTTTTTTAATAAAGGCGACTTCGCCGCCTTCACACCATAGCTCCTGCTGTTGACCGCCAAAGTTCAGCGCATCATCTTTATTCTGCCCCAAATTGCGGCGCTTACGCTCGCTGCCCGCGCGGGCTGCGGCGGCGGAGTCGTGAAAAGGCGGGTTACAAAGCGTTGCGTCATAAAATTCATTTTTATGAATAATACCGGTAAAAATGGCCGCCGGATCTTTTTGCCGACGCAGACGAATGGCGCGGCTTAACCCCGTATTAGCCTGAATGATAGCCTGCGCGCTGGACATCGCTGCGTCGCTGACTTCACTACCGGTAAATCGCCAGCCATATTCATGGACGCCGATAAGCGGATAAATACAATTGGCGCCCACGCCCACGTCCAGAATAGTTGCCTGCGCCGGAATACTCCCTGTTGTTTCGCCAAGCAGATCCGCCAGATGATGGATATAATCCGCACGACCAGGCACTGGCGGACATAAAAAACCTGGCGGAATGTCCCAGTGTGTGACGGCATAAAAATGCGCCAGCAACGCCTTATTGAGCGCTTTTACCGCTTGCGGATTAGCAAAATCAACGCTCTGTTCACCGGCGGGCGTGCGGATAAGAAAGGACGTCAATTCCGGCGTGGTCTGACACAGTGCGGCGAGATCATAACGGTGTTGGTGGCGGTTGCGCGGGTGTAACCCCGGTTTCTGGGCGGACATGGCATTCTCCTTTTAGCAGCGGCGTAAGATACCCGTATAACGCCACGGGGTAAATATACCACTGCGAATTCCCTGCCTTGCTCATTTGATCGGATATCTGAATGACATTGGCTCTGCTCATGGTCTGAAAAGATCGCGCGATGCGATTTTTTCACCTGACGGCGCTACACTTAACCTCAGGTACCCTAAAATCAGGAGAGCGTGATGGCATCCGGCTGGGCAAATGACGACGCAGTGAATGAACAAATCAACAATACCATTGAAGATGCCGTTGCCCGCGCTCGCGGCGAACTTCCTCACGGCGAAAGTCGCGATGAATGCGAATCTTGCGGCGACCCTATCCCTGAAGCGCGGCGTAAAGCCGTACCGGGCGTTCGGTTATGCATATCCTGCCAACAGGAGAAAGATTTACATAACGCAACATTTTCAGGATATAATCGCAGAGGTTCAAAAGACAGCCAGTTACGCTGACTTTTCTTTACCGAAACCGCCAGTATCATCCATTCCTTTACGCTCATGCTTTTTAGCGTTCTGCGTCGCAGAATGTGCCGTTAACCTCGACTCTGTAAAGCCAGATGACAAGAACGGTAAATTCCACTGTTGAATTAATTAATAATCAATAAGTTATTTGTCATTCAAAAATTTTGAGCAAGGCCGTCAATTCTATTCGATTTTATCTTTCGCAAAAAACCGTGATACTCATCACATCGACGGAACATCGTCCCATAAACAGAATAACCTGCGAGAGATTAATCATGAAAACCATTAAATATGCTGTTGCAGCCATCGCGCTTTCCACCCTTTCTTTTGGCGCTTTTGCCGCAGAACCGGTTAGCGCGTCTCAGACGCAAAACCTGCATAAAATCGGCGTAGTGTCTGCCGATGGCGCCACCACGCTGGATGGCCTGGAAGCTAAATTGGCTGAAAAAGCCGCCGCTGCTGGCGCAAGCGCTTATAACATCACCTCCGCCGTGGGTAATGACAAAATGAGCGGCACTGCGGTGATTTATAAATAATTTACCTGCCCGCCAGATTTCAGAATGTAACATCGCTGTTGTTTGAATTCTGACGGGTATTACCCTCGTCTGTTTGCCAACAGACCCACTGCTCCAACCCTCATTAACCCTGTTTGTTACCCTTATTTGCCCGTCCGTCACTGGACGGGCTTTTTTTATTCGCTAAAAGCCTGTTCGACGCGCGCAATCCCGTCTTCTAACGTCGCCGCCTCTCCCGTCGCAATCAGACAACAGGCCATTTGCGTTTTTAATGATTGCGGCACCGGCTCGCGGCCGGCAAGGCAGCGCTCAATCCAGCGCGCGGTGATTTCAGGATCTTTAGTCGCAGGCAGTGAAAGCGGCTCGTCGTGCGTGTCGCTCTGACGCTCATGCAGTACCTGCACGCCACGGCTATCAATCAGGCTGATTTGCGGACAGCGTTGCGGGTTGGCATAGACTTCGCCTTCGGTACCATGCATCAGCAAAGCCCGCCCGCCGATGCGGCTAAAAAAGGTCGCCACACGCGGGACATATTCAGGGTGAGAAACGCTTGATAAACGCAGCGCGGCATCCTCAGCAAATGGCGTCGCCAGCTTGGCCAGTGAATGCGCGCTGTTGCGCACGCCCATCCGCCAGCGCATCGCCAGTTGTTTTTCCAGCGGCGGGCAGAGCGCGCTCACCGGGATAAACACCGGCTGGTGCCCGTCCAGTTTGGCCTGCGCTTGTCCGCCGTGTAGGGTGGGCACAATCCCCATCAGCTCAAATATTGTTTCCGTCAGTACGCGGGTCGGATCTTCACTGACGCCGTGTACTACAACTGGAAAGCCCAATTTATGCAGCAGGATAGCCAGCAACGGCGTTAAATTCGCCTGTTTACGCGCGCCGTTATAGCTGGGAATAACGACCGGCAACGGCCTATCTGCGGGCGGTGTCAGTTTGATGGTATGATTCTGCATGGCTTCATAAAAGCCCAGCATTTCGGCTTCGCCTTCGCCTTTAATACGCAGCGCCATCAATATACTGCCCATCTCCAGGTCGGGGACGTCGCCATTCAGCATTCGGGTATACAAACCGCGCGCGGTATCCAGATCCAGATCGCGGGCGTGATTTTTACCTCGCCCGATCTCTTTGATGATCTTGCGATAATCCATTGAAAGCTCCTTGAAGTGTGCTCACAGCATTAACGCCGTCGGCGGCGTGCAGGTTTTGCTTTTGGTTTTACTATAACGTCTGGCACGGCAGGCTGCTCTATCGGAAAAACAGGTAAGGCATTCAGTAAACGCTGTCCGTAGTTTTTGGTCAACAACCGCTTATCATAAATGACCACTTCTCCCCGACAGGCATGGCTACGGATCAATCGCCCTACCTGCTGAATTAAATTAAAAGACGCGCTTGGTAAACTTTGTACCTCAAACGGATAACGATTCAGACTTTTTAGCCATTCGCCTTCGGTGATCACGACCGGGCTGTCGATCGGCGGGAAGGCAATTTTATGGATATGGACCTGCGTCAGCAGCTCGCCTTTAAGATCCAGCCCTTCGGCAAAAGACTGAAGCCCAACCAGCACGCTGCGTTCGCCGCTCTCCACCCGTTTACGGTGCAGCTCCACCAGCCGGTAACGCGGCTGGTCGCCCTGGACCAGGAGGAGTAAGCGCACATCAGCGACATGCTCCAGAAAACGCTGCATCGCCCGCCCGCTGGCGAACAGTACCAGCATACCATGATGTTTTTTGCTCTCCAGTTGCTCACGAAAATAGGCCGCCATTTCGGCAATATGCTGCTCTTCGTTATCAATGGTGGGTTCGTAGCGCATTTGAGGAATCACCAGTTTCCCCTGTTCCACATGATTAAACGGCGAATCCAGCGCCACAAAGCGGTCGCCGGCTTTTTCTTTTAAGCCGCTCATTTCCTGCAGGCGCGAAAAGCTATTGAGCGAGCGCAGTGTCGCCGAGGTGACAATAATGTGCGGTACGCTGCGCCATAACAATCTTTCCAGCTGATCGCTGACGCGGATACCGACACAATGGAACCAGACGTGGAGTTGCCCTTCGCGTATTTCACGCGTCGCCCATTTGGACACCGGCGCGCCTGAAGACTGCGCCATCGAAGCCAGCCGCCATAATTTACTTTGCGCCTCGAACATTCCCAGCGCCCGGTTCATCTGTAAAATCACCCGATGCAAACGCACAATATCGTGCGACCCGGTTTTTTCGCTGAGATCGTTGAGAAAGGATTCCGCCAGCCCACGCAACGTCTCGGTCAGCTTCGCCAGTCGCTGGCAGATTTCCATGACCTCATCAGGCAACTCGCCCATTGCAAAACGGTGCTCCGCCTCCTGCGCTGCGGGCATATACAGATTAAGAATGGCATTGAGCGAGGCGATCAGTTCGTACACCTCCTCGCAATGGGCGTTAAGTCGCTCAGGATTCGCTAACGGCGGCGTGGTCTTAGGGCGAAATTGCTCCATGCAGGTCGCCACCAGTTTGCTGAACAGGTCCAGTTGCAAGCGATACCAGGAGGCGGTAATTTCCGCGCTCATCTCCAGCGCATCGCGAGCGACATCGGGCAGATGATGACCTTCATCCAGTACCAACAGCAGATGCTTTGGTTCCGGCAGTACGGCTTCACTTTCCATCGCCGCCATTACCAGCGCGTGATTCGCCACCACGACTTCCGCTTCCTGTATTTCACGTCGGGCGACAAAGAATGGACATTCGCGGTAATAGTGACAGTTGCGGTTCAGACAACTGGCTTTATCGGTACTTAATCGCCGCCACAGATCGTCGTCAATAGCAATGTCGGTATGATCCCGCAGACCATCCCATTTGTAACCGTCAAGATCCCCTTTCAGCCTGGCGCAACGCTTTTGCTCTTCCTGGTTGTTAGGCGTCAGTTCGTCATCAAGAAAGGCGAGCAGATCCTGCTGCGTAGGCTCGCTACTGGCGAGCGCCGCCAGGTTTCGCGGACACACGTAACGCCCGCGGCCAAAGGCGGCGGTAAAGCGCAGATCGGGGATGATTTTTCGTAGCAGCGGCAAATCTTTGCTAAAGATCTGATCCTGTAACGCCACGTTAGCGGTACTGACCACCAGTGTTTTTTGCTCTTCCCGGGCAATGGCGATACCGGGAATAAGATAGGAGAGGGTTTTCCCGACGCCGGTCGGCGCTTCAATAGCCAGATGTCTCCCTTCTTCCCCGGCCAGCGTTCTGGCGACGTCAGCAATCATCTGCCGCTGCGGCGCACGGGGAATAAAGTCGGGGATCTGGTCCTGAAGCGCCTTATACCAGGCGGCGATTTGCGCTTTCAGCGCAGCGGTCAATGCCATGAGAAAACCTGAAGTACTGTATAAACAGCCACTATTGTGTCACATTTCAGGGGCGGGAAGTACCTTTTTTACCGGTTCTGGAAGGCGGCTCGCAACGCGATGTGTATTTTGCCGGATGGCGGTGCAAGCACCTTATCCGGCCTACGTATTTGCATAGTCCGTAGGCCCGGTAAGCGTCGCGCTACCGGGCATGTTGCCGGATAAAATTTACTGGGCAGGCGTGATTCTGCGCGGGCGACGCGGCGGACGTGCTTTGTCACCAGCGGGTTTCCCCTCGCCTGTGCGCGGTTTTGGTTTCGCCTTCGCCGCCCCGCTATCCTGACGTCGCGGCTGCTGACTGCGCCCCGCTCCCCCCTGATTTTGTCCGCGTCCACGACCGCCGCCGCCGCGCTGCTGACGACCGTTCTGAATCGGCTCCGCTTTAATCGACGGGTCCGGCTCATAGCCCGGCGTCGTAATGCGTGGGATCTCTTTTTTCAGCAATTTTTCGATATCACGCAACAGTTTATGCTCGTCAACACAGACCAGCGACAGCGCCTCGCCAGTTGCCGCCGCGCGACCGGTACGGCCAATACGGTGTACATAATCTTCCGGCACGTTCGGCAGTTCATAGTTGACCACGTGCGGCAGCTCTTCAATATCCAGACCACGCGCCGCAATATCCGTCGCCACCAGCACGCGAATATCGCCGGATTTAAAATCGGCCAGCGCGCGGGTACGTGCGCCCTGCGATTTATTACCGTGGATCGCCGCGCTGCGAATACCGTCTTTATTAAGCTGTTCCGCCAGATGGTTCGCGCCATGCTTGGTGCGGGTGAAGACCAACACCTGCTGCCAGTTGCCCTGGCCAATCATCTGCGACAACAGTTCACGTTTGCGTTTTTTATCGACAAAGTGCACGTGCTGCGTCACCTGCTCTGAGGCCGTGTTGCGGCGCGCCACTTCGATTTCCAGCGGGTTGCGCAACAGCTTTTCGGCGAGCGCTTTGATGTCGTCGGAGAACGTGGCGGAGAACAGCAGATTCTGACGCTTCGCCGGCAGTTTCGCCAGCACGCGACGAATGTCGTGAATGAAGCCCATATCCAGCATACGGTCGGCTTCATCCAGTACCAGAATCTCAATCTGATCCAGCTTCACGGCATTTTGATGTTCCAGGTCGAGCAGACGTCCCGGCGTCGCCACCAGCACATCCACGCCGCCGCGCAGTTTCATCATCTGCGGATTGATGCTTACGCCGCCAAATACCACCAGCGAGCGAATATTGAGATATTTACTGTAATCTCTGACGTTTTCGCCAATTTGCGCCGCCAGCTCGCGGGTTGGCGTGAGGATCAACGCACGCACCGGGCGACGACCTTTAGCGTGCGGCTGATGGGTAATCAGATGCTGCAACAATGGCAGGGTAAAACCCGCCGTTTTACCGGTTCCAGTCTGGGCGCTGGCCATCAGATCGCGGCCTTCCAGCACGGCGGGAATCGCCTGTTGCTGAATAGGGGTAGGTTCACGGTAACCCTGCTCGGCAATAGCGCGCAGGATATCAGGGTTTAATCCCAGGGAATCAAAAGACATAACTACTCCGGACCGCCCCGACCGTTGCCGGTGTAGTTTTCAGGGAGATGCTCAAATTTGGAATGACAAAAACCACAATGTCATGAAGGGGCGGAGTGTAGCAGTTTTTGTGATGCGGCGCATAAATTATCCTTACGGTGAGCCGCGGGGAAAATGACGCCCCCGCGACGGAGATCCATGCGTTATTGTTCAGCAAACGCCTCGCCGTAGAAACTTGCCAGCAGCAGTTGGCGCAGTTCCGATACCAGCGGATAACGCGGGTTAGCGCCGGTACACTGGTCATCGAAGGCATCTTCAGACAGTTTGTCAACGTGTGCCAGGAAGTCAGCTTCCTGCACGCCAGCTTCACGGATAGACTTAGGAATTCCCAGCTCAGCTTTAATGCTTTCCAGCCATGCCAGCAGTTTTTCAATCTTAGCGGCGGTACGGTCGCCCGGCGCGCT